>NZ_CANMVP010000001.1 GCF_947501385.1 uncultured Polaribacter sp.
TAATACAGCCCGTGTAAAACTAATACTGTAATTTAGTTGGATAAATTAAAAATAAAACGGAGTTATTAGACGAACTGACGTTGCCAGTAATTTAAGAAAATCCGTAAATAATTTGAAAATTCTGTCATATTTCGAAAACTCTTGTCACTAAATAAGTAGAGAGTAATAATGAAAGATAAAAAACCAATGACAGAAACATTTGAACAGCTACTTGAAAATAATAAAGAGAAAATTTATAGAATTTGTAAAATCTACGCAATTTCACCTTTAGAACCTCAAGACCTTTTCCAAGAAGTAATCTTTGCAATTTGGAAATCTCTTCCAACTTTTAAAGGCAATTCGAGTGTTGACACTTGGATTTACAGAATTACACTAAATGTCTGTCTTCGCTCAAAACAAAAATCAGAGAAAACTTATAACGAGACACTTCAATTAGAATCTATTCAATTCATTCCTTTAGAAACTCCTATTGAGAATAATCAACACGAAAAGTTTAATGCTTTGACTTCTTGCATCTCAAAACTAAACAATGAAAATAAATCAATCATTATCCTTTATTTAGAAGAATTGAAGTATAAAGAGATTGCAGAAATAACTGGATTAACAGAAAATCATATTGCAGTAAAAATGAAAAGAATTAAAAAAATCCTATTGGATTGTATAACAAATAAAATATAATATTATGTGGAATAGTGAACAGAAAAATATTTGGAAAGACATAAAAGATACTTGGAATGAACAGCCTCAATCCGAAAAGATTAATATTCAAGTATCACAGCTCATAAATGAATTTAAAAGTAAAGTAAGTCAATTCGAGAAAGATTCGATTAATTCAGACATAGCTACTTTGAAATTAAACTGGGCTAAAACGAAAAGAAATAACGTCAGCCAATTTGAAAAAGATTCAATCAAAAAGGATATTAATTTAATTTCAAAATTTATAAAGAAGATAATCAACAAATTAAGAAGAAAAAACTAATAAAAATTATGAGGAAAATTATATCAGTTAGCTTATTTGTTTTGATAACAAATATAACATTTGCACAAACTGAAAAACCAACTTACACAGACGTTGTAAGTGACTTTGAAAAAAACTATAATACTAATAATTTTGAAATTATTTTCTCTATGTTTTCAAATAATATGAAAACAGCAGTACCTCAAGATAAATTAATCCCTTTCTTAACTAATTTAAAAGCGCAAGCTGGAAACATAACCAAAAGAGAATTTGTAAGCTATAAAAACGGGAGTGTTGCTGTTTACAAAACGAATTTTGAACGTGCACTTTACGCCCTAAATATTTCGTTAGATAATAATTCTAAAATTAATGGTTTTGCAGTAACACCTTTTAAAGACGATAAACTACCAAAAATGGATCGCAATAGCACCAATCTTATATTACCATTCAAAGAAGAATGGAATGTACTATGGGGAGGAGATACAAAGGAATTAAATTATCATATAATAAGTGAAGCTGAAAAAAATGCGTTTGACTTTGTTATAACCAATGAAAAAGGGAGCTCATTTAAAACGAATGGTTTAAAAAATGAAGATTATTATGCCTTTGGTAAAGAATTGATTGCTCCTTGCGATGGAGAAATTGTTTTGGTTGTTGATGGTGTAAAAGATAATAACCCTGGAGAAATGAACCCTGCATACGTCCCTGGAAATACAGTTATTATTAAAACAATAAATGATGAATATCTTTTTTTTGCTCACTTCAAGCAAAATACTATTAAGGTAGCCCAAGGTCAAAAAGTAAAACAAGGTGATTTATTGGGGCTTTGTGGGAATTCTGGGAATTCCACTGAACCTCATTTACACTTTCATATTCAAAATATTGAAAATATTAATATGGCAACAGGTGTAAAATGTTACTTTAATACTATTTTAGTAAATGGTAAGTTAAAAGCAGATTACTCACCCTTTAAAAATGATAAAATAAGTAACAAATAAACTACTGGCAATAACTAAGTATATGGCGTGCCGATAGGCCAACGCTATATATTCTGTTGATTGATCTGAAAAGTCTTTAGATAAGGAGGGAATCGAGGTTTTGGGTGTTATTTATGGGAAGAAGTACTGTGTATACTCTTTTCGCTTTTGTGTCCATTTGTTAAGATTTAGGCACTTCTATTGATACAATACTTACAGAAGCGTTTACAATAAATCTATTTACATTGCAGGTAATAAGAATTTTTATCTTTTTACAATAAAAGCTAGCGTGGTAATTAATGCATCAACAAAACTCTCGTATATCCGATCGTGATGGCTGTGTAATGGGATAAAAGTTTTGTATTTAACAAGTTGTGTGCAATTTGGATACGTTACCAAGATTTGGTATATTTGAATAAATTTTAGTTAAAATGGGAAAAAACACATCAATTTCAATAGGAAATTATTTTGAAGATTTCATTAAAGACGAAGTGAAATCAGGCAGATATAATTCAGTAAGCGAAGTAATTCGTTCAGCTTTACGTTTATTAGAAAGTGAAGAAAAAAAAGAAAGAGAATTGATTAAGGCTCTTGAAGTTGGAGAACAAAGTGGATTTGTAGAAAATTTCGACCCAAAACAAAATCTCGCTGAATTACATCGAAAACACTTATGAGTAAAAACAAATACAGAATAAGTGAACAGGCAATTGAAGATTTAAATAATATTTGGGCTTATACCTTTCATAAGTGGTCTAAAGAGCAAGCGGATAGATATTACGACTTAATAATCGGAGAAATCGAATTTATAGCTGATAATTTTATGATTGGAAAATCGGCTCAACAAACTCGGAAAAATTATAGATACTCGAAAATCAAGTCGCATCTGATTTTCTATAGAAAATCAGAAAATGAAATTGTAGAAATTGTTAGAATTTTACATCAGAGAATGGACTTGAAGAAAAGGTTAGCGGAATAAAAACTGCACAAATAACTAAATATATGTCGTACCGATAGGCCAACGCTATACATCTTGTTGACTGATCCAGAGTTTTTTTTTAAGTAAGGGATACATCGAGGTTTTGCCTTTTACTTTGAGAAGAAGTCATTTGTACTTATGTGTCTCATCAGGTTTCTTTTTTGTACTTGAGCGATCATTTTATCATTTTTGCTATATTCTATGGAATATGTATGTAAGTTTTAGTTCTTTATTTTTCTTTTAAACAATAGAATACTAAAACTCCTTTTAAAGACTTATTATCGATTGTATTTTGTTTTTTTTATATTTAAATTCACCTATAATCTCTTTTTGATAAAAGACTTCCAAAGGTAAAAAGGTCTTTAACAATGGTTAACTTTCTTAAAATTTCATAATTTTAGAAATCCTTAAAATTATGTATTTTTACAGGTAACTAAAAGCCTTTGATACACAAGGATATAACAAATCGCATTCAACTTGAAATAGCTCAACTAAGTCTTATTGCTATTTAAAATGAGAGAAATAGAAAAAATTTGGTTAGAAAAAGGCTACAATTGTTTTGCCTACGAAGGTCCAAAAGGACTTAAGGTAGAAAGGTTATCAAGAGAAGTTGGAAAGAATAAGTCTTCATTTTACCATTTATTTGCTGACTTAGACGTTTTTACGGAACGTTTATTGGAATTTCACTTGAGTCGCGCAAAAGCAATTTCAAAAAAAGAATCAGCGGCAAAGAATGAGAATGCATTAATCTCAATTATCATTGAACACAAGATCGATCTATTATTTAATCGTCAATTAAGAATCCATAGAGACAACCAAGAATTCAAAAAATATCTATATCGTATAAATCAATTTTCAATTGAAGGATTGATACCTGTATGGAAAAACATAATTTCATTATCGGAAAATAGTTCGCTAGCCAAAATGGTTTTGCACCTTAGTTTGGAAAATTTTTATCTTCAAATTACTGATGAGACGTTGAACGAAAGTTGGCTAAAAGCGTATTTCGCAGATATTCGCAAAATGGTACTTCTGTTCCAACAATCAAAAAAGTACACGAAATGAACGGTAGCGTCTAAAATTTAACATTTATTCTCTATAATTTTGTCAAAAAGAATGACAAGAAATGAAGCTAAATAGATTCCAATACTCAATATTATATTTGGCATTATTAATTAATCAAGGCTGCACCATGGTAAATGTATCAATAAGCGAAAAAAGAAATCCAATTCCACAACAAGTGACTATTGGAGAAAATATAACCTTAACAACTTGGGGAGCAATTAAAGTGAACAAATCACACTTTTTCCCTTCTAGTTTTCAGTTGAAAATTGAAGATAAGATTGTTTATATAGACCCTGTAGGAGTTGGAAAACCAGAACAAGCCGATTATATTTTAATAACGCATGCGCATCCAGACCATTTCTCTATTAAGGATATTAAAAATCTCCTTAAAGATGAGACAATCATAATTTGTTCAAAAGGAGTTTCAAAGAAGCTAAAAAACATCTCGAATAAAACACAAATAGTAAGACCTAAGGAACAGTTAAACTTTGAAGATTTTAATGTTGAGACAACCTTAGCATACAATACAAAATCAGTTTTCTTATGGATAAAGGCGCATCCAAAATCAAAAGAAAATGTAGGTTATGTATTTACAATGAAAAATGGATTAAGGATTTACCATGCAGGCGACACGGACCATATTCCTGAAATGAAAGAACTAAATGGTATTAATGTTGCTTTGATTCCCATTGGAGGCGATAACCTAACGATGAATGAGGAAGAAGCCGCCGAGATTATAAATAAAATCAACCCCAAAGTAGTTATTCCAATGCACTATGAAATCAAAAACAAAACAGCATTAAACAGGTTTGAAACTTTAGTTAACAAAAAAACCAGCATAATTAAATTAGACTAGAAAAGTCAACTAAAAATATAGGGAACAGGATGACAATTCAAGATTTAGGATATAATGATAATTTCGAAAAATTAAGAGTCGATAATAATCTTAAGGGCTTTGAAATTGGACGTGTAATAGCCGAGCATAAGGAAAGATATATTGTAAAGAACGGAAAAGGTGAATTTGAAGCTGAGATTACAGGAAAATTAAGGTTCTCTGCTATAAGCCGTAAAGATTTCCCCGCTGTTGGAGATTGGGTTTCTTTAATACATTATGAGACTGATTTTGTAATCATTCATAGTATTTTACCAAGATTTTCCGTGCTTTCAAGACAGGCGGTTAATAAGTTTGGTGAGTTGCAAATTATTGCTAGCAATATCGATTACGGGTTAATTGTACAATCGGTAAATAGAGATTTTAACTTGAACCGATTGGAACGGTATTTAACCCTTTGTTTCGCTTCCAAGATTGAACCGATAATTGTGATCACCAAAACTGACTTAATAGACGAGCAGCACTTAAATGATTTGCTTAACAAAATAAAAACCAGAGTTAAAAACATTCCTTTAATCCATGTGAGTAATGAAACTCAGGTAGGGATGGACAAATTGAAAAAATTGCTTTATAAAGGAAAAACATATTGCCTTCTAGGCTCATCAGGTGTGGGAAAATCTTCTCTTATAAACAGTTTGAGTGGGGAAAATAGAATGAAAACAGACACTATCAGTACAAGTATTGATAGAGGCAAACATGTTACAACTCACCGTGAGCTAATCCCAATGGTAAATGGCGCAATACTTATTGACAATCCAGGAATGCGTGAAGTTGGTATTACAGATAGTTCAGGTGGACTAGAAAGTACATTTGAAAGAATATATGACTTGACACAAAATTGTAGGTTTTCGGATTGCACCCACACCTCTGAAAGTGGTTGTGCGATTACATCAGCTCTAGAAAATGGACAAATAGACAAATCATATTTCGAAAACTATTTGAAAATGGAACGAGAAAAAGAACACTATGAGTCAACCGCTACTGAAAAACGTAAAAAAGATAAAGATTTTGGAAAAATGATAAATCAATATAAGAAGACAAGAAAATCAAATAAGTACTAAGGTACAATAATAACTAAATATATGGCGTGCCGATAGGCCAACGCTATACATCTTGTTGAATGATCCAGGAAGTTTTTAGATAAGGCGAAATCGAGGTTTAGGTTTTACTGATCAGAAGAAGTACTGCGTATACTCTTTTCGATTTTGTGTGCATTTTTTGTTTTAACCACAGCAGAAAATCGTACTACCATCAAATTTAGAATTGATAAAGTCCACTGCACAATCAAGCACATCTCATTTTGCTCCTGCCTCACAAAATAAAAAGAGCTTGCCTTTTTCTACCGCTATCCAAAAAATAAATTATGTTTCATATCGCAATAGACAGGATTTAACTGACTTAAATATATTAAAAAATAAGTTTTAGACTGATGATATATACCCTATGAGAATAAAAAACATATCAGCGCAATCAAATAAGATTCTCTCTTATTTCAATAAATTAAATCAAAATTGTTTTGGGTATACTGAAGCCGTAAATGCATTGCCTAATTCGAGCAATACTGCCCTAAAGGAATTATTGAGCGATATGGTAAAAAGAGGACTCTTAATGCGTTTAAAAAATGGCTATACTTTATCTTCCTTATGAGAAAGATGCTACATCTTTTATGCCTGATTGGCATCCCATTGCAGGACACCTTGCAAAAGAAACAAATCATTATATTGAGTATTATTCAGCCTTACAAATACACAATTTGATTACACAACCCTCACTAAAAGAACAAATTGTTGTTTCAAAACAAATTCAACCTTCTATAACTAAAATAAAAAATGTTGATTTTCAATTACCTCTAATTTTCTTAAATTGGCAAATTGGAAAATAAATTATTCAGAACGAGCAACGGAATGAATTTGACAATCAGTCTTCAAGACAAATAATTTTATCATTGTCAAAACAATGAACCACAGAATTTGGAAAAGGATTTTCTCGTTTCAATCTGTTCAATATGCGTAAATTTCATCTTGAATACCCGAATGTCCAAACATTGTCTGGACAACTTACTTGGTTGCATATTTGCGAACTGCTAATAATTGAAAATAAGGAAAAACGAAATTTTTACGAAAAAGAAATATCAAATTCTCAATGGTCAATAAGGGAATTAAAAAGACAAATCAATAGTTCTCTATATGAGCGTTTATTAAAAACTTAAAGAAATGAAGAACCTAATCAAACGAATGGATGAAATTAAGTAAAATAGTATTTATTAGCACACTATATTTGTCAAGTATTATGTTTCGTTTACTTGACAAATAAAATAAATTCTGTACTTTTGTTTTACAATGAAAGTAGCTCAAAAAATAGAAAAGCAAATTACCAAGTTAAAAGAAGGTACCACTTTCAAGTACCAGCAACTTTCTATTGAATCAAACGAATATAGTGCAGCTACAAAAGCAATTGAACGTTTAATTGAGAAAGAAATCATCAAAAGAGTTTCTACAGGTGTATTCTACAAACCTAAACAAACCATTTTTGGAGAGTTAAAACCTAATGAAGAAGAGTTATTGAAACCTTATTTATTCCAAAACAACAAAAGAATTGCCTACATCACAGGTATTTCCTTATACAACAGAATGGGTTTAACAACTCAAGTACCAAGAAATATAAAAATTGCAAGTAGAGATAAACGAATAACAGTATCAGTTGGAAATATTAAAGGAAAGCCAGTAAAAAGTTATGTAGATGTGACAGATAAAAATTACGTTCTACTAGAAATTTTAGACGCTCTCAAAGATTTTAAAAAAATCCCCGATTTAGATAAAAAATCAGGTATTAAAATTATTTCCAATCAACTAAAAAAACTAACCTTAAAAGAAGTAAAACAACTTATTGATTGTGCCTTATATTATCCACCTAGAGTGAGGGCTTTTTTGGGTTCTTTGTTGGAAAAAATAAACTTTTCCATTGAACTACAAACATTAAAAAAGAGTCTAAATCCACTTTCTGAATACAATTATGGAATTGATAAAAAAGCACTATCAACCATAACCAATTGGAATATTAAATGAAGCTACACAAAAACAAAGAACTATTCCAGGATGCGATAACTGCAACTTCTCAACAAAAAGGAATTCCAGAAATCTATATGTTTACAATTTTATTTCTTCACTAAATGTGCTAAACTCGGGTCGTTTTGTATCCGATCTATTTCTGACAAAATGATATTTTCAACATCCACTTTAATTTGTCGGTAGTTGGCATTCATTTCTTCTTCCATCCTATCGTTGCCATTTTTATCTACAAAAGAAATGATCTCAGGAATGGGCTTGTATTTTTTAGTTTCGGCAGACACGTTTTCATTGTTTATTACAATTTCAGCATGAAAAATCTTTTGTTCAATACGCTCCTCAAAATTATCCGATACGGCTCCTACAAACATTCCTTGTGTAAGATTGGCTATTTTAGAGGCAGGAATCAAACTATCCAATTGGGTAGCAATAGAGGTCGATGTATCCTGTCTGTTAATCGTCATAGACTGTCGTTTTTGCAATACTTTACCAAAACGTTCCGACAATGTTTTAGCAGTATCACCCACTACCTGACCACTAAAAATATTTCCAACTGTATTTTGAATTACTTTACTTTCCTTATCCCCATAATCACGGGTCAGTTGCGAATAATCTTGAAACCCCAAACAGACGGCTACCTTATTACTCCGAGCTGTGGCAATCAAATTATCCAATCCCCGAAAATAAATGGTGGGTAATTCATCAATAATCACTGAAGATTTAAGTTGCCCTTTTTTATTGATGAGTTTAACAATACGACTATTGTATAAACCTAAAGCTGCCGAATAGATGTTTTGTCGGTCTGGATTGTTCCCTACACATAAAATTTTAGGAGCTACTGGATTGTTGATGTCTAAACTAAAATCATTTCCCGTCATTACCCAATACAAGGCAGGTGAAATCATTCTTGACAACGGGATTTTAGCACTGGCAATCTGCCCCTGCAATTGGTCTTGTGCGCCACTTTGCCAAGCATCCATAAAAGGCGACAAATAGTTTTCCAATTCAGGATAGCTTGTTAAAATGGTAAATACATCTGCATATTTTTTATTCAAAAATTCAATGGCATGCGGAAATGTACAATACCTTCCATTTTCATAGATTTTTAAATACCAAATGATTGAGGCTAATAAAATAATTGGGCTTTCTACAAAGAAATCTCCCTGTTTTTGAATCCATGTCTTATTAAGATTCAACATAATGGTATAAGCACTTTCATAAGCATCCGAGATATCCGTCATAAATGCTGGATCAATAGGATTACATCGGTGACTTTTTCGAGGATCGTCAAAATTAATTACATAAAATTTAGGGGGAATTTTGTACTTATCGGCATGCTTTAACAAATGATTATAAGCTACGGTAGAAAGGTCATCAAACTTAAAATCGTAGATATACATCGCAAACCCTTTTTCAATTTGCTGTTTGATAAAATTATTAATCACGGCATAGGATTTTCCCGAGCCAGGAGTTCCCAACACCATCGTTGCCCGAAATGGATTGACAATATTGATCCATCCCCTATTCCATCTCTTTTGGTAATAGAATCGTGTAGGCAGGTTGACCGAATATTCATTTTCTAGCAAACGAGTTTCTTGCATAAAACTTTCGTTTTCGATATTGAAAACATCGTCCATCAAATTATTATTTAGCAATCGGCTCATCCAAACACCGCCCAAAAGCAACGAAATATATCCAACAGACATGCTTGAAATGTATAAAATAGCAATCTTCATTTTAGATAACGAAGCGGCTAATAGCCAAAAATTGAAAAAGAAAAACAGCACTCCTACTATAAAGGCAATACTAATTTTAGTCCCTGTTATTTTTTCATTTTTGATTCCTTTTGTACCCAAACAGGATAAACCGAGAAAGACAACAGCAAATAATTTTGTCCATAGCAAAGATGAAAACAACCCTGTAGTTCGTTGAAAGTTCCATAGTATTTTATCTACGATAGTTACGGTAAATTTCCATTCTGTAAACGCCTCATAACAAAACCAATAACAATGAATCACAACAAACAAAATACTAATCGCTCGCATAAATTCCATTATTTTGGCGAGTCCTCTTAAATCATCTTCGTTTTGCATTTTTCTTCTTTTTCCGTTTCTTTTTGATGATATCCTCATCATTTTCTAAAGGAATATCCATCGGCAGTAAACTCAAGGCTTCCCAAGAATGTGCATTAGAGAAGCTGTCTGCTTCTGCGATCGGTTCCTCTTGTATAAGTTCTGTTGGAGGGTCTTTTATATTATCAGCAATCAGAATTGGGGATTCTCCTTCCTTCCACCAACGATGAAACACATTGGCTGAAAAAGCTTTGCCCAACCGGGAACCATTAAGTACTGTTTTTGAGGCATGATCTATAAAACTTACGCCATAAATTCTTCCTTTATCATTTTCTCGAACAAAAAGCGATACTTTATGCTCCTGCAAATAGCTTCTAAAATCGGCTTGTGTTTGAGCATTTTGTATGGCCTGAGTGACCAACCCACGAAGTCGTTTTTGTGGTTTGTGTTGCTGAACAAAGATTTTCGATTTTTCCATTTTTCGGTGCACATCAGCTAAACTCACAGGTTGTGGGAATCGTGATGATGGTAACGGGTGGCTTCCCTTTTTACCCAAATCATCGATAGCAAAATACACCAACCCTTTTTTTTCTTTTCCGTGAATTTCACCTCTCACTTCCTGTGCAGTAACATTAAAAAAAGACAATAGGGCTTTGTATTCACCAAATGTTTGAAAATGGTAATACTCATTCACAAAGGTTAGCACAGAAGCAATTTGTCGTTTCAGATTAGCCTGTGTAATATCCACTTTTTGTAAAGGAATTGCTTCTTTCTTTTTTGAAGCTACCGCAGGAGATAAATCAAATTGTTTTTCTAATGCTCGGCAAACTTTCATAGAACGCCTTTTCTCGAAACTGTCCGAGATTCGTTTTCCTGTTTCATCGACACAAACCGAAACAATATGAATGTGAGCACGGTCAATATCCGTATGTTTAAAGACCACATAGGGCTGATTCCTATATCCCATTTCGTTCATATAATTTTCTGATAGCTGTTGAAATAACTCATCTGAAACTTCATCTTTTGGACTAGGATTTAAGGAGATGTGTAGTATTGGTTTTTCGGTACGTTTATTAGCGATGAGATACGGTTTAAAAGATTGTTCTAATAAGGAAATGGTAAACCTTTCACCCAAGGGTTCAATCATCTTATGGCCATGTAAAATGTTGCCTTTACCCTTTTCTACCTTTTTATGATTGTAAATCAATGCTCCTATCAGGTTATTTCCACGTCCTATTTTTGCAACCATTTTTCTTTAAATTTTTGGGTGAGGTGCGTAATTTCTTTGGACACCATAATGAGTTCTATGGTGAGTTTTTCCAACTTTAAAAGTAAAAACTGTGCTTTTTTTTCAGTAAATGTTGTGTGCAATGCTTTGACCGTTTGATTATAGTTTACACCAATAGCTCTAAATTGAGCATAAAACGAGGTCAATCGCATATAATAATCATGTGTTGATTTGTCGATTTTCACCACTTTAATTTCCTTTTCAAAGACTATTGCACGGATAAATTTGGCTTTGGTATCCAGTCCAGATGCCTCAAATTGTTTTAAAAACTCGGCATTTTCTGTTGCATTTAATCGAAACACATAGCGGTATGCTAGCGGGTTTTCTTTGGGTTTTCGTCCTTTTTTGGTGTTTTCTTTCTTCATTTTAGATCGTTTTATTGTAAAAATTCCAATTCGTCTTTTCCAAAAATCCTCGACTTCGGAGGGATTTTAAACTCCGTAGGACAAGTTTGTAATGAGCGGCACAAAATGCATTTTGAGGCACGCATTACACAACTTGCTCTGTTCTGCTGAACAGTTTTTAAATTGATTTTTTTGTTGTGATGGGACATCACAACTCTGAGATCTTATCACTACAAAGTAAAAGCGAAAAAATGAATGTAACACTACAATAACCAGTGACAAAAGGCGTCTTTTGAAGCCATAAAACGTCATAAAGTGGAGTCCCTAAAAAATAAGTTAAAAGTGTTGTTTTTTTGATGTGTGGAACGTCAGCACGTTCCAACGTACCGATGTTCTAACGCATAAATACATGAGCGTAACGATGCATATGCAAAAGAACAGACGTGTATATGTTCTAGCGTACCAAAGTACAAGCGCATCGAGGCACGTACGTACTTGCGTTCTAGCACACGGATATATAAACAAACCTATGTACACTAGCACCGACATGCGGACGTACAAACAGATCTACGAACAAACCTGTAAACAGTAAAAATTTATTCAATGAAAAAAGAACCTTTAAAAATCAGTTTTTCCTCTCAAAAAGGAGGTGTAGGCAAAAGTGCCATTACGATATTAACCGCAAGTATTTTGCATTACAAAATGGGCTATCAAGTGGTACTTTTTGATTGTGATTATCCACAACTGAGTATCGTAAAGCAACGTGAACGAGAGCTAAAAGTAGTTATGGAACATGACCATTACAAACGGATGGCACATACTCAATTTTCTCATTTAAACAAAAAAGCATATCCTGTTATTCCATGCCATGCAGATACCGCTCTACAAGAAGCAGAACGGTTTTTAAAAGAAAGTCCCATATCCTATGACATCGCTTTTTTTGATTTGCCTGGAACGGTAAATTCATCGGGAATATTACAAACACTCATGGGAATGGATGTTATTTTTTCGCCAATGACAGCCGATAGGTTGGTGATGGAAAGCACTTTGTCTTTTTATCAAGTAATCTCCGAGCTATTTAAAAAACAACCCAATAATAAAGGGTTGTATCTATTCTGGAATATGGTGGATGGACGAGAAAAATCGCCCCTCTACAAGATGTATGAAAAGGTAATCAGTCAATTAGATTTACATCTGATGCAACACTATTTTTCAGATAGCAAACGTTTCCGTAAAGAACTCTTGGAAATTGGTAACGGATTGGTATTTCGCGCTACTTTATTTCCCCCTCATCATCGATTGATTAAACATGCTCGATTGGACATTTTTATCGATGAATTTTTACATCTCTTACATCATAGCAATGAAAAAGATAAAAGGTTAGAAAAAGGCAAAATTGATGTATGACAAAACCATCCTAAAGCAGTATGCTTTGCCTATAAAATAGATTTTTTTACCATTTTTTCAGATTGGAACAGTATGAATGCAGCACAATTTTTGAAAAATCTATTTGAAGGAAAATCAGCTACTAGCATAGGAGAAGCTTGGAAAGAAGCTAAAAAAAAAGTGAGAAGCAACAAAGAAAAATTAACCACAAAACAACAAACTCGTAAGAGCCAAAAAACTTTATAGAAAATGAAGAAAAAAGAAGCACCCATCAACGAAGATAAACTAATGGAGATGATGTCACATTCATTTTCAGAAGACCGAGCGTTGCCTGAAATGAGAGAAACAGCACCCAAAAAGAAAAACCTGAAATCTAAAGAAAAATTAGCTATCAGTTTAGTGGCAAAAAAACAAACGTCATTTCAAGAATTATTTTTACAAAAAAGCGATTTAACGGCTCGTAATGGAAAGTCTATTTCCATCCGAAAAGAATTTCACCAACGATTACTCCGAATAACGCAAGTAATTGGTGATAATCAAATACCTATTTCAGGCTATCTCGATAAAATTTTAGAACATCATTTTAGGGAATTTGAAACCGATATTAAAAAACAGTTTAAAGATAAATACAAACCTATTTTATAAAAAGCAACTATTATGGAAATGTTGTTACAATTTATTATTTTATTGTTATTACTCATTTTATGGATTGACCGTTTTCGTTTTAAAAAAGCACGAAAAAATACACCTAAAAAAACAAAACGTACAAAAAAGAGTATTCAAATTATGGGGAAAAGTAAAGTCGCTTTAAATAAAGTGGAAACTGTAATACAATTTGATGAGGTGGTAGAAAAGAAAGCCAATAAAGCAATACCTACAGCTAAGTTAGATACCATTTTTAATTCGCCAAAAATGGAAACTTTTATCAATCCAGTAGAATTGTTAGAAGAGGAAGAAGAATTAAAAACTAATTTTTCTGTAAAAAATGATACTGATTTTGCCACAGGTTTGAGTTTTGAAGAATTGCAAAAAATACCAGCGCTATTAACTCAAGAAGAACCAACGCCTGATACATTACCTCTAGCCGTAAAAATTGCGGATACAGCATTGTTAGAAATGCTAAACAAATTAATTCCAGAAGCACAAGAACGTGTTTCAGAATTATTGGACAAGCACCTGGCTATCCGACCAACGATCAAGAAGGATTGGCGTGATTTTGATATTCAAGAGTTTGTATGAAACAAACATAAAAATCAATATCACATCCTTTAAAATATCCAAACCCTACCCTCCCAAAGCCAACGAAAGCCATAAAGTTTATATTCTAAAAAGGCTTTCTTACTCTCGCTACATTCGTGTAAAACAAGCTAAAAAAAAGCTTAAAACATATAAGAATGATAGAAAAACACTTTATACAACAGCATTTCAAGTATGGATAAGTTCCATCACTATCAACGGCAATTATTTGAGCACAAAAATAAAAAGGTTCAGACACTTCATAGCATTCAATTCATTAAAAAATCATCAAAAAAATGAAAACAAAAATTTATAAAAAAATAGCCTTTTGTATCCTATACTTTTTAATATATGGTATTGGAGCATATGCACAAGACGGCGCAGGAGGTATTAATGAAGCCACTCGAATGGTTACCTCCTACTTTGACCCAGCCACCAAGCTCATTTACGCTATAGGTGCAGTGGTGGGTTTAATCGGAGGCGTAAAAGTCTATAACAAATTTTCATCAGGAGATCCAGATACTTCTAAAACCGCAGCTTCGTGGTTTGGGGCATGTATCTTCTTGATTGTATCGGCAACCATTTTACGTTCCTTTTTCTTATAGATTATGGCAGCATTTCAAATTAATAAAGGCATCGGGCGTACCGTAGAATTTAAAGGTTTAAAGGCACAATATCTGTTTATTTTTGCAGGCGGATTACTCGGTCTTTTTATTGCGGTTGTCATATTGTATATGATTGGTATCAATCCATATGTATGCTTAACACTAGGATTAGGTAGCGGTGGTTTTCTGATATTGAAAACGTTTGCTATCAACAATGCCTATGGTGAACATGGTTTGATGAAGCGTTCGGCACAAAAAAGCCATCCACGATTTATTACCCGTCATCGCGCAGTGCGTTCGATTATCAACACTCAAAATCAAGACCGATGAGACCGATAGCAAAAAGAAGTGCATTCGCAAAAAAGCTTCCAATTTGGGCGGTGGAACACAATTGTATCATTAGCAAGGATGCGGATATCACCATCGCGTTTAAAGTAACCTTACCTGAACTGTTTACAGTGACTGCAAAGGAATACGAAGCCCTTCATTCCGCATGGTATAAAGCCATCAAGGTACTCCCTGATTATACCATTGTACATAAGCAAGATTGGTTTTTAAAAGAAACCTACCAGCCCGAAATCCAAAAAGACCATTTGAGTTTTCTCTCTCGCAGTTTTGAAAAGCATTTTAATGAACGCCCTTTTTTATCACATCACTGTTATGTGTATGTCACCAAAACTACCAAGGAGCGGATGCGCCTTCAAAGTAATTTTTCTGCGCTGACACGCAAACATTTGGTTCCGAAAGAAATTAGGGACAAAGAAATCCTGCTCAAGTTTATGGAATCGGTGGATCAATTTGAACGAATTATCAATGATTCGGGCTATGTTGATTTACAACGTTTAACTGATACCGACATTCTCGGTTCCGCTGCTAAAAAAGGACTGTTAGAAGAATATTTATCGCTGTCTAGAAATGATAATTTTACATTACAAGATATTCATTTAGGAGTAGATGAAGTCCAAATAGGCGATAAAATTTTATGCTTGCACACATTGTCCGACACGGAAAATTTACCCAATCAAGTAAGTACCGACACTCGTTTTGAACGATTATCTACCGATAAAAGCGATTGCCGATTGTCTTTTGCCTCGCCCGTAGGCTTATTGCTCAGTTGTAATCATATCTACAACCAATATATTTTTATAGATAATAGTGATGAGAATTTACGGAAATTTGAAAAATCAGCTCGGAATATGCACTCGCTGGGCAGGTACAGTAGAAGTAACCAAATTAATAAAGAATGGATAGAGGATTATTTAAACGAAGCCCATTCTAAAGGACTGACATCCGTACGCTGTCACTGTAATGTATTGGCATGGAGCGATGACCGACAAGAACTGCGACAGATTAAAAATGATGTCGGAAGTCAGTTAGCACTCATGGAATGCCGTCCGCATCACAATACGGTAGATACCGCCACTTTATATTGGGCGGGAATTCCAGGCAATGCAGGAGATTTTCCAGCCGAAGAAAGTTTTTATACGTTTATAGACCCCGCACTGTGTTTCTTTACCCAAGAAACCAATTACCACAATTCGTTATCTCCTTTCGGAATCAAAATGGTGGATCGGTTGACAGGAAAGCCCATTCATTTAGACATTTCCGATTTACCGATGAAAAAAGGAATTATTACCAACCGAAACAAGTTCATTTTGGGACCTTCGGGAAGTGGAAAATCCTTTTTTACCAACCACCTGATTCGACAATATTACGAACAAGGAACGCACGTATTGCTGGTAGATACAGGTAATAGTTATCAAGGGTTGTGCGAATTAGTTCGTCAAAAAACAGCTGGTGAAGACGGAGTCTATTTTACCTATACAGAAGACCATCCCATAGCTTTCAATCCTTTTTACACAGACGATGGTGTGTTTGATATTGAAAAAAGAGAAAGTATCAAAACACTCATTATGACCTTGTGGAAACGAGATGATGAACCTGCTTCACGTTCGGAAGAAGTGGCGTTGTCCAATGCAGTAAACTTGTTTATCAAAAGTATTCAAAAAGAGGCAACTACCGATATCTCGTTCAACGGATTTTATGAGTTTTCAAAAACCGATTATAAAACCATTTTGGAAGAAAAATCGGTACGAGAAAAAGATTTTGATTTGGCAAACTTCCTTAATGTATTAGAACCTTATTACAAAGGAGGTGAATACGATTATTTGCTAAACTCCACGGAAGAACTAGACCTGTTGAGCAAACGATTTATCGTGTTTGAAATTGATGCCATTAAAGACCATAAAATTCTATTTCCAATTGTTACGATTATCATTATGGAGGTATTTATCAATAAAATGCGCCGATTGACAGGGATTCGTAAACTGATTTTGATTGAGGAAGCTTGGAAAGCGATTGCTAAAGAAGGCATGGCAGAATACATTAAATATCTATTTAAAACGGTACGAAAGTTTTTTGGAGAAGCCATTGTGGTTACACAGGAAGTGGATGACATTATTCAATCACCTATTGTTAAGGAATCTATTATCAATAATTCCGATTGTAAGATCCTACTCGACCAACGTAAGTATATGAACAAATTTGATGGCATTCAAGAGGTGTTAGGACTTACCGAAAAGGAGAAAGCACAGATTTTATCGATCAATCTCAACAATCACCCCAGTCGCTTATACAAAGAGGTTTGGATTGGTTTGGGCGGCACACAATCAGCGGTTTACGCTACTGAGGTAAGTGCAGAAGAATATTTGACCTATACCACCGAAGAAACCGAAAAAATGAAGGTGCTACAACTTGCTAAAGAGCACCAAGGAAATATTGAATTTGCTATTAAGCAATTGGCAACAAAAAGAAAAGCCCATCCCTAGTGGTATTTGCTATCGCAAATAGTCCAAAGGAAAGAGAAAATAGGGTGGTAGAAATAGGATATAAATTTTAAAAATATAAAAATGAAAAAAACAATCTATATCGTATTGTTTATGATCGGTTTTCATAGCAGTACACAAGCGCAATGGGTAGTAAGTGACCCTGGGAATTTGATACAAAGTATTGTCAATACCGCTCAAGAAATCATACAAACATCAGCTACGGCGAGTAATATGATTAACAACTTTAAGGAAACGGTAAAGATTTACGAGCAAGGAAAAAAGTATTATGACAAACTTAAAAGTGTCAATAATTTAGTAAAGGATGCGAGAAAAGTACAGCAAGCAGTACTGATGATTGGCGAAATATCAGAGGTATATGTACACAGTTTTCAAAAAATGCTTCAAGATGAAAGCTATACCCCCCAAGAACTAACTGCCATCGCCTTTGGCTATTCGAAGCTATTAGAAGAAAGTGGTGGTTTGGTCATAGAGCTGAAAGAAATTGTGAACCCATCCACCTTGTCCATGAATGATAAAGAACGGATGGATGTGATAGACCGTTTGTATAAAGAAATCAAAGACTATCGTAATCTATTGAATTACTACACACAAAAAAATATCGGAATTAGCTATTTACGAGCTAAAAAGAAAGGCGATACCCAGCGTGTATTGGCTTTATATGGAACCCTAAACGAACGTAACTGGTAATTCAAAGCACATGTTTTTAGGTATAGAATTTGACAATTTGCATCAGGTATTACGGAGTTTATATACCGAAATGATGCCTTTATGCAGTACGATGATAGGCATCGCCAAAGCCTTGGCTGGTTTGGGTGCATTGTTTTATGTATCCTCAAGAGTATGGCAAGCTTTGGCTAGAGCTGAACCTATTGATGTGTACCCGATGTTACGTCCGTTTGCAATTGGTTTGTGTATCCTGTTTTTTCCGTCCATTGTACTAGGAACTATTAACAGTATATTGAGTCCTGTAGTATCAGGAACGGCAAGCATTCTAGAGACACAAACCTTTGATATGCAAGCATACCAAATCCAAAAAGATCAGTTAGAGCGAGCAGCATTGCTTCGAAATCCTGAAACCGCTTATTTAGTTAGTAACGAGGAATTTGATAAAAAACTAGAAGAACTAGGTTGGTTACCTTCAGATTTAGCCACCATGTCTGGAATGTATATTGAGAAAGGAATGTACGAAATGAAAAAGAGCATTCAGGATGCTTTTAGATCGTTGTTAGAACTTATTTTTCACGCTTCCTCTTTAATCATAGATACCATTCGCACTTTCTTTCTGGTGGTCTTATCCATTTTAGGACCGATAGCTTTTGCGATTTCCGTGTGGGATGGATTTCAATCCACATTGATACAATGGCTTAATCGCTATATCAGTGTGTATTTATGGTTACCCATTTCTAATCTATTCGGAGCGATGCTAGGTAAAATTCAAGTATTGATGTTAACTAAGGATATCGAAGCCTTGTCAGATCCCGATTATATTCCTGATGATTCCAATACGGTCTATACCGTATTTATGTTGATTGGAATTATTGGCTACTTCACCATTCCCACGGTATCCAATTGGATTATACAAGCTGGAGGTATGGGCAATTATCATAGAAATATCAATCAATCTTCCAAAAAAGCAGGCAATATGGTAGGTGCTGGAGCAGGTGCAGCTACGGGGAATATTAGAGGAAGATTAAAACCATAAAATAATGAAGAAAAATATTGAATTTAAGACGCTAACTACGGTAGAAAGTAGCTTTAAACAAATTCGTTTGTTGAGCATGCTGTTTGTGGTATTGTGTGCAGGAATTGTAGGATATGTAGTATTCAGCTCTTACCAATTTGCCGAAGCACAACGCCAAAAGATCTACGTACTGGACAAAGGAAAATCGTTAATGCTGGCGTTGTCACAAGATGCCTCATTAAACCGTCCAGTAGAAGCCCGAGAACATATTCGTCGATTTCATGAGTTGTTTTTTACCCTTGCCCCAGATAATAAAGCCATCGAATCAAATATTAAAAGAGCCTTGTTTATGGCAGACAGAAGTGCCTTTGACTATTACAAAGATCTTTCGGAAAAAGGCTACTATAACCGTATGATTTCGGGCAACATTCACCAACGGATTGTTATAGATAGTATTCAAACAAATTTTGATACCTATCCGTATGCTATGGTGTTATATGCCAAACAATGGATTATCAGAGCCAGTAATAAAACCCAACGGAGTTTGGTGACCTCTTGCCAATTAATCAATTCGGTACGTTCAGACAACAATCCACAAGGCTTTACTATTGAAAATTTTCGAGTGTTAGTCAATAAAAATTTGCAAACCATAAAGCGATGACCCTTACCAAGGGAAGGAAATTAAAAAAATGAGTAGCAAACAAAAAATAACTGATTGGTTACAAAAACAATGTAAAACCCTACCGCCCAGACAGCGTAAAGTGTTGTTATGGCTACTCTTTATAGGTTATGTAGCACTAACTCTTTGGGTCGTTGGAATGGTATTTTTTGAAACCTAAAAAAAGCATTAATAATTATAAAATTTTAAACAGATGAAAAATAATCAAAAAGAAAATCGAGAGAAACGTCCTATAAAACTCCAGGAGAAGCATAAGAAATTGTTTGTATATACAGCACTTTCGCTGCTATTTATAGGCGTGATGTATGTATTATTTGCTCCTGATACTCATAAAAAAACAGGACATACCACAAATAAAGGGATGAATGTATCTATTCCACAGGCAACTGGTGCAGGGCTATTAGACGATAAACAATCGGCATACGAACAGCAACAATTAGTAGAGGAGCAAGAACGAAAACGACAAGCGATGGCTAGTCTATCCGATTTATTTCAAAATGATACGATACAGAAACCCATGTCAAAAACCAATCGACATACACCGTCATCGGCTAGGAATCACATTGGAGCTTCTGTTTCGGCGTATCAAAATATACATAAAACTTTGGATAACTTTTACACCAACGAAACGTCACAAACCAAAGCTTTACAAGAAGAAATTGAGGCATTGAAAAAACAAGTAGCTTCTAAAAATGATGTGGTGAATCAAGAAGAACGTCAGTTGGCATTGTTGGAAAAGTCGTATCAAATGGCTTCAAAATATTTACCCGCAACTACACAAGAAACTACAGTAAAAGGAACACCTGTACAAAACGGACAACACCGAAAGATACAGATTAAATCAGTACAACAGCATCAAGAATTGGTGGTATCAAGTTTACAAAATGGTCGTTGGAATAATGGGCAATCTTTTAACACTGTAGTAGGGTTGGTACAAGAAACCCAACGCAACACCATAAAAGCCTGTGTACATCAAACCATGGAAATTGTACAAGGTGAAAGCGTCCCTATTCGATTGTTAGAACCGATACAAGTCGCCAATGTGGTTGTACCAGCTCAAACCATTTTTACGGCAAGCCCTAAACTACAAGGGAATCGTTTGCTATTAACCATTACATCAATACAATACAGAGGGTTATTAGTGCCTGTACAATTGGAAGTATATGATTTAGACGGACAAAAAGGAGTTTTAGTTCCTGGTACTTTGGAACAAAATGCAGTGAAAGAAGTATTGTTAAGTTTAGGTACTGCCTCAGGCACTGCCTTTTCGCTTAATAATTCTGCTTCTGAGCAATTACTGACTGATATGGGAAAAGGAGTATTACAAGGAACATCCAACTACCTAAAAAAGAAAATTCAACATATAAAAATCAAAGTAAAAGCAGGACATAGTGTATTACTGCTTTCAGAAATTCAATAACTTTTTAAACCAGAAAAAATGAAAAATAATTTAAAAGCACTTATGATTTTAATCATGATAGGTCAAAGTGCAATCGCACAAGAAAAACCATCTAGTGATTTATTTAGAGGATGGAGTCAACCCTTTTCGTATCAACAAATGATTGTTCCGTTCGGATTGGAAATCAGTTTCCACAAAACAACACATTTGCTGTTTGCTTCTCCTATCCGTTATGTGGATTTAGGCAGTAACAATTTGATTGCAGGAAAAGCGAAACAAGCTGAAAATGTATTGCGTATAAAAGCCAAAAAAGAACATTTTACTGCTGAAACCAACCTCACAGTGATTTGTGAAGACGGCAGTTTTTACACATTCAACGTCAAATATGCAGATGAGCCTGAAAAACTGAATATTGATATGAACGAGGCAATTATGAAAGATGCTCGTAAACACCCCAATAAACAAACCGTATTATTTAGAGAATTAGCAGGAGAATCTCCTCGTTTGGTGGATTTGATAATGGAATCCATATATCGGAATAACCGTACTCGCATTCATCATATCGGTTCTAAAAAAGCAAGCATTCAGTTTCGTTTAAAGGGACTGTATGTAGAAAAAGGTTTATTGTATTTCCATACAGCATTAAAAAATCGTTCCAGCGTCCCTTTTGAAGTAGATTTTATCATCTTTAAAATTGTGGATAAAAAGCTATTGAAAAAAACAGCTATGCAAGAAAAACAGCTACAACCTGTCCGTGTATATCATTCCCTTGGGCAAATACAGGGTAAAAGTAAAGAACACTCGGTGTTCTGTTTAGGTAAGATCACCTTACCTAATGACAAATTATTAGTGGTCGATGTGTTTGAAAAAAATGGTGGCAGACACCAAACATTTCAATTAGAGAATAAAGATTTGATACAAGTAGAAACCATTGAAAAACTACAGTTGCGATGGAACTAAGAATAATAATTATGATAGGGCTTTTACTTTTGATAAGCCCTATACAAGCACAACGTCTATTGGGAGACGAAATAGGAATACAAGTATCAGGAGCTATTCCGATGAAATCAATTAGTACGATGGATAAAGATTTCGGTTTTCAATTAGCCATAGTATCAAATACGGCATCAGGTAATTATTGGAAGTTTGGAATGGAATACCAGCATAAAACTTTTGATTATAAAAAAGGGCAATTGCCCTATGAGTACTATAACGGAAACATCGGATATTTTTTGCAAGCATTGAGTAACCATCGCAAAAGCGTTTTAGTATATGTAGGTATATCGGGAGTAGCGGGTTATGAGGTCTTCAATAAAAATACCGCATTATTACAAGACGGAGCAACCCTTAAAAATACTTCGGGATTTGTCTATGGTGGTAATGCAACGCTTTCATTGGAAACGTACTTGTCCAACCGTTGGGTATTGTTTGGCTTTTCGGAAATAACCTATTTGCCTAAAAGTGGTTTATCCAAATGGCGATCACAGTTTGGTATAGGCACACGCATCTTTATAAATTAATTTAAAAATGAAAAAAATGAAAACCAACTCAATTATTGGGCTTGTATTAATTTTAATAATGGCTATTTCTTGCAAGGATGAAACATTAGAGATTCAACAAGCCTACACGTTCAAATTAACGCATTTACCAATCCCTTCAGACGTTCCAGAAAACGGAACGGTGGAAATCCGTTGCACGTTGGAGACAGCGGGGAATTATAAGGAAGCGATATATAAAATTCGATTTTTTCAAAATGAGGGAAAAGGGCGATTGTTTTTAGAAAATATGCACCTTTCAGTCCCAAATGATCTGTACGCCATTGAACATCGAAATTTTAGATTGTATTACAAAGCAGAATCCAAACAAAATCATCAGTTTGATGTCTATGTGGAAGATACTTTCGGGCAAACTGAAAAAGTGAGTTTTGAGTTTGGAGCACAAGAATCAAAGAATTAAAAAACATCAATAAATGAAATTTTTTAATTTCGCTATATATCAAGCATCACCATGGACAAAAGATTTACAGATATTATTACGCTTATTAAAGTTTCTCGAAACCATGCTGTAAAAGCAGTAAATACAGAACTCATTAGCCTTTATTGGAAGATTGGTTCCCATATTTCACTTAAAGTAGCACAATCGGAATGGGGGAAGTCAGTCGTATCAGAATTAGCTAGTTATATTCAACAAAAAGAACCACATATTAGAGGTTTTTCTGATAAAAACCTGTGGCGAATGAAGCAGTTTTATGAAACCTATCAAGATTTCCCAAAACTCTCAACACTGTCGAGAGAAATCAGTTGGTCTCATAATTTGGCAATTTTTTCACGATGCAAAACGAATGAAGAACGCGCGTTTTACCTTAAATTATCAAAACAGGAAAATTACAGTTACCGTGAGCTGGATAGGCAAATATCGTCAAGTCTTTTTGAACGGACCATGATAGGTAACTCAAAACTCTCAACACCGTTGAGAGCAATTAAAGAAAGTATATCCAATACCTTTAGAGACAGTTATGTGTTTGATTTTTTAAACCTGCACGAATCCCATAACGAAAGTGATTTGCAAAAAGGACTTATAAAGCAGATGAAAAATTTTATTTTAGAATTAGGAAAAGATTTTATTTTTATTGGAGAAGAATACAAAGTGCAGGTAGGCAATAACGATTTTTTTATAGACCTCTTATTTTATCATAGAGCTTTACAATGTCTTGCTGTATTTGAGCTAAAATCAGATAAATTCAAACCACAACATTTAGGACAGCTTAATTTTTATTTAGAAGTTTTGGATAGGGATGTGAAAAGAGCCAACGAAAACCCAAGTATCGGAATTTTACTTTGTAAAGATAAGGATAGTGAAGTGGTAGAATATGCAATGAGTAGAAGTTTGTCGCCAACAATGGTTTCTGAATACAAAACAAAATTACCCGATAAAAAAATACTGCAACAAAAATTCCACGAATTGTTTGAGGGTAAAATAGAATAATATTCAGTCCAAGCGGAGTTCTTTTGCTTCTTTTCTTGTCTCCGCAAAACCCAAAGAAAAGAAGTCAAGGAGGTGCGTAAAAACACTTCCTTTTTAAGAATTCAATTTGCTATTTATTTTCATAGTCGTTACCATCATCGTAATCGTCCACATCGCCTATACAAACGTCTTCTTCTCTATCTACACAAACAAAATAGCCCTTTCTTATGAGGTGTAAATAAAAATAGAAAATTTGAACCAAAAAAGATAAAACGCCTTCAATTTTTGAAGACGTTTTTATGTTATATATTGAATACATACTCGTAATTATATAAATTTCGTAGTGCCTCTTCTTCCAACAAAACATCATAATTAATGTACTATTTTTTGGCATAGGTTTTCAAATCATTTCCAAATGTATTTTCAATATCTTTTTTAGAAACTGAAAGCAAACGGTTTTGTGTTTCTGCATCAAGATTGTTATAATTTAAATAGATCATATTTGTCGTTTTTGATAAATTCTATTATAAAATACCTTCATCGGCAAAACTATAGTAACTACCATTAGGTGCTAAAATCAAATGGTCTAAAATTTTTACATCAAAAAGTTTAGAAGCATTTTTTATTTTAGCGGTCAATTTTCGGTCAGATTCACTCGGGATTAATTTTCAGCTAGGGTGGTTATGTACTAAAATAACTCCCACAGAAAGGGTTTTTAAAATAATGGCAAATAAGATGCGGATGTCTACCAATGTACCTGTGATACTACCCGAAGACAATGGGTAGATGCCTTTTGTTTTATTGGAGTTATTGAGCAATACTACCTTAAAAGATTCATACAAAGCGATGGTATTTTCATCCCAATTTTTATAAATTAGGGTTGCTGCATCCCTTGAACTTTTAATAGTCGGAGATTGCGCAATTCCTATTTTTTCTCGGTAACTAATCTTTATTTCGTTAACTTGTACTTTCATTGTTTGCTGTTTTAAGTTTATAATGAAAAAGAGGGCAACAATTTTGATGATGATTGCCCCCCTTCCTTTTTGTTTACCCGTTGTTTCCTAATAGTAATATTTCACTTACAACCACTTCGGTTACATAACGTTTTACGCCCTCTTTGTCCTCGTAACTTCTTGAAGTCAATTTGCCCTCAATGGCAATCTCCTTGCCTTTTGTTACGTAATTTTCAATGATCTCAGCAGTTTTACCCCATGCCACAATAGTGTGCCAATTGGTATCGGTTTGTTTTTCGCCTTTTGAGTTTTTATAGTTCTCATTAGTGGCTACTGACAAACGGGCTACTTTTTTACCGCTATCCAAATTTGTAATAATTGGGTCTTGCCCAACGTTTCCGATGAACTGTACTTTGTTTTTTAATGTACTCATGATATAAAATTTAAAAGATTTATAATTCCCCTGTTTTGGTTTAAACTGAATTAAATTTTAAGGGGTGTTTTATTCGATTTCTCTCGTGCATAGCACAATAGATGACGTGGGTTTTGTCAAGACTTTTCGGAAAAAATCAGGAGTGTCTGCGACGTAGTAAAACCTGACTGCCGACAGGCAGGCCTTTTGGTTTTCAAGGAAGTAGAAACCTTATTTTTTTCTAAAACTTGTGTAGTCTTTACAAGTTCCATAAGGGCATTAGCAATTCTTTTGAACACATTTGTAAAATGAGCGTACGGGAAGTTAAGCGATTGAAACAGAGATGTTCTAACTAGAAGTGCTTAGGCCCTGCTTGTTTTTCGATGCCCCGAAAAACAACCAAGGCGCCATCTATTATAAACCCCTTAAAATGGTTCGAGCCAATCCTTTCATTTTTAAGAATTCTTCAACAAAGATCCGAGAAGGATTTGCCGAGAATTTGGTTCAGAAAATGAAGGGGTTGGGTTTCTATTTAAAATCCAATAGTTTTAGTTCTATATAATGAAAGAATCCATCCGCTAAAAAGAGTGTACACAAAATAAGAGTAGCGGTTTTGTGTAGATTCTTTTAAAAAAATTTCAGAGGCTCTTTTTCTTGAAGAGTATCCCTTTATTATCGATTAAGAATGTATCCTATTCAAGGAAATGTGCCGAAAAATTAAAAAAGGAATTGCCATTAAATCGAGGTTCAGAGTCTCATAAGATATATATTTTTAAGAGCATCAACTAGACAATACATGACAAATACAGTCATTTATATCTATTAAAATACAGTATGTTGTAAAAAAAATAGGTTTGTGTAAATGACATTATTGCTCTGGTGTTAGTCGGAGCAGTGATACGACACTATTTTAACCTATGGAAACGCCCCGTAAAGAAGATATACAGCAAGCCACAGAGAGAGTAAAAATAAGACTCCCAATTGAAAAGATAAGGAGTATTCCCAAATTTAGAAATATATCTGAAGAAAAATATCACAAACTTATCAAGAGTGCAGAAACATTTGCTTTGCTTATACTAGAGATCATCCTAAAGGAGAAAGATGATGTTTTTTAGATTTAAAGTTTTCAGAATTGACGCTTAATTCGTATATTTAGTAGTTATATTAAGTATTTGCAACTATGAATGATTTAGCCATTTTTCGACAATTTGCTGCACCAGTTCCAAAGGGATTTGAAAAAGGAAATAACGCCGTTATATATACTCGAGTATCATCCGCTGATCAGGAGAACAACACAAGTCTGGCATCTCAGAAAAAGCACTGTGAGTTGTACTCAGAAAAACGAAACCTAACTATTATTGATTATTTTGGAGGAACTTACGAGTCTGCTAAAACAGATGATCGCAAGGAGTTTATGCGGATGCTTGCATTCGTAAAGCGAAATAAAACTATAGATTACATCATAGTTTACTCTTATGAGCGTTTTTCCCGTTCAGGAATCGCTGGTGCTTTGATTGCTGATGAGCTATTGAAAAAGTACGGTGTTATTACTCTCGCGGTAACACAAGAACTTGATCCAACAACGCCCGCAGGTTCATTTCAACAAAAAATACTTTTCCTTTTTGGGCAAATGGATAACGAATTGAGGAAAGACAAGGTGGTTACAGGCATGAAAGAGTTGCTACTAAAGGGTTATTGGTTATGGTCTGTTCCACGTGGTTATCAAGACTTAAACAAAGGCAGGGCTACAGAGAGAAAACTGATAGTCAATGAAGAAGGAAAACTTTTGAAAAAAGCTTTTGAATGGAAAGCCTATAGTCAATTACCCAATGCCGAAATCGCAAGAAAATTAAACAAAATGGGAATTAAGATTTCAGATAAACGTCTGAACAAGCTTTTTTTGAATCCATTTTATTGCGGATTAATTACCAGTAGAATGATACCTGGTCAAGTTATTAATGGTCATCATGAGTCATTAATTTCAAAGGAATTATTTTTGGAAGTCAATAATATCAGAAAAGAGAAGCGCATACATGGATTTGTTCATGATAAAGAAAACGACAATCTGCCCTTGAAAGTGTTTACAAAATGTAGTAAATGCGAACAGGCGCTTACGGGCTACCTTGTTAAGAAGAAAGGGTTATACTATTACAAATGCAGAACTAGGGGATGTAAAGTAAACCGAAGTGCCAAAGCAATGCACGAGCTATTTAAAAAAGCTATAGCTGTATTTCATGTAGATAAAGAAGAACTTGAAGTATTAAAAGTACAATTAGAGGAACAAATTACGGTCTTTTTTAAATCGAAAATGCAGAGTGCAAATGCTTTAAAGGGTAATTTAAACGATATAAAAAAGAAACTGGATACCATAGAGGAGCGTTTTGCCATTGGGGAGATAGACCGCAACATTTATGACAAATTCAGACCAAAATACCAAAAAGAATATTTTGAAATCGAACAACAATTAAATAAAACCGGAGGATATAGTTCGAACCTTAAAAAGGTATTAAATTTAACCCTCAAAATATGCCAAGACCCCTTGCTATTATGGGAATCATCCAATTTCGAGAATAGGAAAATTTTTCAGAAAATGCTGTTTCCTGATGGAATCTTTTATAATAGGGAATTGGATCAAGTTCGAACCACTCGTGTAAATTCATTTTTCTCTCTAAACCCTTATATACTAAGGAATAAAGGAAATAAAAAAAGCGAGGATTCCATCATTTTTGACGAAATCCCCGCTTTGGTGAGCCCTGAAGGATTCGAACCTTCGACCGCCTCCTTAGAAGGGAGGTGCTCTATCCAGCTGAGCTAAGAGCCCGTAATTTTTAAGTTGTTACGACCAACTGTGTCGGGGTGGCAGGATTCGAACCTGCGACCTCCTCGTCCCAAACGAGGCGCGATGACCGGGCTACGCTACACCCCGAAAATGTGTAAGTGGTATGTGTTTTCTCAACTAAAATTGAGAGACCACACGCCGAAATAATTAAAAATTGCGGAGAGACAGGGACTCGAACCCTGGCGACAGTTACCCGTCGACAGATTAGCAATCTGCTCCATTACCACTCTGGCACCTCTCCTATTTTTTTTGAACTTGTACGCACTTCTTTAAAATTGCGAGTGCAAATGTAGTATTACATTTACAAATTCGCAAGATGTTTTTCAATTTTTTTTATCTTTTATTTACTCTGGATATTCCACTCGTAAATGGTAAATATTTAGGAGTTTTTTCTTGATAACTTTTTTGATAATTTCGATCTCTTTAAACGTAATATCTGCATTTAAAAACTGGTTGTCTGCCATCTGTTTGTCTACAATTTTATCAATTAAATCACTGATGGATTGTGCGGTAGGTTTTTTTAAACTTTTAGACGCCGCTTCAGCAGCATCACACATCATTAAAATGGCCGTTTCTTTTGAAAAGGGATTGGGACCTTTGTACTGAAATTTTTTAATATCTACCTCGGTGTCTATATTCAATTCTTTCTCTTTCCTATAAAAGTAATACGCAGTACTGGTTCCATGATGCGTTCGAATAAAATCTATAATTCTATCGGGTAAATTGTATTTTTTTGCAATCTCTACGCCTTTAATCACATGATCTGTAATAATTTTGGCGCTATCTCTTGGAGACAATTCATGGTGTGGATTCACTCCCGTGGTTTGATTTTCTGTAAAATACATCGGATTTATCATCTTCCCAACATCATGATATAAGGCACCAGTTCTTACCAACATCGAGTTGGCGCCTATTTCATTTGCCGCGGCTTCTGCTAAATTGGCAACTTGCATGGAATGTTGAAAAGTACCTGGTGCTTTTTCATTAAGTTCACGAAGTAATTTAGAATTTGTATTTGAAAGTTCTAACAGCGTAACATCAGACACCAAACCGAATATTTTTTCATACATATAAATCAGAATAACCGCTAGAAAAGAAAGCAATCCGTTGGCCGCAAAAAGCATAAAATAATCTAGGTTTATTTGCGAAGCATTTCCTTCTTTGATAATTGAAAATGCAAAATAGGTAATCATATAAATTCCTGTAATCTGTGCCACAGAGATAAACAAACTGGCTCTTTTGTACAAATCTGAAACCGATAAAATAGTGACAATTCCTGCAATAATATGCAAATATATAAACTCAAAACTATTCGGAACCACATAGCCCAATAGCAACACCGTAAGCACATGGGTAAACAAACCCAAACGGGCATCAAAAAAGGTTTTTAAAATGATGGGCAACACACTTAAAGGAACTACGTACAAATAGTCTGAATTGTATTTTATCACCAACGTTTGTATAAAAATCATCGAGAACACGTTGAAAAATATAAAAGTAACTTTGTTGTTATTGTTGTAAATGTCTAATCTGTTTTTTTTCAGAAATAGTAATAGCATCAGTAATGCCAATGCGACAAGAATTGTATACCCTAAAATAATCCAATTGTAATTAGATTCTGTCCAGATTTTAGATTCAGATTCACTTTTTAAGGAACTTAAAATCGCTAGTTTTTTGCCACCAACAATATCTCCTTTTAAGATGATCAATTCTCCTGCAGACACTTTTCCTTTGGTATAGGAAATGTTATTGATTTCGTTGGCAATAACTTTCTCGGTAAAATCAGCATCGTACCTAGTATTAGGTTTGATGACCTCCGTTAAAATAGTAAAAATTTGTTTGGTTCCGTACACCTCAAAATTTTCATCTAAATTCTGGGTAATTATTTTTAGTACATCATTCGAATTGAATAGATTTTTAAAAGGAATGTCTTTGACCTCGTTATCTACCCGAATCGAAACAAATTCGTCTTTATTGACTACTTTATCTTGACTCACCACTTCTAAAAAGCCTACTTTGTAAACTTTGTCAATAATATTGAGTCCCTTTCTAATAAAATTAGATTTTTGCCTTGCGGTTAAAGAATCACTTACAGGCAAAGAATTTACCCTTCTTTCAAAATTGTTTTTAACTTGATGTACTACGGAAGAATTGTAGGTAAAATACAATTTTGAATTTGCTTCAATTTGTTTTTTCTCTGCGGTGATTTCTTCTTCAGATTTTTGAATTGCAAAATCGAATGGAGCGTATAAGTTGTCATATTTCCATAGTTGACCATTGTCGAAATCATATTTAAATTGCCCTCCTTTTGGAAACAAATAAACAATCGCAACCGTGGTAATTATAAATAAAATTACTTTAAAAATGATGGTGTTATTTTGATACAGTTTATTTACTAGTTTGCTCATATTTATCATCTTGCTAGCACAAACTTAGTGCAAAAAAGTTTAGGTCGAAAATTCAACCCAAACAATCCTATAAAAATTGATTAAAAAAGATTAATTTAGCAGACAATCTTACACTAAAATAAACTCAATATATTATATGAAAGAAGTCGTAATTGTTTCTGTTGCAAGAACACCTATTGGAAGTTTTATGGGAAGTTTATCTGCTATACCAGCACCAAAATTAGGCGCTATTGCTATAAAAGGAGCTTTAGATAAAATCAACTTGGCGCCAGAGATGGTACAAGAAGTTTTTATGGGAAATGTAGTTTCTGCAGGCTTAGGACAAGCACCGGCAAGACAAGCTGCCATCTATGCGGGCATCCCAGATACCGTGCCTTGTACTACCGTTAATAAAGTGTGTGCTTCAGGAATGAAAGCCATCATGTTGGCTGCACAAAGCATTGCTTTAGGAGATGCAGATATTATTGTAGCAGGTGGTATGGAAAACATGAGTGCGATTCCGCATTACCAACATGCAAGAAGTGGTACTAAATTTGGTTCCATTACTATGGAAGATGGCTTGCAAAAAGATGGCTTAGTAGATGCTTATGAAAAGGTTGCTATGGGCGTTTGTGCAGATGACTGTGCTACAGAATATAATTTCTCTAGAGAAGACCAAGATAATTTTGCAATTCAATCTTATAAAAGAGCTGCAAAAGCGTGGAGCGAAGGAAAATATGCGGATGAAATTGTGCCGGTAGAAATTCCGCAAAGACGTGGAGATCCAATTATTTTTTCGGAAGATGAAGAATATACAAATGTAAAGATGGAAAAAATTCCAACTTTACGTGCGGCTTTTACAAAGGAAGGTACTGTTACTGCAGCCAATGCCTCTACCATTAATGATGGTGGTGCTGCCTTGGTTTTAATGTCTTTAGAAAAAGCCAAGGAATTAAACATAACACCATTGGCAAAAATTAGAGGCTATGCAGATGCTGCACATGAACCAAAATGGTTTACAACGGCTCCTGCAAAAGCATTGCCAAAAGCGTTGGCAAAGGCAAATATTGCTATAGATGATGTTGATTATTTTGAATTAAACGAAGCCTTTTCTGTAGTTGGTTTGGCAAATATGAAGTTGTTAAATATTACAGACGAGAACGTAAATGTAAATGGTGGTGCAGTGTCGTTAGGGCATCCGTTAGGGGTTTCTGGAGCAAGAATTGTTATTGCATTGACGTCTATTTTAAAACAAAATAATTCGAAAATTGGTGCTGCAGGAATTTGTAATGGTGGCGGTGGCGCTAGTGCCATGGTTATAGAACGAATTTAAAATCTGTCTCTATTTATGCTTTTTGGCATTTGTAATTTAAGTATGGTTCCTTTAAGAGCTGCAAAGGCTGACCAATCTGAAATGATTAGTCAGCTACTTTTTGGAGAACATTTTGAAGTGCTCGAAAAAGAAAAAAACTGGAGTAAAATCCGTTTGACTTTTGATCATTTTGAAGGATTTATAGACAATAAGCAGTATGTAGAAATTACAGCAAATTTTTATCATTCTATCGTAAAAGAAACTCCTCGATATTCTAGTGAAATTCTAGATTTTGTGACCAATAAAAAAAACGAGCTTACCACGATTGCAATTGGCTCTGAATTGCCATTATTACAAAATGGCGAATTCTTTTTGGAACATCAAAAGTACACCTATGAAAATTCAGTTTTTGAAGGAAAACTAGCTAAGCATGAAATTTTAAAAATTGCCTTTACGTACTTAAATTCGCCGTATGTATGGGGAGGAAAAACGCCTTTTGGCATTGATGCTTCTGGCTTTACGCAAATGGTCTACAAACTCTGTGGATATAGTCTGTTAAGGGATGTAAAAGAACAAGCTACTCAAGGCGAAGTGTTAAGTTTTATTGAAGAAAGTGAACCTGGAGATTTGGCTTTTTTTGATAACGAGGAAGGTGAAATTATGCATGTAGGCATTATTTTGAATGATTATCATATTATTCATTCTTATGGAAAAGTAAGAATAGATACCTTAGACCATAGTGGCATCTTTAATACAGACCTGCAAAAACACACACATACATTAAGGGTCATTAAAAAAATGATATAAAAAAACCGAAACGATGAAGTTTCGGTTTTTTTTACGAAAGTGATAAGATTAATTACCAGCTCTCATTTCTTTATATATTGGTCTTAAAGCGTCTGCTTCTTTTTCCATTTCTAACGTATCATAAATATTTAGTAAAGACCTTACAGTGCCTTCATTTCTATTCAAACTATCTGCTTTTATTAAAAAAGGCAACGCTTTTTTATACAAAGCTTTTTGCTTGTCTTGTAAAGCGTCGTATTTTTTGAAGTTTGATAGGTTTTTATTCATTTCTTCAACAATTGCTTTTTCTGCTGAAAGCATTGCAACAGCCAAATTCATATAAGCATCTCCATAATTTGGATCTAACTCAATGGCTTTTTTATAATAACCAATTGCTTCTTCCGTTTTATTTTCATTCGCATTTACAACTCCTAGATTAAAAAATAAGGTAGGGTTTGTAGGATCTAACTTTACTGCTTCTTCCATTAAAGCACCAAACTTCTCCATATCATCAAGCTTGATATACAACTGTGCTTCATTCAATATTAAATTTACATCCTTTGGACTCGACTTTCTTGCTTCTTGTAATGCCACAATAGCTTCTTCCGTTTTTCCTTGGTTTACTAAAATGTATCCAATATTTTTTACAATATCTGCGTACTTAGACTCAGAAGTTTTTTGGGTAGGAGATGTATACTGTCCTAATTTCACCATGGTATCTCTATTAGATTTAGAACCTAAATTTTCTACTTCACCAGAGACCTTATTCACGGCAAGGTATTGAGTTGTAATACCTGTATACCCCACTTCTTTTAATTCTTTAAAGTATTTTAAAGCAGTATCATTGTCTTTATCTAAAGAAGCACTTACAGCGGCATTGTATAAAAAAGAGGTATCTGTTGGACTTAACTTATAGGTTAAGGCAAAGTTTTTAGTTGCATCTTTATAATTTTTGTCTGTATTGTACTGTTTGATTGCTAAGTTAGATACCTTTTGAATCAGTTCGTTTAACATTGGTTGCGCTTCTTTTGTATATCTTTGTTTTCCAATTTCCTTTTCATAAGAAAACAAATTATTGAAAGAGTTAGCTGCACCCTCGTAGTCATTCTTACCTGCTAAAGCCTGTCCTTTTAAGAAATAATAATTTGCTTTATACTTCGCATCCATTCCAGCTAACATTCCATCTAATGCGTTTACAGTATTTAATGCTGTTGTATAATCTTTATTCTTAATCGCTTTTTCTGCGCTTCTTATTTCTTTCTTTTGACCAAATGCCATTACAGACATTAAACCTATAGAAAGTACTAATATTTGTTTCTTCATTGTATACGTTTTAAGTTAATTTTTATTCTTGATTTTCATTTGAATCATTTTCAATTTCCGTGCCATCTTCTAATTCATCCGCATCTTCTTCGGTTTCATGCATCACTTTGGCTACGGCAGCAATACTGTCTGTATCTTTAATATTAATCAAACGAACCCCTTGTGTTGCGCGTCCCATCACTCTTAAATCTTCTACAGCCATTCTAATGGTAAGCCCCGATTTATTAATAATCATTAAATCATTAGAATCATCTACATTTTTAATGGCCACTAAGTTACCCGTTTTTTCTGAAATATTCAACGTTTTTACACCTTTACCTCCTCTATTGGTTACTCTGTAATCTTCTAATTTAGAACGTTTTCCGTATCCTTTTTCAGAAACTACCAAGATATTGCTTTCCATATCGTTTACAGCAATCATACCAATTACCTCATCATTTTCATGCTGTAATGTGATTCCTCTTACACCAGAAGCAGTTCTTCCCATAGGTCTGGTTTTCGCTTCTTCAAAACGAATTGATTTACCAGAGGCCAATGCCAACATTACTTGGCTATCTCCTGTTGTTAATTTAGCTTCTAGCAACTCATCACCTTCTTTAATGGTAATTGCATTGATACCATTGGTTCTTGGTCTCGAATATTGCTCTAAAGAAGTCTTTTTAACTTGTCCTTTTTTAGTCGCCATAATTACATAGTGACTGTTGATATAGGCTTCGTCTTTTAAATCTTGTGTTACCAAAAATGCCTTTACAGAATCATCTTGTTCGATGTTGATCAAATTCTGCATCGCTCTACCTTTGGTGTTTTTTCCACCTTCAGGAATTTCATACACACGCATCCAGAATACTTTTCCTTTTTGAGTGAAAAACATCATGTATTGATGATTTGTACCTACAAATAAATGCTCTAAGAAATCTTCATTTCTTGTGGTGGCACCTTTTTGACCTCTTCCTCCTCTATTCTGAACTTTATATTCGTCTAGATTTGTACGTTTTAAATAACCTGCATTAGAAATGGTAACCACCACTTTTGTATCAGGAATCATATCTTCTATACGCATGTCTCCACCAGCATATTCTATAATAGATCTACGCTCATCGCCATATTTCTCTTTGATAAGTAATAATTCGTCTTTTATAATTTGATAACGTCTTGGTTCATTGGCAAGAATGTCTTTCAAATCTGTAATTGTCAACATAATTTCGTCAAATTCAGCACGCAATTTGTCTTGCTCTAAACCAGTTAATTGACGCAAACGCATTTCTACAATGGCTTTTGCCTGAATTTCTGTCAATTCGAAACGCTCGATTAAGCTTTCTCTCGCTTCATCTGCATTGCTAGAAGCTCTAATAATTTTAATGACTTCATCGATATTGTCTGACGCAATAATTAATCCTTCTAAAATGTGTGCTCTTGCTTCTGCTTTCTTTAATAAAAACTCTGTTCTACGAACCACCACTTCATGTCTGTGTTCAACAAAATAATGAATTAATTGTTTCAAGTTTAATTGCTCTGGTCTTCCTTTAACCAAGGCAATATTATTAACACTAAAAGAAGTTTGTAATTGCGTGTATTTAAACAATTTATTTAAAACGATGTTAGGAATTGCATCTCGTTTTAAAACATACACAATACGCATTCCGTTTCTATCAGATTCATCTCTAATATTCGCAATCCCTTCTATTTTTTTATCATTGACAAGTTCAGCAGTTTTTTTAATCATTTCTGCTTTGTTTACTTGGTAAGGAATCTCTGTAACGATGATACATTCACGTCCTTTTACTTCTTCAATAATGGCTTTTGCACGCATTACAATACGTCCTCGACCTGTATGAAATGCATCTCTAACACCATCATAACCATAAATAATGCCTCCTGTAGGAAAATCTGGTGCCGTGATGTGCTGCATTAATTCATCGATCTCAATCTCATTATTTTCAATATAAGCAATGGTTCCATTGATGACCTCTGTGAGGTTATGAGGTGCCATGTTTGTTGCCATACCCACAGCAATTCCCGATGCTCCGTTGACCAATAAATTGGGAATACGAGTGGGTAAAACCGTTGGTTCTTGCAAGGTATCATCAAAATTTAAACGATGGTCTACAGTATCTTTTTCAATATCAGCCAACATGTCTTCTGATATTTTTTGCATTCGAACCTCTGTATAACGCATTGCCGCTGGCGAATCTCCATCTACAGAACCAAAATTTCCTTGCCCATCTACCATCATATAACGCACACTCCAGTTTTGCGCCATACGTACCATAGAATCGTATACAGAAGTATCTCCGTGTGGGTGATACTTTCCTAAAACTTCCCCAACAATTCTTGCCGATTTTTTATACGTTCCAGTCGCTTTAATTCCTAATTCGTGCATTCCAAATAAAACCCTTCTGTGAACTGGTTTTAAACCATCTCTTACGTCTGGTAATGCTCTTGAAACAATCACTGACATCGAGTAATCGATGTACGCAGCTTTCATCTGATCTTCAATGTTAATCGGAATTAACTTTTCTCCGTCTGCCATATATATATTCTATTAATATTAAGTCATTTTTTTAAAACAAGGCAAGATACTATTTCTGTTAGTATCTACAAAGATTTCTCTACGCTGAAATGAAGAGAGTTATCAACATTTATTGATAATTTTTAACACTATTTTATTTGCCTGGTTTTCAATAGTTTTATAACTTGTATTCGAAGTCAAACTGTCAGTTTTTCAGCCTTGGCACCTTTTTTGTAATTATTCAAAAAAAAAAGGACTAAATTTACAACAAGATAGCATAAAATATGGACGATAATTTTTCACCAAAAGTTAGAGATGTAATTGCTTTCAGTAAAGAAGAAGCACTAAGATTAGGGCATGAATTTATTGGGACAGAACATTTAATATTAGGATTGATTCGAAAAGGAGAAGGAAAAGCAATAGAGATCTTAACTGCATTTGATGTAGATACTACGTTGTTGCGAAAAAAACTAGAACAACTGAATCCTGTAAATCCTGCATTTACAGAGACTTCAGAAAAGAAAAGCTTGCATTTAACAAGACAAGCAGAAAAGGCGCTTAAAACTACGTTTCTAGAAGCGAAACTATATCAAAGTGAGTCTATTGATACGGCTCATTTGTTATTATGCATCCTTAGAAATGAAAATGATCCTACAACAAAACTAATTCAGAAATACCATGTAAATTATGATGAAGCAAAAGCTTTGTACAAACAATTACATGTAGATGATACTGCTGAATTACTAAATAACCCTGTCGCGGAAACACCTTCTGACGATGAGTTTGAATCAGAAAAAACAAATCCGTTTGACCAACCTCAAAAAGGAAAATCTATTAAAAAATCGAAAACACCTGTTTTAGATAATTTTGGTAGAGATTTAACAGCTTTGGCAGAAAATGGCAAACTAGATCCTGTAGTGGGCAGACAAAAAGAAATTGAAAGAGTTTCGCAAATTCTAAGTCGAAGAAAAAAGAACAACCCAATGTTAATTGGTGAACCTGGTGTTGGTAAATCTGCCATTGCAGAAGGTTTGGCTTTAAGAATTGTAGAGCGTAAAGTTTCTAGAATTTTGTTTGACAAACGATTGGTTTCTTTAGATTTGGCAAGTTTGGTTGCAGGCACAAAATACCGTGGGCAATTTGAAGAACGTATGAAAGCATTGATGAATGAGCTTGAAAAGAATGAAGATATCATTCTTTTTATTGATGAAATTCACACCATTGTGGGTGCCGGTGGTGCAACGGGCTCTTTAGATGCTTCGAACATGCTAAAACCTGCTTTGGCTAGAGGTGAAATACAATGTATTGGTGCTACCACTTTAGATGAATACCGTCAGAATATTGAAAAAGATGGCGCTTTAGAACGTCGTTTCCAAAAAGTGATTATCAACCCTACAACGGTTGAAGAAACCATTCAGATTTTAAACAATATCAAAGGTAAATATGAAGAGCATCATCATGTAAATTATACAGATGAAGCCATTGAAGCTTGTGTAAAGTTAACCAATAGATATATGACAGACAGGTACCTGCCAGACAAAGCCATTGATGCTTTAGATGAAGCGGGTTCTAGAATTCATATTACAAATATTGTGGTTCCAAAACAAGTTTTAGAATTAGAGGCGCAGTTAGAAGTGATTCGCGATCAAAAGACAAAAGCAGTAAACGGACAAAAATATGAGGAAGCAGCAAAGTTAAGAGATGATGAAAAAAACATGGAAGCTGCCTTAGATTCTGCTCAGAAACAATGGGAAGATGATTCTAAATTGAATAGAGAAGTTGTCACGGAAGACAATGTTGCAGAAGTAGTTTCTATGATGACAGGCATTCCTGTAAATAGAGTCGCGGAAGCAGAAACCCATAAATTACATGAACTTCCTCAATTAATTAAAGGAAAAGTAGTAGGACAAGATATTGCCGTTACCAAAGTGGTAAAAGCCATACAGAGAAATAGAGTGGGTTTAAAAGATCCTAACAAACCCATTGGTTCTTTTATTTTCTTAGGACAAACAGGTGTTGGGAAAACGCAATTGGCAAAAGTGTTAGCTCGTGAATTATTTGACTCTGACGATTCTTTAATTAGAATTGATATGAGTGAATATATGGAGAAGTTTGCGATTTCTCGTTTAATTGGAGCACCTCCAGGATATGTGGGGTACGAAGAAGGCGGTCAGTTAACAGAAAAAGTAAGAAGAAAACCCTATTCTGTAATTCTTTTAGATGAAATTGAAAAAGCGCATCCAGATGTATTTAACATGTTGTTACAAATTTTAGATGACGGACATATTACAGACAGTTTAGGTAGAAAAATCGATTTTAGAAATACCATTATTATTATGACTTCTAATATTGGTGCACGTCAACTAAAAGATTTTGGTGGTGGTGTTGGCTTTGGTACTTCGTCTAAAAAAGAACAAGCAGATGCGCATGCAAAATCTGTTATTGAAGGTGCTTTAAAGAAATCTTTTGCACCTGAATTCTTAAACAGAATCGACGATGTAATCATATTCAACGCACTAGAAAGAGATGACATTCACTCAATTATAGATATTGAATTAGATAAGTTATTCCATAGAATTTCAGATTTAGGCTATACTCTAAATTTAAGTGAAAAAGCAAAAGATTATATTGCTGACAAAGGTTTTGATAAGAAATATGGCGCAAGACCACTAAAAAGAGCCATTCAAAAATATATTGAAGATGCCTTGGCAGAAGAGATTGTAAATTCTAAACTTTCTGAAGGCGATACCATTACTATGGATTTAGATGAGCAAGAAAACAAACTGACCATCAAAATTAAGAAAGGTAAAAAGAAAGAAGAATCTCGAACAGAGACAAAGTCTTAAAATTTAAGAAATCCCAAATGAGAATTTGGGATTTTTTTTATTTTTGATTTAAAATTTTAGAGGTCAGTAGTTAAATACACACTAAATTCAAGTTTTAAAATACTGTTTATTAAGTGTTTGAGTTATTCGTTATTGTCCGTTCGAGACCCGAGAAAAAAATTTTTATCAAGCGATTGGAATGACCTAATGTCTCCTCGAGCGCAGTCGAGAGGTTAAAGAAGGTCTCGACTGCGCTCGACCAGACATATATTAATAATTTGTAAAACAGTAACTTACAAGCTACGTCAATGGTAGCATTACTAAAATGAAAATGTATTTTCATTGAAAGTAGCTAGCAAAGCTATCGAGAACTATTGGTCTGCTTTATATAGGTTTCGACTGCGCTCAACCAGACATAGTTAGTTGATTATTGTTTTTAATAAGTAACTACTGACCTCTATAAAATTGATCCTATGAAAAAGATACTTTTCACGCTGCTTATCTTTACAACAGTAAGCATAAAATCACAAAATAAAGTTATTAAAGCGAACCCGCTTGGTTTGGCTTTTGGAATAGCTAATGTCGGTTTCGAATATTCAGAAAGAGAAAATCAATCTACCACTTTTTCAGTACTCTATTATTCTAAATCTGACCTTAAAGGTTTTGGTGTTGGTTTAGAAAAAAAGATTCTATTTTGATACAAATGAATCTTTAAAAGGATTTCATGCGGGTCCGAGTGCTGGATATTTAAATCTAAGCAATCGATCTAAAAATGGCATAACTGTTTTTAGTGTTGGTGCAGAAATTGGACATCAATGGTTTTTAAGCAAAAACTTCACAGCAGACTTATTTACTGGAATTGCATTTTTAACGGGTATACAAGAAGAAACCCTCTCCATTGGTATAGGCCTATCTGTTGGTTACGCTTGGTAAAGTTGTTTTATTTTAACTATTTTTTAAAACTATTAAATTCTATATTTGCGATTGATTTTCAAATAACAATCTATTCAAATGAAAAAATTAAGCCTACTTCTTTTTACCATTGTACTCATGAGTGCTTGTACAAAAGAACATTCTAAAGAATACATCACTTTTCAAGGAAAGTTAGAAAATAATAAAGATTCTGTTTTAACCGTAGCTAGCAGAACTGGTATTATAAAAACAATACAAATAAATGAAGACGGAACTTTTAAAGACACTTTAAAAGTAGCCAAAGGAGATATCTATACCTTTCAAACGAGCAATGCTAAAAGAGCGCCAATTTATTTAAAAAATGGTTTCGATCTTCAATTAACAGGAGATGCAGAAGATTTTATGACAAGTTTTAAGTACTCTGGAGAAGGAGCTGAAAACAGTAACTTTATGATTGCGCAAATTAAAGAAAGTCAGCACCTTGGCAATCCTTCTTTACTATTAGATCTTGAAGAAGAAGCGTTTAAAAATAAATTAGAAGCTATTAAAAAACGATATGATAGTATCTTAAACTCTTATCAAGATATAGACAGTTCTTTGGTTAGCATGGCGAATCAACAAACTACGCAAATGATGAATTACTTTACTCAAACATACGCGAGTAATAAGGGAATGGCTAAAGGAACTCCTTCACCAAAATTTGAAAACTATGTTGATTTTAAAGGAGGCAAAAAGTCTTTAGATGCTTTTAAAGGGAAATATGTATATATAGATGTTTGGGCAACTTGGTGCGGGCCTTGCATTCAACAAATTCCTTATTTAAAAGAATTGGAAAAAGAGTATCATACTAAAAATATAGAATTCATTAGTCTTTCTACAGATGAATCTAGAAGAAGTGGTGGCTCTTGGGAAGCTGCTGAAAAAAAATGGAGAGATTTTGTAAAAGCAAAACAATTAACAGGCACTCAATTATGGGCAGGACAAGATTTTTCTTTTCAACAAGCTTATCAAATCAATTCTATTCCGAGATTTATTCTAATTGATCCTCAAGGAAATATTGTAAATGCCAATGCACCCCGACCTTCAGACCCAGAATTAAAGGAAGTCTTTACTTCTTTAGGGATCTAAAGTAGATTGATAGTTTTTGCAAGATCTCAAGCAAAACTTACAACATAAAAAAAGCGAAATTCAATTCTGAATTTCGCTTTTTTTAATTTATCTGTAGTTGAATACTTATTCTTTATAAACACCCATATTTGCATACTTCTCCATTCTTTTGGCAACCAAATCTGTCTCTGACAAATCTTTCAATTCGTTAAAAGCAGCTACAATCTGATTTTGAACAACTTTAAAAGCGCCTTCTCGATCTGTATGTGCGCCACCAATTGGTTCTTTTATAATGCCATCAATTAACTTCAACTTTTTCATATCGTTTCCAGTTAATTTTAAAGCTTCCGCTGCTTGCTCTTTAAATTCCCAACTTCTCCATAAAATAGAAGAACAAGATTCAGGAGAAATCACGGTATACCAAGTGTTTTCCATCATGTAAACCCGGTCTCCTACTCCAATTCCCAAGGCACCTCCAGAAGCTCCTTCACCAATAACAACTGTTATAATGGGCGTTTTTAAAATGGTCATTTCAAAAATATTTCTGGCAATGGCTTCGCCTTGACCACGTTCTTCTGCTTCCAAACCAGGATACGCTCCTGGAGTATCTAATAAGGTAACCACAGGAATGCCAAATTTCTCTGCCATTTTCATTAAGCGTAAGGCTTTTCTATACCCTTCAGGATTTGCCATCCCAAAATTTCTATATTGACGTGTTTTTGTATTGTAGCCTTTTTGTTGGCCAATAAACATATAAGATTGGTCGCCAATTTTACCCAAACCACCAATCATGGCTTTGTCATCACCTACACTTCTATCTCCATGAAGTTCCATAAAGCTATCTCCACAAATGGCTTTGATATAATCTAATGTATAAGGTCTATTTGGGTGTCTAGACAATTGAACACGTTGCCAAGGTGTTAAATTTTTATATATACTCTTTCTAGACGCTTCTAGTTTCTTTTCTATTTTTTTGCAAGTTGCGGTAACATCTACTTCACTCTCTTCACCAATAATCTGACATTTCTGTAGTTGATCTTGCAACTCTTTTATTGGCATTTCAAACTCTAAATATTCCATATTATAGTGCTTTGATTTTAGTTATTTGTAAAGACAAACATACTATAAAATTTACTTTCTCAGGCAAAATAGATTTACTTTTTTCGCTTTAACTTTTGTTGAAACTTTCCTTTTATGGCAGTACTATTTTTTATAATTCCGTTTAATAATACCACAAAGAGTACCATAAAAGCACCTAGATAAAAGGTACTACTCATCTTTTCTTTTTCACCAAAAATAAGCAATGCTAAAACAATGGCATAAATGGGTTCTAAATTAATGGTAAGCATGACTGTATAGGGAGATAAATATTTCATAATTTTTACAGAAACAATAAAAGCATAAGCTGTACAAATACTACTCAATACCACTAAATACAACCAATCTGAGATTGGTATCTGGAAGAAACTTGCAGAAAAGCCATTGTTAAACAATAGATAAACACTCACAAAAACAACCCCAAAAAGTAATTGATAAAATGAAATGGTATCCGCTTGGTATTTTTTAATAAACAAACCATTTAAAACTGCAAATACAGCACCTGAAAAAGAGGCTATCAAAGCATATATAATACCAAGTTTATATTCCGTTTCAAAATTAAAAATAATGTACAAACCAGCAATAACTAACAGCCCCAAAAATATTTCTATTCCGTTTATTTTTCTTTTAAAAAAAACAGGCTCTATTAAAGATGTAAAAAATGCACCCGTGCTCATGGTTACCAAAGCAACTGAAACATTAGATACTTTTATTGCTTTAAAAAAAAAGATCCAATGTAATGCTATTACGATTCCGGTAAAGAAAAATTTTAGGAGTCCCTTAACATCTATTTTAAATGATTTTTTCTTCAACAGAAAATAAATGCCAATAAACACAACAGCCAAAAGCATTCGATACCAAACTAACGGAATTGCATCAATTGTTATTAAAGCGCCTAAAATTGCGGTAAAACCCCAGATAAAAACAACGAGATGAAGTAAGAGGTAATTTTTTATTTTACTTTCTTGCATTAAAGTATAGATAAATAGCTAAACTGCCAAACATGATGTTAGGAATCCATACATAATTTAATGAGTTTACGCCTGCGACAGAGCCTAAAACCTCACCAATTTTCATAAAGAAAACATATAAAAACATAATACCAACACCTATGGCTAAATTTACACCAGTACCTCCTCTTCTCTTTCTAAATGCCAAAGCAACAGCTATAATAGTAAGAATATAAGAGGCTATTGGTAAACTTGTTCTTTTGTATAGCTCAACTAAATAGGCATTTAAATTCTTAACGCCTCTTTTTTTAGAAAGGTCAATAAATTTAACCAATTCATTGGTTGGCATTTCTTGGGCAAATGCAGATTTATAAATTAAATCTCGAGGTGTAAAATTAAACACCGTATCTATTTTATTGCCAGAAAAAATACTGTCTCTATTTTCAAAAATTAAGCGTTTTCGCCACCGTGTTAAAGCGAATGTAGAGTCTTTTGTATTGTACCTTAAATTATCTGCAAAAAGTTTAGATTTTAACTCTAAACCATCATAGGTTTCCGAAGTAAAATCATATCCAGAATTTGTTTCTGTATTAAAACTTCTTATAAAAATATAAGTACTATCTGTAAGTTGTAAGCTAAAATCGGAAATATATTTTAACTCATTTTTTTGTTTTGTATTGCTTATATATTTTTTTTCAAACGCTTTTCTTACTTTACTACTCTTAGGCACAACATAGTGGTTCATTCCTAAAGAAACTAGTGTGATTAAAGTTGCTCCAATAAAATATGGATACAAAAAGCGTGTAAAAGAGACTTTCGCATTTGTTATGGCAATTATTTCTGTATTGTTAGAAAGTTTAGACGTAAACAATATAACGGCAATAAATAATGCCAAAGGCATAAAAGTATTGGTATAATAAATAATGAAATTTAAATAGTAATCATTTAAAATTTCTTCTAACCCCAGGTTTGGATGTTCTAAAAAATTATCTACTTTTTCAGAAACATCGATAGCTATTGCTATTGGAATTAAGATTAATAAGGTAAACAGAAATGTTACCAAAAATCGTTTTAATATGTACCAATCTATAATTTTCATAAAACTGTGCTAAGAGCCCATCCTAAATCCTTCCCCAAGAAGGACTTTTGCGAAGTAACATTTTATTTTTTTATTTTTCTTATATATTCGTTTCTATTAAACTAACGCTACTTTCTCCTTTGGGGAAATGTCTAAAGGACAAAGGGGATTTTAAAGTCGCTTATCCATTTGTTTGACCATTTTATCTTTCCATTCTCTAAAATCTCCTGCTAAGATATGTTTTCTAGCTTCTCTTGTCAACCAAACATAAAAACCAAGGTTATGAATAGATGCAATTTGTTTTCCTAGCATTTCTTTGGCTGCAAATAAATGTCTTAAATAGGCTTTTGAATACATGGTATCTACCCAAGTAATGCCCATATCATCTATTGGAGAAAAATCGTCTTCCCACTTTTTATTTTTAATATTGATGCTTCCATGTGCTGTAAACAACATGCCATTTCGTGCGTTTCTAGTGGGCATTACACAATCGAACATGTCTATACCTAATGCAATATTTTCTAAAATATTTATTGGCGTTCCTACGCCCATTAAATAACGAGGTTTGTCTTCTGGTAAAATTTCTGTAACAATCTCTGTCATTGCGTACAATTCTTCAGCTGGTTCCCCTACTGAAAGTCCGCCAATTGCATTTCCTTCTGCACCCGCATTTGCAATATATTCTGCAGATTGTTTTCTTAAATCTTTGTACGTACTTCCTTGAACGATTGGAAAAAATGCTTGTTCATGCCCATATTTAAAGGGCAATGTTTCTAAATGATTCATGCAGCGATTTAACCATCTATGCGTCATGTGCATAGAGCGTTTTGCATAATTATAATCACATGGATAAGGTGTACATTCATCAAACGCCATAATGATATCTGCACCAATTGTACGCTGAGTTTCCATGACATTTTCTGGTGTAAAAAAGTGCATAGAACCATCTATATGACTTTTAAACTTTACACCTTCTTCGTTAATTTTTCTTCTTCCAGAAAGCGAATACACTTGGTAGCCTCCAGAATCTGTTAAGATATTACGATCCCAATTCATAAACTTGTGCAAACCACCTGCTTTTTCTAAAATATCCATACCTGGACGCAAGTATAAATGATAGGTGTTTCCTAAAATAATATCAGGATTTATCTCATCTTTAAGTTCTGTTTGATGTACTCCTTTTACGGTTCCAACAGTTCCTACAGGCATAAAAATAGGTGTTTCTATTTCACCATGATCTGTAGTTATTACGCCTGCTCTTGCCTTACTTTTTGGGTCTGTTAATTTTAAGTCAAATTTCATTGTCGGCAAAGATACTACTAACAAGGGGTTTAAACCCCTTGTAAGAAAAATTATTCACTTAAAAAAAAAGGGTTGCGATTCGTTGCTGATTACCAACGTTTCTTTTTGGAAGAAAAGCTCGAGTTGTTTCTTTTACTTTTTGGTGATGATTTCCTAAAAGATGCACTTTTTTTATTGAAGTCGTTTTTAGTAGGTGCTTGTTTTCTTTTAGACTTTACTTGTTTTGGCTTTGGCGCTGTTGTTGAAGCTTCTTCGGTTTTAGAAGAAGTCGCAATCATTGTATTGATTTCTTTCATCTCTTCTTCTGTCAATTCTCGCCAATCGCCAGATTGTAAATAGCCTAACTCGACATTCATAATTCGAGTACGTTTCAGCTTGGTAACTTCATACTCTAAATATTCGCACATTCTACGAATTTGACGATTCAAACCTTGTGTTAAAACGATTTTAAAAATTTTATCACTCACTTTTTCTACCAAACATTTTTGAGTAACGACTCCTAAAATAGGAATTCCATTTCCCATTTTTTGAATAAAATCATCTGATATAGATTTATTTACAGAAACAAAATATTCTTTCTCGTGATTGTTTCCTGCGCGTAAGATTTTATTGACAATATCACCGTCGTTAGTTAAGAAAATTAACCCTTCAGAAGGTTTGTCTAAACGTCCAATTGGAAATAGCCTTTCAGGATAATTGATGTGTTTTATAATATTATCAGGCTCTCTTTCATCAGTAGTAGAAACAATACCAACTGGTTTATTTAAGGCGATGTATAAAACAGTATCTTTAGGTCTTACAACAGTTCCATCTAATTTTACAACATCTTTTTTGGCTACTCTATTTCCTAATTGAGTAGGTTTTCCATTGATAGTAACTCTACCTTCACTTATAAATTTCTCAGCTTCTCTTCTAGAACAAATTCCTGAAGAACTAATGTATTTATTAAGATTTATAGACTGTTGATTGTTGGTATCCAAAAGAGAAATATTTTACACCAAAAGTACTTATAAGATTGTAATTCTACTGTTTAAAAAGCTAAATTTATTTGAATTAATCTATTTTTCTTTTATCAAACCATTTCCCTACAAAGTTTAAGTTTAAAGTAATCTTATGAAAATTTTCTTCTATTAATTTATGCTCTAAGGTTCCTTCTTTTCCATAAGAATACGAAATATTTAAATTACTTCTCGTATGCTTTCCTAAAGGCAAACCTAAACCAGCAGACAGAAAGTAACTTTTTATTTGTTGATTAGATATTTGTAAAAAACCAGTATTATAGTTGGCTCCTATCCTATATTTTACATTGTTAAAATAGTTAATTTTATTCTTCGACGCTTCGTATTCTAGCCCAAAAGCATATATAGATTGATTTGTATACCGCTCATTATTTAACTTTTGACTTGTATCACTCCAAAATAATTTCTTATAATCGAAACTTGATGTAAAACTTTTATTTAAAACCGTAGTAAAACCTAATCCGTAAGCAGTAGGAAGTTCAAAATTATCTAATTCGTTTTCAACCTCCTCTTCAATAGTTATAGAAGTGCCGTTTGAAGAAGTTTTATATGAAGATCTTATTTGACTTCCCCTAAGTGATGTTGGCAATTCTAAAGTACCACCAAGCGTAGTTTTTATTCCTTTGAGACTAGGAAATGTGTATTGAAAACCTGTTTTTAATTGCACACCACCATAACTATTTTGATCGCTAATAGCAACATACGAATCTGTAAATAATTGATTCTCTTGATTGATAGCTCCAAATAGAAAAGAAAAATCTACACCAAGTGAAAGGTTTTTTAAGGCTTTGATTCCTGAAGAAATGTAAAATTTATTCAACCCGCCAGTACCGGTTATTCTTGTAATATAGGTATCTGTAGAACCTTCTATTGCATTTTCTATATCTACATTATAACCTGTTTTTGTATAAGGCAATAGTCCTATACCCATACCCCAATTGTGTTTTATTGGAAAAGCAATGGCCACATGAGAAAAATTACCATTATTGGTTGTTTCACTTAAGGTGTTGGTTTTTAAAGTAGCATAGATGCCGTTAATCCCAAATTCATATAAGAAAGATCCTTGTATCATGTTTCCTAAATTGGCAGGATTAAAAATATTTATTTCGAATAGGTTCTTTTGAGCAATCCCAGTGTTTCCTAGAGCTGTTAAGCCTGCTGTTCCGGTTTTGTTTTCTACACCTAAACCAAACAAAGAATAAGGTGTGTTTGTATTATTTTGTGAAAAAAAACTACTGATGGAAGCAATGAACAATAAAACTAAATTTTTTTTTAACATCTTCATTAATAATTTAAATATTTTACTGTTAATTTTATTTCGTTTTCTGTATCGTTCTGAATAACTAAGTTTTTAACAATGCTATTGTAATCACTAAACTGAATCATAATTGCATAATTTAAATCTGCTTCCGTTTGTAATATTTCTTCAACAAAACCACTTAAATCGATACTATAATAGGTATTCGAATTAAACTCATTACCCTCATCATTTAAAACTGCATTCACAGCATTACCATCAATATCTGTAAGCTCATTTAGTATTCTGTTTTTATGATCTACGATGTAAACCAATAGTGCATCTTCTAGTAAATCGCTATTGCTACTATTTGAAGGTATAAAAGTTAATTCTGCACTTAGTACAGTACCTGTATTTGAAATTTCTGTTAGTTTTTTTATGGATGGAATTTCTATTCTAGAAGAAATACCCGTTCCTCCTTGAGTAAAAATTAAATTGTTGGTATTGGTACTTTGTTTAATGTCTTCTCCATTTTCAAAATCGCCTAATAGGGTTGCTGTGACATTTGAACTAATTTCATTGAATTGATTTGCTTCACTAGTAATCGTAAAATCTATAAAATAATTATTGTCTTCATTGTCATCATCTTTTACGGTGTAATACAATCGCATTCTAGAATTGCTAGCTGTAGTTTCTGCTGTCAAAGTATGAAACCCTAAAACATGGCTGTCTAGAGTAGTATCTGGTACAATAGCAATTCCTTTAAAATATTGTAAAAAATCATCTGAACTATTGATCTCATTATCTATAATTTTATCAAATATTTCTTCCCCTAATGCATCTTTTATAGGAATGTATAAAGAATCTGTACTTTTATTGGGTCTGGGTGTAAAGCTTAATGACCCTAATGATTCTGAATCATAATTTAACGAAGAAGTATTGTAGAAATCAGTTCCTTCCTCTGGGACTATCGTTTGGCTTACTCTATGAACAGTATAGGTTTGTATTTTTGTAGTATCTCCATAGTAATAAGTATCATAGTTTAAAATGATTCCTATAGAATCATAAATAGCATCAGTATCTAAAGAAAAGGTATTGGTAGTTAATTGAAGGTAAGATTTTGCTGTTAAATGCCCTAGATGATCGTCTATTAAACTGCCTAATAAAATACGATTTGTACTTGATGTGGGTAAAGAGTCTAATTTAAAAGTTCCTGCTTTTATAGCAAATGTATCTAGCAACCTTATTTGTATAGCATTCTCTATAAAATCACTTCCAACTTCATACGTTGCATTTTCTTCTGAAGAACAGGAGACAAACAAAAGAACACCTAAAACACCTATAATAAAATACCTCATTTTACTTTTTAAAGCAAAAGTATTAGGCAGGTTATCACAAAAAATCATAAAATATACAAACAGCACTTTTTCATAGACTTACTAGCAAAAAACATCTCTAAATCTAATAATTACTACATTTTGAGAAAATTAACATTTGATTTACACGGTTATCTATAAAATATACCTGTTTGTCTATTTCGTACTAATTTACATTTTAATAGCTTCTAATTTTGTTTGATAACTAAGGAAATGAATAAATTAAACAGAATGAAAGAAGCAAATTTGATACAAAAAAGTAAAATTTTATTTTTAGTCATGTTCGTATCTATATCTTTTATAGGATGTAGCGATGATGACGATGATGCATACGAATATGGGAACTGGGTAGAAAGTTCAACCTTTGATGGAAACTCAAGAGCAAATTCTATCAGTTTTACCATTGGTACAAAAGGATATTTAGTAACAGGCTATGATGGCGATGATTACTTAACAGATACTTGGGAGTATAATTCTGATGAGGATTATTGGACTAGAAAAGCAGATTTTCCTGGAGTAGGAAGAAGTGGTGCTGTAGGATTTACCATTAATGGAAAAGGCTATCTTGGAACTGGTTATGATGGAGATGACGAACTGAAAGATTTTTGGGAGTACAATCCAACTACAGACACCTGGTCACAAAAAGCAGATTTCGGTGGCACGGCAAGGTATGGAGCCATAGGATTTTCTATTGCAGGAAATGGATATATTGGAACGGGCTATGATGGAAGTGAGCAAAAAGATTTTTGGAAATACAATGTGGCTACAGATACTTGGGAACAATCTGTAGGTTTTGGTGGAGAAAAAAGACAGGGTGCTTCCGTTTTTGTAATTGATGAAATTGCCTATATTGGTTTAGGAATTCATAACGGAGCTTATGAAGAGGATTTCTACTCTTTTGATGGCACTAACTGGACAAGATTAACCGACTTAGATGATGACGATGACGATGATGATGATTATGAAATTCTATTAAGTAGCGGAGCTTCTTTTTCTCTAAATGGAAAAGGATATATAACTACAGGAATTGCTGGCGCCATAACAACAGAAACTTGGGGATATGATCCTGCAACAGATACTTGGGAAGAATTACCTGCCTTTGAAGGTTCTGCAAGACAAAATGCCAATACCTTTACTTTTGATGCTAAGGCGTATGTATTAATGGGTAGAAGTGGTAGCTACTATTTTGATGATGTTTGGGAATTTAGACCTGAAGAATTAGAAAATGAAGATGATTAATTTTTCAACTAAATAACTCTTTTGTAAATGATAAAAAATAAATTTCTCTTTAAGTCAATTTATTTTTATTATTTTTTTTTAAGAAAAATACAACAGTCTTTTGGGAGTATTTTAAGAATCAAACTCTATAACATTGTACTTTATAATAGAAAATAAATTGAATATTTATCATAAGAAAATAGCAAGTTTAACTGTTCATATACTAGTATGGATTATTTTTTTTGCGATTAGTGCTTCTCCGATCTATTTAAAAATTGGGAGTGTCCCTAATGATTTCTATTTTAAATTCAGTGTATTTTTTATCACTTTTTATTTAAACTATTACATCCTTGTCCCTAAAATTTTTCTTAAGAAAAAATTTTTATTCTATATAATTACCGTTTTAGTACTTAGTATTTCTTTTACTTTATTCTTAGAATTTGTTATTGCCAAGCCTTTCAACATAAATCCACCAAATGGATTTCGAGAATACAAACCACAAGGTTTCCCTAGGATGTTTCCAAAACCAAGAGGCAAAGGTTTGTTCTTTTTTAAAACTTTACCCATATTTGCCCTCTTATTGCTATTTTTTACACTTAGTACAAGTATAAAACTAGGTATAGAGTGGTATCGAACAGAAAAAGAAAGAGTTTTAATAGCATCTCAAAAAGTAAGTTCTGAACTCTCTTTTTTAAAAGCACAATTAAATCCACATTTTTTATTCAATACTTTAAACAGTATTTATGCTTTAGCGAACAAAAAATCAGACAATACTACAGAAGCAATTGTAACGCTATCTGAATTAATGCGCTATATAATTTACGAAGCAAATGAAGACACAGTATCTTTAGAAAAAGAAATTGAACATATTAAAAACTACATCTCATTGCAGTTACTTCGTTTGAAAGATTCTAGCGGAGTAAGCGTAAATATTCACGGGAATTTAAACTACAAAATAGAACCCTTACTCTTAATTTCTTTTATAGAAAATGCTTTTAAATACGGTACCAATTTTAATGGAAAAACAGACATAAAAATAAAAATAATTATTGAAGATAAGACCTTACATTTATATGTTTATAATACTTCTTCCCACCAAAAAACAAAAAAAGAAAATTCAGGAATAGGATTAGAAAATATAAAAAATAGATTGAACTTGCTGTATCCGAATGCGCATACACTCGATATAAAAAGTGATAAAAAATCATATACAGTTAATTTAATTTTAGAATTGAAAAACAAGCAGATATGAGATGTTTAATTATTGATGATGAACCGCTTGCTCTTGAAGTACTAGAAGATTTTATATCTAAAATTTCTTTTATAGAATTAGTTGCCTCTTGCTCTAGTGGTTTTGAAGCAACAACTATTTTACAAGAACATCAAATAGATTTAATTTTTACGGATATTGAAATGCCAGATTTTTCTGGAATAGATCTTATTAAATCTTTAGATCCAAAACCTATGTTTGCTTTTACAACAGCATATTCACATTATGCTGTAGAGGGTTTTAATTTAAATGTTATCGATTATCTTGTAAAACCAATACCATTTCATAGATTTTTAAAAGCAGCTACCAGAGCTCAAAATTTATTAAATTTAAAGGTAGAAAAAGAGACACCAAGTGTGCATCGGGAAATAAAACCTGAATTTATTTTTGTAAAATCTGAATATGAAAATTTAAAAATAAGTTTAGCAGACATCAAATATGTAGAATCTTTAAAAGATTATATTAAAATTTACACCCATAAAGAGAAGCCTATTTTAACGCTAAGTAGTCTAAAAAGTTTTGAAGAAAAAATAGGGAACTCAAATTTTATTCGGGTTCATAAATCCTTTATTGTTTCCATTAAGCATATTTACTCTGTACAACGAAATAGAATTATTATTGATGGTAAATGGATTCCTATTGGACTAAATTATAAAGATGATTTTATTAAAAAGATTGACAGTTAATTTTACAATTCTATCGTTCTAAACGTCAAATTAATTCTAGGTGTCAAAATCTTTTTAGTAGGTGGCAATCGATGCAACCAATGAGACTGCGTGTTTTCTTTCATTACTAGTAAGCTTCCTCTTTCTAATACAATATCTATTCGTTGTTTATTTTCTTTGTGTTTAAAGGAGAATTTACGCGCTGCTCCTAAAGATATTGAAGCAATCGCGCCATTTTTCTTCAACATTTTTTCTCCGTCTGAATGATACGCCATTCCTTCATCTCCTGAGTGATATAAATTTAGGAGACAAGAATTGTAGGTTTCTCCACTTTCTTTTTCAACAATTTCTTTTAATGCCAACAGCTCTTCTGTAAAGATACTTGCCGTTTTAGTTGTACCTGAATATGTATATGAAAATTCAGCATTTCCGTACCAAGCCACTTTTCTTTTCGTAATTATTTTCTTGCCGAAAATAATAGCCTCATCGTTTTTCCACTGAATGGTATTCATGAACTTCTCATAATAAAAATCACATTGATTTTTATTTAAAACAATACCGTGATAATTAGTAACCCCATCAAAAGGTAGAATATTTTTTACTGTTTCTGAAGCGAATAAATCCATACATTAAAAGTACAAATTAAACTTGAAATAACTATTTTTAGATTTTATTAAATAGTAATTTTTGGTATTGATAACATGTCTAACTATTTCCAATCCTATTGCTGTAATGTAGGTTAGAGTAACTAGCAAATAGTAGGTATATAAATCTAAAAAAGTTATGAATATTCATAAACTAAATTTACCCGTTGTGCATTTTGATAAATTCTGTCAATTCGAGTGAATTTCACGATTGAAATAAGTGAAATTTGTATCGAGAATAAGAATTTTCGTTTCTAAACTAGTTCTCGATACGATTTTTTTATCAAAAAATCACTCGAACTGACATTTTGGAATATATTTAACTCAAAATGCACAACGGGTTAAATTTAATATTTTGTACGTAACATCATTACTTAACCTAGAAAAGCGCTTACAATTAATAGTTTTTGCTGAAGCAACACTTATCGTTTTGAAATGAGTTACGAATGAATTATCTGTATTTGTTTCAATAACTTGAGTAAATAGAAGGTTAATTTTGCTGAATTAGCGCAATGGCTTGTTCAGCAAATCTTTTTCCTAAAATTTTATATCCTTCTTCAGACAAATGCAAATCGTCTTCTACATATTTGCCTTTGTTGTCTAAACCAGTATTTAAATCATCAGTATTTATAAATGCGAAATTTGGATTCGAATTCGCCACTTTTTCCTGAATAATTCTAATTTTTGTCCAATGCTTCCAGTTTTTATTCTCCATATCAAAATCGCTTAATCTGCCAATTATAAAATTGATATTGTCTCGTTTTAAATCATTTTTTAATTGTTGATGCAATCCTAATAAACTATTTTCATAAACAGTTGCAAATTTTTGTCTGGCATCTCTTTCACCCTGCATCTAAATAAAAGTAATCGATTTTATTTTTTTATTTTTGATAACATCTCTTACTTTTCTCAACAACTTATTATACAAATTTCCACGAATAGTAGGGATATCTCCATCTGGCGATTCCCATTTTTTATACCATCTTCTTATCGATTGAGACCCTTTTGCATCTTTTACAATAATAACGTTTTCAGCCCCAAAATGTGATTCTAAAATGGGTGTAAATGATGTTTTCACATCCATTCTTACCATATTAGATTAACCAGAAAGGATAAATAAATGGTTTCCTTTTTCTTCTGTTTTACAGCATAAAAATACTACTAAAGAAATTAAACCAATGCATATAAGAAAAATTGATTTCATCATTTATTTATGAACTATTTTATATTTATAAATTCTCTAACTCCAAAAGTCCAAAAGAAGTTGGGGTATGAAAGTTAGGTGTTTCTGTATTTGGGTTTATCCACGTAATCCAAGTTGGTTGATAGCTTTTATCTTTTGTTTTATTATATTTTGCTCTGTAAATTCCTGTTTCAATACTATTATCTTTTAGTACATTTAAATCTCTTAAAGATTGAAGAGAAATAACAATTTCTACAATATAATGGTCTTGATGTATTGATGATTTTACTGCAATCTGATTTTGAGCCCAATTCCAATTAAAATCGAATTTCTTATTTGGTTGTGCTTTAAAATCCATAATTCTTGATGTTGGATCTATTTCTAGACAGTAGTATGGATTTAGAGAAGCATCACTTCTAAAAAATAATTCTACTCTGTCAGAATTATTAATGCTCTCATTTTTATTTGCTGAAGAATGAATGTACGTTTGAGGATCATCAACTTTAAATTGAAAAAAGATATTTTCTGAATTGTGAATTGCCTTAAATTCAGTTTTATTTATAGGTCGATTGTTCCAAGGACAAGAAAAATTGGTCAAACTATTTGCTGTTTTCCAAATTATATTCTTATCGTCTCCAGTAATTTGTACGTTTTTATTATTTACGTTTTTCACCTTGTAGGTATTCATTATAGTTTGAATTAAGGTAATTGAATCACTTTAAAATTTTCAATACGCAAGTGGTTGTTAACTGTTCTAAATCCAAAGTAACCACTTTTATAAGGTTCCATATCGTTCATTTTAAAAATGATTTCTCCATCTCTTGCGTAGCTTGTAAAATTGTCTTTTACCACAATTTCAATCTGCATTTTTTTGTTGGCCGTAATCATAAATTTTTTATCAGATAAATCGTGTTCTGGTAATAATGGTCTATCAATACTTCCATTATACCTTCTAAACCTTGTTTTGGTATTATGATGCCCACCGTAACCTACATAGTATAGTGTTAAATGATGATAGTTAGAAAAACGACCTGCTCTTTTTTTAGCATCTTTAAAAAAATCATCTGGATTTTTAGGATCAGTCGCCATCCAAAAACAGTTCATATCAGAAACTCTATCATACTTACCACCTTCGTCTATGATTGTAATTTCGTATTGAATTTTTATGTTTCCTTCTAGTTTATTTTTAAACCAAATGGTGCAGCCTTTTGCATCAATAATTTCGAGTGTGTTGTTTTTAAAGATTGATGTACCTTTTGGTTGTTGTTCTACAACCCAGTTTCTAGACGTATTTAAAACATCTTTGTAGCTAATTTTTTCTGATGCCGAATTGCATCCAAAGAAAAATAAAAGTATTAAAAAAAAGGGAAAATGATAAATTCTAAACATTGTTTTACACATCTAAATTATTATAACTCATAATTTTTACGAACTATATCTTGTGAAAATAAAGCATATATTGTTGTCAAAAAAGAAATTGAAAGAAGTAAATTCTTACACCTCATCTTAAATTTTAGTTTATGGTTTTTAAAGTTCCTGTAAAACTTAAATATAGCAATTTATTTGATTTTATCTTAAGGAAAAGTTACATACAAATAAATTTGTTTGTTTGGTTTCTAAACAAAAATATTTTCTAATGCTTTTTGCTAGCTTGCAATCTAGTTGATTGTTTTCTGTATCGATATCTAATGTCAATCTGTCTTTATCTATAAATGCGCAGATATCATAAACAGACAATAATACCTAAAACTTAATAAAAACATATTGACAATGCGTCAATATCATCAGTAATGTGTGTGTTTTTAATTTTAGGCACCATCGTTAAAGATAGAAGTCATCTTGACTTTTTTTTGATAAAAATAAAAGGGTTGTAGATATTTGTGTTGCGAAACATAAAAATTACAACCCAGTGTACTAGGTACTCGACAAAGATATGATAGAATTAGAAATAGTTCCCTATTTACCATTGCCAAAAAGAGGTTTTAAATCTAAAGCACCTCTTTGTGAGATTGTTAACGCTATTCTCTATAAATTAAAACAGGGATTCAATGGAAATATTTACCTGTTGAAACGTAACCCTCCGCCCAACTGCACTCCATTAAAAAAAGGAATCATTTTAGTGAGCTGTTTTCCAGTTTTCAGGAAGAAGCTTTTGGAAAAAATAAATAAAAGATATCTTGTTAGAAATATATTTTTTGAGTGAATTAGCGTATAAAATAAAACTTCACTTTAGATTAGGAAAAGTAAAATAATGCTTTGATATACTTTGAATTCATCCATCTAATAAAGAAAGCTTCATTAAGCTAGATATTTTGATATAAGAATTATATAAATGCCTTTTGATAATAAATTACATTATATACAAACTTCTAATTTGTACAGTTTACTAAAAAATGTATAAAAGCTTCAAATTTATAAATTTGAGGCTTTTATTAATTACAAATTAATTTTTTACTGCCACTTTTAGTTTAGACATTTCAAATGATCTATTCTTTCATAACTTTTTTAGTTGATAACTTGCCTTTAAAATCTAATATTTTGACAATGTACATACCTAACGATAAATTACTCATATCATAGTCTCCATTATTATTTATTTTAACATTTCTTGTTACATCTTTTCCTAAAATATTATAAAATACCACATCCTTAATACTATTATCACTATAAGCCTTGACTTTTAAAATACCTTCTGTTGGATTTGGGTAAACTGAAATAGTTTTATTTAATTCAAATTCATTAACACTTAAAGGGTTTCCATCTGTAAAAGTAAAATTATCAACATAACCAAACAAATCAGTATTATTAAGAACTAAACCTGCAGGGTCATTTTGAAAACCTAAATCTCCAAGAAAAATAATAGCTGAAACTGTAAGTCCAGAAGCTCCTCCGTCTAAAGGGAAAATTAAATTTTGCCAGCCACCTGCATTTAGATCATAAGAGTTAAGTGCTCTAACGTCTCCACTTCCATCTACCCCTGATGAAGCAGCATTAAATCTAACTGAAACATCTGGTTGAGCAGGATAATTAACCATAATATTTAAAAACTTTGTTTCTCCAGAAGCAACAACATAAGGAGTTGCTAAATCAAAAGCAATTAACTCATACCAAAGAGATGTTGTTCTTCCAATCTTTGCAACTTTAGCAGAAGTGTTATTTCCCATATTAGCTGGGTTATCCACAACGGAAACCTGTGCCCCATATCTTTGAACTAATACCGGAGAACTTGCCTCAAAATCATTAACTACAGTTTGAGCATTTAACGCCCAAAAACTATAATTTATGAAAACAATTAAAAAAGTAATTTTTTTTATCATAATAATAACATTTTATATATTTAATTATAAAATTAATAATTACTATTGTAAAAAAAATAGATGATAGTTTTAATTATATAGACAAAAACACTTTAAAGTTTATGAATTCAAAAATTTGAGCTATTCTTTATAAATATCATTTGTAGAGAAACTACTTTTATTATTTTTTAAGTTAATATTTTCTAGATCTTTAGCTTTTAATGATTTTAATGGAGCAAATTCATCAGACACCATATATTCCAATAAGCTATATCTTAATTGTTTTGCAACAGGTCTTTTCTCTAAATTTGAAATCAAATCTATGGACGAAAATAATAGTTTTCCTTCACCTATTTTAGTTTCAAAAATATTTGATAAATGATGATTTGTTACAAAGTTATCAATCACACGCACTATAGGATCTACTTCTAAATTATCTATAATAATGGATTTAGAGTTCATACATAAATCCCACCATTGCCAATCGCTATGATAATCTGTTGGAAAATTATTGAATGCTAGATTCTTTTCATCTAAAAGAATACCCATTGTTGCTGGCTGATTTGGAAAATGGACAGGACTCCAAAAAACAGGGACAAACCTACCTTCTATTCCATCTAAAGTCTTTGGATTTGGACTTAACAATACTTTTTTACCTTTTTTTAATAAATTTAAAGCTTCTTTAATTGATGCCGTAACTACAATTCCTTCTCTAGACGTTGGTACATTTTTTGGATACACCCAAATGTTCCAACTATTTGTGTATTTAGTATTTATTAAATTTACGGTTACAGTTAATTTTTTAGCTTTTTCAAATTCGATTGGAAAATTAATTGTTCCTAAATTAATGTTGTTACCAATCGTTAAATTTACATCAGTAATTATTTCTTTTTTGATGACTGTATTTACTTCATCAATAATTAAACATTCTATTGTTTGATTTGTTTTTTCTTCAAAAAAGTTCGCAATTTCTACAGAAGCCGTAAACGTTTCTCCAGTTTTATAAGTCGCTTTTTCAAATCTAATTAGTGGAACTACTTCACTATTAAATTCACTAAATTTTTCTGCGGATATAATTCCTTTAGATTCCCAAAAAGCATTTAATAAACCAACCAAAGCGGTTCCTTGACCAGGAAAATCTTGTAATTGCAATAACTGAAAACCATCAAAACTTGGTGTTTTTAAAGCACGTTCAATTTCTTCTTTATACAACAAAGCCGCTAATTTACCAGAGGCATTTGTAAACTTTGGAGCCCATTCTAAAAGTCCTTTCTTTTCTAAATCGTTTTTTACTGCTTTAAAGTTTAAAGGGTTTAAAACTCCTGTATATTTTTTAATTTCACTCATATCTGGATATATAGAATATTGTCCGATTTCATGAGAAATAAGTGGAATATTTATGTGGGCTGCGCCAGAGGTGTAATCTGCATTAAAATGTGGAGGTATAGTATTGAATATTCCTTGTCCACGAATCCATCCTTTATCTGTCCATTGTGCAATAAAAAATTCATCTTGTTTTTCTGGTCTCGTACCCGTTGGTTGCTGAAAAGAAAATGCGGTTGTCGCATATAAATGTCTATTATCTATTGGTTTTAATTCAGCAACCATATCATTTAATACACTAATATCACCTTGTAATTCATTTCCCATTGCCATAAATATAAATGAAGGATGATTCCCATAATCTTTAAGTATCTTCTTTGCTTCTTCTTTTAAAAACAGGGTTGTATTTTCATCTTCGCCTACTTTTAAACTCCAATGTGGTAATTCTACTTGGTAATAAAAACCTGCTTCGTCTGCAGCTTCAAATGCTGCTTTTGGCGGACACCAAGAGTGAAAACGTAAGTGATTTAATCCATACGCTTTTGCTTGTGCAATTAGTTTTGCCCATTCTTCTTTTTTTGTTGGTGGATACCCTGTTAAAGGAAAAATTACACATTCTAAATTTCCTCTCAAAAAAATACGTTTGTCATTCAAAGTTAAATTCCCCTCTTTATTTCCAACATATTTATATCCAAATCTTGCAGTTGTTTTTCCTGCTATTGTTTTTATTTCTACATCATATAAATTAGGATTGAATTCATCCCAAAGCTTTAGATTATTAGGTTTATCAATTTCAAAGGTTAATGTATTATTTGCATTTTTTACAATACTAACTTTTTTATTAAAAATTTCATTACCATCTGTAGAAGTAATAATACAGTTTACTTGGTCTTCTTTAAAAAAAGGCTGTTGAAAACTAATTTTTAACTTATTAAGTTTCTTGTCTGGATATATTTGAAGATTATCTGGAGTATTTTTATTTGATGCTTCTAACATTATATCACCCAAAATACCATTCCATTTTATTTGTGTATGATTGGTATAGGCATGTGCCATATCTTGGTTTACCTTATCAGGATATTTGTTTCCAGCAACATTTATAAAAGGGAATTTATTAGAGTTATCTATACAAATAGTTAATAAATGTTTTCCAGGTGTTAGGTATGAGGTTAAATCATAATCATGACTAGATACTAAACTATTAGCAGTACCTACCAATTTACCATCTATATAAACAGTAGATTCCCAAATAATTCTTTCTAGTTTTAAATCTATATCTTTTGATTGCCAAGAAGTTGGAATTTCAATTTCTTTTTGATACCAAGCTTTACCAATATATTGATGTTTTCTAGTAAGATTAGACATTACATAATTATTAATGGCAGGCTCTAACGTAATTGGAGTTCCAATTTCAGCATCATCTAATGTACCTGGTAAGTTTATATTCTTTCCAGAAAACTTATTTACAGCCCAGTCTTCATCAACCCCTACATTTGTGGAATCTAATTTAACATGCCAACCACCAGCCAAAGATATAGCATCTGTGTCCGAATTTGAACAACTATAAATAACTGTTAATAAAATAAATATTGAGCGAAATAGTTTCATATATGTATTAGTTTTAATGCTGTTATTTTTTTAGTTTTCGGTTTTAGAAGTATTCTCTACCAAGTCTAAAATTGATAAAAAATCCATACAAGCGGCTTTTATATTGTAATTGCGTTTGGGCATTTTATGAACTTTTTGTATCGTTTCTATAAATGCTTGTTTGTCATCAACATATAGTAAATAATTAATGGTCATTAATGCCAAATCCATGTTGTCACTTTTACTGAATTTTAGTAAAATCCCTTCCGATTTTTTATCTTGAAAATTTTCATATAATATGGCAGCTGTAGTTATTGCAACTGGTGGATAAGAATCTTCTAATGCCTTTGTGAGCTCCTTTTGATAACAATTAAGGATTTCTTTTTTCTGACTCATTAAGCCAACAACTGCCCAGTAGCGTATAATTTTGTTATTATTTTTTAATAGTTTTATTTGTTTCTTGGCAATTTTATTTCCTTTTTCTCCAGATAGCATTGCCACCTTATAAATTTTTTTAAACGGATATTTTTCATCATCCAGTCGATATTCATAAGGCGTTGTTGTTTTAGAAATCAAACCAATTTCATATTCAGTTGCAAAGTGAATGTCTTTTGCTTTTAAAACATCTTCAGTTAACTGCTTTCGCATTTTCTTTAAAACTGATTTGTATTTTAGATTATGAATTAAATTTTTAGTTTCCCACGAATCATTTTCAATATCATATAAAACTTCCGTAGATCTTTGATTGAATAGACTTTTTTGTATAGAATTTAATTGGTTATTCTTATAATCTAATCGCATTTGTTGTGTGATTTCTGCAATCTCTAAATACCTTATGTAGCGCATTTCTGGCATGAAAGGCATAAAGTTTCTTGAATACACAAATCTACCATCTGTAATTGTTCTTACTAAATCTGAACCATTATCTGCACGATCTGTAGATAGTAGTAAATGGTCTCTTTCTTTGTCTCTGTTTTTTCCAATTAGCGCTCTTCCTTTTAAATACTCAGGCACTTTGCCATCTGCAAGACTTATAATAGTTGGCGCTAAATCTTCAAAATTGATGAGTTCACTGGAAACTGTTCCTGCTTTTCCCCAAGGAGAAAGATGCTTAAATTTTTCTGGAAACTTTATAATAAACGGCACTCTATACCCATAATTAATTCCGTTTGTTTTTCCTCTTGGCATTCCTTCTCCGTGATCTGCATAAAAGAAGATAATGGTGTTTTCCGTTAAATTATCATCTTCTAATTTCTTTAGCAACTCCCCTATTCTATTATCTGTCAACTTTATAGAATTATAAACCCTGGCAAATTGTTTTCGCATTTCTGGTGTATCTTTATAAAAAGGTGGCATTTCAAATTCATTATCTCCAATTCTATCCTCTTCTGATAGATAATCCCAAACATATTTTTTATACCAGTTAAAAGGCATAGACATTGTTCTTGATTGATGAGACGCTGCATAATTAAACACAGAGAAAAAAGGTTGATTTTTGTCTTCTCTATTAGCCCAAGTTGCTTTACCAGAACTTTCGTCCCAAGCTTCTTTTATGAAATCTTTTTCATTAGCTATATTATAATCTGTTTTTACATTATTAGAAGTATAATATCCTTGTTGTTTTAAATAGTATGGAAAACCGTGAATAAATTCTGGAATAGGATAATTACTTCTGTGATTTCCAGTTCCCATTTTGTAAGTTGGAATTCCTGTTATAATTGTAGATCTACTTGGTGAGCAAACAGTTCCAGTAGAAAAGGCATTTGTAAATCGAATGCCTTCAATAGCAAGTTTATCTATATTTGGTGTACTTGCATTTTTATTACCGTAAACTCCTATAAATTGCGGGGAAGTATCTTCTATAGTAATCCAAAGAATATTTGGTTTTTCTTGCGCAGATATACGAATTACTAATACTATATAAAGAAAGAAATAAAAAAAGGTTTTCATTTTATTTAAGAGTTTTACTTAATTCCTTTTCCATCATTTTTACTATTTCTGGAAAATTATTAGAAACATTATTTTTTTCTGATGGATCTTTTTCTAAATTGAATAATTGGGGTTCTTTTCGAAAACCAGGATCTACAAATTTGTTGGCAATCCAATTTGGAATTTTAGCATCTTTAGGTTTTATATATTTCCATTTGCCCATTCTTAAACCAAAAGTATATGCCTCTTCTAATAAAAATTTACGTCCTTTTTCTGATTTTCCTAACCAAGCATTTAAATGGTTTTCGCTATCTATAGCTGCACCTTTTTGAATTTTTTGATTCACTAATTTTGCTAAAGAAGCATATAAATCTACCTGTGTTAACAAAGCATTACTTACACCTGGTTTTACGCTTTTAGGCCAGTGCAAAATGGTTGGCATTCTTGTACCAGCTTCATAAATAGAATATTTTGCACCTCTAAAAACGCCTCCAGGCTTATGATTTCCTAGTAATTCTATAGCATAATCTAAATAACCATCGTCTAAAATTGGACCATTATCACTAGTAAAAATGATAAGTGTATTTTCTAATAAGTTTTCTTTCTTTAGCTTTTTTGTGATTTCACCAACACACCAATCCATTTGTGCAATTACATCTCCACGAGCCCCCATTGTACTGCTTTCTACAAATTTTATATTTGCAATTCTTGGTTGATGAATATCGTGCAAAGAAAAAAAGAGAAAAAACTTATTTTCTTTTTCCTTCTCTATAAAATCTGTTGCTTTTTGAGAAAGTACAAAAGGTATTTTTTCATCTACCCATAAAGCACTTTTTCCACCTTTCATATAACCAATTCTACTAATTCCGTTTGTAATTGCTCCTTGATGATAAGGATCTGTATGTACTTTTAATAATTCAGGTTTTTTGCTACCTAAAGGATAACCGTCAATTTTGGTTGCATAACTTACCGTTATTGGATCTGACGAATCTAAATTTAAAACTTCTTGATTTTCTAAAAACACAGTTGGAACACGATCTCCAGTTGCTGGAATTAAAAAACTATAATCAAAACCTACTTCTTTTGGCCCTGGGCTTACTCTTTTATTCCAATCTATTTTACCGTTTCCAAGTCCTAAATGCCATTTCCCAACAACACCTGTTCTATACCCTGCTTTTTGCAACATATCTGGCAGAGTTTCTTTATCTGGATTTATGAGTAAAGGTGCATCGCCTTCTAAAATTGCTGCATTATTTCTAAAAGCATAATTTCCTGTTAAAAGGGAATATCGAGAAGGTGTACAAGTTGCTGCTGCACTATGTGCATCTGTAAAATTTAGTCCATTTTTTGCAAGCAAATCTACATTTGGCGTTTTTACACCAATTGCTCCATTTACACCAATATCACCATAACCTAAATCATCTACATAAATAATGACGATGTTTGGTTTTTTCTCTTGAGAAAGAAATGTAAAATTCAATCCGAAAAGAAAAAAAAGTAGCACTATGTTTTTATAAAAATTCATTTATTTATCGCTGATAGACTCAATAATAACAAGCTTTCCGTGTATATGTGCTGGTAGATGATACGTATCCATTTTTAGTACTTTAGCAAAACTTTCTGTTGCTTTTTCTTGATTTCCTAAGCCTAACTCTCCTAAACCAATTAAATAATTACAGTGAATTTTATTAATATCATTCAAATCTTCTTCCCAAATCAATAAATCTGGTAATGAAATTGCAAAATAATCCAATTTTACATCATCATTCATATGGGTTTTTCCGTAGTTAATTAAATTCTCAAAACGAACAATTGCTTTATCCTTTCTATTTAATTTTTTAAATGCCAAACCTTGATAAAAAATTTTATCTGGTTGTTGATCATTGTAAAAAATTGCAGGACTTGGATTGCTTAAACCTTGAGATGCTTTTTCAAAAAAGTGTTTTGCTTTTTCTTGTTCGCCCAAACCTTCATAGGCGCAACCTAACCAATAGTCAATATCATTCTCTTGTGTTCCTTGCAACTTCCCTTCTCCTAAATTATGAGGATAAACTTTTGCCTGCATTAAGCATGCAATTGCTTTATTAAAATTATTTAAACTGATGTGTTTTTTAGCCAATTCAACTTGATTTATTAAATACTGAAAAGGAACTTTCCCTTCGCCACCCTCCCAAGGGTGAAATTGACGATTTTTTATTAATTCTGCAGCAGTTTCATAATTTCCTTTGGTATTATGAAGTGCAATTTGTTCTAAATACAAATCGTCTCTTGAATTGGTTAAATCGATGTGTTTTTCCAATAATTCTAAACGGGTATCAACACAAATATTAATTTTCTTATACAATTGGTCTAACTCCATTAACAAACGTGCATCTTTACTGTCTAAATAAAATGCTTTCTCTAAATGAGTTTTTGCCAATTCTTTTTGATTTGTTTTATTGTAATATAACAAAGCCAAATTACGGTGTGTAATTGCAAAACCATCATTCAGTTGTAGAGACATTTCCCAATACATTTGCGCTTCTTTATACTGTCTTGCAGCATACCAGAAATTCCCTAAATAATAGAATGCTTTGTCATCATTCGGGTTTGCTTTACAAGCAGCTTGCAATGCTAAAACTTCTTCAATTTTATTTGGAAAACAATATTCATCTGACATTTTAGATGCTTTTTTATAACATTCTAAAGCATTAAAATCATTACCTTTTTGATCATAATACCATCCCATAAAGTAATAAACCATCGGATATGCTTTTTCATTTTCACTGGTATAAACTTTTAATAGTGAAATTGCATCATCAAACTGACCCGCCATTGCATAATCAATAGAAAACTCATTGTAATTGTGCGCATAACCTCTAATCATCTTCTTAAAATACTCTAAATCATCTTTTTTATTTGATAATATATAACGCTCGTATAAAACGCCAAAATTGAATTTATCGATTGCTAAAGAATCTGTAATTAGTGTATTTGCTTGTTCTAATTCTCCTAATCTTCTTAGAATAACAATTTTAAGATGTCTTGCTTTATGGTTGTGCCAGTTTTTAATTAAAGCCCTGTCTACCAAATCTAACGCTTTGTCTAAATCGCCTCTAAAAGTATCTATTTGCGCTAAATTGAAATACCCAGCATCTTGCCATTGTGCATTCCAACATCCTTTAAAGAAACTTGCATACGCATCGTCTTTTTTTCCTAAAAAGTTTAATGCAATTCCTCTATTAAAATAAGCTTCACCGTCATATGGATTTGGATTGTGATTTGTAAGTGTGCTAATTGCAGTATCAAAATAAGAAACGGCTTTTTCTAATTGCCCTTTTTTCAAAAACAACAAGCCCATTGCGTTGTTATTTCTAACATCTTTCGGACTTCTACGCAACGCTTCTTCGTAATAATCTATCGGATTAAAAGTTGCGTGCCTGTATTGTTCTAAATGCAAACCTTGTAAAAATAAACCTTCTACAGTATCAATTTCCTTGGGTGCCTTTGCTGCTTTCGCAGGTTCTGGAATTTCTGTTTTTATATTTGTATCTGGTTTCCAGGCAACTAAAATAGTTCCATCTTTATCTGAAACAGCAATTTGTAAATCTTCAAATTTAGCACTGTTAATTGCTACTAATTTCTCGAAACCATCTTTAGGAGACAATTGTATAATTTCTTCTAATAAAACTTCATTTTTTCCTTTTAAGACAATACTACTATCTTTATAAGTTGATGTTACATAGACCTTTATTAAGGCTTTTCCATCTACAATTTCAAGATTTACCAAGGCTTCTTTTGTTGCATTTTTTACAACGCCAACATTGTAATAAGGCATAAAATATTGGGTAAAACTTTTTTCTTCATACGGATGCATCCAAGAAAAATCTGGTTGATTATCAGTATAAACACCGCACATTAATTCAATATATGGACCATCTTCATCGGTTAAATTTCTGTCCCATGCTTTTCCGAAATCGCCATTTCCCCAAGTCCATTGTTTTTTTCCTGGCGAAACATTATGATCTGCAATATGTAAAAGTCCTCCTTTTGAATCGTTTTCATAACCACCTACAAAATCATATTCTGATGTAATTGCCATATAACTTGTTGGCACAGGAATATTTTTATAATTAGAAATGTCTGTTCCTGGTGAATAATCTACTTTGTAATACTCTCCTTTTGCAATTGGGAATTCAGAAACATCACGCTTTCCATGATCAAAAACAGCATTTACGTCTGGTGGAAAAACCGATTGATAATGATCATTTACAGCAACAGCAGGATTTGCCCACCATAAAAAAGTCTGCGGATGCGGAGTTCTGTTGTACAATTGTGCTTTAATTTCTATGTATGCTTTGTCTGGATGTAAGGTAAAACCTGCCATTCCTTTGGTTCTAAACATTCGTTCTACTTCACTTACCCAAATCGTTTTACTTCCGTCTTCATTTTCTTCGATACAAGAATCTATTGGATCATACGTACTTGGTCTGTGGTGTTGTGGCCAGTTAAATTCTATTCCGCCAGAAATCCAAGGACCTGTTAAACCAACCAAAGCTGGCTTAATAACGTGATTGTAATATACAAAATGACGTTCTCTAACTTTGTCATAGGCCATTTGAATTCTGCCCCCTAATTCTGGTAAAACCATTACTTTTATGTAATCGTTTTCTATATAAATAGCATCCCACTCTTTGTCTGTTTTTGTGTCGCTTATTTTTTCAATTACAGGATGCGGATACACAGCTCCACTACTTGCTTGATACACACGTTTTTCTAAAAAAACAGGGTATTTTTCTGGAGTTCCAACTTCATAGGTAGGAATTACTACCTTTTCTTTCCAAGCTTTTACAGTCTTCATAAATAATTAATTTTCTTCTCTTTTTAATGAGTATTATTGTAATTTAATAGTTGTGTTATTTGTTCAATTTCTAAAGTAATTTTTGGATTAAAATTAGCTTTAGTCATATATTTTTTTAAGCTGTACAATAATTGTTTTGCTTCTAATCTTTTATCAATATTTGTGTGTAAATCAATTCCCGAAAAAATTAATTTTCCTTTGCCAACTTTTGCTTCAAAAATCAATGCTAACTTTCTGTTTTTAAACCAATCATCTACCACTCTAACAATTGGAGTTAATGCTGGTAAATCATCTAAAATTATGACATTTGAATTACTCATTGCATCCCACCATTGCCAATTGGAATGATATTCTGTTGGGAAATCTGCCAACGCAGGATTTTCAGGATTGCATAAAATTCCTAACGTATGTGGTTTTTGTCCTTTTGTCCATGAAGTATTCCAGAAAATACTTGAAAAACCAATACCAATAGCTCCTCCTTTATCTTTTGCAATAGCTCCTTTAGAAATGTTTAATAAAACGTTTCCTCCTTTTTGAAGGAAATCAATAGTTTTTGAATCTAATTTACTCACAACTTTTACATCGTTTTCATTTAAGATTGGTGCTGGATTTTCTGGATATACCCAAAAACCCCAAGTGTTTTTAAATTTATTTACGCCTACTGAAAGTGTTAATTTTTGTGCTTTATTTACTTTAATAAGTGGTAAATTGATGTTCCCCAATTGAATTCCATTTCCTATTTCAATATCAGTTTTAGCGAGATTACCTTCAGCAAAAACTTCACTTTCTATGTTTTTTATAGACCAAGTTGATGTCACCTCTTTTAATTTATTTTGACCAAAATGAGCAACTTCAACCTTTACATTTAAAGTGTCTGTATTTTTAAATGTTCTTTTTTTGAAACGTGCTAATGGAACTGTTTGTCCGCTAAATGCTTTAAATTCATCTGGAGAAATATATCCTTTTTCATCCCAAAAAGCATCTAAAACACCAATTAAAGCAGTTCCTTGTCCAGGAAAATCGTGTAAGTCTAGTAATTGAAAACCTGCCATATTTTTGGTTCTCAAAGCAGCTTCAATATCTGCTTTGTAACATAAGGCTTGTAATTTACCAGAAGCCATTAAAAATTGCTTCGACAAATTAGCCATTCCGTTTTCTGCTAACGTTTTTTTAAAAATTTCGAAGTTTTTAGGTTTTAAAACACCAGTATATTTCGCCATTTCTTCAAAATTAGGATACACACACCATTGTCCAATTTCGTGACTTACATAAGGCATTGGTGTTTTATCAATAATGTCTTTATAATCAAAAAGTGTTTGAGGTGCTTCCGCATTAATAATACTATTCAAGTTTTGGTTCCATTTTTGAATACGCGCTTGAAAATGATTGTAATAATCCATATTATCAAGATATGCCCAACCTGCAGCACTTGTGTACATTCTTCTATTGTCTAATTCCTTAAAGTGAGCCACATAGTCACGTAAATAATCAACATGATTTTTTCCACTTGGCTCATTACCATACGCCATCATTACAAAAGATGGATGATTTCCGTAAGCATTTATAATATCTTCTCCTTCTTTGTATAGCCACTTATCAATTGGTTTACCATCTCCAATAGTGGCCCAGACCGACGCTTCTACTTGTAAATAAACACCCATTTCATCTGCGGCAATAAACGCTGCTTCTGGCGGACACCAGGAATGAAAACGCATATGGTTTAGTCCGTGATTTTTAATTGTTTTATAAATACGTTTCCAAGCAGCTACATCAGTTGGAGGATAACCCGTTAAAGGAAAAATGGCACATTCTAAAGTTCCTCTTAAAAATACTTTTCTATCATTTATAGTGAATGTTTTATCTACTGCCTTAAATTCACGCATTCCAAAATCGATGTTCTTAGTATCTGATCCAGCTTTCGATTTTAACGTTAATTGCAATTCGTATACATTTGGGTTAAATTCATCCCAAAGTTTAGGATTTTCTCCCATATCATACTCAATAATTATTTCTTGATTTCCTTTAGTGGAAATATATTTTTTTATTGTTTTGAGTGAAAAACTTCCATTCTTTTCTTTCGCATTTAAAACTAATTGAAGATTTTGATTTCCCTTTGAACTATCTTCAATTTGAACAACAACTTTTACTTTGTTTTGTTTGATATTGGAATACAATTTGACATTTCCAATCGCTATTTTTGGAGTTGCCATTAGTTTTATATCGCCAATAATACCATTCCAATTCGTTTGTGTATTGTCTGAGATACTGTGCGCATCTGCACCCACATCAATGTCTTTAATGCGATTGTCTATTCTTATAGTTATGATGTGTTTACCTGCAGTTAATAATTCATTTAAATCAGTATAATTATGTGCAGTTCCTAAACTATTTTGCATACTTACTTTTTTGTCATCTACCCAAAGGGTAGATTCCCAATGCACTCTTTCTAGGTGTAAATCTATTTTTTTATTTTTCCAATCTTCTGGAATTTCTACTTCTTTTTGATACCAAGCTACGCCTGTATAAACTTTATTTGGAGTTAACCAAAAAGGAACTTTTATGTTTCCTTTTTGTCTGTATTTTGCCATTTTTGGGTCTTTGTACCACAAACTGTCATTCCACATATTACCTGTCCAAACTGTGTTTACAGAAACTTCATTTCCTTTGTTATTTTCTGCCATTGAACCTGGTAATATTATCTTTTCAGAAAAAGAAGTTGCAAACCATTTTTCTGATATTCCTGTATCTAATGAATCAATTTTAAAACTCCATTCTCCAGATAAATCAATACTATTTTTTTCCATATTATTACAAGCTGAAATAGCTAATAATAGTATCGAGTATAAAAGTATTTTTATGTAAGTGATGTGTTTCATTAATTAAAAAACGGTTATTTTTTTGGTGCTATTTTAAAATATTCAAAAATAGCATCCGCAACAAATTGATGCCCTTTTTGGTTGATATGATTGTTCTGTGCCATATATCTTTTTAAAGGTTTTTTTTCTGATAATTTTTTAAAAATGGCATAACTATCTACCAATCCAACCTTATACTTTTTTGCTAATTTTCTTATTTGTTTACTATGTTTTGCCAACTTAGATTCCTCTGAATTGATATCTTCTTTTAAATCTGGTGTTGGTGTTAATAAAATCACTTTTGCACCATATTCTAATCCTTCAACAATCATTTTTTCCCAAGCAACTTTTGCTCTTTCTAAACCCATACTTCTATCATTTAAGGCATAATCTATAAAAATTACGTTTGGTTTATAAGTAAGAACTTCCTTTTTAAATCTTTTTGCTCCTTGCTCAGCCTGTTCGCCTCCAATAGAAGTTGTTATAGCATTTACAACAGAATAAGGGTAGTGATCGTTTATTTTTTTTAATGTTTGAAATGGATATGAGTTTACTCGATCTACGACCCCTTTTGTTAAATAACCCGTAGGTACAGAATGACCATGAAAAACCAAGTTAACAGTTTTATTTTTCGGCCATTTTTTTCGAAGTTCTAACTTTAAAGAATCTAAATAATAATCTACTATTTCTTGCTTAGAAGAAATATTTATTCTGTGTTGAGCACAAGCAATATTTAAGCTTAGTAAAAAGCCAACGATTAATAACAAACCAATCTTCTTTATCTGAAATATCATTAATTATTTATCTTTTGTTAATTCTGTTTCAATTTCCTCTAAACTTTTTCCTTTGGTTTCTGGCAATCTGTTTTTTATAAATAGAAATCCTAAAACACAAATAAAACTATATACCCAGAATGTTCCAGATGCTCCTAAAGCATCATTTAAAATTGGGAAAGTAAACGTTAAAATAAAAGAAGCTACCCATAATGAGAACGTTGCAATAGACATCGCAACACCTCTTATTTTATTTGGAAATATTTCCGATAAAACCACCCAAGTAATTGGTGCCAAAGACATTGAGTAAATTGCAATAGCAATAATTACCAATAATAATACTGGCCAACCTGTAAATTGCATGTAATAGGCACCTCCTAAAATAGCATACACGACACCTAAACCTATTGACCCAAATAGCATTAACTTTCTTCTTCCCCAACTGTCAACCGTTCTCATAGCAATAATGGTAAAAATTAAGTTTACACTTCCTGTAATTACAATATTAAACAACATGTCTCCAACACTATAGCCAGCAGCAGTAAATATTTCTTCAGCATAATTGAAAATGATATTGATACCACACCACTGTTGAAAAATTGCCAAAACAATTCCTATAATTAGAATGGGTTTTACTTTCGGGTTTTTAAAGTCTGAAAATTTAATTTTTGCTTTATCACTTTCACTAAGTGTTACTGCGATATTTGCTGTTTCTATTTCTGCATAGTCATTTCCGCCAATTTTAGCCAGCACTTTTTTAGCCGAAACTACATCTCCAATCTTCATTAAAAAACGTGGACTTTTAGGAACTAAAAATAGCAAACCAAAAAATAAAATTGCAGGTATTAATTCTGCCCAAAACATCCAACGCCATCCAGATTGTCCGTTCCAAGAACTTAAAATAGCTGCTGTATTATCATCTAAAACAGGTTCTGCAATTAAATAATTGGCTACTTGTGCCATTAAAATACCAATCACTAAAGTAAGCTGATTGATGGCTACAAATTGACCTCTATATTTTGCTGGAGCAATTTCTGCTATATACATTGGAGAGAGTGTAGAAGCCAAACCAATACCTAATCCGCCGATTAATCTATAGATGATAAATGGGGTAAAATTATCTACATAACCTGTACCAAAAGCAGATAAAGTAAATAATACGGCAGCAAAAATTAATGGAATTTTTCGTCCGAATCTATCTGCTACAAAGCCAGAAATTATTGCTCCGAAAATACAACCAACCAAAGCACTGCTCATGGCCCAACCTTGTAATGTCGGCATGGAACTGATATCAAAATACAGTTCATAAAATGGTTTTGCACCTCCAATTACTACCCAATCGTATCCAAATAAAAATCCGCCCATTGCAGAAATTAATGCTAAAAAAATCAAATAGGTGAAATTAAAATTATTTTTATCTGTACTATTTTGGTGATTGATTTCCATATATTATTTAAATAATTAGTCTTTGGTTAAGTTGCTATTGTACCAATCTTTAGTTGGCATAAAATCTTTTGATAAGAAATCTTTACGTTGTTTTTCTAATTGAGGAAGCATTTTATTTTTCCTACTTACGTACAATTTTTTTGCTTTCTTATCATCGTAATTTGTATTCAATTTAGGATTATTAGAATTAACACTTTTTAAATACGTGTCTAATTCAGTTCTTAGATCTTTGACTAATTCAGAATTATTAGAAGAAACATCTTGCATTTCTCCTAGGTCATTTTCTAAACTATAAAGCTCATCACGTCCATCTTCCCAATAGTGAATCAATTTCCAATTATTCTTTCTAATCATACTTACTGGCTCACCACCTTGGTTTCCATAATGGGGATAGTGCCAAAATAGAGGTCTATCTTGAAGTGATTTACCTTTTAACAAAGGAACTAAACTAACACCATCAAAAATTTGATTTGATTTTTTATACATTCCAGCCAATTCAAGTAAAGTTGGATAAAAATCAATTCCAGAAACGGGGTAACTGATACTTTTGGGTGTGTTTTTTAACATAGGTGCTTTAATCAAATATGGTGCTCTTATACCGCCTTCCCATTGGTACCCTTTGCCACCTCTTAACGGAAAGTTTGTTGTTGAAAAGGCATCTCCACTAGCAACACCACCATTATCGGATGTGAAGACAATAATTGTATTTTCTTCTAACCCAAGCTCTTTTATTCTACTCAAAACAATACCAACTGCGTCATCCATAGATTCTATTAAACCGGCATACACAGGGTTGTCTTGTACTGTTCGGATTGGCAAAATACGTTCCATCTCAAAACCGTCTTCAGGAATTCCTTGCATTTCAGCTTTGGTTCTATATTTATTCCACTTTTCTTGTGTTGTTTCTATAGGGCCATGAACAGCATAAAATGATAGAAAAGCAAAAAAAGGTGCTGTTTTGTTTTTAGTAATAAAATCTGCTGTTTCTAATGCCAATCTTTTAGTTAAGTTTTCCCCTTCGTATTTATAATTTAATTTAGGGTTTTGCCATGGAGCGTAATAACCTCCTTTAGGACTTCCAACTTCCCAGCCTCCAATATTAATCTCGAAACCATTATTTTCTGGTGTATAAGGTTCATCACCTAAATGCCATTTTCCCGCAAAAAAAGTGCTATAACCTGCTGCCTTAAATGCTTCTGCAATCGTAACATCTTGTTTTGGAATAGCGCTAACATATGCTGGGGGCAAAAGTTTGGTGTTGTTTCTTTTTACCCAGTTTTCACCCGTAGCAGCGCCAATCCAATCTGTTATTTGATGACGCGCTGTATTTTGACCTGTCATTAAGCTAGCTCTAGAAGGGCTACAGACTTGTGCAGCAGCATAGCCTTGCGTAAATTCTACACCTTGTGCTGCAATTGCATCTATGTGAGGCGTTTCGTAATAGGTACTGCCTGTGTAACTTAAATCATGTGCACCTAAATCATCAGCAAGAATAAAAACAATGTTCGGTCTTTTATTTTGTTTTTTTACAGACGAATCTTTAGTTTTACAGTTATTAAGAATAATAACGGTAAAACTAATACACAAAATCAACTCAAATTTATTGTTAAAAATTATTTTCATTTTACTTTTTTAAATGACCAATAACGGTACTTACTGATCTTGATTCGAAAACAATATTCTCGTTATTTACAGCTACTTTTTCTAAATTTTTATCTTCAGAAGTCACATACATTTTATCTGTGTAAAAGTTTTTAAAATTCACTTTTTTATCTTCATTACTATAATTAATAACCACAGAAATTAATTCTGAAGTTTCTTTATTCAAATAAGTAGAATGCATTAAATTATCATACTGTTCTTTTAAATTAAGCGTTGTATTTAATTTTGAATCTACACGAATCATTCCTGGTCTAATAAATTTTGAATAATTACCAAATGCCCATAAAAGTTTAGAATCATGAAAATTACCATCAAATTTTAAGGATTCTAAATTATGCATATTTTTTTTTACTCCTGTGTCTAGGTAAATAAGTCCATCCTTATAATCGGCATTTGTCAATGCTGTCCACCATTGCCAAGAATTAGCATTTGCTAAAGTTAAATCTGCATGAATTACGCGAGCTACATAAAGAGCTGTTGCCATTCCTAAATCTCTTTTTCGACCACCTTCAATATCGTTATTTTTTTCAAGAATGCAGAATTCACTTTGCCAGTAGTCAAGATTTGGATATTTGACTAACTTTTTATGTAATTTTTGTCTGATAGTAATTAGACTGTCAATAGGCCAAGTCGTAAAATAACTATGTCCAGTAATTGTTTGATCTAAATTCTCGATTTTTACTCCTTCATTGAAAAAATAATCAATTTGATTGCCTCTTTTTGGCTTGCCATAATCTGAATATAACCAACGTAAATCTGCAGCTTCTGCAATCACTATTTTTGTTGATAAATTATTTTCTTTGATATAATTATCTATTAAACTAGAAATTAATAAAATATCTTTATTTGTTGCAGGTGTGCCTTCCTGTGTTTTCTTCTCCCATTCCCATTGTGGCTCATTTATAGGGCTTAAATAATCAAATGAAATTCCTTTAGCATTAAAATGTTTTAAAAATTCAACCAAAAAACCTGCATAATCATCAAATTTATCAGCTTTTAGATTGATACTTCCAGATTTTAAATCAGAATTATATGCTTTTCCGTTTAGTGACCATTGCACAGGTGGTGCAATAGAAAAAGCTAAAAAATTATCAACTCCGTAAGATTTGGCTTTATTTAAAAACCATTGTTGTCCTTTTTGTTTGTTCCAATCATAATTTCCATCAGCATCTATAAACGATTCTCCTCTTCGCCATTCATTTCTAATTTCTGAATTTCTACCTTGTTCTGTAGAACCAGCCCCTATATAAAAACGCCAAAAAGAAAGTCCGATTCCTTTTGGGTTTCCATTTTCGTCAAATTCCTTACTAAATAAAAGTTCTGCTATTCTTTCTTTTTTATCCTCTGGCCAATTCAATCCAACAAATTGGCAACGCCAAGCATCTGAAGCACCAAAACCTTTCATAGTTTGGTAAACAATATTTTTGTTTACTGTGATATTAAAGTCGGCTGTTTTGGTATTACAAGAAACTAAAACACAAAAACATATAACTTTAAAAATACTCACTAGCATGTTTTTATATTTTGACTTTCTATGATTCAACATTCATAAAATATTTGAAATTTTGATTTACTCTTTCTATTATTACAAGTTGAATTGAGTTTTCTATTCTTTAAAATAAAAAAGTCTAATTAAGGTTTCCTTTTAAAGTTACAATTGATTTTGCTGGAATCACAATTTCATCAGCTGCGGTTGTTCCTTTTTCTAAATTCATTGTTGAAGAAGTTGTATAGGTTTCAAAAGAATTCCCAGTTACTTCGAACTCTGTTCCATAATCTTGAAAAGAAATAGTTCTAGCACTTTCTGTATTGTTTATACAAACTAATACAATTTCTTTTGACGAATCATTTTTATAACCCGAAATCATAAAGTTTTCAACAGATGTAGTTTCGTTGTAAATAGGATCAACAACTTCAAAACGAACCATTCCTGGCCTTACAAATCGGCTGTAATTACCTAAAGCCCATAAGTTTTTAACTTCATAAAAAGTACCATCTGTATGCGATGGACTATTTGAGTTTGGTTGATATAATATTAAATTAAACCGAAAAGGATGATCTCCAAAAGTAGACTGATTTAAAGCAGTCCAAAAACTCCAACCTGTTGCATTTCCAAACACTAAATCTGTATGAATAATTCTGCTCATCCATAGTGCATAATCTATCTCTGTTAATTCCGATAAGGATTTTCCTTGTTGATAAGCAGTCCCTAACAAACTATATTCTGTCTGCCAATAATCTAAACCTTGACCAGCATTTAATAATGCTGTTTTTAAAGATGTACGCTGGTTTAACGAATTAGTAGTAGTGGTATTACTAAAATAACTATGTCCAGCAACGTGTTTGGAAAGGTTTGGTAAATCACCAATATAATTAGAGCTTGCTGTATCCCAAAAACTATTTATCTGATTCGTTGTACTTTGATTTCCAGAATATAAGTAACTTAATTGGGCTGCTTCTGGAATCATTATTTTTGCATTTATACCTTTGTCTGTAAATACTTGATCCATAATCCTAGATACATCAGCAACTTCTTTATTTGTTGCTCTTGTTCCTGATTGTGATGCATCGCCTATATTCGCTGTCCATTCATATTGTGTTTCGTTAAATGCACAAACTGTAGAAAAATTATAACCTTTACTTTCATAGTTTTTGATAACATCGGCTAAAAAAGTTGAATATGCCTCATAATTACTTTCTGGACAATTAAACTGACCATTACCTATTGTTCTAAAAGTATAACCATTTTTTGTCATAAAATAGGGTGGGCTAATTGCCCAACCTGTAAATTGAGGTACACCGTATTCTTTAGCTTTTTGAAGAAACCATTGTTCTCCTGCTTGTTTTGTCCAATCATAATTTCCATTAGCATCTAAATAACATTCTGTCTCTCTAAACCAAGAATTAGCTCTAAAACCACTATCTGATTGATCTGCAGAACCATCTCCAATAAAAGTCCTCCAAAGTGAAAGTCCTATACCTTCTGGATTTCCTTGTGCATCAGTTTCTGAACTGAATAATAGTTTTGCTATATCTTCTCTAGCAGTACTTGTCCATTCACCAACCCATTGGTCTTGAAATCCACCCGATGCTCCAAAATGATTTATTCTTTGTTCAATATTGTCAAAATTAAGCTGAATAGCTGGTTCTAAACTCCCAAATTTAGGGTCGTTAGGATCTGTAAAATCATCTTTATCACAACCAAAGGAGATGATGAACACTATTAATAATATTTTAATTGATGAATTGCTCATTATTTTATTTGTTTATTTTTTAGTAACCAGGGTTTTGTGTTATATTTCCTCTCGATAATTGAATTTCTTCTGGTGGAATTGGCCAAACCAAGTGTGTATTAATATCAAAGAAGATGCCTTTATCTTGAGACTCTTGTAAATTTGTAGTTTCAAATGGATCTGTACTAATTTCTGTATTGTATTTTACAAAAGAACCATTAGGTCCCATAAGTAGTGCTATTCTAGGTACACCATTAATTTTCTGTCTTCTCAAATCAAACAACCTGTGGTGTTCTAATGCCAGTTCTAATCTTCTTTCTTTCCAGATGGCATCTCTTAGTGCCTCTCCTGATAAAGCCATATCTGTGGTTAACTGTACTCTATCTCTAATTGATTTTAAAGAGTTTAAAGCCGCAGCCTCATCTCCATCAAAATAAGCAGCTTCTGCATGCATTAAAATAACATCTGCCAATCTAATATGTATATAAGGAAGCGCAATGGTTCCTCTTTGATAAGGTACAGGTCTTTCATCAACAGGAATATAAAATTTTCTATTGGTTCTGCCTGATTTGTTTTCATCTGGTGCACCATCAAAAGATGTAGTAGCTGGATCACCAAAAACAGGTTCACCATGTTTGATTATGGTAGATTGTAATCTAATATTATCACCTTCACTTAAAAAAGCATTTTCTAGGTCACTTGTAGGTGAACCCCAACCCCAACCTTGGTCTCCACGACTTCCATTGGTTATTGGCAAACCATTACCAACTTCACTAAAAGTTAAATTCGTGAAGTAATTAATTTCAAATATAGATTCCGAACCGTTGTAATGACCAGTTTGGTAAATATTTGCAAAATCGGTTTCTAAAGAGTACTCGCCTGAATTCATCACTTCAAAAGCAAGATTTTTTGCAAGTTTCCATTCTTCTGTCGTTAAATATACTTTTGCTAATAAAGACTGTGCAGCTCCTTTAGTTACTCTTCCTAAGTCTGCACTTGCTTGGCTACTTTTTGAAGGTAAATCTTCAATTGATTTAACTAAATCGTCTTTTATTAATACATAAACCTCTTCTACAGAAGCTCTAACTTTATCATTAATTGCTGGTTCCAAAAGTTCTGTGTAAGTTGTTACAATTGGCACACCACCAAAGCTTCTAACCAGCTCAAAATAAAAGAAAGCTCTAAGAAACTTAGCTTCTGCTAACAATCTTGCTTTTAAAGCATCATCCATAGCTACTTCTGGTATTCTTTCTAAAGCGATGTTTGCTCTTGTGATACCTATATAATGACTTTCCCAGAATGAGTTAAAGTAAGTTGAACCTGGAAACACATTATAAGCTGCAATACCAGTAATATCTGGTCTTGGCTGTAATGTGTTACCAGACCAATTATCATCTGTAGCCATATCATTTATCTGTCTTGGCATCGTTACTTGCCACCAACTTTCTCCATTTATTTTCTGGTAAATACTGTTTACAAAGTTGATTGAGTTTTCTTCTGAAGAGAAGAAATCGTCTAACTGTTGTCTACCTCTTGGTTGTTCATCTAAAAAATTGTCTGTATTACATCCAAAATTTACTAGCAACGTAAAAATTAATACTATTTTGAAATATTTTTTCATGATTTTATAAACTTAAATTTAATCCTAATAAAAAAGTTTTTGCTACCGGGTTTCTAGCGTAGTCTACTCCAAAACCGTCAATTACACCACCTCCACCACTTACTTCAGGGTCAAATCCAGGATAGTTTGTTAAGGTTAACAAATTTTGTCCGGAAAGGAATACTCTACACTTTTGAAAACCAGGTAAAGTAAAATCATACCCTACTTGTATATTTCTTAATCTTAAGTAAGAAGCGTCTTCAATAAATAAATCAGAAGGTCTTAAATAGTTTCCATTTCTATCTTGTTGCGTTAATCGTGGATATTGTGCTCCTGTATTTTGAGGAGTCCAAACTCTATCTATTGTGCCTTTAGCTATATTAACATCCTGGATTCCTGAATTAAGAAATGTTGAGGGATAATTAAATACATCATTACCAAAAGTACCATACCACTGCATAGAAAGATACCATTTCTTATACTGAATATTTGCATTGAAACCACCATAAAAATCTGCAAATGGATTTCCAATAGTTGTCATATCTTCATCTGTTAATGAGCCATCATTATTTGTATCTTGAAAGATTACATCTCCAGGTTGGGCATTTGGTTGTATAATAGATCCGTCTTCTGATGAATGTGAATTGATTTCTGTTTGATTTTGGAAAATTCCTAGCGTTTGAAAACCTTGAAATAAACCTACAGTTTGCCCTAATTCTGTAACTTTAATAAACCTATTACCTAAATCTTCTCTTTTTTGACCTAATAATTGCTCATTACCAGGAGCAAAAGCAACTGCTTTACTTTCATTAGTTGACAATGTTAAGTTTAAACCAATATCAAAATTACCTACAGTTTTATTATATCCTAGTTGAAGGTCTATACCTTGAGACTCAAAACTACCTACATTCTGCCAAACTCTTCCTGGAACTCCTGTATAATTTGGTAATTCAACTGCAAACAATAAATCTTCTGACGTTTTCTTATAAGCTTCTACAGATACTGTAAATTCATTATTCCAAAATGCTACATCTAAGCCTATGTTTTGATCTCTAACAGTTTCCCATTTTAAACGAGTGTTACCAAATGCTGACAAGAAATTTGTAACAGTTCTATCTCCATTAAAACCAAAATTTCCATCACCAATTTGAAAAAACCTTGCAGTAACAGGTATATTGTCATTACCAACTTCTCCTGTACCAACCTTCAATCTTAAATTATTAATGGTTTCACTTTTAAACCAATCTTCAGAATCAATATCCCAAGAAAAAGAGATACTAGAAAAAACACCCGTTTTATTTTCCTCTGGAAATATTGATGAACTATCTGCTCTTACAGAACCATTAATTGTATACTTATTATCATAACTATAAATTCCTCTAAAAATTCCAGAAAAAATATTTCTTTGACTTTCGTTACTATTTGCCACAATTCTTTCGCCTACTGCCGCATCTATATATCTCAACAAAGGGTCTTCATCACTAGGAACACCATCTCTTGAAGCATTTAAATAATTAGAATTCTGAGCATCGTACAAAATACCACCTAAAAAATTCATATAATGATTATCTGAAATTGTCTTTGTAAAATTAATTGTATTATTTATTACATAATCAAATCTTTGACTTGAGTTTCTAAAAACCGTATTAATCTCTCTTTGCTGATTGGGATTTGTAAAATATGTTGGAGAAAAAGCATCGGTTCTTGAACTAGTGATATTTAAACCAAATTGAGACGTAAATGTTAAGTCTGGCGTTATTTTATAGTTTAACTTCGTATTTGTAAACATCCCAAAAAACATAGTTTCATTGAATTGACGTGCAACAATACCTACTGGATTTGGAACCAAATTATTACTTGGTGCATAGATACTAAAAATGTTACCTGTTCTTTGACTTTGTGGTAAATACACTTCTGTTAAAGGATCTATTCGTAATAGGTTGTACAATAACCCAGGTGTATTTTCATAACGCTCAATTCTAGGGCTTAAATCTTGAGAAATAGTAAGTTTATCAGAAAGTTTAAAATCAAAATTAAAACGCCCAGTAACTCTTTGATACCAACCTTTTGTATAATTTGATTGTTGATCGAAGAAACTTAAACTACTAGAGTATTTAACTTTATCAGACCCCCCAGAAACACTAACATTTGCATTGGTAATTGGAGCGAAATCCTCGATAGTTTCATCCCACCAATCTGTATCTGTTGCAATTGTAGAAGGGTCGTATAAAGATGGGTTACCGTCATTTGTTCTTCTTTGATTAATTACTTGCATATATTCATTAGCGTCTGCCATTTCAATTTTATCTAATCTTTGAATACCTGTAGTAATATCTACAGAAATTTTAGTCTTACCTTCTTTACCTCTTTTTGAAGTAATTAAAACAACACCATTAGCAGCTCTTGACCCATAAATTGCAGAAGCAGAAGCATCTTTTAATATTTGAAAATTTTCTATATCCGCAGGGTTTAAAAAATTAAGTGATGTACCAGAAGGCAACATAACCCCATCTAAAACAATTAAAGGCGTAGAACCATTTGCACTGGTAATACCTCTAATTAAAATTTGTGGTGAAGCCCCAGGATTACCACCTGCAGATAAAACTTGTACACCTGCTGCTTTACCCTGTAAAGCTTCTGCAGGGTTACTAGCTACTTGCTTAGCTAACTCTGAACCTTTAACAGTAGAAATAGAACTTGTAATTTTATCTCTTTTAACGGATCCATATCCAATTACAACAATTTCATCTAATTGAGCTACGTCTGGTTCTAGCGCTACAGAAATTTCTTTTTGCCCCGTGTATTTTACTTCTTTAACTTTATAACCCAAATAATTAAAAATAATTATTGCGTTTTCTGCTACAGTAATAGAAAAATTACCATCAAAATCTGTAGTAGTTCCGTTTTTAGTATTTTTTTCTAAAATACTTACTGAAGGAATTGGATTATTAACTTCATCTTTAACAGTACCTTTTACAACATTTTGCGCTGCTGACGAAAAGCCAAAAAATAGGATACTCATTACAATTAATATTGAGTGCTTCATAAGAATAATTCTTTTAAGTTTATAAGTGATTTTTATTATCTAAGAACTGCTGTAATTCTATTTAAGTGAGTATCAAATTTGAATGTATAATCTTTACCTAAAGCACTATCTGGAAAGATATAATTTACACCTCCATTTGGAACAGTCGCTGTAGGTTCTGTACCATCATCTAACCTCCAAAAAGGAGACCAGCCAGCTGCGTTTGCGTTTAAAATAAATCCGTTATCTCCACTGTTATTTGGTTCCTCTTTAAGGGTTACATCTATAGACCATAAATAATCATTGTTTGCATTTTTTACAAATGGTTTACCAGATGCAAAATTCCAACAAGTAATACCCCCAGTTGAATTATTTGTACATGTAGAAATCGTATCATCAATATAGACTCCAGTACCAATAATATAAACTTGATCAAAAGTTGTATCTGACGGTGTGTAAGGTGTTATTGTATAACTGCTATCTCTTAAATCCATTTGAATTTCATAATACCCTTTTTGAGGTAAAACTATTGGATTCACATTCGCACTATTGCTTAATACGAGACCTCCAGATGTTGTTGAATCTGCGCCAAAAGTATAAGGGCTAAATGAGCCTTTTTGAGCTAAAAATCGAACTTCTGAATTTACTTGTGGTGAATAATATTTTGCAGTAAAAACAAAACCATCTTCAGTAGAAGCAGTACTTGCAGATGTTGTAAAAGGAATTCCAAACAAATCAGAAGACAGTAAAGATGCATCTTTTACGTCTGTCATATACATTACATCAAAAGATAGCTGGTTTAAAACATTTACGACTACTGTTTTTGTTGCACTATTACCAGAAACATCTGTACTAGTAATTACAAAATGATAACTTTTTGGGTCTGCGATATCTAGTGCTTTAGTATATGTATATGTTGCACCAGAGACAGCAATTGTTTCATTTAAAACATCACTTTCTATTTTGAATTCCGCTAATTCTTTGTCTGTAACCGTAATCTCTAAATTAACTTCAATTCCACTACCTATTAATACGGTAGATCCATCAACTGGTTGTGCAATTTGAATGCTCGGGTTTTCAATGTCTTTATCTAAGGTAATTACTATATTTTGAGTGGTTGTTTTATCACCAGCGTTAGAAACCGCGATTGGTATTGTGTGTATACTGTTATCTACAGCATCTTCGGGTACTCTAAAACTGTAAGAAATTTCATAAGTTTCTGGCAAAGAATCTTTTACTATTTTTTTATTTAAAAACCAAGGCTCATAACTAATATTTACAGATTTAATTCCTGCTGGGTCAGATACCACTCCTTTAAAAGTAAACAACTCTCCAGGCAATGAAGAAATAACTACATCTACAGATTGAAATTCTGGAATCGAGTCTACTGATAAAGAATCATCATCATTACAACTTACCATAATTGCTATAGCCCCAATAAATAGCAATAATTTTGTTTTAATATTTCTCATTTTTATTTGTGTTTTTTTTGCAAAAAATATAAAATTGATGCATTATTTTCACAAATCTATAATTTTATTACTTTGAAAAAATAGACAGAAAAACCCAAAAAATGGATTATATTGTTTTTTTAAGATGATTAAATATAAATATGTCATTAAATTTGTTTATATTTTATTAGATTAGCAAAAAATAATATGGATATAATCACTTATATTTTTTTATTGAGAGGTTAAAATTTAAAACTTATTTGTATTAACTTTAAAAGAGAAATAATAATGGATACTACAGTATTAAAAGAAGGTTTTTTAGGTCAAAAAATGATTTCCTTACCTAAATCCATTATAAACAATACAAAAAACAATAAGATAACTAGAAATTTTTATATTACTGATTTAGGTTATTATCCAAAAGCAAACCATCATTATAGAAGAAGAAAAAAGGGATCTAACCAATTCATATTTATATATTGTACAAAAGGTAAGGGTGAAGTACTAATAAATGATTCAAAAACAATAATAAGCCCTAACCAGTTTTTTATAATTCCTAAGAGAGCTAAACATGAATACAAAGCAGATGAGTCTGATCCGTGGAGTATTTACTGGTTTCATTTTAATGGAGATATTGCCCCAGAATTATATAAAAGATACACTACTACAGATGCAAATAATTATAAAAATGTACATTTTTCTAAAGAAAAGATAGAGTTATTTGAAAAAATATTTAACCTTTTTAACAACAATAATCTTGAAAATCAAATGGAATATTCGAATCTATTGAGCCTAAATTTTGTGAGCTCATTTATTTACCATGATTTTGAATCTCATCTTAATTTAATCAATAATGATAATATTGTAAACTCTATAAAAAAATTTTTATTAGACAAGTTAGATCAAAACTTCACTTTAGATGAAATTGCTACTAAATTTAACTATTCAAAATCTTATCTACACACAAAATTTAAAACCAATACCGGTTATCCTATTTTGGTTTTTTTTAATTTAAAGAAAACACAAAAAGCTTGCGAATATTTAAATTATACAGATTTGAGTATTAAAGAAATTAGTTTCAAAGTAGGCTTTGAAGATCCTTTATATTTTTCAAGAATATTTAAAAATTTTATGGGAAAATCTCCAAGAGATTATAAAAAAAGTCAGAGAAAATAAACGCTGTTCAACTTGGTTTGTTTATTCTGTATATCAATATTTTTTCTTTATTCAACTTTCTAAACATAAATTTACCTTCAGCTTATCTATTATAATTACATCATTGTGAAAATATATTTTAAGTAGTTTTCCATAAGATTTTTCTTTATTTCCTTTACCAGTTAAATTTCAACTGTCTAAACTAAATACTTACTACATAATTTGAGAAAAATATATAGATAACCCGTTGTGCATTTTGAGTTAAATATATTCCAAAATGTCAGTTCGAGTGATTTTTTGATAAAAAAATCGTATCGAGAACTAGTTTAGAAACGAAAATTCTTATTCTCGATACAAATTTCACTTATTTCAATCGTGAAATTCACTCGAATTGACAGAATTTATCAAAATGCACAACGGGTATAGATAAGAAATTTAATTATTAATAATTGATGCAACGTGCCTAGGTGGAGGTATTAGTGATGTTGGAGCATTTGGAAAAATAAATGAGGTGCTTAACGCAATGGTGCACTTTTTTTATGGGCGGTGTTGCCGTGGGTGCATGTAATGAATGATTCCATGAAAGGAGGTTGAATGAATAAAATGCACCTACCGAAGGCACATGGCAAACATTATTAATTGCTAGAACTTATACCTTTGAAAGGGTATGGAGATTGTGTTTTTTTATTTCTTAGTGAAATGAGACCAGCAAATACTTGAGATAAGCGGATGGAATGGATGCTGAAACTAGTTAAGCACAAGCTTAGTGATAATTTTGTGCAGGTGAATGAGATAAGGAGTAAAAAATATATTCTTTAATTAGGTCAAAATATTAATGTTAGCTCCTATTTGCGCGTTGGAAAGCTGGCTATTTAGTTCACGACTTTTCTATTTTTACGGAGTTCATGAATAGCCACAAATTCAATTTATAGTTCTAATTTATGCGGTTGGGTCCGGCTATTTAACATAATGCCGTTATAGTGCCTGGAAGCATGAAAGAGCAGTATAACAGCGCATTATGTTACTTAGCTTTGGGATAGCGTTTAAATGAATAGCTTTTTGCTGGGGCAGCTCTTTATAGTTGTGGAATGAGGTACGAATGGAGCAAGCTATAATGTGCTGCAGTAGTATGGGAATTTAAACGCTATTGGCGTGTGGCGAGGGGGTACAAACTTAAAGACAAGTGATTGAAGAGTGAGAAAACTTGGTTATGGTTTGTGGGGATTATTCTTTCTTTTGAGATGCTAACATCTTTAAAGGCGAAACAACAGGTAAGGTCATTCCTTTAAAATTAGTTTCTTGTAACTGTTGAAATATAATACCTCTTGCCGTTGAAAAGCTAATACCTATTAAAGTTGCAATAAATTGTCCAGAAAATAGTGGAATTTCATTTTCATTTAATTCATAATGATTTTTTAAGTCAGTAATATTGTAATGAAAATCTATATGAAATTTAACTCCGATTTCTTGATGCGATAACAGGTTTATAAATAACTCAATTTTAACGCGTTCGTCTTTAAGATTGTGTCTTGTGTTATGCGCAACACTAAATTCAAGATTTAAGTTTCCATCAATAGTGTTGTCATTTATATAGGCACTAACAACATCAATATGAAATAATTTTATTTTATCTGGTATGATTACGTTTTCTGCCATTATACAGCTTCTTGCGTATAGTAAGTTTGTTCATAATCGTCTGTAGCTGTCACTAAATCTTTAGTACCTCCTTCTACTTTTCCTAAATAAATATATTGAGGTTCTGGGTTCATTAAGTTTACACCTAAAGCAACTTCCATTTTTGTAATACTCTTTAGTGTTAGGTTATGCAAACCAGATAACCATTTTGTAACCTCTGATGGTCTTTTGTCTAACATTTTAGCAAACTCTTTCTTCCTTAACCCTCTTTTATTCAAAATAGCGCATACTTTTTGAGTAATCTCTAAATTACGCTCTATAAATCTATCAATTTCTGGGTTTTTATTTTCTTGTAACCAGTTATTAAGTATGTTTTCTTTAGGAAATTCCATTTTTGTTTGTTTTAATAATAAAGGATAAAATCTTCATCACAACTAATTGAAGTGCTATTTTCATTCCAAATAATGTCGCCTTCTCTAAAAGCATTATCAATGGCTTTCGTTAATGTGTTTGCTAAATTAAAATGTTCTCTAACATTTGGCAATCTTGTGCTTTTTGCGTTGTTTTTATGTCGCCATTAAAAAGAAAAACAACATTTGGATTTGCTTTTAAACAATATAATCTTAAATTATTTGCTTTTTTCTTACCATATTCCACGTAATAAGGTTTTCTGTCTTTGCCTATTGGCGGTAATGCTGAAGTGTCTGCATTTTTTGCTTCATTTCTAAAAAAACGATTTTGTGCACCATATTTTTCACCTATAAGTTGTAACCATTTTTGAATATGATATAACTTGTTTTTATTTTCGATTGTATGTTTTTCATTTCAACAAATTCTTGATAAAGAGTCATATCATTATCATCTAAACAAACAGAATAATATGCTACTGTTTTGAATTTAAATAATGGTTTTATGCGTGCAAAGTTATTCACTTATCAGTTAATTTACAAATTAATTTCACTTTTAAGTGAAATTTTAACATTTTTAGTTTAAAAAAATATTGACAAGCTATGATGCAAGAAACCAAAAATACTGCTATCAAGATATTATTTTTAAAAATAAAAAAATAGTTATTAACGAAAAATTTGATTCTATTTTTCAAGTATCTTCTACTGTAACATTATACATCCTACTATTTATAAATTTACAAGGCTGTTTACTATCACTCGCTTATTTTAATAAAATCTTTTTGTCATTTTCAAAATATAAGAAGTTTTGTAATATTAACTATTTTAATTTTTCAAAACTTCTAATAGTCTAAAATTTAGATATAGTTTTTCTTTACCAACTTGTTCACTTTTTAAAAAACCTTCTTTCTCTAATTCGTTTAAATAATTACCCACTGTTTTTAAATTCCCTAAACCTGCTTTTTCTAATTGATTTCTTTTGGTATATGGCAGTCTAAAAAGTTCCTCCATTAAATCTTTTGAGTATATTCTTGGTATCTTTTTTTGAATTTCTATTCCCATTTCATTCATTAGACTTTCTATTTCAGCAATCTGTTGCCTTCCTTTAAAGGCAGTTTGTTCAACCATATCTAGCATATACAAAATCCAATCTTCCCAGTTTCCTTCTTCTGTAACCCTTCGAAGATTTGTCTAATATTGATCTTTATGTGCTATAATGTAACTACTTAAATAGAGTGCAGGCAAATCTAATAGCTTCGCAAATTTTAAATATAATAGTAGAATAATTCTACCTGTTCGACCGTTTCCATCAAAAAATGGATGTATTGCTTCAAATTGATAATGGATAATTGCCATTTTCACTAAAGGATCAACTCCGTCTTCAGCGTGTATAAAATCTTCTAGATTTTTTAATTTTTCTCTAATTATATTTTCTCCTTCTGGAGGTGTGTACACCACTTTATTTGTTGCTGGATTTTTTAATTGTGTGCCAGGGGCATTTCTAATATTCGATTTATTCTCTTTAATTATTTGCATTATTGCATAAAGAGATTTGTGGTAAGTACTGGTCTTTTTTTTATTTGTTCTACACCAAACCATAATGCATCTTTATAATGGATTACCTCTTTTGTAGCAGGATTATTTTCTTTTTATCTGCAATAGATGCCTTAAAAAGTTCGTCTTGTGTTGTTATGATATTTTCAATTGCAGAACGGGCTCTTGCTTCTTGTAAATTAATCGTATTAATAAATAATATTGGGTTGGGAAGGTTGGTTATTGCTCCCTTTAATTCGGACAAAGCTCTACTTGCAACAATTGTTTTTTTTAGTATCGCTATACTTTCTATCTCCTTTGATGGAGTCAATATAAGAAATCGTTATAAGGTATTTCTGGATTGTATATTGTCTCTTTACTCATTTTAATGTTTTTTAAACGAGGGCGTAAAACGCCTCTAATCATATTACGAGTGTAAATATACTGAAAAATTACTCTCGTTAAATATTCAAGAGTGAGCATTGCCCTCGTTTGAAATACGAGCATAAAATTCACTTTCTTTTATCTACACTCGCTTTTTCGAATGCTATTAAATTAAATAACTGCCGCATACGAGAGCGCACACGGTTGCCGTATCTATCTTCGAGTTTCTGGTGGTTGTAGCATGTGTGAGACTTCTCGACTGCGCCTGCCTTGTCGGCAGCTACCGTCAGGCAGGCTTGTCTGCCAAATCCTTATGGCGAGTTTATCCTCAAACTTTGAGATTCCTCCTTATTCCCTGCTTAAAGCAGGTAAACTCTGTCGGAGTGAGGGGATAACTGTCAGTTGTCGTTGAGATTAACAGTGAACATATGGGGTTTTTGTTATGTATCATTATAGTTTTATATTTTAATTTTTGTAAAACTCTTTGATACCACTTTTTAAAAAATCAATAAAGTTTTCTACTTCTAAATCGTAGGCTTTGGTTGGTGCTAATATTTTACCATTTAGATTTATGAGCACATAATATGGTTGTACGCTGTTGGTAAATTTGGTCATTTGATAATTGGCGTTTTGTTTGCCCATCGTTTTTTTGGTTTTGCTACCATACTCTGAAATGTAACAGTCTTCTTTTTGTAATTTGGTTTTTTCATCTATATATACCATCACATACTCGTTTTTTAAGATTTCTAAGACTTGTGGATTGCTCCATATACGTGTTTCCATTTCCTTATAATTCATACAACCGTGTCCTGTAAACTCAATGAAAATAGGTTTGTTTTGTACATTGGCACAAACTTTGGCTTTTGCTAAATCAAAATAACCTTTTAACCCATGTGGAAACTGTCTCATTTCTGCATATTTTGGTTGTGGACATGCGAATGCAGCAAACATTTTCATTGTATTTCTCTCTCTTCTATCAAAAGAGTCTTTGATTACACCAGAGGGTACTAAGTTTGGATTCATAACAAATTTCTTGTAACATTAATGTAGAGTAAACTAGATAGCGCTTCTAAAGGCGTATCAAAAATTCTAAGGATAAAGCACATTAAAAAAAACTAAAAACAAGCAGTGCCACTGGTAATTTTGGTACACTAATATCCTTTTTTTCTGCATAGTGCGGTAATCGGAGTTTCCTTAAAAAACTAAGCCTAATAGAGCAAAAATTACCACCCAAATCGTTAAATACAATTCTCTATCTAAAATTTCCCAGTGATATACTCGGTTATATAATACACTTAAAAATTAATGCCAGTTGAAAAAAACCAAAATTAAGATCTACATAAATTAATGGTAAACATTTTTCATCATTGCATACTATAAATTACATTTCACAGTTTATATTTAATGACTCATCACTAACTAATTCTATTTTTTGCTTAAATAAGGTGTTATTATCGAAAAACTTAATTTTCATTTTGAAAATTGAATCATTAACAGTATGGCCTATTTCTTCCTAAAAACTGTCAATTAATTTAAATTTTTATTAAAGTTAAAAATGTTAGAATATGTCTGTTTTTAGGCACATTATAAGAGTACAAATGCTAGGCTTCATCTATTCTAACTTAAGTAACTAAAATAAATTCGGTTTCAGATACTTTTTGAAAAGATGTAGATCATGTTACTGATTCATAAATAAATACTGTTTAATTGTTCAATTAAAAAGGAAGTTGCTATTAACATAACTTCCTTTTAAAATTAACTCAAAAAAAAATTAAATTATTCTGGGAACAATTCTTCCATTTTCTTTTCTAAAGATTTGCCTCTTACGTTTCTGCCAATTATAAAACCATTTTCATCAAGGATAAAGAGCTGCGGGATTGAAATGATATGGTATTTTTTAGAAGCATCATTCTCATTATCTAATAGTTGATCCCAAGGCATGGCTTCTTCTTTAACTGCGTTACGCCAGTCTAGTTCTTTCTTATCTGTTGATATACTTACAGTCTCAAAACCTCTATCTTTATACTTTTTATGAATTTTTTTTAGATGCGGAATTTCTTTTCTACAAGGTATACACCAAGATGCCCAAAAGTCTAACAAAACAATCTTACCCTTTTTGTCTGACAAGCTAATTTTTTTTCCTCTAATATTTGGGAGGCTAAATTCTGGAGCTTGAGCACCAATAGCAGTTCTTTTGGCTCCCTCATAAAATCTTTTTAAAGATTTATACGATGGATTGTCTTCAAAAGCACTGTAATTATCAATTAATGTTTTCAACTCATTCATTTCAAAATATTTAAGATTGAAAGGCACATAAGTTAGTCCAGCTAATTCTTCACTCTCCAAAGCTAAATCTAATTGAAGTTTTCTCCATTTTTTAGAGTTTTCTAAAGTTTTAATACTATTTTCTTTCGCTATTTTGATGCTATCAGCTTCACTCAAACCTTTATAATTATAATGGAAAATCTTATGGCTCGCTAAACGAAGTACTTCTTTTTTTCTATTTAAATTACCTAAAATTTCATTATTAGGCGTACCACCAACAATTATAGAACTGTCTTTTAGAATTTTAATTTCTAAAATGCCTTTTTCCAATATTAATTTGTGAGCCCAATGCTTATCTATTTCTTGATTATAAATGTTTGCAATTAAACCATCATCCGTTTTCCAATCTAAAGTTCCTTTACCATTCACAATAAATAGTGTATCTGCCTGGCTACCACCTAAAGTTCTATTGTAAATAGTAAAATAACCATTATAATCTAAAAGCTCATCTTCGACTATTTCCTTTTCTTTTTTACCATTCTCACAACTAAATACTAAAAGCGTAATAAATATGAGTACTATTTTAAAATATAAATTTTTCATTATTAAAATTTTATTACTTTGTTTTATTTTAATTAATAGTTACGCCTGTATTGCTCCTATCATTTTGTTCTATTTCTGGATTTTGCTCCAAATATCCGTCCCATATAGGATGAATTAATCTTGAATCATTTGCAGGTACATTTATAGTCGCTGATCCTAACTTGTGAGAAAAAGCTACATTCAGCCTTTTTACATCAAACAATCGCAAGTCTTTCCCGTATAATTCTCTTCTACGTTCTGCCAGTACAGCACTAATGACTTCATTTTGATTATTAGAACTGAAATCTACATAAGTGCCAGTTTTGTATCTTTTTCTTCCAATGAAATTAATATCTGAAATTGCTTGTCCTAAATTGCCCAACCTAGCACTAGCTTCTGCCCTAGTTACATACATTTCTGCAGTTGTAATAGGAATATTATCTGATCTATCAGCATTCCTATTATCTAAACCATATCTGAAAGTTGAATGATTACCATAATACACAAAATGATATGCGTTATTACTTTCTTTTATCGTATTAGAAGTATCCCATCCTCTAAACCAAAGTGTTCTTCTTAAATCTAAATTGGTATAGTTAGAACCCATTTTAGTAAAACCAGGATATATATTGTCAAAACTTAACGTATCTATAATATTATAATTTCTAGAATAAAAGCCTTGCGTAGTAGTTTTATGTAGTAAAATTTCTTGATCTGTAGTTCTAGAAATCTTTGTAATAGCTGTGTAATATGGGTCTGCACCTGAATATTCTGTATTTAAGTCGTACAAAAAATTTCTTATTTGTAAGCTCTTATCTGCAAACTCAAAAGCTTTTTCATAATTGCCCATATACAAATAGGCACGCGCAAGAATTGCATAAGCAGCCGTTTTTGTGGGTCTATGGTTATATATGTCTACATCTTCTGGTAAATCTTCAATTGCTTCATTTAGGTCTTTAAGAATAAAATCATACACTTCTTGAACTGAACTTCGCTCTAATGAAGGTAATGCTGATGGAAGCGTAACAATTGGAACGCCCAAATCTGACGAGGCAGAACTTTCATTATAAGTTTTAGCGTAAACATTAACCAGCGTTAAATAACCATAGGCTCTATGAACTTTTGTTTCTGCTATAAGTTGCTTTTTTAAGTTATCATTATCAGTGACTTTGTTAATTTCTTCTAAAATAGTTGAAGATAATGAAGCAATATAGAAAGAGGGTTTCCAATTTGGGTCATCTCTTAAGTTATCATAAATAAACACAAAATCTTTAAAGGTAAAAAGTTCTTGAAAATGTTCTGCAGTAAACCTCCAACTAGCCCAATCTGTAGAATCTACAGAAACATTATCTGTTAATACGTCTAAATAAGCACTTGTTTGTGAAAATGAATGTGGGAAACGCTCATTGTCAACATTATCTAAAAGTTTTCTAAAATCGCTTGTTGTTTTTGCAATAGCCACCCCTTTTGGTAATTGATCTAAAAAATCATCGTCGTCGCATGCATTCCACGTTAATATAGTTATCAACGGAAGTAATATATATATTGATATTTTATTTTTCATAATAGTAGTTTAAAACATTAATTATTAAAGCCCTAACCTTAAACCCAATGAATATTCTGGTCTAAATCTAGTGACATAGCGTAGTGCCCCATATTGTGATGCACTGTAAGGAACATTTGAGGGGTCTATACCTTTATTATTTGCTACCCAAATGGCACCTAAATTTCTTCCTTCTATTCTTACAGAAGCACTTTTTATCCATTTAAAAAGTGGCGTCCTCTGGAAGTTATAAGCTAAACTTATTGCTTGAAGCCGAACTTGCCCAGCATCCATAATTTTATGATCTCCATATTGTTCTAAATACCGAATGTTTGTGAGTGCATTAAAATCAGTAACAGGTTCATTTAAAGAATGCATACTTACATCGTCTCCATCTTCTGGGGATTGCCATCTATCTGTAATTAATTCAGACAACCAAGTAAATTGGTTATTACTCCTAAAATAATCTCTTGCGATATTACTTCTCGGATAGTCGCTGAAGAACTTATGTCCAAATTTGTAGGACAAACGTACATTTAACTCAAAACTTTTATACCTGAAAGTATTTTGAAAAGAGCCAAATATTTTAGGATTTCTTCTACCTACAAAAGATGCCACAGAATCTAAATCTTGAACAGGGATACGAACTCCTTCTGCAGCTGAAACAATTTTAGCATCTTTACCATAAAAATATTGCGGTAACCCTTCATCGTCATAACCTGCAAAACGCATGGCATAGATATAATCTACTGGTAAATTTGGTAGATGAAAGAAATAAGGGAGTTGTAAATAAGAAGCTATACTAAACCCTACAGCTTGGTAACCCGTTGTTTTATTATCGTTTGTACTGATTAAAAATTGCGACCGCAAACTATAATCTTTTTTGTTGATTATATTTGAAGACAAACTTAATTCTACTCCACTGTTTTCTATATTCCCAGCATTTAATGTAGCTCTATTATTTTGAAAACCATAGGTTCCATTAACTTCTGTTGATACTAATACATCTGAAGATAACTTCTTGTAATACTCTAAAGTACCATATAGTTTATTTTGAAATAATCTAAAATCTAATCCTACATTAAACACCTCTGTTCTTTCCCAAGTTAAATTAGGATTGGGTGAAAATTGCACAGCAGTGTAAGGCAATCTTGTTACTGGATCTGTCCAAGGGGAACCTTGAATAAAAGGACTTGCTGATTTATCTATATTTCCATTAAAGCCATAAGAAGCTCTAACTCTTAATCTATCTATAAAATTAACGTTAAAGAAAGATTCTTGAGTAATATTCCAACCTGCTCCAACAGACCATTGTGGTAAGTCTCTAAAGGAGTCCGACTGTCCATAAAGGTTTGTTTTGTCTAACCTTATACTTCCGGTAATATCATATTTACGATCAAAGTTATAACCAATATTACCATAATAAGAAACATATCTATTATCTTGACCAGAAACACCACCAAAAAAAGTAGTACCTGGTAAAACTGGAACACCAGCAGCTCTTCCTCCATCAATTTTATCAAAAGCTTCAGAAAAATCTATTCCAGGAAAAGTAGTAAGTGATTGTGGATCATAACCATAATATCCAGAAGGAGTAGATTGAGATTCATCTTTTCTCCATTCTGTTCCTCCTAATAGTGTAAAATCATGTTTACCAAACTTTGGGTTAAATACAAATTGTGCTCTAATATTGTGAGAGCTTGATGCAGCTTTAAACTCAGTTAACATACCACCTGTTGGTAGCGCTAAAGTACCGTCTGGTCTTAAAGAATAATTAATCGTGTTACGCGTTGTCCAAGACTCTTCATTAAAATAATTACTTGTTAAAGAGTTGTCTTGAACATATTGGTATCTAACTTCTAGTTGCAATGGGTCTATTGGCTTAATAGCCATATGTGCATTTAATCTCAAATTCGTTTTTTCAAAAGAATTGTCTCTATTGGTTACATCTTGTTTTAAATTCCAATCCCAATTATAAGGTAAATTGTATTTAGCAACAGAGTCTCTTCGCTTTTCTGTTCCAAAATCATAATATAAATCTCTCGCTCTAGGGTCTTGCTTAATCATTGGATTGTAACCTCCATTATTGTCTAAAATTCTTTCATGTTGATTTATTAAACTCAATTCATTAATATCTACACCATTATTCTTTTCTTGTGTCAAATAAAAATTTAGACCAACACCAAATTTCAACCACTTATTAGGAATGTATTCGTCATTAATATTTGCTAAGAATTCTATATTTGAATCTCCTTTAGCATACCCCTCATTAACAATTGTTGTTAACGATGTTCTAAACGAATTTTTTTCTCCTGGAACTGTAATGGATACATTCATTCTTTGGAAAGATTCTGGACGTAAAAATAAATCTGAAAACTCATTACGAACATCTCTTTTTGATAACATATCTAACGTTGAATTACCCTGTACTTGAGTAATTCTTCCAGATTTCATATCTATCAATGTTTTTATTGCTGGGGGTAACTCGTACAAACCATAATCTGTTGTTAATAAATCGTCATAATACGTATTATCTAAAATTAAATTTTTATAAAATTCTATGGCATCCCCACTCTCTGCCCAAGGTATTTTAGATAGATTCGGTTTGGGTTTTATCAAATAATCTAAAGTAAAATTATAGGAAGTTTCTTTTGCCCCTTTCTTCCCTTTTTTTGTAACAATTACGATGACTCCGTTTGCAGCTTGTGCTCCCCAAATAGAAGCGGCTGCTGCATCTTTTAAAACTGTTACAGATTTTACATCGTCTGGATTTAAAACTGTAAATGGATCTACAACACCTGGATCTAAAGGAAACCCATCAACAACAATTAATGGATTGTTATTTCCAAATGTACTCACACCTCTAATTACAACACTTCTACTATCATCACCATTTGCATTTTGATCATCAACAAAATTAGACTCAAAATACAAACCTGGAACTAAATCTTCTAATCTGTTTTTTAAACTGATATTACTTCCTGCTCTAGCTAATTCATCTCCACTAATTGTTACATAAGAACCAGTGACTCTTTCTTTAGAAATTTCTTGAAATCCAGTAGAAACAACTTGTATCTCATCTAATGAATTCACATCTTCTTTCATAATAATGTTAAGAACGCTATTTGTATTAACTGTTTTCTTTTGTGTAGTAAAACCTAAATAAGAAAAAATTAAAACCACAGAAGGTTTTGTTGTTGTTATTTTATACTTTCCATAAAAATCAGTGGATGTTCCTTTTTTTGTGCCTTCAATTATTATGGAAACGTCCGGCATTGTGTTTCCTAATGCATCGGTTACCTTTCCCGTGATTTTAATTTCTTGTTGGAATTTTACAGGAGAGGTTTTTTCTCTAATAATGATTGTGTTTTCTTTTGTTACCCTATAGCTTAATTTATCACCAGATAAACTTTGTTCTAATAATTTAGTTATTAATATTTCTCCTTTTTTTAACTGTATTTTTGGTTTGTTTTTAAATAAGTTTTTTGGATACAAAAAATTGTATGCCGCCTGCTGTTTGATTATTTTGAATACTTGATCTACGGTAACCAGTTGATCTTTATCTATATGTACCTTCTTTTGAGAGAACGAATTCTCTGTTGTAAAACTAAAAAGAGCTGTACATACTAAAAAGATAAATGTTCTCATAATCATCATTAGTAGCCGTTTTCTATACAGAGAACAGGCATTGGTTGATTTAATTTTCATAAATTTGCATGTGTTAGTTGAACCTTGTTTTAATTAATTAGCTAGAGGGACGAAGTTTTATTCACCGCAAAATGATTGGCTTCGCCCTCTTTTTTTTATTCTTATTTCATGTTAATTTTTCAAACCCTTTTTAGCTCTATGCTACGGTGGAGCGAAAATTCTTCTGCTATACATATTTTGAGTTTATTTTAATGTAATTGTTTTATTACTAATTTTATAGTCTTTTATAATTCTAAAATTTTTAATTGTTTCCAAAATTTCATTAAGATTTTGTGTTTTTCTTAAGTTACCAATAAACTCCTCATTTTCTACTGCTTTATTTTTAAACACTACTTCAACATCATACCATCTTGAAAGTACCTTCATAATTTTTTTTAATGATTTGTCTTCGAAACTAAAAACACCATCTTTCCAAGAAGTTTCATTATACACATCTATTGTGCTTATCTTAAGCATATTCTTTTTTAAATTATAATTTGCTTGTTGATTGGGTATTAAATTGTGTCTTTTATCACTGTAACTTATCGCCACCTTTCCTTCTACTAGCGTTGTATAAATATTGGTTTCGTCTTTATATGCTTTGATATTGAATTCTGTTCCTAATACTTCTACAACCTGATCTTTATTTAGTACCTGAAATCTTGTATTTCTATGATTCTTACTAGAAGATACATCAAAATACGCTTCGCCATATATCAACGCTACGCTACGAGATATGCCTTCCGTAAAACTTACTGGGTATTTTAATTGTGATTCAGAATTTAACCATACATGTGTACCGTCTGATAGAGTTACCTGAAATTGCCCACCTCTTGGAATTGTTAAATAGTTGTAGACTATCTTTTTTTTATTTTGTTGTTTTGCATTATAAACAATTCTTTCTCCATTACTTTCTGCGTTTTGAGTTTGGTGTTTTGTTCCTTCTGTTAGTGTAATGTTTGTCCCATCTTCTAATGTTAAAGTAGCTTTGTCTGTACCTGGTTGAATTGGTAGATTACTAATAATAGGTTTTTTACTTTCATTATTGAAAAGGCTATCTTTAAAAAAGAAAGTTATTGATAGAATACCAGCTATAAATGCAGCAGCTGCATACTGCCAATATAATTTTTGTGTTGGAATATTACTTTTTGGTTTTATTCTATGCCAATCTTCCTCTCTATTAATTTCACTTTTTAATTTATCACGTGCACTGATAATTGATTTATCAGTTAGGTTTTTAACGATGTATTTTTTATCATCTTCGTCAAAAATTACTGATTTATCTAAAGAAACAGGGGGTTCTTTCTTTAAGATTGAAGCTGCTACCTGTTTTGTGAGCGTTACTATTTCATTAAATATTGACATAAGAATATATAGTTAGATACTTCTATGACGATCAAATGTTTAGAAAGGGTTAAAAAAAAGTTATTTTTTTTATTAAATACTTTTTATTTGACCAAAAAGATAACAAAAAGTTAAACCTTGAATTTGGATTCTGATTGGTTGTTAAAAAGTAGTAAATAATTTTTAATTTACAGAACTAAAAATATAGGCTATTAGTACAAAGTACTCTTTCAATAATGGTTTAAGCCTCTTGTAAGCTATCTTTTTTTGAGTTTTTACCGTATTTATTGAAATACCTAACTCATTTGCAATTTCTAAATTAGTGAAACCTTTAATTCTTAACCGAACGATTTGTCCGCATCTATTAGGTAATGTATTTATAGCGTTTTCTATAATATTAGAAGTTTCTATAATAACTACTTCACGTAAAAAAAAAGATTCTGTTTCTAATTTTTCTATTTCCTCTGTTGAAAAATGGTTTGTGGATTTATAATGCTTACTTTTTAAGTAATCTAGAGATTTGTTTTTTACTGATGTGTATAGATATGATTTAATTGTCTTTTCATTTTTGAATTTAACTTTATCTTCCCATATTTTAATAAAAACGTCTTGAACAACGTCTTTTGAAACTTCGATGTTATCAAGATATTTATTGGCAAATAAGCATAATGAAGTATATAAATTATCAAAAAGATTTTTATATTCCTTTAATGTCAATTGATAGATCTCAATATTTTGCACTGTGTAATTTTAATTATCCCCTGCTCAAATCTAAATAAAAGAAATTAAATCTTATGAAAGGAAACCAAATTTAATTTTTCTTTTATTGATTGATTACTTATTTTTAGCCTAGATATCATCATTTATAAGAGGCAAAAAGATTAATAATTTTTGAAAATTTATTTAATGATTTTTGGGGCAGTATTTCTTTAGAAAAATAATTATTAAGCCATGAAGTTCTTAATTTTTTAGTTACAAACTGGGAATTAAAAAATCTATCCTTTTAAGTATACAGTTTTTTATCGGGAGTTTGTTTTATGTAATTTACAACTTCATTTATTGAAAAAAAATAGCTTTAAGTGCTATTGAATGTACCTTTTTAAATTCTGAAGGTTTTTTCTTTTTAATCGATTTAAACTGTCTGTTGAAATTAGACATATTATTAAATCCTGATGCTTCAGCTATTTGAATGATTGATAAATCTTTATTCGATAACAATAATTTACAAGCATTCTCAATGCGCAATTCATTTAAAAACTGAAAATAGGTTTTGTTGGTTCGTTTTTTAAAGTATTTACAAAAAGCATTTTTAGTCATGTTTGCAACTTCGGCAATCTCTTCTAAAGTAATTTCTTTTTCAAAATTATTCATTGTGAATTCAAATACGTTGCGCATTCTGTAGCCTTCATTATCAGTATATTTTTTATCGTATATAAATGTTGATAAACTTTTATATGTTGCTTTTGAAGTAATTTTTAAAAGTTGTAATAATATTAAAAAACGATTTAGTTTTGATGCCTTTTCTAGTTTAAAAAATAATTTTTCAATTAGTTTAAGATTAGAAGTAACTTTAAACCCATGTTTAGCGCGTTTAAAAAAAGAGGCTAGTTCCTTTAATTCTTCGAGGTCAAAAAACTGATTTCCAAAATCTGATTTTGTAAAAAACAACGTTAACATGTGCGAAATTTTAGACGTTTTAGTATCACTTTTAAGCACATGAGGTAAAAAACTTCCAATTATGATGATGTCTCCTTTTGAGTAGTGATTTATAGAATTACCAACCACAAGTGTTCCTTCTCCTTCAACAATAAAACTTATCTGTATTTCTTCATGCTGATGAAATTTATCATAAAAAGTATCAGAATTATCAACTTGAAAAACAAGGGCACCCTGTTCTGGTTTCGGTATTTTAAATGGTAAAACTCTCATTTAGTTATATGAATGCTACCTCTAAAATAAGTAAATAATACTCGTTAAAGAGCATTTTATAATCAATCAGGATAATTTAGTATTTATAATGAATAATAAAATATTATCATTGATTGTATACTTAAAGTAAATTTACTAAATATATAAAAAGTCAATTTTCATTTTATCATACTCCTAATGAAAAAAGATTTTATTTGAGACAATCTTAACTATTGTAAAACAAACTTATTAAAGTAATTCATTACTAGAAAAATAGCCTAAGTGAAACAGGACTAAATCTATTATTTATAAAAGTGAATTAATGAAGCTTTATCTATAAGATATAAAGTAAAAGAAATCTAAAGCTGTAATTTCTGACGACACAATCTTTAGATTTCTAAATTATTAATTAATAACTCAAATTTATGAAATTAAAAACTATTAAATCCTTTTTTAAGCTTAAAAAGCTACGAATGATTTCTATTTTCTTTATGATGCTATTTAGTTTTTCAAGTATGTTTAGCTCCAATTCCAAAAATACCATATTACTAAATACAAAAGCTAAAATAAATTTAAGTAAAAGTTTTGTGGAGAGTTTAAAAATAAATCCACAAAAAACAATTACAGGTACCGTTAAAGATACTAACAAACAACCTATTTCTGGAGTAAGTGTAAGTATAAAGAATACATCTAGAGGTGTCGAAACAGATTTTGATGGTAATTATACTATAAAAGCAAGTAAAGGAGATGTTTTAGTATTTTCTTTTTTAGGACTTAAAACTGCTGAAGTTCTAATAGCAGATACAAATATTATAAATGTTTCATTAGATGAGGACTCACAAGAACTGGATGAAGTTATTGTAACAGCTTTGGGAGAGAGTAGATCTACGAGATCTCTTGGTTATGCAGCTACAAACATTAAAGGAGCCGAGGTTTCTGAAACTGCCGAAAATAATGTTATAAATGGATTAATAGGTAAGGTTGCCGGCTTAGATATTAGTACATCCAGCGGAGGTGTAGGAGCTTCTTCAAGAATAATTTTAAGAGGAATAAAGACTATTGGCAGTGATAGTGATCAACCGCTGTTTGTAATTGATGGGGTACCCGTCAACAATACTTTAAGATCAGGAGGGCGTATTGATTACGGGAATGGTATTGCCGATTTTAACCCAGATGATATCGCAGAAATTACAGTATTAAAATCTGCTGCTGCCGCTGCATTATATGGGTCTGCAGGTGCTAATGGTGTTATTGTAATAAAAACCAAAGATGGAGGTAATGGTAAGAATTTAGGCATTGAAATTAATAGTTCTGTGATGGTAAGCACTCCTTTAAAACTAATCGACTATCAAAATACTTATGGGCCAGGGCTTGTGGGCTTTGATTGGGATAGTTATAATAGAATTGGTGGTTCTGATGGATGGGGTAACGCATTTGGAGTACAACCAACCGCTATACAATGGAATAGCCCTTTAGATGATCAGGGGAATTTAGTGCCACTACCGCTTAAGGCCTATCCTAACAATGGAAAAGAGTTTTTCGATACAGGAATTATGCGTGATAATAGTATTTCTATTTCTAAAAGTGAAAAAGATAAATATAATTTTAGATTAGCTTTAAGGAATATACATGAAGATGGAATAATCCCAACAACAGAACTAACGAGAAATTCAATTTCGTTTAATGGTGGAGCATACATTACCGAAAAGTTTAAGGCAAATGTTAGTTTGATTTACTCTAATCAAGATAGTCCAAATAGAGCAACATCAGAGAACTGGTCTGATAATCCAATAAGACAAGCACTACTGATCCCTAGGCACGTAGATGCAAAAGCTCTTAGGGATTATGAAGGCTTATTGGCTAATGGAGTGCCATTGCCTTTTGAGGTAACTGGTGAAGATCCTCAGGTAATTGTACCTGGTTGGGAAGCCAATAATGGTGATTTTTTTCCAAACCCATTCTTTACCTTAGATAATGTCAAAAATATATACAGCAACAACAGAATGTTTGCCGTAGTTAACTTAACCTATAATATAAAAGATTGGTTGAGCATGGATGCCAGGGTAAGTAAAGAGTTTATAAGCGAAAAAAAAGAAACCAGAAGAAATGTAGGAGTTCGTTTATGGACAGGGTCGTTTTATAGTTACAAAGGCTCTTATTTTAGAGATCATTTTACTAGAAATAATACTTTTGCAAATGTCCTTTTAAAAGGAAAGCATAAAATAGGTGACTTTGGTATAAATAGTCTTTTAGGTGCAGAGACCAGGGATTTTATTTTAGATGGTGCGTCACAAAATGCCCCAGAAATAGAACTACCTAACCTATTTAATATCAACAATGTAGTTGGTGACCCAGTGTTAAATCAATATTACATTCAAACCAGAACAAATAGTGTTTTGGGACAGTTGGATTTTGATTATAAGAATCTTGTGTTTCTTACTTTAACTGGTAGAAATGATTGGAACAGTACATTACCTCAATCAAACAGGTCGTTCTTTTATCCTTCTGCTTCTTTAAGTGTCATGTTAAGCGATATATTCAAACTACCATCAGCTATATCGTATTTTAAATTAAGAGGGAATGCAGGTTTGGTCGGCATTGGTACTGGCGCTTACCAAATAGCACCTACTTTGTCTACACAAAATAGGCTGTCAGGAATATTTGAAGCAACAATTAGTGATGGCCTTAATAACCCAACCTTAAAACCCACCAGAACGACTACTTATGAAATAGGGGCAGATTTAAGATTGTTTGAAAGCAGGTTGAATTTTGATGTAGCTGCATATATAGGTACATCAAAAGATCAAATACAGCGTGTGCAATTACCAGGGTCCAGTGGCTACTCTAGTAGAATAATTAACGCTGGTGATATTCAGAATAAAGGAATTGAAATTGCTGTTAATGCAACTCCTATTTCTGGTGATATTACTTGGGACCTAGGGTTTACTTATGCCAAAAATGTGAATGAAGTTTTGTCTTTGGCAGAAGGCGTTGATGAGTTGCTGATTACAAGTCGGTACTCGAATATTAGAACGATTGCAAGACCAGGTGAACCTTATGGACAGTTAATGGGAAATGGTTATAAACGAGATCCCAATGGCAATAAAATTCATAATAACGGATTTGCAGTACAAACAGATGAGCAAATTGTGTTGGGGAACGTTACTCCAGATTGGATAGGGAGTTTTACTTCTACCCTACGCTATAAGTCTTTGAGTCTTACCGCACAAATCAATGGTAGAATAGGCGGAGACATATTTTCACTCACAAATCAATGGGCTGCAGGAAGCGGATTGACCAAAAGTACGTTGGGACCTAATAGAGATGGCTCTATCGTGCCCAATGGTGTTATTGACGTAGGAGATGGAACGTTTATTCCCAATAACGTTTCTGTTACTTATGAGGATTACACTAGAAATCTTATGAGGTGGGGTTTCCATGAACCTGTAGTTTATGATGCTAGCTTTATAAAATTAAGGTCCATTCAACTTTACTATACACTTCCTAAGAAGGCTATGGAAAAATTACCTTTCCAAAGTATAAGACTAGGTTTAATTGGTAGTAATTTGGCGATTTTGTATTCTAAAGCACCAAATTTCGATCCAGAAGGTTCAAGTTCGGCAAGAAATTCAGATCAGGGATTCGATGAGTTTAATATGCCAACAGCAAGAACATTTACATTTAATCTCTCTCTTAAATTTTAAAAATGAATATTATGAAAAATTTAGATATAAAAAAATATACCTTATTTTTAGTAGTTTTTCTTTTTCTTTTTACAGGATGTGAGAATAAATTCGATGAAATAAATACCGACCCTAATGCATTTTCAGAAGTGCCTACGCATTTTTTTCTTGCAGGCTCAATACTATCTATAGCAAATGCAGAGAATCATTATTTTGATGGTTACCTCTACCCTTCTTTATGGATTCAACATACTACACTGGGATCGTGGGATCAGCCGGGTTCGTATTTTTATGAGGATGGAAGGTCTTTTCTCTGGAACGGTTTGTATAGAGGGCCATTAACAGATCTTGATTTAATGGTTTCTTTGGCCGAAGAAGAAGGGAATACATCACTTCAAGCCATAGGTACCATTTTACATGCCTATTCATTTACTTTACTGGTAAATGCTTTTGGAGATTTGCCCTATACGGAATCTTTTAAAGTAGATGAAGGCATTAATCAACCGGTTTATGATCCACAATCAGATGTATTTGACGCTATTTTAGAAAATCTAAGACAAGCAAGTAATCTGTTGAATGGCATGTCTAATATTGATGTAGATAGCACTTATGATTTAATCTACCAAGGCGATGCTGAAAAATGGCAAAAGTTTGCTAATAGCTTAAGGTTTAGATTATTAATTCAGCTTTCAGATATAAGAGATGTTTCTTCTGAGCTTTCTTCTATTTCACCAATGTTTGAAAGTGCTTCGGATAATGCAACCTATACGTATTCTGGCAGCGTTAATGGGAATATTTATCCGCCTAGTACAGCTATTGGGCCTGATGGTACAGACCCAGGACACAGAATGGCAGCACCATTAATTAATAGGATGAATACTACTGACGACCCTAGAAGACCTATCTATGCTAAGGTGAATGATGACGGTATGTATGTTGGTGCGGATACACAGGATGTATTTGGAAATGGCAATGAATTTTCTCCAATAAATTCGGATAGCTTTACCCGGGATGCTACCATTATTTTTATGGACTATTCTGAATTATTGTTTTTAAAAGCAGAAGCAGCTCAGAAAGGATTAACCACAGGCAATGAAATTGCGTTATTAAGAGATGCGGTTATTGCTCACATGCAACGGGTAGGAGTTTCAGCAGCAGATACAGAGTTGTATGCAGACAATCTTGTTGCAAACGGAACTAACCTTGATGAGATTTATACTGAAAAATGGGTAAGTATGTTTGGAAGAGCGATGCAAGCATGGGGTGATTACAGACGTACAGGTGTTCCTAGTTTGCTTCCCAATCCAAATGGTATAATTAACGTAATTCCAAGAAGATTTACCTATCCAGAAAACGAACAATCTACCAATAATGCTAACAGAACAGAAGCTGCTCAGAAGTTAAGCAACGGTGATGCACTAGATTCTCCATTAATATGGACACAAAATTAATAAACTTAAAAATTTTGTATTATGAAAAAATATAAAAAAAATATTTTAATAATTAGCGCTCTTATTATCTTAAACTCCTGTGTTGATGAACCTGTCCCCTTTGCTTCAGATTCCGCACCAGGCTTTAATGTAACTTATGTGGGCGAAGAGGATTTCTTGTCTTTCACAAAAAATTCTGATGAAACCATAGATGGGGAAATTAATATTTTAGGCAAATGGTTTGCAAAACCTGATGCACTTTTAGATAGAGTGGTTTTAATAAAATCTTTATTGAACAGTAATAATGATGAAATTGATAGTGCCATAGAAAACAGAGACCTGGTTTTTAATGATTCCGTTAGTTTTAGTGTTACAAACGTAGATGAGCTGTTTAGCGGGTTCTCTACTAGTATTAATGATTTAAAAGTAGGATCTAGATTTAGATTTCAGGCAATTGGTATTACCCCATCTGCCGATACACTTTTTATTAATAATGCTACTTTTTTTGATGCCGAGTATATCTCATTTTGCGAAAAGCCACAATTGACTTTAGGAACTTGGACAGCTACAAACACAATCACTAATTTTTCTAAAGATGTAGAGTTGATCTGGGACGATGTTTACGGTGTCTATTTATTTACAGATTTTGGTATAGATTGGAGTAATTGGGATGACTTTTGGTATGGCACCATGTTTAATCTCGCTTGCCCATTAATAGAAGGCAATCCAGTTCAAGTAGAACTTGCCGGTTTCGGCTGGGATACCAATGATGAATATGAAATGTTAGGTGATAATGGTACTTTAGAGACCAGGCGGTTAAGACGCATGCCTTATATCTATAAAGAAGGATCTCCTAAAGGTTATTATGATAGTACGACCGAGGAACTAGTGTTTAACAATATTAGTGTAACAGATGCTTGGTGGGATGCAGATCAACATGATTTTAGTATGAGCTTTAAAAAGAAGCAGTAGGACTTCTATGTTTTATCGATGATATGGATCAGCATATGAATTAAAAAATATTTCACACATTAATTATAAAATAAAAAAAATGAAATTTTTTATAAAATATAAATTTTTAAAGTTTTCCTGTTTACTTTTCCTGTTGATCGTAGTTACTGCTTGCAGTAATGATGATGGTGATAGTGGAACAATACATGTTGAACTGGCAGAAGCTTCGTATCATGAAGTTATGTTTACCAGAATATCGGCTACTGAGGTACGGGACGATGTATATATTCGTATTGGTGCAACTTTTAAAAATGCATCCAGTTATTCGAATCTTGGTATTTACAAGATGCTATTAGATGCCTCCGGACAAGAAATAAGCCGTGCAGTAGCTATTGATAACATAGCTCCAGACACATATACACGATTAATAATAGATTCTGGAGAAACGTTATTTGAAGGGCTAGGCATTAGTAAACACGAAGTTGAAGAAGGACACTCTTTTAAGTTTGTAACCTTTGGCGATAGCGGAAGTGAAATAAATTTGTTTACAGATGATGTCTATGAGCTTTCTCCTAACTATAATATGCTTGAATTCAATGTGGACTATACTGCATCTTCTTCTGGTCATGTAGATTATGTTAGAATATCAGAGACCAATGTAACTGCCGAAGTAGACATCAATCTTACCTTTACTATTAGTGCTGATGCTAATGATGCTGAAGAATATACTAATATAGGCTTGATGAAGCATTTATTTAATGACAATGGTGTTGAAATTGGTACAGCCATAGCAATGGAAAACATTGCTATAAATACAGAAACAACATTAAGTATTACAGATATTGAAACACTATTTGAAGGCATTGATTATGGTTATAACACTAATCTGGATGCAGCATATACATTTAGTTTTACTGCTTTTGCACTAACAGATATGATGGAAACGGTAATAATGAATGATGTTTTTGAGACTACCGCTACTTTTCAAGTTAGAATTTTACCTGTACTTCAAACAGGTACGACATGGATAGTAACCAATAACAATACAGGTTTTTCAAAAGAAGTTCAATTATTCAGTGTTCAAGAAGAATTTGGTATTCCTTCTTCAGAATATTTTTTTACAGATTTTGGAATAGATTGGAGTTGGTGGAATGACTTCTGGTACTCAACGTCGTTCGCATTGGATTTTCCAGAAGTTGATGGCAATCCGTACGTTATTACATTAGGAGGAACTAGTGGAGATATGGATGCTTTTTACGATGGAGTTGCCGATGATGGAGTGACTATAGAAAACAGAAAATTAAGATTAATGGGGTATACTTATAAAGATGGTTCGGTTAAAGGACACTATGATGAAACTACAGGAGATATAACATTTACAGGTGTTAACATTTTAGATTGGTGGTGGGGTGCCGATAGTCATGATAATATAAGTATGACATTTGTTAAAAAACCGTAATATTCGATTATAATTCAGTGTCTAAAAGAGCGGTTTATTTTCTTTTAGATGCTTTAAATTTAAGTGTAAACCAAAATATGTACAAAATGTTAGAGAAAAATATTATGGGTTTTTTATATGTTTTTATGTTATTTTTAATGCCTAGTTGTAGTTCTAATTCTAATGTAGAAGAAGAGCCAGAAGAACAAGAAACCAATGTTTCATCAATAAAAATAAGTGCAGCAGCTGAATGGATATATGTAAGTGGTAAATCAGAAGTATCTGCAGAAGTAACCTACAAAGATGCATCTACAGCTACTCCTAACGTAAACTGGACAGTTAATTCTATAGGAAGTTTGAGTAATGCAAAAGGAGTATCCACTACTGTAGAAGCTATAAAAAAAGGAACTATCAATATAGTAGCAGAATTAGAGGGTGTTACATCATCCATTACTATAGAAGCTAAGGAGGCAATACCTCCCTTTTCTGGGACTATTTTTGTTGATCCGGATATTATAACATCTTCAGACCCTTCAGTGCTAAAAACAGTAAACTATTCAGGCCAAGGTTCTCGTACGATGTATGATAGAAGGGTTAATGATTGGGTTACCGTAAATGCCTTTTTATTTGATGTCACTTTTGATGATGGGTTAGCTACAGAAGTTCAAGTAAACCCAGAATTCGCAACTAAAGAACTCGCAGAAATAGAAGCAAACATATACGCGTTAGAGGCAGGAAGGTTACCAAAAATTTTAAGAAAAGATGTCAATGCCATATGGATCCATAAAGGCGTAGAATTATTTGGAGGTGGTAATAATAGCCTCCTAATTCATACAGGTCAAGCAGCAAATTATATAGCAGATGGTATATTGGAAGAAACCCTTGTACATGAAGCAGCCCACACATCTCTTGATGCAGAGCATGCTGCATCTCCTGGTTGGTTGGCTAGTCAGACTGCCGATATTAATTTTATTTCTACGTATGCCAGGGATAACCCTACTAGAGAAGATGTAGCAGAAAGTTTTTTGATGTACCTAGCAGTTAAATACAGGACTGATAGAATTTCTCAAGACCTTGAAACTACGATCAATGGTACCATCCCTAATCGTATAAAATATTTTGATGATTTATCTTTAGATGTAAGTCCTATAGATTAAAAAAAATGTTTAAAATTAATATAGCAATTAAATAGTGCGGTTCATTTATGGATTTTAGCCTTTTTATATTAATATTCTCAAAATATTAATATTCATAAATAGAATAGATAATATAGTATTGTTTTGAGATAAAAATGAACTATTCAAAACACAGCCAATAAATTAATTTTGTCAAACGAAATAATATAAAAAATAAAATATGAGTATTAAATGGAAAGGCGTAATGCCAGCGGTAACAACACAATTCACTAAACATGATGCTTTGGATTTAGAGTTATTTGAGGTTAATATTAAAGCACAATTAGCTGCTGGAGTTCACGGTATTGTTTTAGGCGGTACACTTGGTGAGGCGAGTACGTTAACAGATCAAGAAAGGCGAATCTTAACAAGAGAAACGGTAAGAATTGTTGAAGGTAAAGTACCTGTGCTAATGAATATTGCGGAACAAACTACCAAAGCAGCAATAGATTTGGCAAAAACAGCTGAAGAAGATGGTGCAAAAGGCTTGATGATTTTGCCACCAATGCGCTATAAGGCAAGCGACGAAGAAGTTGTAGAATATTTTAAAACCATAGCAAATAGCACGTCATTACCCATTATGATTTACAATAATCCAGTAGATTATAAAATTTTGGTAACCCTTGATATGTTTGCAGAATTAATAGAAGCGTGTCCAAACATTCAAGCAGTAAAAGAATCTACTAGGGATACCACGAATATAACCAGAATTAAAAATCGTTTTGGGGATAGATTAGCAATTATGACAGGTGTCGATACTTTAGCTTTAGAAAGCTTATTAATTGGCGCCGATGGTTGGGTCGCTGGTTTAGTAGATGCATTTCCTACAGAAACCGTTGCTATTTATGAGCTTCAAAAAGTAGGACGTATAAAAGAAGCTATAGCCATTTATCGTTGGTTTTTACCATTGTTGGAACTGGATATCCATTCTAAATTAGTGCAATACATCAAAATGGCCTCTCTCCATACGGGCATTGGTTCAGAACATGTAAGAGCGCCCCGTTTGGTTTTAAAAGGTGAAGAGCGTGAAAGAATTGAGAAAGTAATTACAAATGCTTTAGCGGTAAGACCAAATTTACCAGAATATAAAGGAATAAGCAATGATGTTTTAGTGTAAATAAAATTTATTTTCTGATGTTTTAATCATCTGAAAAAGAACCTATAAAAACAATCACAAATCGTTGCTCTAAATTTAAGGCAGTGATTTGTTAGTTTCTAAATTTCTAACATTGAAACTAACATTATAATTTAAAAATAAGGAAAATGATTACTGGAAAAAATTATATAGGAAATTTACTATCTGCTAAAGGAAATAAAACATTTACAACCTTTAATCCTGAATTAAATTCAAAAAATACGGCTGTTTTTACAGAAGCAACATCTGCTGAAATTGACGAAGCGGTAAAGTTAGCATCAGAAGCATTTAAAAAATTTAATAAAATTACGGGCTCAAAAAAAGCAGCATTTTTAAATACCATTGCAGATGAAATTTTAGCGTTAGATGATTTGTTGATACAGATATATTGTTCAGAAACAGGTTTACCAGAAGGTCGCGCGAAAGGAGAAAGAGGAAGAACAATTGGGCAATTAAGAAATTTTGCCAATTTAGTAGCAGAAGGTTCTTGGGTAGAAGCAACTATAGATACTGAAGACTTAACTAGAGCATCACAACCAAAACCAGATATAAGGAAATATAATTTCCCTTTAGGGCCCGTTGTTGTTTTTGGTGCAAGTAATTTCCCGTTAGCATATTCAACTGCTGGTGGAGATACGGCGTCTGCACTTGCTGCAGGTTGTCCAGTAATTGTAAAATCACATCCAATGCATGCTGGAACAGGTGAGTTAGTAGCTTCTGCGATTAAAAAAGCAGCAGAAAAAACAAAAATGCCAAATGGTGTTTTTTCGAATTTGAATTCAAGCGGAATTGAAGTCGGACAAAAATTAGTTTTAAACGCTGGTGTGAAAGCAGTTGGCTTTACAGGAAGCATAAAAGGCGGAAGAGCACTATATGATTTAGCGGCTAATAGGGAAGAACCAATTCCTGTTTTTGCAGAAATGGGAAGTATAAATCCTGTAATTTTATTGCCAAACGCTTTAATAAATAGAGCAAAAAATATTGCAAACATCTATGCAGGATCTATTACCTTAGGAACTGGGCAATTTTGCACAAACCCAGGGTTAATTTTAGGAATAAAATCAGAAGGGTTAACAACATTTATAAATACTTTATCTAAAGAAATTGTAAAGATCAATCCGTCTGTAATGTTACACTCGAATATTAAAAAAGGGTATGTAAAAAATAAAGAAAAAGTGGTTTCTCAAGAAGGAGTTACAGTGAGTGCAAATTACTCAGAATACGTTCAAACAAATTATGCACAACAGGCAGTTGTAACAGTAGATGGAAAATATTTTTTAGAAAATGCTACGCTTCATTTAGAGGTTTTCGGTCCTTTTTCTATGATTGTTGAATGTGAAAATAAAAAGCAATTAGAAAAAATCATTACTAATCTAGAAGGACAATTAACAGGAACCATTATTGCTGATAATAATGAGTTAGAAAATCATGCTAACATTGTAAACGCATTGCAAAATAGAGTTGGGCGAATTATTTTTAATGGCGTTCCCACAGGTGTTGAGGTTTGCGAATCTATGGTGCATGGAGGTCCATATCCTGCATCTACAGATAGTAGATTTACTGCAGTTGGTATCGGCTCAATAAAACGTTGGGTAAGGCCATTTAGTTATCAAGATTGGCCAAATAATTTACTTCCAAATGAATTAAAAAATGAAAATCCTTTAGGTATTTTAAGAACTATTAATGGTGAAAAATCTAGAGCTAAAATCAATTAAATATGAAATTTTTCTATTCGTTCTGTTTTTTAGTTTTTTTAAGTCATATTTCTTGTACTAGAAATAATACTCAAGAACTAACAACTATTATTGCTGAAGTTGAAAAAGAAAGAGTGTACGATTTTGATAAAACAGCATCTGTAGAAAATACGATACAATTTCATCAATTAGAAGCTGATTTTGCTGAAAATACAATTCAAAAATTGAATAAAATTTCTTCAGAAAATTTGTCTGAAACGGATCAAATTTCAAAAGAATTATTACTATTTACACTTCAAGACAAAATTGATACCCACAAATTTAAAACCTATCTAAATCCGATTACAAATGAAGTCGCATTTCATTTAAACTTAGGAAATATGGGCAACAAAGCTTTAAATAATAAGACAGACGTAAAAAAATATTTGTCTGATTTAGAAAAGCTATCTAAAAAAATAGAGTATAATTTAGAATTATTAAGAGCTGGTGTTAGAGAAGGTATTTCTCAACCAAAAGAAGTGTTTAGCAATTATGGTTTTACGTATAACAAGCATATTATAGAAGATGAAACTACAAGCAAATTTTACAAACCCTTTTTAAATTTACCTGAGAATTTATCAAAAACAGAGAAAGATTCTATTTTAGAAGTTGCAAAAATAAGTGTTCAAAAGAACGCCATCGAAAAGTATAAAGAAATTAAAAACTTTTTCGAGAATGAATATTTCCCAAATACTAGAAGAGGTTTAGGAGTTCATACAACGCCAAATGGCGAAGCATTTTATCAAAATAGAATTAATTTTTATACCACAAGCACACAATATACCGCAGATGATATTCATAAAATAGGATTAAAAGAGGTTGCTAGAATAAAAGCAGAAATGCAAAAAATTATAAACGATTTAGATTTTAATGGCTCTTTTGCAGATTTCATACAATTTTTAAGAACAGACGAACAATTCTATGCAAAAACGCCAAAAGAATTATTAATGTTTGCGCGAGATATTTCTAAAAGAATAGATGCCGAATTACCAAAATTCTTTAAAACGTTACCCAGAAAACCTTATGGTGTTGTCCCAGTTCCTGCTGCAATAGCACCTAATTATACAGGTGGTAGATATTCTGGTTCTAACAGTGAAACTAATGCTGGTTTTTATTGGGTAAATACTTACAATTTACCAAGTAGAACCTTATATACAATTCCAGCTTTAACAGCCCATGAAGCTGTTCCAGGACATCACTTGCAAATTTCTTTAAACAACGAATTACCGAAAGATAAAATCCCAAAATTTAGAAGAAATTTATATTTATCTGCTTATGGCGAAGGTTGGGGTTTGTATTCAGAAACGTTAGCAGATGAAATGGGAATTTATACAACTCCATATGAAAAATTCGGAAAATATACGTATGAAATGTGGCGTGCTTGCAGATTAGTTGTAGATACTGGAATTCACTCAAAAGGTTGGTCTAGACAACAAGTTATTGATTATATGGCAGAAAACACGGCATTATCAATTCATGAAGTAACTACAGAAACAGACCGATATATTTCTTGGCCAGGACAAGCGATTTCTTATAAAATGGGCGAGATTAAAATTCGCCAATTAAGAAAAGAAGCCAAAGAGAAATTAGAAAAAAAATTCAATATTAGAGATTTTCATGAAGTTATTTTGGGTGAAGGAACCGTGACTTTATCAATCATGGAAAATCGTGTAAATAGTTATATCAATCAAAAATTAAATGAGTAGAAAAACTTTTTTTTGTATTGATGCACATACTTGTGGAAATCCTGTACGTTTGGTTGCTGGTGGTGCACCAAATTTAATTGGTGAAAATATGAGTGAAAAGCGACAGCATTTTTTAAAAGAATTTGACTGGATTCGCAAAGGTTTAATGTTTGAACCAAGAGGACACGATATGATGAGTGGCGCTATTTTATTTCCACCACATCATCCTGAAAACGATTTTGCCATTTTATTTTTAGAAACTTCTGGCTGTTTGCCGATGTGTGGGCATGGTACAATTGGCACCATAACTATTGCCATTGAAGAAGGTTTAATATCGCCAAAAATTCCTGGAAAAATTAAAATCGAAGCGCCAGCAGGTTTGGTAGAGATTGCATATAAACTAACAGATAAAAAAGTAGATTGGGTGAAGTTGATGAATGTGAAAAGCTATTTAGCTGCAGAAAATTTAACGGTAAACTGTCCAGAATTAGGAGCACTTACTTTTGATGTTTCTTATGGTGGTAATTTTTACGCAATTATAGATCCGCAGAAAAATTTTAGTGGAGTTCATAATTTTACTGCGAGTAAAATTGTGCAATATTCACAAATAGTAAGAGCAAAAATGAATCTAAAATATCCAGATGTGTTTATTCATCCAGAAAATGATACCATTAGAAATATAACACACATCTTATGGACAGGAAATCCTCTAGATTCAACTTCTTCAGGTAGAAATGCTGTTTTTTATGGTGATAAAGCCATTGATAGAAGTCCTTGTGGCACAGGAACTTCTGCAAGATTAGCACAACTATACGCAAAGGGTAAATTAAAAATTGGTGAAGAATTTATTCATGAAAGTTTTATTGGTTCTAAATTTACTGGAAAAGTAGAACAAGAAACTACTTTAGATGGTAAACTGGCAATTATTCCTAGTATACAAGGTTGGGCAAAAGTGTTTGGTTACAATACCATTATAATTGATGACGAAGACGATCCGTATGCACACGGATTTCAAGTTGTTTAAAATAATTAATTATGAAATATTTCCTTTTTTTAGTTTCTGCCCTTGGTTTGGTTTCTTTTTTAAGTAATGCACAAAACCTAACTTTAGAAGATTACAATAGAGCCGTAAGTTTTACTCATGAGAACAGCTATAATAAAACGGTTTTTAATCTAAACACCAAAACCAACTGGTTTAAAAACAATAAAGGACTTTGGTTTATTGATTATTCCAAAGAAGGAAAAACGTATAAGAAAGTTCGTTTTAGTGATTATAAAGTCACCACATTATTTAATCATGAAAAGCTAGCAAGTGCTTTAACTGAATTTTCTGAAAAGGAAGTTGAACCCAATAATCTTTCGCTTTCAAATATTGAATTTGATGATGATGAAAATTTATCTTTTGAAGCTTTGGGAAACGCATATATCTTGAATTTGGATTCATACCAACTTGAACCAAAAGAAGAAAAGAACAAAGAACAAGAAAATGAATTTGAAAGCAGGTCACCGGATGGTAAATGGGTGGCTTATTCCAAAGATCATGATCTTTTTATAAAATCTACAGAAACTGAAGAGGAGCATCAATTAAGTTTTAACGGAAGGAAAAATTATGAGTATGCCAGTTATTATGGTTGGACTGATAAGATGGAAGGCGAAAAGGGTGAACGCCCAAAGCACTTTTCGGTAAACTGGTCCAAAGATTCCAAATGGTTGGCTGCAAATGTCATCGATTTGCAACATGCTGAAAAAATGTATTTACTGGATTGGAGTATCGATTCGCTGTACAAACCCAAATTATTGTCCTATTATCGAGGATCACCGGGCGATACTGCCATGGTTCTTGTAAAACCTGTATTTTACAGTATTGAAAGCAAAAAGGAAGTAAAAACACAACTTCCCATAAACACACATATCAATGCTGTTTCCATCCGTTGGACGGAGGACTCAGGTGTTATGTATGCCAATTACAGGACAAGGGGCTTTAAAAATGAATATGTAAAAGAGATTGATTTAAACACCAATACTGAACGAACCTTAATAAAAGAAACCAGTGAAACCAATGTTGATAATTTTACATTTAGAACCTTAGGGGAAAAAAGAAAAATTATATTTCTTTCTGAAAGAAGTGGATGGCGCCAGCTTTACTGTTTGGATTTGAAATCGGAAAAAGTAACACCATTAACCAATGGTCATTATTATATTAATGAGATCAGTTATATTGATGAAGATACTGGTATTGTTTACTTTTTAGCTTCAGGTAAGGAAACTGGTGTAAATCCATATCATCAACAATTGTACAAAGTCACTCTAAAAGGAAAAACAACTTTATTAACACCAGACAGCGTGCATCATCAAGTATCATTTTCAAAAGACGGAAAATACTTTGTAGATAATTATTCAACCGTTCAAATTCCAACAAAAACGGTTTTAAGGGATTCAAAAAACGGGAAAATTTTAGCGCAGTTAACAGAGGCAGATGTATCTTTGGTAATAGATAAAGGTTGGGAAGCTCCTGAACCATTTCAGCTTACGGCCAAAGACGATAAAACCACGATTTATGGTGCTATTTGGAAACCTTCAAATTTTAATGCATCAAAATCGTATCCCATAATTGATGCTACATATACAGGGCCCCATACGCAACGATTTCCAAAGTCTTTCGATGTGGCATTTTACAATCAGGCCCTATCAGAATTAGGTTTTATCGTCATGCAGGTTGACGGTTTAGGTTCGTCCGGTCGTTCAAAGGAATTTCATGATCACTCTTATAAAAGCATGGGAAATAATTTAGAGGACCATGTTTTGGCAATAAAATTTTTAGGGGGAAAATATAGTTGGGTTGATACCGAAAGAGTGGGGATATTTGGTCATTCAGCTGGTGGATATGATACAGGAAGAGCTATGGTTGCGTTTCCGGATTTTTATAAGGTTGGAGTAGCTAGCTCCGGAGATCATGATTTTAGAATGGAAAAAGCATGGTGGCCTGAAATGTACATGGGTTGGCCAGTTGATGAAACCTATGAAGGAGTTTCAAATATTACCAATGCCAAAAATTTGAAAGGAAAACTACTATTGGTCCATGGCGGATTGGATGATAATGTAAACCCGTCGGCAACCTTTAAATTTGCTGAAGCTTTAGTGAATGCTGATAAAGAATTTGATTTACTTATTCTTCCAAGTCAGCGTCACGGTTATACTGGAAAGCATCGCGATTATTTTATAAAAAAGCGTTGGAATTATTTTGTGGAACACCTTTTAGGTGAAAAACCTATTTGGGATTTTAGTTTGAAACAATAAAATGAATAAAAACATAATTGTTATTGGAGGGGGCATAATAGGCTTATGTTCTGCCTACTATCTTCAAAAAGAAGGACATCAAGTTACTGTTATTGATAAATCCAACTTTTCAACGGGGGCTTCTTATGTTAATGCGGGTTATATTACACCAAGTCATTTTATCCCTTTAGCTGCCCCAGGAATGATTGCAAAAGGCATCAAATGGATGTTTAATCCCGTGAGTCCATTATATATAAAACCTCGTTTGGATTTAGATTTTTTAAAATGGATGTGGGCGTTTAAAAAATCTGCAACCGCCTCAAAAGTAGAAAAGGCCATTAAACCAATCAAAGATATCAACTTGTTGAGTCGAGATCTGTATGAAGCCATGAAAGCTTCAAACGATTTCAATTTTCATTATGAGCGTAAAGGCCTTTTAATGTGCTATAAAACAGATGAAGTTGGAGAAGAAGAATGGAAAGTTGGGAAACGTGGTATAAAAGAAGGCTTAAAAGTTGAAAATTTATCAGCCAATCAAGTTAGAAAAATAGAACCTAAAGCCAATTTGAATGTTAAAGGAGCTGTTTATTACCACTCGGATGCGCATATGACCCCGAATAATTTTATGGAGCAAATGAGTGATTGTTTAAAGCGCAATGGTGTAGCATTTTACGAAAAAGAAAAAGTTGAAGATATTGAAATATCAAACGGAAATATTTCAAAAGTAATTACGGACAAACAAGAACTAACTTGTGATGAGGTGATTTTAGCCGCAGGAAGTTGGAGCCCTTTAATAACAAAAAAAATAGGATTGAAAATACCCATTCAAGCAGGAAAGGGATATCGCATTAATGTAAATCGAGAAACAAACATTACTATCCCAGCTATTTTATGTGAAGCAAAAGTGGCTGTAACACCTATGGATGGTTTTACGCGTTTTGCCGGTACTATGGAAATTGCAGGAATTAATCATAATATTAATCCGAATCGGGTTAGTACTATTGCCAATGCAGTAAAATCTTATTATAATTCGGTTGAAATCACCGCAGAAGAAGAAAGAGAGGCAGATTGTGGTTTGCGACCTTGCACCCCAGATGGCTTGCCTTATATTGGTAAATCCTCAAAATGCAATAATTTAACTATTGCAACTGGTCATGCTATGATGGGTTGGAGTTTAGGCCCCGCAACGGGTAAATTGGTTACAGAAATTATTTCCAATAAAAAACAATCATTGGATTTATTGCCTTTTCATCCGGATAGAAAATTTTAAAAACCCTAATAATTTTTGGATATTTTCCTCAAAGAAGTTCTTTATTACAATGGTGGATTAATTTGGGTTTCTTATTTGCTTGTCCACCAATTGAAGGAGGTGATCAACTAAATACTATTGTTTCTTTTTTAATAACTGATGTTACGCAGCATTTTTGTTACAATTAATTTGGGGTGTTGATAACTCGTCTAGCTTTTTCCAAGCCGCTTGAATTGCATTGAGCCATATTTGGCTTTATTGCATAATGATTTTTACTGTTCCTAATTTTTAATCGTTTAAGTTTTATATAGGCTATCATAGATGCTGTAATGTGGGCTTGTTGAGTTTGTACTGTTTTTGTTGGTGTTTTAGCAAAAGCGGTATTGTTTTTAATGGAGCGATAAAACTCCTCTACTTTCCATCGTTTTTAATTGATTGTAGTAAGGCTTTAGTAATCTAAGCTTACATCACTTGTAGCTAGATAAAGCTTAAGTACTGCCATCTCGGTTTTTGAAGAGTTGCTTAGTTATCAATACAGGGTTGCAATATTACTTTAAATAAAACCCTTATAATCAATTGATTATAAGGATTTTTTGCGGAGAAAGACGAACTATCCATTAGTATGTATGGTACTGATAAACAATCGGTTATATGTTTCTGTTTTTTAATAGTAACCGAATTAGTCCCTTATAATTTAATCTTCAATGTATTCTTTTACAATATCTAATTGAATACCAGTATATTCCGAAAATTTATGGATGGTAACAAACTGATAGGATTCTTTCCCTAAGAACTCACGAATATCCTGTAATAACTTACGACCATAGCGTTCACTCCGCCCTGTAATGCGTTGAATATCTTTTGGGTAAATACAAGCTCTTTTGGTGATCATGATACTCTATCTATGCTTTATCCGTACTTAAAAGTGCCATCATCTTAAACTTTTATGCCTCATAAAATGCTGTTTTAGGTAATCTCAGAATAGATGACTACAACTGGCACGCTCTTTTTTTAAATACTCCATAAAGTTACGTGATTTGATCTCATAATCAAAAAATAAATCATGGCTAAACAAACAGGAATTATCAAATTAAAAGGAACCATTGGAGGCATCTCTTTTTACAAAACTGGAGACGGGCATTTGGCTCGTGAAAAAGGTGGGGTGGACAAAAGTAGAATTCAGAATGACCCAGCCTTTCAAAGAACGCGTGAGAATGGTTCTGAATTTGGACGTGCAGGAAAAGGTGGTAAAATTATCAGAGATGCTATTCGAGTGTTGCTTCAAAATGCAAAAGACAAGCGAGTGGTTTCTCGTTTGACCAAAACACTGGTTGCGATCACCAAAACAGATGCGGTTAATGAAAGAGGTTTGCGAACGTTGCAAGACGGTAATTTAAGCTTACTAGAACGTTTTGAGTTCAATTTGAATGGAAAATTAGGAGCAACTTTGTTTGCTGCGTATGCAAAGGCTTTTGATCGTGTTACTGGAGAAGCGACTTTGACCATTGCTGCTTTTTCTCCAACGATTCGTATTGCAGCTCCTGCAGGAACGACCCATTTTAAAATTGTAATGGGAGGTACAGAATTGGATTTTGAAACTGAAACCTCCACTTTTGAAAGTGAAGAAACTGCGATTTTACCCTATGCTGCTGCAGATACTGCGCCCATCTTATTGACTGCTCCTTTGACTGCAAATTCGGTATTACCTGTTGCTCAAGTTTTAGGAATAGAATTTTATCAGGAAGTAAACGGACAAATGTATGCGCTTAAAAATGGTGCTTACAATGCGTTGGCCATGGCAACTGTTGATGCTCCGTAGGCATGGAGTTCACGCTTGAAAGAAGTTATTTTAAGGAGGGTACCAACGGTACTCTCTTTGTTGCTGATCAATCTTTCGACCTGGCTCAAGATAAGTTTATTTGTCAGACCATTGAGCTTCCTTGGAAAGATAATCAGCGAAGTATTTCTTGTATTCCTGAAGGAACATATGAAATACTGCCTCGTACCTCAGCAAAGTTTAAAAAGCATTTTATGCTGAAAGATGTGTCTAACAGAACGCTAATTCTGATTCATCCAGCGAATCATGCAAAACGAGAGTTGAGAGGATGTATTGCTCCTGTGTTATACCTCAGCGGTATTGGCAAGGGATTGTATTCTCAAAAAGCCTTAGATAAGTTGCGTTTCCTTATTGACCGTGCTTTAGAAAATCAGGAACGTATTTTTTTAATCATTAAATCAGCAAATTATGAATTTAGTAGAACGTTATCAACAACCCACACCGAAATTTTTTAGAATTTTGAGAAATATTGGCATTGCATTGGCTGCAATAGGGGGCACTATTTTGGCAGCACCTGTTGCACTGCCAGCAGCATTGATTACCGTAGGAGGTTACTTGACAGTAGCAGGCTCTGTGGTGACCACCGTGAGTCAAGCGGTGGTTTCTGATAAAACAGAAATATTGGACCAGGAGGATCAAAAGCATTCCAAAGAAAAAAGCAACTAAGATGCCTCAGCACTTCCAACATCAGGATTTAACTGCTGGAGTTGTGGGGTGGCAAGCTATTTTCTTCTGTGGTTCATATTGGTGCAGAAGATGTGATCACAACGATTGTACTCGCGGTGCTTGGCGCTGTAGTCAGTTTTCTTGTTTCAGTACTGATGAAACTCCTTTTCAACTCTTTTAAAAAACAGCGCAAAAAATAATGGCGCTGTTTTTTTTTTACCTAAGATCCCGAATTAAAACGCTTTTTAATTCTTGAATGGCGTTGAGCCTACTTTGTAAATTAACCTCCAAGAACTCTACTTTTTTAAGTGCCGTTCGTTTGGTTTTAAAATCATCTGCTCCAAAATATCTGCTGTATTTTTCTAATACATTTTTTACATCTGCGATATAGATAAATGATGCTATCATTCCACTTAAATAGAAACGATAGCATTTTGTTTCTAATAACATAAAAGACAAATAGAAGAGTGCTTCTTTTTGTTCGTGAGTCTCTGTAGACACCACAAAAGAATTTTTGACAGGAGATGTAAAAGATTTTCCAGAATTACCCTGGCGCCAGCTGGCTCTCTCACTAAAATAGTCCACTGGACTATTTTTTAACGTTCAGCCCTATTTTAAAATAAAAAAATGTGGTTTGTGATAGCTACGCCCAGGTTTGTGGGGCTCAATTTCAAAAGTTTTCATAGGTATTCAATTAAAGTTCAACTTCTTTTGCCGCGCTTCGCTTCCCACATAAAATTTTGAAAATGAAAACAACAAAAAGAAAGCTGTTTTTTTAATTGGTGCGGATAGACTATCAAGGTTTTTGGGAAAAATACTACTGGACTTTATTCGTTGTTGGTTGGTGATTTTTTTCAAAACCCGAAGGGCTTGACCTTTATAGGCTAAAAGCATTGGCTTTAGGGAGCCAATTGTTTTGCCTTCCTTTTTTGTTTTCCTTTTCATTATCTTTAAATTTCTTTTTCGAGAAGTCTTTTTTTAAGACTTTTTCATAGCATTTTTTTTACCCACCTCTCTACGATGTGGGTTTTTATTGTAATAATTAATATTAGAATTTAAAATACTTTTTTAAATAATATAATAATCTGATATGAATTATTATTTTTTGCGAGAACAAATAGAATTTTTCCAACGAGAAATAAACTCTGGTTAAAGTGATAATTACTATTGAGATGAAGGTGTATTTACTAATAGCTCTATAATTATATTATTTGATATTCGCTTTGATAATCTTTATGATTTTTTTTTCAGATTAAAGTAATATTAGATAAGGCAATCATAAAGAGTAAAACAGCAATAAATCCGACTAATAACCTTTCTGTAGATTTTAAGAATAAAGAACAATGCAAATTGGTAGTTAGATTAATAACTTGGTGTTCTTATCGTCTTAAATTTATAGTTTTAATAAAATTAAAAAAGATTTAAAAACTTAATTAAAAATTAGATAAAACAAATATTTCTTTCGCTAAACAAAAACCTAAAATTGTGGAAATTTTATTTTTAAAATGATATTATTAATAAATTAACTGCTTATTAAGTGAAAAATAATAGACAATTAACGACTGCTTCTATATTAGCAGTCTTAATAAGTTATAGATGTCAAAAAAAGTTTTTCGTTTAATAGCCTTCGCAGCTTTTTGTGTTTTTTTAGGAAGAGCGTATCAATTATACTTTTTTGGAGGTTCCTACAGAGCTGTATTGTGGGATGAGGATTTAATGTCTCCAATAGTGGAAGGAATTTTTGATGTACAATGGTATGATTATGCAACCAGCAAAAACGTAAATAATTATATTGAACTTTTCACAAAAATAAATAGCATCATTTTTTTAATTTCAGCGGTTATAAGTTTATTCTGGGAGCAGATTAAAGAAAAAAGGTTAAAAAGGTTAGTTGGTATTGGATTAGTTTTGTTAGTTCTCCTAGGAATTTGTTCTGCAATAGATAAAAGAAACGACATCTTTCAATTTTTTGAAATGATATTACAATTCTCAGCTCCACTTGCATTATTACTTATTAAAGATGTAGAAAATGTAGACAAGAAAAGAATTATTCTATGGTTTAAAATTGCTGTTGCACTAACATTTTTGCCTCATGGTTTATATGCCTTAGGGGCAATTTATGTGCCAGGGAATTTTATAGATATGACAATTGCCATATTATCTGTGACGGAAACAACTGCAAAACAATTTTTGCTTATAGTGGGATTATTAGATATAATCTTATCGATTGTTATATTTTTTCCAAATAAGATTGATAAATATCTTTTAATGTATTTGGCTTTTTGGGGATTTGCCACAGCATTTGCAAGAATTGTTGCAGGTTTCGATTCAAATTTTCCCGCTAATTCCATACATGAATTATCATACTTAACAATTTACAGATTACCACATGGCATTATACCTCTGTGTATTTTACTTTTAATAAAGAACAATCAAAATAAAACAATAAATAATTTAAAAACAGTTTAAAACAATTACAATGAATCTAAAAAAACTACTTTTTTCTTTGGTACTATTGGTTTGCCTAAACCATTACGCAAATACAGATAAGTATCGTCTTATTTTATTAGATGATCCTTCTTCTACAATTACTATTGCCTGGAATCAAATTTCTGGTGATAATGCAACAGTTTATTATGGAACAATAGATCAAGGTATAGATTTTACTATGTATACAGACTCTAAAACCGTAGATAAATCTGTCGATTTTAGAGGAATGAAAAATCAGTTTGTTGAACTCAGCAACTTAACCGCAAACACAAATTATTATTTTGTAATAAAAGATAGTGAAGGTACAAGTAGTAGGTATTGGTTTAGGACAGTTCATGCAGATAATAGCCGTTTATCTTTTATTGCAGGTGGAGACTCTAGAAACAATAGAACACCAAGACAAAATGCCAATAAACTAGTAAGTAAATTAAAGCCAAATGCAGTTCTTTTTGGTGGAGATATGACAGATAGTGATTCTAATGAACAATGGGCAGAATGGTTTGACGATTGGCAATTAACTACTTCTTCTGATGGGAGAATGATACCAATTGTACCAACAAGAGGTAATCATGAAGATGCTACAACTATATTTAATTTATTTAATACATCTAATGAAAATTCTTACTATGCAATAACATTTGGTAAAGATTTAGTGAGAACTTATACCCTAAATACAGAAATTTCTGTAACAGGCGATCAATTGACTTGGTTAAATAGTGATTTGGCTACAGCAGCAGCTACAAAATGGAGATTTGCTCAATATCATAAACCAATGAAGCCTCATACAACGGCTAAAGGAAATAATGACAATATTTATAGAGCATGGGCACAAATTTTTTATGATAATAATGTAAATTTAGTTATAGATTGCGATTCACATGTTGCTAAGACAACATGGCCAGTGAAACCATCATCTGGACCAAATAGCGATCAAGGTTTTGAAATTGATCAAGAAAGGGGAACTGTTTACGCAGGAGAGGGATCTTGGGGAGCGCCTTTAAGACCAGCAAACAAAGACAAATCTTGGACAAGAAGTTCTGGAGCATTTAATCAATTTAAATTGATTTATGTTTCTGAGAGTGAAATAGAAATGAGAACTATTAAAGTAGATAATGCTGATGAAGTAGCAGAATTAGGAAATGACGAGCCTTTTGTACTACCTGCAAATTTAGATATATTTACACCAAGATCTGGAGCAGTCGTTACCGTTTCTAATGAAAATAATAATAATTGTCCTGTTGCAGGAACTGCGTGTGATGATGGAAACCCAGATACCATAAATGATCAAGAAGATGGTCTTTGTGGTTGTGCAGGTATTTTACCTTTAAATATTTATAATAAAGAATATAAAGTATTAGTAAGTTCTGATGATGCTGAAGAAAATACAGTTAATGGAAATGTAAGTACTAGCAGTAGTGATTTAGAAATTATAAAAGACGGAGATGATCAAGTTGTTGGAATTCGTTTTAATAATGTAGATCTTACAGAAGGTTCAGAAGTTGTTCGTTCTTATATTCAATTTCAAGCAAAAGTAGAGAATTCAGGAGATAATAGTGATGTAATAAAGCTTATGATTCATGGAGAATCTAATATTAATAGTTCTACATTTTCATCAGATAATAAGAACATCTCCAATAGAACAAAAACAAATGCAGTAGTTGAATGGAATGATATACCAGAATGGACAGATGAATCTGCAGATTTAAAAGAAAGAACTCCAAGTTTAAATGAAGTTATATCTGAAATTATAACATTAGACGGTTGGAAACCAGGAAATTCAATTACATTTATATTTACTGGAGAAGGCAAAAGGAAAGCAGAATCATTTGATTATAATGATGCAGAAGCTCCACCTAAATTAGTTTTGGTACTAAGAGAGCCATGTCCAGAAAATGGTCTTTCTTGTGATGATGGAAACGCAAATACATTTTTTGATACAGAAGATGGAAATTGTAATTGTACAGGCATTCCAAAAGATGGAACTATTACCATAAACGTAATAGATGATGCAGAAGAAGCTATAGATGGTCCAGATGTAAAAGTGTTAGGTAAAGTTAGTACAGGAAGTTCTGATTTAGAAATGGGCTATGACTCTGGAACAGATCAAAGACATCAGCTTGTTGGTATTAAATTCGATAGCATTAAGGTACCTAGAAATGCTTTAATTGAAAATGCGTATTTGAAATTTACGGCAAAACAAGATAATAGCGAAGCTACAAGCTTAGTTATTAAAGGTGAAAAAACAGGTAGTAGCCAACCTTTTTTAGCGGAAAATTTTAATATATCTAAAAGAACAAAAACAGATGCATCTGTAGCTTGGGATAACATACCTGCTTGGGTAAAAAATGGAAGTGGTGATATTTATAATTCACCAGATTTAAAAACTATTGTTCAAGAGATAGTAGATGGAGATGATTGGAAATTGGCAAATGCAATGACTTTCTTAATAACAGGAACGGGTACTAGAGCACCCTACGCATATAGAGAAGGTGAAGTAGCACGAAGTGCTATGCTTGTAATAGAATATAAAGGAGATAGAGCACTATCTACGGAAGACATTCTCATTGGAAGTAATACAATAAATATTTTTCCAAATCCTGTTTCAGATTATTTAAGAATTAATGCTAAAGAAAAAATAGATAGAGTAACTATTTATAACTTAGTTGGTAAAGAAGTGTTAACTATGAAATCTGATAAAACTAATTTTAGAGTAGATATGACATCACTTAAAAGAGGTTTGTATATTGTAAATATTATCCAGAAGAATAAAATTGAGAAATCAGTTAAAATTCAAGTTGACTAATTTATTTATTAGTTTATTAAATAGGCTGTCTGAAAAGACAGCCTATTTTTTTAAAAAAATTATAACTCATTTATTAATAGCATTATGTATAAGTATTATAAATTCAACTATATATAATTTTATTATGAATCTTTTCTAACTAATTTGGTAAAGCCTTTCTGTACTATTAATTAATATATTCGATGTACATTCAAATTCTATTTTTATGGAAATGATACTTCTAGTAATTTTGAGAAACGAAAAATTATACCCAGAAATTTTAATTGCTAAAATTTTTATTTACACAGAAGTTACTTATTTTAACTGTAAAATTTTCTCAATTTAATAGAATTTATTGTAATCATAAAGGGTTTTTACATAAGTTAAAACTCTAAATATAGTTCTATGCAATATAAAATGAAACGAGAATATTATGGTATAAAATAAATAGTATACGAAGTTGGTATTGAAAGTTCTAATTTTAATGAAGACTAAAATCACAAATTATTATTTTTTTAAATAGAAAACAAAATTTGTTGCAATTGTCTTGATATTTTTAAATAAAGATTTTTTGAAACCAACTATCCTCGAGGCAGAGACATAGAGGTATTTCGCTGGATTTATTTTGACTCGAAATAAGGTCAAAAACCATCCCGACAACATTTGGGACTATATTTAGATTCCTTTCCTGCTTGCCGCAGGCAGGTTCACAGGAATGACAGTTTCAACAGAAACAGAGGCAGAGCCACGAGAAATTCTTTTCGATTAAATAGTTTTAATTTAGCTAATTCAAATCGTATTTTTTTTTGCAATTGAAGGTCAAAAATTTATTAATATTCTTAATACAACGTTTTACAATTTAATTTTGAAATACAACTCTGCCAATTTGAGACTTGAGAATAAATTTAAAATAATCTTTATTTTCTCTTCGTATAACTAATCTAGTATATTTTCTAAAGTAGGAATCCAAAATTATATATATTAAAAACGGTGAGATATAAACACCTCACCGTTTTTAATATTAATTTTGAAAGAATGTTATTCTTTAATAAGCTTTCTTAAACCTAAGTTTCCTACATTGTCTTTTACTTTAACAATATAAAAACCTCTGCTTAAACCAGAAATATCAACTTTAGCTTCTTTAGTATCAGAAACCATTTTTCCTAAGCTATTATAAATTTTCACATTAGAAATAGTTGTTTTTGAGGTAATTTGTAAAAAATTAGAACTTGGATTAGGAAATAACTCAAAATCTAAAGTTGCAAAATCTTTAACACTTAAAGGTGCGTTACTTGTAACTGTTGTTAAATCAGTAGTAGCGTCATAATTAACTTCAATACTTCCTCCTGGAGCAATAATTTTTTCATTGTTAGCAAGTGTTTTAAAATTATCTACTTGATCTCCTCCTAAAGTAATTTTTCCACCACCCATAACTTTTACAGACTCATCAGATACTGTTCCATTAAAAGATTGTGTACCATTATCTGGATTAGCAGTAAAAGCTAATTGAGATAAATTAAGTATTCCACCATTATAAATAGTTACTGAAGCTGAAGAGGTTGCATCCGCCTTACTTTCGAAGTTTATTCCAAACATTGCTCCAACATTAAGTGTTCCATACAAATCAATTGTACTTTGGGCACCTGGATTAAACGCTAACCACAGATGAGAACCAGTAGTAACTGTTCCGCCAGCTTCTACTAAAAGTCTTGCTTTTCCTGTCCAACCAATTGCAGACCAATGTCCACTATCTGTACTGGTTAAGCTTGCGTTATCTTTAACGATTATAGAGCCAAAAATACCACCATTTCCAAATTCAAACCACTTTGCATCTGCAGCAGTAGTAATAATACAGTCTGGTAAAGACCCATCTGAATTTCCTTCTATAATAGCTTGTTGATTTCCAAAAGCAGCTTGGCCAGGATAACCTAATGACCAATTATCATTATTTGCAAATTCAGAGCTTACAGCTCCACTCCAAACTGTTTGTGCATAAGTTACACTAGAACCAAATGCAGTGACTAATAAAATAAGTAATATTTTTTTCATAATAAAATTGTTTAAAGGATTAATAATTTTTATAGATTTAATTTGATACAAACATAAATTTGTTTGTTAATAAATGGATAATTGACAATTAATTAATACTTAAAAAGAGATTAATCCAATAAAAATTTATTTTTTTTGAGAAAAATTTGGTTTCATTCTCTTAAATAATAGCTTAAGTAAAAAAAATATTAAATAATCTAATGAAAAATTTGTGTTTTAGAAATTATGAAAAAACAACCTATCAAATATTTGAAATGAAACCTTTCTTTATAAAAAATGTTTTCAGAATATCTAATAGGTTATAAATTTTATAAAAAAGCAACGTTGTAGATTGTCTAATTTTGAATCAGCAATTAATTAATAAGCGAAACTTTCTTTTTAGATTCATAATCCTTAAAAATTTTTAGTCCATACCAGCCGATATAAATAAAACAAAGTAGAGGTAAAGTATATGAAAAATTAATTTCTGGAACCCCTAAAATTGAAATATCATCAACTCTGTTGCCACCAATATCAATAATTTGAGCTTGTAATTTTGGCATTAAGGCACCGCCAACAATTGCCATAATTAGCCCTGCAGAACCCACTTTAGATTGTTCTTCTGTTAAATCTCCTAAAGCAATTCCGTAAATGGTAGGGAACATTAAAGACATACAGAAAGAAATACTTACTAAACTATACAGTCCAATTATGCCATGAATAAAAATTGCACCAAGTGTAAATACACTTCCTAAAATTGCAAAATACATTAAAAGTCTACCAGAACTTAAAAATCTCAATAAATACGTACCTACAGCGCGCCCAATAGTAAATAATATAAAAGCAGCCATTTGATAATACCCTGCAGTAACACCATCCATCCCTATAGCTTCTGCATATTGGTAAATATACGTCCAACACATAATTAAACATCCTGTATGGAAAATCTGCGCTAAAACCCCTAGCACATATTTTTTATTTTTACTTAAAACAGTAAATGTTTCTCCAATTTTTGGCATGCCACCTTCCTCTTTTGCTTGTGGCATTTTACTGATAGTAAAAATTACAAAAACAACAATTAAAACTAGACCTAAAATTACATAGGGATCACGAATAACCATTAAATCAGATGTTTTCATTAATAATTTTGAAGCTTCGTCTAAAGCACTAAAATTTTCAACATCATCAGATTTTAAGTTTTTCAAAACAAATTGTTGTGCTACAAATAATCCAATGATCAATCCAAGAGGATTAAATGCTTGGGCTAAATTTAAACGTTGTGTTGCCGTTTCTTTAGCACCCATTGCTAGGGCATATGGATTTGCAGCCGTTTCTAAAAATGCCAATCCAAAAGTTAAAATATATAAACCCAAACAAAAGAAAACAAAGCTTTCTGTTTGAGCTGCTGGATAAAATAATAGTGCACCCGTTGCATACAAACCTAAGCCAATTAAAATACCAACTTTGTAAGAAAATTTTCGCATAAACATGGCAGCTGGCAACGCCATGCAAAAATAACCGCCATAAAATGCCATTTGTACCCAAGCAGCTTCTGAATTAGATAATTCCAATACCTTTTTAAAAGCCTGAACCATAGGATCTGTTACTGCATTTGCAAAGCCCCATAAAGCAAATAATGAGGTGACTAATATAAACGGAATTAGAACTTTTTTTTCTACAATGGGTATTTTCTTCATACAGCTTGGTTTAAATTTTTGATATTTTTAAATGATTTATTTTGATTACTCTTTAACTATTTTTAAAATTATGGGTTCTTCTAATTCTAATCTTACAAAATAGATTCCAGCAGGAATATTTTCAAGTGAAAGATTCATAATTCCGTTTGATAGATTGTAAGTACTAGAAAGAATTTTTTGTCGCAACGTATTATAGACAGTAGCTTTAACATTCAATAAATTTTTCTTTGGAATAAATATATTAATAAGACCTATTGTAGGATTGGGATACATTTTAATTTGGCTTAAAAGCGAGTTTTCTTTTAAGCTTAATGTATTTTCTGTTACTTTTAAAACAACTTTATAAATGGTATCATTTAAAATACAAGATGAATCGTCTTTTAATACATGTAATTTCCAAACCTTTAAATTATCATTTAAATGAACTGTAAATTTTTCTGGATCTTTGTTCACTAATAATAAACTTCCATCAGGTTTTTCCCATTGATAATCTCCTTTTATTGTATAGTTTGGCAACAATTCTAGATCACTTAATTCAGTAATTTCTATTTCACCTCCTGTTTTAAACCGATCTTTATCAATGCTATATTTTATAAAATTATCAGTTAAAATTGTAGAATTAATAATATTAAAATTAAGTTTTGAATTTTCGCAACTTGCTTTTTTAAAACTATATTCCCCTAAAATTTGGGCATTTTTAAACTGAATTTTATGTGAACTGATATTGTTATCAAATATGAATTTTTCTCCATTTGGATTTTCTAAAATAATATCTGTTGGAGAATTTTCTTTATAATTATGACTTGCTGGTAAATCTTTATCAAACTGCCATTTGTGCATTAAATAGCCCTCTAAATACTCTTTTTGAGTCTTATTGATGTTGTAATCGTAAAATATAACTTCGGAAATTGGTCCTTTATGATACCAACCTGAATTAGAAATTCCTCCTGCAGACTGTCCTAAATAAAAAGCTCTGCTAGTTTCCATATTAGCGCCAGAACCACTAAAAGATTCTTCTTCCTTTCCATTTATATATGTTGTTATTTTTTTTCCTTCTTTAGTAATCATCAAAATAAAATCGCTACCATCTTCGTAATACCCTCCATGATTGTTGCTTCCATTAAATTTTACTCTGTGTCTGCCATCTTTTCGAGAAAAATATACCCCTAATCCATCATTATCTTTTTCATTTCCTAAAATTGCGTTCCAATCTCCAGCAGTAGCTCTGTAATATTTTCCAGCTACTAGCAACGTCCAATTTTCGTTTAAAACAGCATCATTATTTTGTGGAAAAAGTTCCAATCCGTTTGCATTATTTGCACCAAATAATAGAGTTGGTAATCCATTCATGCCAGTTTCACTGTAAGTAGGTTTTAAATTTATATCTGATTGTTGAGACATTGTAAAACTGCTTTTAGATTTGTTTTTCCATTGCCCAATTTTAATTCCTTCAGTAGGTTTTGTTCCATCAGAAAAAATATCTTTTGCATCTAACCAAAATAATGGTTCGTTAAGCTCTGGCTCAATTTTAAATTCCATTGAATCATTTAAACAGACAATAGAATTATTTAATTTCTGCCAATTCTCATCATTTTTACGAACTCTTATAGTAACACTTTCATTTGGTAGTATAAATTCTTTTGCTACCCAACTATTAGAAATACAATTTTTACTACTGGTAACTTTACATGTTAAGGTTGTACCAACTCTAAAATTACTAATATCAAATTCCTTTTGATGATTTGCTGTTTTTTCTCCATTTACCCACCATTCATAAATAGGATTTTCTCCTTCATTTGCTGTTTGAGCAATTATTTTATTCGGGTGTATGTTACAAGTTTCTTCTTTATTTACTAGAAGGTTTAATTGTAATTCACCACTATTTCTAAAAGTTTCCCAATTAATATTTGGCCAAGCATTAGAAGACCAATCAATCATTTCTTCAATTATATCACAAGCTACACCTAGTTTAGAAAATTCAGGAATTAAATAATACATTTTATCCGCCCAATAATGAAGTCCAACAAAATTGGACATTTCTTTTAAATCTAATGTTTTTTTACTTCTAAAATCCAGCTCATTACTTCCACCATTTGGCAATCTATTCCAAGAATCTAAACTGTTTTCTGGTTTTTTAACTTCCTTTAAAAACTGTCTTAATTGCGCATTTAAAACCCATTTACTCATACCTAGTTTTACATTATCTAAAAATGTTGGCCAAATACTTGCTTTAAAATTATTTAATTGATGACTATCTGTGCGCCCAATAATATGCCAAGGACCTTGCACTCTAATTCTAAATCCTTTTCCGTTATTTGGAGTTGTTGCGCCAGACCAAGATCTAAATTGATACATGGCATTTAGAGAATGATAATAGCGCAAAGGCTCGTAAATTCCAGATTTTTTACTCGCTTTCATAATAAAACCTGGATGGTAATTATAATCCATTGGAGAATTATGAGACACCATTCCATTTCCTCCATTTATAATCAATTGTAAATGGTACCAATTGGTAGATTCATAAGCGCCCGTGGCTTCAGTTTGACCGAAAAAATTATTGCAATTTCCTGTAATATTATAACCATCATTTATGGGTAATTCTTGTTCAGAAACACACGCTTGAAAATGAGGTGGAACTTCAAAAACTTGATATCTTGTGCCAAACCATTGACGCTTTGCAGGTTGATCTTCTTCTTTTGCAAACCAATGTGCTTTGTCTTGCAAATCAAATTCGTTCATAATTTCAAAAAACTGAACTGCCATTAATCGTGCTAAACTTGTAGCGGCAAATTCTCTTGGAATACCATCACCTAGATGTTGGGTAGCAGTTCCGTTTGGTTCTCTCCAATGCTCACCTAAATTTCTATCTGGTCTTCCATCTGCAAGAAAAAATCTATAATGACGCCAAAATCTTTCATTCTGCTTCATTAAATCTTCAGGATTTCTATTTGCTGGTGGCATTGCTTCTAAATACGCTCTAAAACTTTGGTAACCAAATTTTGGAAAAAAAGCAGTTCCTCCTTGATTAAGTGGATGATTCCAATAATCATCTTTAGAATATGCATCCATAGGATGAATCATTGGCAACCAACTCTTCCAATCTGGGAATTGAATAGCTATAGGCAACAATGTTCTGTCTACCATTTTATCAGAATCGAAACGATTGTAAACGGTTTCTTGGTTTACACCATTTGGAAACATGTAGGGAAGCATTTCTTTATCTGCTTGTAAAACAGCTTCTAAACCTGCACCTGCAGCCCATTCTTCAATAGGTTTGTGCTCTAGTTCTGGTCCTGGTTGATATGGCGGATTCCAAGGACGGCCATATCTACCCACATTTTCTTTTTCTTCAGATAAGCTTCGGATGTAAGAAGCAATTAATTTACCGTCTTCCTCAGTAAGTTGATGAAATTTGGCTCTTTCTATAATTGATTTATTTGAATAACTAAAAATTTCCAAATCTCGTCCGTCTTGCGTATGACAAGAAGCACATTTTGCCTTTATGGGCTCTTGACTTTTTAGTTTGTAGCCATACCAAAATCCCTTTTTATCAACTTTTAAATAGTTGTTTTTTAGAGAGGCATCATACCACAAATCTTTGCCTGCTTTAATACTTGCAGCATCTTTATAAGGGCTTTTCCATGTTTTTGGATCATCCTCTAAAAAATAATCATCTCCTAAAATTTTGCTTCCATTTCTGTTGATTAAATTTAATTTTACAACTCTAAAACCACTAGAAATTCCATCAGAAGTATTAAAACGAAATTGAATTGTATTTTCTCCAACAACAAAACCTTGTGCCAGAATTGTAAATCGAATGGTTCCATAACCTCCATGAACCATTCCTCCTCTTTCTCTTTCTGGGCTTTCAATTTTAGTGGTATTGTGATTTAAATCTAACCAATTTTGATTGTTTATTTTGATGGAAGCTTTATTTTGGTAACTCAAATTATTTACTTGCAACCAAAATTGATCAATGTTTTCTAATTGACTTTCGTGAATTGTAAATTTTCTTTCTTCAATAGTACCTTCTACGCCCAAAACTTCTACAGGTAATAAAATTTTAGAACCAGTGTTTTGGGCCACTAAATGTATTGATGCAATAAAAAATAAATGTATGAATATGAGAGTTATCTTTTTAATGAGCTAAATTTTTATTTGGTTTCAGTTGTGTTTTTATAACAACTACAAATAAATCAAAAGAGGTTAAAAAGAAATTAATATCAAATTAAATTAAAATTAATATGGAGTTAAATATGATAAAACTTTAAAACATTGGTTTAATAATGAGCTATGCCAATTTTTTGTTATAAAATCTCATTCATGGTATTTAAAAATTTTAGTCTTTATTCAATTCTGAACTCAAAGAATAAGGCGCATTTTCAGGTTGGTTTCCCCAATTCAAATTTGGACTATCTGTCATATTAAAATTAAAAAATCCACCTTTTTGAATGTCTTTAAATTTAATAAAATTGTTATTGTATGCTTTGCCATTTAGTGAAGTAGATTGAATGTAAAAGTTACTTTTTGAATTGTTATGAGCATTAATGGTAAAAGAATTTCCGTTTTGTAAAGACAAGGTAACTTTATCAAATAACGGACTTCCAATTACATATTCATCTACAGCGGGTGTTACAGGATAAAAACCTAATGCACTAAAAACATACCAAGCAGAGGTTTGTCCATTATCTTCATCGCCACAATAACCATCAGGAGTTGCCGAATATAATTTAGTTAAAACTTCTCTTATTTTTTCTTGTGCTTTGTATGGAACTCCTGCATAATTGTACAAATAAATCATATGCTGAATTGGTTGATTTCCATGCGCATAATTCCCCATATTTACAATTTGCATTTCTCTAATTTCATGAATAGTTTCTCCATAATAAGAATCATCAAAATCTGGTGGCATTGTAAAAACAGTATCTAACTGCGCCACAAATTTGTTGTTTCCTCCCATTAAATTAATTAAGCCTTCTACATCATGGAAAACAGACCAAGTATAATGCAAACTGTTTCCTTCTGTAAAAGCATCTCCCCATTTTAATGGATTAAATGGGGTTTTAAAAGTACCATCTTCGTTTTTTCCACGCATTAAATTGGTTTCAGCGTCAAACACATTTTTGTAATTTAAAGATTGCTGATAATATTTTTTAGCAATTACAGGTTTACCCATTTTATCTGCCATTTGTGCAATTGTAAAATCTGCATACGCATATTCTAACGTTCTTGCCGTATTTTCTTTAATGCCAACATTATAAGGAATAAAGCCTAGCTTATTATAATAATCTACACCTTCTCGCCCAACAGAACTGTAAGGTCTGCCTTTATTTACGGTTGCATTTTTTAGCATTGCTTCAAATAAAGTTTCAGCAACTTTATTATCTTTAATATTACCTTTTAAATAGGCATCAGAAATTAAAGTAGCAGAATTAGAACCAATCATACAATCTCTATGTCCAGGACTAGCCCATTCTGGCAACCAACCAGATTCTTTATATGTATTTGCCAAACCTTCCATAATTTGCCCGTTCAATTCTGGATACATCAAATTAAAAAACGGAAAAACGGCCCTAAATGTGTCCCAAAAACCATTGTCTGTAAACATGTATCCAGGTAGCACTTTCCCATTATAAGGACTGTAATGAACTACTTTATTATTTTTATCGAACTCGTAAAATTTTCTTGGAAATAATAAAACTCTGTATAAGCACGAATAAAAAGTTTTTAAATTATCTGTATTGTTATCTTCAACTTTTATGCGGTTTAATTCTTTTTCCCAAGCATTTTTAGCTTTGGTTTTGGTAGTTTCAAAAGAATCGGCTCCTATTTCTCTATTTAGATTGATCAATGCTTGTTCTGGGCTTATAAATGAAGATGCTACTTTTGCATGCACAACTTCCCCTTTTTTTGTTTTAAAGCCAATAATTGCTCCCACATGCTCCCCTTCGCTATATAAAGTGTTTTTTTGCAATTTCCAATTAGCTGCCCAGGTATGATTTATTTCGAAATCTTTATCAAACTGAACCACAAAATAATTATGAAAATTATCTGGAACGCCACCACTATTATTTCTGCAATAGCCAATAATTTTACGTTCTTCAGGAATAATTTTCACCATAGATCCTTTAAAAAAACCATCCACTATTATATAAGAAGCATCATTTTCTGGAAATGTAAATTTAAAATGTGCGGCTCTTTCTGAAGGTGTAACTTCTGCAACAACATCATAATCTGCTAAATATGTTTTGTAATGATAAGGTTTTACGGTTTCTGCTTTATGTGAAAACCAAGATGCACGTTCATCTTCCTGAAACTTTAATTCTCCTGTAACCGCCATCAAAGAAAACGCGGCATAGTCATTAATCCAAGGACTTGGTTGATGGGTTTGCTTAATTCCTCTAATTTTATTTTCGTTGTATTTATAGGTCCAGCCATCTCCCATTTTAGAAGTCATTGGTGTCCAAAAATTCATTCCCCAAGGTGTCGCAATGGCAGGATATGTATTTCCGTTAGAAAGACTAAATTTAGAATCTGTTCCCATTAACGGATGTATATAATCTACTAAAGAAATATTTTTATGAATCGTGGTTATATTTTTCGATTGAATATTTTTATCTTCTTTACAAGAGAAATAAGCAGTAATTAGTACAAATATGCAGAGTATTTTACGCATCTTTTTTTCTTAAAATTAGTTTTTATTTTTAGCATCATCCAATTTATGAATTGCAAAAGCAAAAGCGCCTAAAGCAATTGATTTACTGGTGCTATTTTTTGAAACTCCCACTCCAGTTCTTAAAAAAGGATCGTAATTTATTTTTTTATCAGTTTTTGGAATTGTAATCTCTTTTTGCTGTCCTTTTAAAAACAGCGTTCTTTCATTCTCATCTTCTAAATTATATACTTTAGGAACTAATCTTTTTAAATGGCTATTATTATAAAGTTTAAAAGAAGAATTCATTTGCTGAAACATGGCTGGTGCAAAAAGTTCATATGCCGCAGAAACGCCACCACCAAGAATTACGATACCATCAAAAAGGGTAATAATATTTGCAAGTGCTTCTCCTAACACTGTTCCAAAATCATTAAAAGTAGTAATCGCTGCTTTTCTATTACCTGATTTTTCACCTTTACCAATCTTAAAAATTTCTAAGGGAGAACCTACTTTGCAGATATCTAAATTTGCTTTTTCAGCATAATTTCTTCGAATTCCTTCTCTACTTAAATGCTTTTCTACATGATATTCAGGATTCAGAACATTTCTTAGCAACCAAGCTTCGCCAGCGTTACAGTTATCTCCATGAACCAATTGCCCGTTACAAACTAATCCTAAACCAAAACCTGTACCCAATGTAATACCTATTAAATTATTGTGTTTTCTAGAAATTTTCATTTCTGAAAGTGCTGCATTTATTGCTGGCAAATTGCCAAATAAAGCTTCGCCATACGCAAATAAATTACCATCATTATTAATAAAGACAGGAATTTTAAAATAATGTTCTAACATGGGACCTAAAGCAACGCCTCCTCTAAATGAAGGTAAATTTTGCAAATTGCCAATAATTCCATTTAAATAATCTGAAGGACCAGGAAAAGCAAAACTTATGGCTGAAGGTTTTTCAGTTAGCCCATTTTTTATAGTTTCAAAACCTTTAGTTATTGTTTCTAAACATTTAGACAATTTATCTGAATTAGGATGTAATCTTACAGGTTTTATAATTTGTTCGTTATTTTGAATGGCAGAAAAAACAAAATTTGTACCACCGGCATCTAAAGTCATTACAATTCTCGGGTCATTCTTTATTTCATTTTTCATGCTGAAATTTGTTCTTCAAAAAAGGGCTATACTTTGTGATTTTTTAGGTGTGCTGATTAGATATTTGGTAAATTATGGAGCCGTTGCTTTGTACAAAATTGATTTGTTTTGCGCGTTAATTTTATAAGAAGCATTGGCAAGAATTAAAACTGCATCTCCTCTTTTAAGAGAAATTTCTGTGTCTTCTTCAGCGATGATCACTGTACCTTCTAAAACGATTAAAATTTGTGCAGTTTTTGAAGTTCCAGTATATTTTTCTTCTTTTTTCAATGAAATTTGACTCAATTCAAAATCTGGAGCAGGGCTTTTATAAATACGTTCTACACCATCTTTTTGCAAATCTCCTTTCATAATATTGGGCACAGTTGGCTCAAAAGTAACATGTTTTAACAATTCTGGAACATCTACATGTTTTGGTGTTAATCCTCCTCTTAAAACATTATCTGAATTTGCCATCAATTCCATATTTTGTCCTTCTAAATACGCATGAGGAATTCCTGCGTCTTGAAAAACAGCTGCTCCTTTACCTACATTTACAATATTAAAAAAGTAAATTGAATAAATACCTTTGTCTAAAACTGAGGTATTTGTTGCAGAATCTACTACTTTTGCAGCCCAGTAATCTGGATTTGATTTTTTGATTTCACCAGCTTTATATTTTGGTAAAATTCTATCTATTAAAGGTTGCAAAATTTTATTGCTTTCTTCCGTAGATTGCTCCATCACATTTTTATACAATTCAAAATAACCTTCCTTCTTAAAAATGGGCAATAAATGAGAAAATTCAGGAATACTTTTTAAAGTTGCAATTATTTGATCTTTTGGTAAAAAACCATGCAACAACCAAAAGTCACTTAACGCAACCATTATTTCTGGTTTATGATTGTCATCTTTATAATTTCTATTAGTTGCAGTTAGTGGAATTTTTAATTCATTTTCTTTTTTAAAACCTTTTTCTGCTTCAATTTTAGTTGGATGCACTTGAATGGACAACATTTCTTTTACATCTAAAACTTTGAACAAAAAAGACAATCGTCCAAATTTATCTGCAATATTTTCACCTAATTTCTCTGATAAATTTTCACTTAAAAATGTATTTAAAGGAATTTCATCATTTCCAACAAGTACTACTGATGGTGCATTATTATGAGCTCCAAGCCAATATTCAGCACATTTTTCTCCATTAGATTCTATATCTATTAAATTTGGAATAAATTGAGTACCACCCCAAGCATAATTTTGAATTTTTCCTTTTAGAGAATATATTTTCGACATTTTTATTATTTAAGGATAAAGTTATAAAAGTTTATTGAACTACTAATCTTTTCGAAGAAACAAAACCATCAATACTAATTTTTGCTATATAGATTCCTTTTCCTAAATCTTTTGTAGGAATTTTATAATGATGTGTGCCTGAATTAAATTCCTGTAATTGAGCTTTCTGTGATACAGTTTGCCCTAAAACATTTATCAACTGTACAGAAACTTTAGCTGATTTTTTCAAAGTAAATTTGATATTTACATCAGATTTTGTTGGGTTTGGATACATTTCAAAAAAGACATCTTTACTAACACCTTCAACAGATAAACTTTTATCTAGCAATTGAATTCCGTCTATTCTAGTAGTTACTTCGCCACTTTTAACTCTATACAATCTAAACCAATTAATGCGGCTTAAATCTGGCGTACCTATTTTGCTGGCATCTTTAGTTTCTAGTCGAATAAGATTCCAACCATTTTCGAGATTTTTTAAAGCCCAACTATACTCTTCACTATCTGCTCTTCCAGAACTACTTATTTCTACTTGATTATCGTTTTGAAATTTTGTTATATCTGATACATAATAATAAAATTGCAAAGTTGTATTTTCTACACCACCTTCTGCATTGTAGACACCTTCAAATTTTTTTGAAAATTCATCTGTATTTGAGCCTGTAAATTCTATGGCAGCAGCTCCTTGAATTTTGTCTGTTGTTGTGATACTTGTTTTACTAGATTCCCAACCAGTAATAAAATCACAGTCGTCAAAATATTCACCACTTGTACCCACAGAAATCAGCCTGTTGGGAGTAAAAGCACCAAAAGATTCAACATTTTCTTGTTCAATTCTCCATTGAAAATCTTTAAAGCAATTCGCAGCAGGTGAGGTAATATTAAAAGTAAAAATTTTCTCTTGATTAGGTGCAATAGCATCGCCTTCTAATAAGTCTACTTTACTTAAACCCCAAGTAGCGTTTCCTGCTGGGTTTTGACTTTTTAAGACATAACCTGAAGCTTTTGTCCAAGTTGTTCTTCCAGAATTTCTCATGGTAATGTTTACAGAAATCGTCTCATTTATAGCCATAATTACAGGAATATTTTGTTGTGATACAAATTCAGACCCATTACCCATCGAGGTTGCAGGTTTAATGGGAATTGTACTTGTTAAAGAAATAGAACCCTCTAACATTTGTTGTGTTTGATCTGCTAACTGCAAATACCAATCACTTGGTAATGAAACACCATCTATATCTAATGGAACTAAAATTTCTGTGGCTTCTACTGGATTCTGTGATTTCGTTTCTACAGTTTTAAACATGGCTGTTGCTTCATCTACTTCATCAAACATGGCTACATATATGTATTTTGCTCCTGCGTCTATTGCATTAAAAGCTTGTCTCCAATAAAATTTTCCACCGTTTCGTGGAATTTGATTGAAAGTACCTGCTTCTCTTTTAAGGTTTAACCAAGAAAAGCCTGGCCAAATTACTGGCATATAATCCACATTATTTTTTGCACATTCTGCTAAATCTGGTGCAATATTGGTCACTTTCCAAACATTTGCTGCATTTTCATTACTATATCTGCCAACTGCCCAAGGGCTAATCATGTCTAAAGAATTATATATCTCTCTCCATCCTGAAGCACTTTCTGATGATCCGCTCAAAGTTCTCCAACCATCTGGTACACCACCCATTACATACGCTTGGTATTTAGGAGCGGCATCTTTGTGAAAATAATCTATAATTTTTTTAAATGTAGCTACCGTTAATCCTCTATTTTTAAAACCAATTCCCCAAATAGCTACTACGGGTCTTCCGTCTTCTTTTACGTACCCATCTTGATTTAAAATATCATAATTGTCTACTAAATATTCCCAATCGTTAATGAGCTTATCATACATATTGCCATCATCTCTAACGCCAGACAAATCATACATCACAGAAAAATGTCTGTCGTATTCTGTTGACGCTGCTATTACATTTTGTAATACATTGTTTCGAGCTTTAAAAAATCTTGGATCTGAAACTTCACTTAAAAAACGTTGTAAATGAACACCATGAATGTTATACTCTTTCATCCATTTAAAATGGGTTCTTGTAGTACTTAAATCATGAGACGAAAATAATTGTGCAGTAGAACCGTCTGCATAGGTCATGTTGGTATCATACCCTTTTTCGTATTCAGACATATCTGGCCACATATCTATGGTGAAATTTTCTGGAGAAGGATTTGTTGTACTTCTAAACCAATGCCTCCATTCATTAGGGCCAGAATTATCTCCTTTAGCTAAAAACCAACCTTGGTATCCCATCATCACTTTCCCTTTCATCTCATCTTGAGACCAGCTTAAATTTGAAATACATAAAGTTATTATTAATAATATTATGGAGTTTTTTTTATTTATTTTCATATTTGTTTTAAATTTAGATTCTAGAGACTGTTTAACTTATTTTTCTGTATTTAATAGTTTGCTCATAATAGCAACAGTAGTTTTATATTCTTTTTTACCTGCTAGATTGTGATATTCAATTGGGTCATTTTTTTGGTCATATAATTCCTTCCCAGATTTCCCGTTATTCCATTCAATATATCTATAGTTTTCATTTTTAACCATTCTACCAATCATGTTTCCACGAGTTGTAACAGCTCTAACTTCAGATCTAAATGATTTTGTAGGGTTTTCTACAACATCCGCAAAACTTTCTCCTTCTAAATATTTTGGGGTATATTTTAAATTCATTAATTGAGCTAGTGTAGGGTAGATGTCTATAAACTCGAACATGCTATTAGATTTTACGCCTTTCTTTCCTACAGCATTCCCAGCAATAATAAATGGAGCATTTGTTCCTTTTTCAAAAACAGTTACTTTGTTCCACCAATTATGTTCTCCTAAATGATACCCATGATCGCCAAAGAAAACAACCAATGTATTTTCTAATTGTCCAGATTCTTTTAAAGCCTTCATTATCTTACCAACTTGCGCATCCATAAAACTTGTACACGCATAATAAGAGCGTAAAAATTCACGCTTATCCTTATCATTAAATTTGTTAAAGTTTTTAGTTTCTTGAGGCAATGTAAATTTGTAAGGAGGTTTCCAACCTTTAGATAATTTTGGTGGATTGCAGTCCTCTAAAGGATATATATCAAAATACTTTTTTGGGGCAATAAAAGGATCATGAGGTTTTTTTAAACCCACCGCTAAAAAGAAAGGTTTTTCTCTTTTTGTTTGTATTAATTCTACTGCTTTTTGTGCAATCTGCCCATCTTCTTGATCTTCATCTGTACCTTCTGCAGCTTGCCAAGTACACCATTCTAAAAAGCCATTTGTAAGGTTTCTTTTTGAGCCTTTTTTGCCCAATTCTGTAACTTCAAAATTATAATATGCATCCCAAGCTTTTGCATCTCCATGATCTCCCATTCCATGAAAAATTTTGCCCAAACCAATGGTCTCAAATCCGTTTTTCTTAAATAAATTTGGAAGTGTAATTTTAGCACCTAACACATTCTGTAAAGGCGTTCTATTATCTAATATATTGATATTCTCTGGGCGCAAACCGGTTAAAAAAGAACCACGACTTGGGCCACAAACTGCATAATTAGCATAGGCTTTATTAAATTGAATTCCAGATTTTGCCAACGCATCAATATTTGGTGTTTTTACAATTGGATGTCCATACGCACCTAATGTGGTATTTAAATCATCAACCACTATAAAAAGCACGTTTTTGTCTTTTTTAACAAGGCTATTTGTTGCTATTTCTTTCTCAGAATTTTTACACCCTATGATGATCAGGCAAAAAGATATGAATCGTATTATTTTTTTCATTTACAGATTATTTAGTTTAAAACGTTGCTTTAAATTTTTTGTATTCTAACATTAGTTCTTTTACAATTTCAGCGTTTAAAGAAGCCAGATCTTTAGATTCTGTTGGATCTTTTTCTAAATCAAATAATTGTATTTTATTTTTGGGTTTTTCAGGAGAAACACCAGGATAATCTGCAGGAGTTGCTTGCCCTTCTGTCTGAGCAATAATTGTTGTACCATCTGGGGCTCTTGGATCTGACCAAGTTGCTAAATCTACTTTTTTACGATATCTTGGTTTGTTGAGAAACAGTTTATATTTGCCTTTTCTAACAGACATTATTTCTTCATTATGCATGCTAAAAATGGGTGCATGCATACTATTTTTTCCTTGAAGAATGCTCGTAATATCTTTACCATCTAAAATAATATTGCTATCTAATTCTATATTTGTTAAGGTACATAGTGTTGGTAAAATATCTGGCGACCAAAGAGGAATATCAATCTTCTTATTTTTCGGAAACACTTTAGGATATTGAATCATAAATGGAACTCTAATGCCACCTTCCCAAGTGGTGGCTTTCATGCCTTTAAACCCTCCTGAACTTCCTCCATACCAAGGACCATTATCTGACATAAAAATTACAATTGTGTTGTCTAAAATTTTTAATTCCTCTAAAGTAGCCATTACTTTACCTATATTATAATCTAGTTCTCTAATTACATCAGCATATAAGTCATTCGGGGTTTCTGGAGTATAAAACTTATCTGAAACAGCCAAAGGTTTGTGAGGCATTGCATGCGCTAAATACAATAAAAAAGGATTTTCTTTTTGCCTTTTGATAAATTCTATTGCTTTCTCTGTATAATCTGTTGTTAAAAAACGTTGATCTACAGGTTTTTTAATCGTGTCTTTATTTTGAATAATTTGTACAGGACGCATGTCATTAGAATATAAAATCCCATAATATTCATCGAAACCTTGTGCTACAGGAAAAAATTTTGGTTTATGTCCTAAATGCCATTTTCCAATTGCTTTTGAAATATATCCTCCTTTTTTAAAAATTTCTGGTATTGTTATTTCATCAGGATGTAAACCTTCGTTATCGATTTCTACACCTGCATCTGGTGTAGGGTTTTTTGTTAATCTATGACGTAAAGGAAATCTTCCTGTTAATAACGTTGCTCTAGAGGGTGCACAATATGGAGTTGGCACATAAAAGCTTGTGCTACTTACTCCGTTCGTTCCAATTTTATCAATATTTGGTGTTTTGTATTTTTTTTGTCCGAAAGAAGAAATATCTCCATACCCTAAATCATCAACGAGTATAATAAGTACATTGGGTTTGTTTTTTATAACAGAATGGGTTTCTGATGTTCTGCACAACACAAATAAACTAGAAATTGTAATTAAAAAGAATAAAATACTTTTCAAACTTTCGCTTTTCATAATTTTAAAACTTATGTATTTGATAAAACAAAAAAAAAGACATATTTTGAATTTTGAGAATTACTTAATTTTTAGTCACCATATTTTTTACTAGTGGTTTTTCTTTCCGCAACATTTTTCCTGCTTCACCTGTTAGAAATAAATAATGATCTGGTGGCACATCATCATTACCAACAAAATAGGCGTTTTTACTATTTGGTGGCTTGTTCAAAATAGGAATAATTGCTGTTCCTTCATCAACTTCGTCAAACATCCCTACATATAGCATTTCTGCTCCTGCGGTAATTGCGTTGTAAATAAGATCCCAATAAAATTTACCACCCACTCTTGGTATGGCTCCATAAGAAGTATGTCTTGCCAGACCAGGATTTCTTTTTGATAAATTATGCCAGCTAAAACCTGCATACACCAAAGGAACATAATCTACATTATTTTCTTTGCACCATTTAATATCTGCCATTACATGATCTCTATATCTAATTTCATCTTGATGTAATAATGGCGTAAAACGTTGTACCATCCAAGGTAAAACGATGTCTGCAGATTTTATAACTTCATGTAAATAAGGATCTGGAAGACAATCTTTGTCTAATTCTCTAAAATAAGTGGGTACACCTAACATTACTGAACAACCACCATATTCTGGGTCATTTTTTAAAAAATCGATCAAACGATTGATGCCAATTTCTCTAATATTATAAGATCTATCAGGAAAACCAATTCCCCAGATGGTGACTAAAGGCTTTCCATTATGACGTAAATAGTTTTCACTATTGGTAACTTTTAAGTCATCTACCAATTTTTTCCAATCTTCAATAATTGCAGAGCAATCTTCCCCTTTAGCTCTTAAGCCAGATAAATCATACATTACAGCAATTGCTTTTCGGTTTTTTTCAGCAGCATTCAAAGCATTTTTTAATATGATATTACTTGACTTGTTTGGATTTTTATCTTTTGCCACGTTAAAAAAGCGTTGCATAAAAACACCATCAATACCATACTCTTTCATCCATTTAAAATGTAAATCTGTGGTACTTTTATCCATAGAACTAAAAACCCTTGCTTTTTTTCCATCAGGGAATTTAAAATTGGTTTCATAGGTTTTTTTATATTGGGAAACATCTGGCCAAAAATCTATGGTGTTGTGATTTTCATCAAATTTTCCATCAGCACCATAATGCCCCCAACTATTTCCAGAGCCATCTCCTGGAGCCCTAAACCAGCCTTGATAACCTGCCATTACTAATCCTTTATAATTAGGAAATAAGTAATTTTTACCATGTTTGTTTTGAGAATATGTACTCCAGCAAAAGAGTGTTGCTATTAGTAAAATAAAAATCTTTTTTAAGTGCATTATAAAGTTTTTTAGTGAAACAATGTTTTATTTTCAGTTGCGCCCATTTTAAATTCTAAGATTCCTCCATTCATAATATCTTTATGAGTAAAAAAAGGTTTTGCTAATTTTTTCTCATTCATTTTTAAAGATTGGATGTACATATTTTTGGAACTATTATTTTTTACTTTTACAGTAAATTTTTTTCCGTTTTTTAAATTGATCGTAACCTTATCAAAAATTGGTCTTCCTACTGAGTAAGAAGAATCTCCAGGATTAAAAGAATAAAAACCCATTGCATTTAAAATATACCAAGCAGACATTTGCCCACAATCTTCATTTCCTGATAGTCCATTTGGATTGTCAAAATAAAGTGTTGACATAATTTTATCTGTTAATTTCTGCGTTTTCCAAGGTTGATCTATAAAATTGTAGATATGCGTTATATGATGACTTGGTTCATTACCATGTGCATATTGCCCAATTAAACCTGAAATATCGCCAGAGGTATGTTCTCCATTAATTTCTGAGCTTGTACTAAAAAGTTCATCTAATTTGCTACTGAATTTGTCTTTACCTCCCATTAATTCTACCAAACCATTTACATCATGTGTTACAAACCAGTTCCATTGCCATGCGTTTCCTTCTACATAATCGTCTTTCCTATGTCTAGAAAATTTAGGGTCAAAAGGTTCTCTAAAACTTCCATCTTTATTAACGCCACGCATAAAACCTGTTTTACTGTCGAAGTATTTTTTGTAACGCATGGAACGTTCCATGTACAATTTATAGTCATCATCTTTGCCTAAAGCTTTTGCTATTTGAGCAATACACCAATCGTTATAAGCATATTCTAAACCTTTAGAAACAGATTCATTTTCCATATCAGCAGGAATATACCCAAACTCTTCTTTGTATAATTTTGCTTTTGGTGATAATTTTTCTTTTACTGTTTCTGATGGAAACAACACTCTTTCTGTATTGTAATTAGATGCATGCACCATAGCTTCGTATGCTTTTTCTACATCAAAGTCTTTATCGCCTTTAAAATAAGCATCAACAATAACAGGAATCGAATGATAGCCAATCATTGTACCAGTATAATTTCCATTCAACTCCCATTTTGGTAAAATTCCTCCTTGATCGTATTGATTCAAAAGAGATTTTACAAAATCATCATTTTTTTCAGGATTTATAATGGTCATTAAAGGATGAAAAGCTCTAAAGGTATCCCATAAAGAAAAAACAGTATACATATCCTTTTCTCCAGAAGAATATATTTTTTGATCCATCCCCATATATCTACCATCCACATCATTAAAAGTATATGGACTCATAGAGGTATGGTACAATCCTGTATAAAAAATTGCTCTTTGCTCTTTTGTTCCTCCTTCAATGTCTATGCTACTCAATTCGGTTTTCCATTCACTTTGAGCATCATTTTTAACTTTCTCAAAATTCCAATCTGGTATTTCAGTTGTTACGTTATTTTTAGCACCTTCATCATCAACAGAAGATATTCCAACTTTTGTCATTATCTGATCCTTATCAACATTTTTAAATTTTAAAACTGCTATTAAATTTCTACCAGCTCCAATTTCTGTTGATGCTTGCTTCACTCCGTTTTCAAAAAACTCAACAGTAAAAGGATTGTTAAATTTTGCGTGAAAATAAATGTGTCTATTGTGTGCCCAACCACTAATGTTTCTATAGCCAACAATTTCGGTATCACTAATTACTTTAATTTCACTTTTCAAAACATTTCTATGATGAATGCTATGTTTCATGTTGATAATTAAACCTCTGCTATCATCATTTAAAAAAGTATATTTATGAAAACCAGCCCTTTTGCTTGAGGTTAATTCAGCTTTAATATCATAATCTAATAAATCTACTGAATAGTAACCAGGAATTGAAGTTTCTTTCTCATGGCTAAATCTACTTCTGTAACCAGCGTCAGGATTTTCTGCAGTACCAGCAGTTGTTTTTGCTTTACCTGTAAAAGGCATAAACAAAAAATCTCCTAAATCTCCAATACCTGTTCCACTTAAATGTGTGTGGCTAAACCCTAAAATTGAAGAATCTGTATGATGATAGCCTCCACAAGCATCCCAACCATTTGTTCTAGTATCTGGACTTAATTGAACCATACTATTTGGAACACTAGATCCTGGAAATGTATGACCATGGCCACCAGTTCCTATAAAAGGATTTACGAATTGAGCATTATCTATATTTTTTTGATTAGAATTTGAGTCTAAATGTTTTTTTGAGCAAGCTGTTAAGGAAAGTAGTACACTTAAGAAGATTAGCAATGATATTTTCTTCATAGGTTTTTTTGAATTTAAAATTGATTTAGATCTGAAAATTAATTTAATACTAAATCAAAAGTAAAAATGTGAATTAATTTAAGGTGAAAAATCAATTAATAAACGATTAATATGAAGTCAATCTTATTTTTATCAGCAATATGTTTGAATATTATCAATAATAGCACTGTATCATTGTAAATAATAAAAAAAGTAGAGAAGCAATATGATTTTGCTTCTCTACTTTTAAGTTTTAAAATATAACTTTAAACTGATTTTTTTTACATTGAATAAAAAGATTTTATTTTTTAAAATACATGGAAGGAGGTGCATCTATTAAATTTGAACCCCAATTTTTGTTTGCTTTATTTCCCATTACTAATTCAAGAACTCCACCATCTTTCATATCATCATGCATAAACCAAGGCTTATTCCAAACCTCTCCGTTTAATGTTGCAGATTGAATGTACTTATTCTTAGGAGCATAGTTTTTAGTATTTATGGTAAAAATATTTCCATTATCTAACTTAATAGTTGCACTTTCAAATACGGGACTTCCAATATTATACATTGGTAAACCTGGTGTTACAGGATAAAAACCTAATTGAGAAAAAACAACGAAAGAAGTCATTCCTCCACCATCTTCATCACCAGGAACTCCCATTAAATCGTCTCTAAACCATTGATTTAATAACGTACGAATTCTTTTCTGAGTTTTCCAAGGTTGCCCAGCATAATTATATAAATAGGGAATGTGCAAAGAAGGTTCATTTGCCATAGAGAACTGACCAACATTACCTGTATGATCTGGCAATTGCGCATAAAAACCATATTTACTTCTTCCTAAAGGTTCTGAAAATGTTCTGTTTAATTCATTTATAAAAGTTTCTTTTCCGCCCATTAAATTGATTAAATCGTTTATGTTATGTTGCACGTCCCAACGATATACCCAACCATTATTTTCACTATAAAATTTTCGAGCACCCATTCCACCAGAAAAAGTATAATCGAAAGGTGTTATAAATTCTCCTTTATTATTTTTTGGATGAAAAAATTTCGTTTCTTTATTGTATAAATTTTGATAATTTAAAGAATTTTGAATGTAAAAATTGTATTCTTTATCCTTACCTAACTCTTGTGCTATTTGAGCTAAGCACCATTCATCATAAGAAGTTCCTAAAGTAACAGCAACAGGTTGTCTACTTTCAAAAGCATGAACTTCTGGCACTGTTTCTTCTTCCCCGTTATTTAATGCAGGGAAATATCCTTTCTCTTTATAAAAAGCATCTATTTCTCCTGCAGGTTTTCCTGACCAAGGTGATAAAGTTTTTTCTGAAATTGCATTTTTAGAGGCTACATATGCCTTTTCTAAATCGAAATTTCTCAATCCTTTTCTATATGCATCAATAACTGATGCTACACCATGGTTGGAGTTCATTCTTCTACTATCTCCCGTAACTTCAGGAAAAGTTGGCATCCAAAAATGATCCATTTGTTCAGCCATAATTATAAAAGAGTTTAAAATATCTTCCTCTTTTTTTGGGTCTACTAAAATTCTTAATGGATGATGTGCTCTGTACGAATCCCAGATCCAATCATCTGTGTAAAAAGGGCGTCCATTATCTTCATGTACTTTATTATCAAAGGCGCTATAATAACGCCCATCTTCAGAAAGACAAACCGGACGTTCATACGTTCTATAAAAAGAAGTATAAAAAACAGATTTATCTTTTAAATCTCCACCTGAAACTTCTATCTTGCTAAGAGCATTATTCCAAATTCCTCTTGAAATTTTATTTAAAGATTCAACGTTTTTTCCTGTCAATTCTCTTTCTAAATTCTTTTTAGCTTGATTTTCATCAATAAAAGAGATTCCGTATTGAATATTTATTTTTTTCGCATCTTTTAGAAATTTTAAAACCAAACTTGCGTTTTTTCCTGCTGTATTAGTGCCTTCACTTAATATATTATTTTTTAATACTGAAACAGTAATTGGCTTTTCTGCAAAGGTCATGTTCAGATAAACCTTTGTGTTGTTTTCTATTAATTGATAACCATATAATGAGGTTCCATCCCAATTTAAAGCGCCATTTTTTGAATTTAGAATGATATAAATCGCTTCCTCTTTTTCAAAATTTAGTTCATACATTGCAGACTGGTGAGATAATCCGAAATTGACAGTGGTATGCTGTTCATCTAAATACAGAGAATAGGAATATGGAGTGATTTTCTCATTATCATAACTTTGTTTAATAACGGATCTAATTTTTTTTACATCCCCTTGAAAAGAGCTTAAATTAAAAGCAGAACTACCACGATGGCTTGTTGTAATTAATGGCAATCCATTTATGAAATCTGAAGTAAAATCTCCTCTTTCAGGATTTACACGCATCATACTATTCGGTAGATGCATTGTTGGGAAAGTAGGGACTAATAAATGACTAATATTACCAATATATGGATTTACATAATTTATAGGTTCACTTGTAGCTTTTTTTACAAAACCACAGTTTGAAAGCAACATTACTGATACAGTAAAAATTGCAAAAAAATAAATTTTCTTTTTCATATTAGAGATTAATTTCTAACTGGTGTTGTAATATCATAACTATTATCACCATGAAACCAATTTGCAGCTTGACCCGTAAGCCATAAATAATGATCTGATTCTAAATCATTTTCAATACCAACAAATTTGTAACCTTCATTACCAACAACTAATGGCACTTCATTATTTCTTTTTACTTTAAAAATTGCTGTACCTTCATCAACCTCATCAAACATGGCAACATATAAACTTTTAGCACCAGATAATTTTGCGCCAGCTATTTGTTTCCAAAAGAAATCTCCTCTTAATCTTGGTATAGAATTAAAATTATTTGGATCTCTTGTTAAATTACCCCAGGTAAAACCAGGAAAAACTAAAGGAACATAATCAATTTTATTAGCATCTGTCCACAAACGATCTCTATAAGGAATGTCTGCATTGTAACTAGATGGTGAATTATAACGGCCTACAGCCCAGGGCATGATAATATCTACTTTTTTAATTAAATCATGAAAAGCAGGATTATTTTCTGTGTCATTACCAAAAGTTCTCCAATAATAAGGAACACCTAACATGATAGCAACTTTATTTTTTGGGCCTTTTAATTTGTTTACTAATTGACTAACATCTGCCGTTGTATATTTACGACTATCATTAAAACCAACGCCCCAAATAGACATTAAAGGTTTTCCATTATGCCTTAAATAGGTAGGATGTTCAAAATTGTCAAATAACTTATATTTCTCTACTATCTCATTCCAATCTTGTTCTAGATAGGCAACTTTATTGCTATCGCTACCACTTAAATCATACATAATACTAATAGCTCTGCCGTATTTTTTTGCAGCTTTTAAAGCACTTTCTAGCACTTTATTAAAGTGTCTTTTTCCTCTAGAATTAGAAGAATGAACCTCTACAACAAAACGTTGCATGTGTACACCATCAATATTGTTTTCTTTCATCCATTTAAAATGAAGATCTATTGATGATTCATCATAAGGACTATATAAATAGGCACTTGAACCATCTGCATATTTATAAGGTGTTACATATTTTGTTTCATACTCCGTCATATCTGGCCACATATCTATGGAAGAGCAATCTGATTTAAATCCATCACATTTAGGATTTTCATAGTGATACCAACCTCTATTAGAATCATCACCCTGTGCTGCAAACCAACCTTGATAACCCGCCATTACTAAATTAGTATATGATGTAAATAAACATCCAGTTTCGTCATAGACAATTTCATCTACCACTACAATTGGGTCATCCTCTTCTTCCTCAATCATTTCTTCGGGTGTATCACCACTGCAGGACCATCCTAAAAATAATATTAAAATTAGCATTAATAATTTGTATTTTGAATTTATCGTTTTCATATTTGATATTTTAAATGCTTATTTATATTTCATATTACAATTGTATTTCTACAGCAGTAACATAATTAAACCTTGCATTTGGTGCGTCATATAATGCACCAATTCTAAAATAATAAAACTTCCCAGTTTTTAAATCAATTTCATTATTGGTGTTTATAGATAATGTGTATGTAGTAACTGGATTTAATGGAGAAACTGGCGCATTAATATTCGTTTCTTTTTTTACCAATCTTGCAGGTTCACCAACATTTTTATCTGCACCTGCATATAAACCTATTTTAGATACATTACCAAAACCTGTTTGTTCTAAAGAAAAAGTAGCTGTCACTATACCTCCTACATTTGTTATAGAAGCATCTTTTATGCGTATATAAGGAGAAACAACTAAGTCTAATTTTGTACTGCCACTTATATTTACTTCAATAGTATCTATAGATTGAAAATTTGTACGAACAGGTAAAACTTTATAAGTATTTGCAAACAGTTTGCTATCTCTAAATGTTCCATCAACTTTATAGTTCATAAATTGCGGAGCAACGTTTTCAAAACCAGCTTCTCTTAATTCTAATTCGCCACCTCTTATAATATCCTGTTCTACTAAGTCTCCAGTAACATCATCAATAATGCTCCCATATAAATCTGCAGTTGGACCTTCTAAATTATCTAATTCGCAAGAACTAAAAAGACCTACAGAAACTAAAAAAACTATTATATATTTAATTTTATTCATAATAAATTATTCTTTATTTATATTCAAATTATGTCTTACGGATTTGGTATTAAACCATTTAAACCAATACCAGGAATATTTCTATAATATTCTCTTACATCAAAGGTTTGTGGATCATTACCTCTAATTCTATTACGAACAAAAATATATTCGAAAGGTGCACTACCTCTTAAATCTAATATTGGTAATAAAGCATGTTTTCTAGTATTGTTAAATACAGTATGATACGTTCTTCTTCTCATTAAATCCCAAACTTCTTTGTTTTCAAAAGCTAACTCTACTGTTCTTTCTCTCAAAACATTTTCGATAGTTAAAGGAATATCTGTTTGGTGAAATGCTCTTCTTCTTGTTGCATTTAAAGCTGTTTCTGCAACTGTTTGACTACCTAAACCACTTTCTACAACTGCTTCTGCATAATTTAATAAAATTTCTGCGTACCTAAATTCTGCAAAATCTGTAAAACTTCTATTCCATGCTGGTTGCACAGGTTCAGTACTTAAAAATTTTTTGAATCCAAAACCTGTTTTTGTATTGTTTCCCCCTTGTGGATTAAAGCCAGAATGCTTATCAGCATCTAACGTACCATAACTAGAATAAATGCTACCTGCAGCAAATGTAAATGCTAATGTTTCAATCTCTGCTTTACCAGCTGGTGTAATAAGCCCAGCTTGAATAATTATATTTTCATCTTTCCAAGTTGAATTTGGAAGAATTACAGTGGCTCTTAACCGTGCATCTTTATCGGCGAAAAGGTTTAGAGGATCTGAGTAACGTACATAATTACGTGAAGGTTGATAACCATCATAATTTTCTGTATTTGCATCAGCAGTAGTAATAATTTTACCATCTTCTCCTGGATTACTATAGTTTTCAAATAAATCTACAAATTCTAATGTAGGATTATATCTTCCAGGATGAGGCCATCCATTTCTTGTTTGAGCAGGACCAAACCAAATATCATAATTATTACCAAAACCTTCACCAGGAATGGTTCTTCCCTTTATTAAAATTGATTCTTCAAGTGCTATATTAGGATTTTCAAACATTGCTCTGAAATTTTCTGCAGCTTCATCTGCAGTTCCAGGGTTTGGTTTGTATAAGCCGTAAGGACTATTATTCATAATGTTTGCAGATGCATCAATACATATTTGATAATACGCATTTGCTGCACTAATAGGTAAGCCTACCAATTCTTGATTTACAGCATCCCCATTTAATGTGATATTACCGCCAAATTTTGCAACTGATGCAGCATGTAAAGCCACTCTTGATTTTAATGATAAAGCCGCCCATTTTGAAGCTCTTCTTCCATTAGTTTCTCCTAACGAATTTGCTGCAATGTCACATTCACTTAAAACAAAATCCCAAGTTTCTTTTTCTGTATTTCTAGGAACTTTTAAAGACTCTGGATCTCCATTAAATTCTTGAGGTGTTCTAATAATTGGAACGCCACCATATCTTTTCACCAAACCAAAGTAAGCAAATGCTCTAATAAATGAAGCTTCCCCTAAATATGCCGCTTTTTCAGCATCTGTATTGCTTAAAGTTGGTATGATATCTATAAATAAATTTACATCTCTAATCAATCTAAAAGCATCATCCCACCAGTTTAAATAATTGCCATTTATAAAACTATTTCGTTCACTATGATGTGCCGTCATTGTTAACATTGAAGATGTAAAACCACCATTGTTTGGATCTCCTGGATTGAAATTAAAACCGTCTTTAGGAAAGAATGTTAAATCTTCGATAGGGAGTCTGTCATATAAATCTGCTAAATACAATTTTGTTCCTGCAGGATCACCAAAAAGGTCATCTGCTGTAATTTTATCCGTTGGTAATAAGTCTAATCCATCGTCACAAGAGAAGGAAATAAGACTTACTACAAAAAGAAATAATATATTTTTTATTAGTTTCATAGGTTTTATTTAAAAGTTAATATTTACTCCAAAATTATAAGTCTTTGTTACTGGGTATGTAAACCCTGCAGAAAAAGCACCTTCAATCTTTTCTGGATCAAAAGGTTTTACAAAATCATCTGCCCAAGTATATAAATTAAAACCACTCACATAAAGTCTTAAATTAGTAATTCCTAAAGTTTCTTTCATTCCTTCATTTTTAAAATTATATCCAAATTCTACAGATTTTAATCTCAAATAAGAAGCATCTCTTCTCCAAACAGAACTTTCTTTATACAAACTACCAACATCTGCAATTGTTCTACTTGCTGGCCAAGTTCCAGGAATCCACTCACTAGTAACATCATAAGGATCTTCTTTTCGCCATCTATCATAGAAATAAGCTGGTGTATTCCCTCTAAATGCAAACATTTCTGCGTAGGTTTCTCTAAAACGTACGGTATAATTTGCTGCACCCTGAAATAAAGAGTTTAGATAGAACCCTTTATATTCTAAGTTTAAAGTAAGACCGAAAAACATTTTAGGTCTTCCGCTAAAAAATAAAGGTTGCTCATCTTGCCCATCTACAATTCCATCATTATTCCAATCTTCATATTGAAAATCTCCTGGTAATTCTCTTAAAACGTTGCTTCTATCTCCATTTTGTAAAGCTGCACTTCTTAATGCTTCTTCACTTTGAAACTGACCTATATAATTATAGCCCCAAGCAATGTCATTCCATCTACCAGATTGTCTATTTCTCCACTCGCTATAGCTGTTATTAAATGCTTCTCCTTCAACAAAATTTCTTTTTGTTCTTGAATAACTAAAATTACCTGATATGTCAAATTTGAAATCTTGTGTAACTCTTTGTCTATATCCAGCTGTAAATTCTATCCCTTGTGTTATTTCACTATTTAAATTTTCTTGTGGTAAAACACCTCCATACGTATTTGGTAATGCAATACTTCTCCTTGCAGGTATTCCATCTAATTCACGTTGATAAGCATCTATGGTAATATTTAATCTGTTATTTAAAAAGCCAAGTTCAAGTCCAATATTACTTGTTGTAGCCTCCATCCAAGTAAGATTAGGATTAGGAATTGGAGGAGTTCTAATCCCGTCTGTTAAAAAACCTTCATCAAATTCATAAGACCCACCGCTACCAATAGAATATCCCGGAACATACTGAAAAGGACCTCCTTCTGGTTGACCTGCTATTCCATAAGAACCTCTTAATTTAATATTTGAAATCCAATCTAAATTATCTTTTATAAAACGCTCTTCAGAAATTCTCCAAGCAGCAGTAGCTGTAGGATATAGACCATATCTATTTTCAGGAGCATATCTATAAGACCCCATGTAACGTGCAGATACTTCTAAAAAATATTTTCCTTTGTAACCATAATTCAATCTAGCTGCGTAAGAAAAATCTGCACTTTCACTTTCAATACCATCACTTTCTTGTCCAATAGGACTTGCGAATCGCAATTGATCTTTAGTGTAAAATTCTGGATAAAATCTTCTTATTCTAGAAAATCTATCTGAATAAGAATTACTTTCTACTAACAAAAGTGCCTTAAAATCATGATCATCTGCAAACACTTTGTCGTAATTTATATATCCTTGATACGTCATTCCATCCCCATTTCTATTTTCATTGGCAATGTTAGCAACACCGTCATTTTGTTTTACAGGGTTATAAACATCATTAACTTCATCATAATTAAATAAATTATAGGTAGGAGCTAAGCTTTTACTTTGAAAATTATTTGCATCATAAGCTACAACCCCCTTTAATCTAAGCCCTTCAACAAACGGTACTTTATACTCTACAGAAAAAGTAGATGTAAATGCTCTTGTGTTGTTATCTGTATAACCTGTAAGATCTCTTTCCATAAAAGCAACGGGATTTAAACCAGAAGCAATAGGTGCTAAGAAATTAGGATTATTATTCGCATAAGCAGATTCGGTTGGCAAAGCCAAACGGGTACCTTTAAAAATATTAAAGAAGTTTGCACCTGGTTGTGTGTTTTCGTCCCATCTTCCATTTATTAACAAAGAGGCTGTTAAGTTTGTAGAGAGCTCAGTTGTTAAATTTGTTCTGAACGTATAACGCTCATAACCAACATCATTACTAATTAATAAACCATCTTCTTGAACATAGCCAAAACTCATAAAATAATTTGTTTTCTCATTACCTCCAGATGCAGAAAAATTATGTTGTTGTGTTAAGGCTTGCTCTTTTAATGTTAATGCACCCCAATCTGTGCTCTCATAACCTGGCCCACCATTTTTCCATTTTTCAATTTCTTCTGGTGAGTAAAAAGGTACTCCAGCTCCTCCTGGAATAAATAGTTGCGTATCATTCCACATTTGTGTGTATTGTGCCGCATTTGCCATAAGAGGAACATCTGTGGGTCTTGCGCTACTTGTAACTGTACTATAATTAAAAGACGGTTTACTATTTTTCCCTTTTTTAGTAGTTACTAAGATTACACCATTTGCAGCACCTAAACCATATATTGCAGCAGATGCATCTTTTAGAATAGAGATTGTTTCAATATCATCAGAATTTAATTGTTGAAAGTCACTTGAGCCACCTCTTCTAATACCATCAATTACATAAATTGGATTACCAAATCCACGAATATTAATATCGTTATCAAAAGAACCTGGTTGACCCGATTGTTGACGAATTTGTACACCCGCAATTTTACCTGTTAGTTTTTGAGCAAGACTTACATTTGTTGTAGTTTCTATTTCTGCACCGCTAATTACTGCAACTGCAGCGGATAAACTTTCTTTTTTCTGAGTACCATAACCCACAACTATAATTTCTTCTAAAGCAGTAACATCTTCAGTTAAAGTAACATTTATAGTGCTTTGATTTGTAACGGCAACAACTTTAGTCTCATAACCAATATAACGAAATACTAAATTGAAATTACCTTTTGTTGGAATTGTAATTGTATACATACCATCAAAATTTGTATTTACACCGTTTGTAGTGTTTTGTAATGATACAGATGCTGAGGGTAATGGAAAATTATCTGTGTCAACTACTTTACCTGTTATTGTTCTAGTTTGACTTAAAATACCAAGTGTAGATAATAATAATGCAAAGAACAATATATTTTTTGTCATCATTTTTATACTACCTTGTTTATTTGCTTGTAGCCAAAATAGTAGTTTTTGTTTCTTCATAAATATTGAATTCAGTTTTAGTATAATTATTTATATTGTTTCTGAAATAAGGCACAACATAACTTTAATTTTTAATAAGACAAATATATTTGCAGAGATTAATTAGCAAATAATTAACAATTAAAAATTACTTAATTTACAATTAATAAGTAAAATTTTTAGAAAAGCAGTAAATTCGATTTGATTTTTTGATGAAATTCATAATATTATCTAAAAGTATCTTTCTAAAATTAAAAATATAAATTACCTTGCAGTCTAGACTATATAAATAATATGAGAAATTTTATTATTTTCTTTTTTCTATTAATTTCTATTCAAATAACAGAAGGACAAGACTATTTAGATGAAGGTCTATCTTTCTATTCTCATGAAGTAATTCAAGAAAAAAGAACTTCTTTAAACTTAACACCAAAAACACCAATTCGCTTTCAAAAGAAAATTAATATTTCTTTTGAAGCTAATTTTAGACGTGGTGATGGCTATTACGGAAATATTTTAAAAATTGTTGGAAATAGTTTCTTAAATATAGACTTAGTAGCAAACCTAGATAGCAATGAAGAAAACTTTTGGTTGGTTATAAAAGACAAGATTCTTTTTAGTTATAAATGGTCTGATATTCCAAAAGGAGACTATAATAGATGGATAAAATTTAATATTAATATTGATGTAGAAAAATCAACCATTGCGCTATCAATAAATAATGAGAAAATAGTTAAAAAATCTGATGCGCTAAAAGATATTTCTAATCTCGAGATGATTTTTGGAAAGAGTCTTCATACAAAATTCCAAACTACAGATGTTTGTCCTATGAGTATTAAAAATGTAAAAATTTTTAATCAAAATGGAAAAATGATAAGAAATTGGTCTTTAGGAATGCATACAAAAAACAATGTTGTGTATGATAATATCATAAAAGATGTAGCTATTGCAAAAAATCCTGAATGGTTGATAGATCAACATTTATTTTGGAAAAAGCAAAAAGATTTTAATTTTAATAGATTATTAGGAACAGCAAAAGATTTAAAAGGTGAGAGAGTCTTTTTTATAGAGTCAGAGAAAATACATATATATTCATTAGTCAACAGAACATTAGAAACAATAATTGTTAAAGAAAATTTTATTAAATGCCAATCTAATAAATTTTTCTTTAACAACACTAAAGAAGAATTAGTGGCTTATTCTATCGATGAGCAAACCTTTAATCTATTTAATTTTAAAGATTCTAGTTGGTTAAATCCAGAAACTAAATGTAAAGAAACTTCTTATCTACATCATACTATTATAGCTGATTCAAAAAACAGTTCTTTAATTACTTTTGGAGGTTATGGCTTCTACAGATATAATTCTTCGTTTAATAAATTTAATATAAACGACTCTAGTTTTAGCACCGCTACTATTGATAATGAAATTACACCAAGATATTTAAGTTCATCGGGAATTATAGATGCTAATAAATTTTTAATCTTCGGAGGTTACGGAAGTAAATCTGGCAGGCAAGGTGTTAATAGTCGTTTTTTTTATGATTTATATGCTGTTGATTTTAATAGTTTAAAACCTAAGAAAATTTGGAGTTTAGAAAACGAATCTTCGGAATCTTTTTTACCTGTAAAATCTTTAATCGTAGATAATATTTCAGAAAGTTTTTTTACGCTAATCTTTAACAATACAAATTATAAAACACATTTGAAACTTGTTCGTTTTGGAATTAAAAATAAAGAAAAACAGATTTATCCAGATTCAATTCCATATAATTTTTTAGATGTAAAATCTGATGCATTTTTTTTCTTGAACTATAATAAGTCTAAACTATATACTATTACAACTACAGATCAAGAATCTTCGCTGTATTCGATGACATATCCTCCCTTATTGGCGAATGATGTATATCAAGAGGAGAAAGAGAATTCAGCTTTTAATTTTTCAAAAAATATTTGGATTTTGGGGCTTATTGTAGCTATGATTTTTTTAGCTTTATATGTTCTAAAAAATAGAAAGCAACCTGTAATATCTACAGAAAAAGTAATTGCTCAAGAAGAATCTTTAGATTTGATTGCTTATAAAAAAGAAAAGATAAAAAAATCTGCTGTATATTTGTTTGGAGGTTTTCAAGTTTATGATAAAGGTGGAAACGATATTACAGCACTATTTACACCTACGTTAAAACAGCTATTTATTTTAATACTATTGTCTAGTTCAAAAAACAATAAAGGTATTTCTTCAATTAAGCTTACTGAATATTTGTGGCCAAATAAACCAGAAAGTAATGCTAGAAACAATAGAAATGTAAACATAAGTAAGTTAAAAATTTTATTAGAAAAAATAGGTGATATAAAGATTAATAACGAAAACACATATTGGTTCATAAATATAGGCCCGTCTGCTTTCTGTGATTATAATTTTGTTACGAAATTATTGAGTGAAGGCACGAATGCAAATTTAGATAAAGATGAGGTCTATGAACTTTTAGAGATTGTTTCTAGAGGAGAAATTTCTCCAGATATACAAACCGATTGGATAGAAGATTTTAAGATGCATATTTCTAATTTACTGATTGACAACTTAAATAGAATCGCTAAAAATCAATCTGATCTACGCTTACTTATATTAATTGGAGATACCATTTTAAAATATGGTCCTCTAAATGAAGAGGCAATTGCTTTAAAATGTAAATCTCTATATCTTTTTGGTAAAAAAGGATTGGCTAAGCAGCAATACAACCAATTCTGCAAAACATATTTTGAGGTTTTAGATTCTAAATACGATGTTACATTTAAAGAAATTATTAATTAGTGACATTGTAGGCTAGAGAAAAATAAATTATTGACGGTTTAATAAAAATGTTCTTTTTTTAGTTCAAAATACTAATGCTAGTTCCTATTTGCGCGTTATGTAAAGATAGCTTTGGAGAGTTTTGTGTTTTATGAAACAATAAGAGCGTGTTGCTTTTTGGAGTTGTGCAATGAGTTTGCGAATGGAACAAGCTCTAAAATGCAACTACCTATAGATAAGAAAACGCTAAACTTGCGTTGGCGCGCGGAACAAACCAAAAGACATTTCGACTTTGCTCAATACAGGCTACGGTTTTTGCTTTTGCAACAAACTGGATTTTGGTTTGTGGGGAGTTAATTATCCTTAAAAAATAACCTTATTCTGTTTTGACAAGTCTACGCCAAATGAAAGGAAAAGGTAACTCTCTATGATATCTACTTGTTATTGAGAAAATTAAATCATAACTAATATCCATAATTTTAAATTTCCTTTCTTCTGAAAAAAGCTCTACCTCCTCTATTATTTCTTTTTTATAATCTTCAATAGATTTATAGAGAGTAATAGAATGCTTTAATTTGCCTGAAGTTCTACTGTAACCATTATTTAAATAAAATTTTTCTGTGTCTAATTTTGGAAACCAAATTTGTAGATTTAATTTATTATCAAATATTTTTAAAATGTTTTGCAAATCATCATATGCTTCTTTACTATCTAATAAAGCTGACCAATCTGCTAATAGTGTTAGAAGCATAGTAGATTTTTCATCCTGCTTTTTAGTGCCCATATAATAATCTACCAGATCCTCATAATTTGTTTTAAATAACGGGAAAAAGTTTTTCAATATTTTCGCATCGTGAATACCTACAACAAGCATTCTTAACCATTTCTCACATTCTTTTTTATGGCCTGTAAAGTATAAAAACCTCATAGCGGGTTCAATATCTATAATATGGTCATCATATAAGGGATAATGTGATGTTGGATTTGTATTAATTAAAGATAAGAGTGCTTTAGAAATTGTCATAGCAGATTCTTCATAAATAGCAGCAGCAGAAGAATCTTTAGCGTTGAAATGATATTGATATTGTTTTATTTCTGTAAGTCCTATATTAGCAAGAATTCCTATTTCTTCCCAAACAGTTAGACTATATTCAATCTGATTTCGAGAATAACGTTGTAAACTATGTTCTACAAAATAGTGTTTGCTTACCTTATTGAAGTAAGATATTCCTATTTTTCGTCTCAATAAATGTATTTCGTAAAACTCTAGCCTGATATATTTTTCTTTAAAATGTTCTTGATTACTCAACCATTCAAAAACTTTCAAAATAGTTTTATCAGCAGCAAATATTGCCGATTTAATATAGCCATTATCTTCTGCCCATTTAAAAACAATACTCAAACATATACGTAGTAATTTTAATCTTTTTAGTAGAGGTTTTTTGGTTTTAATCGGCTTGTCCAATATTGTGTCCACCAATCTATTATAGTGGTTTAAATCATAGTCTTTAAGTTCAAGAAAAGCCAATGTTTTCTTTAATAGTGAACGCATTTTTGGGTTAAATAATCTTTCTGAAAGTAGATTCTCTGAAACCATCTTGGTTATATCATCTATTCCCCAAAAATCAAATTTCAAATCATCACTTTCATATTTTTCTGTATATTTTGCCCAACTTGTTTGAACTGTCTGATTTAAGTTTCCATTTGTTGCTACAATTACTTTTTTTGGAAGTTTTCTTTGTTCTGTAGTTAGGGAAATTGAAATATAAGTTTCTAATATTTCTGTTAATGATTGACGTACTGCATTTTGTCCTGAATCCCAAACTGACCTTGTAATGTGGCCTTGTTTAACAGTTATAAGAAATATCTTTTCAATATTATCTTTATCTTTTCCAACTGCAGCTATATCTACACCATATTGCCTACCCTTTTGAGGTTTAGATATTGGTGTAATACTCTTGCTTATTAGAATATCAATAAGTAGCGCATCAAGTTCACCATCTTCTTTTAAAAGAGAAATATATTCATTAGTTAGGAAGTTCATTTCTTTTCATATTTTGCCACATTAATCTTGTTTTTTCTTGACCTATTTCATCTATTGATTGAACACGAGGCATTTCAAAACTACTTTTGAAGTTTTGCATTTCTGCTTCTTGAGAATATACACCTCTATGCTTTGAGAAAAAAGATTTACCAGCTTTGAGGTTTATATTAGTAATCATATTTAGAAATGAATTATTTTTAGATTCCGAATCATCCATTAGTTTTTGCATTTGAACATTTTGTCGTTTCAAAAAATAATTCATTCTCTTATCTGAAGGTTCAAACTCGTTTATTATTTCTAATTCAGAAACCTGCTTGTAATAATTTTCTGAAGTATCAATAATTTGATTTATGATTGAAGTTATGATTTTGTTAGCAGTTTTTCTTTTCTCTTTCAGTATTTCTGTTACAGAGTAATAGTTTATTATTAAATATTTTACAAAAAGAGTTGCTATATGATTTCTTATGCGTTCATTTTTGTAATTTACTTCAAGGATATTATAAAGCATTTCAGATGCATATTTCCGATCTAATACATTTCCTACAATCATAAATACAATGTATAAAGAATCTTCTTCATCAAAATTCTTCAATAGTTCTTTAGGAAGCCCAATAGGACTTATATTATCGTCAAAATTGCTAATAACAAAATGTAAAGCATTTTTATATGATTGATTATCTGAATTTAGCCACTCTAAAAATAATGTTTCTACCATTTTTGGGTGATTAGAATACAGTTCATCTATTATTTCTTTTAAAACAGATATTCCTTTTAATTTACCTTTATTATTTAAAATCCATTCATTTATAAACTCAATAATAATTTCTGGATTTTTAGAAATGGTATCTTTTAAACGATAAGTGATTGTATTATAAACATGTTTATATTTTGATTCTGTATAAGTTAAAAGCTTTAGGTATTTTTGAAAATATTCTGCTTCTTCATCAAATTTAATTTCTTCATTAAGTGATCTTGCAACTTCACTTTGAACTTCTATATTTTTTTTCTGGAGTAATTGTAGTATTATTTCCTTTGCACCACCTATACTGTTTAAGTGTTTGTTGTAAAAGCGTGCTATAATACCTAAACTTTGAACAGACTCTTTTTCTATTACTACTATTAGAATTTTATTAACTTCATTTAAGAATTTTAATTCTTCCTTTTTATCTTTTATGACAACTTGGTATGCAGCATTAACACCTGAATTAATTTTATACTCAGCTACACTTTCTATCAGAGATAAAATTTTATCCTTATAGGGATAACTTGTTTTACTTTCTGATAAACCTCCTAGTATTGAAGGTATAAAGTTTAAATTTTCTAAAGTTGGTTTTACGTCTATTATTTGTAATACCTTAATAGCTTCTTCTGGTTTCTCAATTGCAAATTTTCTTAATGCTTGATATATATAATAACTTGCACCATCATCTTTAATTTTTTTATATAATAAAGGCAATGATTCTACAAAATAGTTTTTATCAGGTATTTCAAAATTATTACAGTATTGATTAAAATCTTGCCAAAACCCATTATATTTAGGATTGCTATTTAACTGTGTCAAAAACTCTTTAGCTTTATTACTCATTTTTTCAAAGATTTAAAAATATATAAAGAGAAATTATCTTCAGTTAGTTCTTAAAGTTACCACCCACCTTTCTACCCACTTACGGAAGTTTATAATTTATTTTCCAATGACCACCTTTTGCGCTACCTACTCTTTCAATAAGCCCACGATCTTTTAAAGCATTTAGATTATTGTCAATAGCAGTAGCACTTAAGTCAATTATTTCTTCCAATTCTCTTTTAGAAACTTTATTATTTTTATGAATAGCTTTGATAATATTAACTCTATTAGCTGTTAGATTATCTACCCACTTATCTACCCACTTATTAAAATCGAAAGGTCTTCTAAATGTTACCGTAAATATTCCTTCAGTATTAAATTCAGGTGGCGTTAAATTATTTTCTAACATTAATTCTCTCATTCTACTAATACCAGAACCTACTTGTTCTACCATTCTTATTCTTTCAAAAAGACCAAATATTAAAGGGTTTCTGCTTAAACTTCTTTTTCCAAATTCATTTTTAGGAATTCCACTCACTAAGCCTCCAGGATTAGAAATTTCAATTCTATCATTAAAAACTTCTACAGAGATACGAGCTCCTTTATCATAATAATCTCTATGTGCTAAAGCATTAATAATAGCTTCTTTAAAAGCTGTTTCGGGAATTTCCCAAATTTCTTTTCGAGGTTGTGAACCATTTCCTTCAATGTCATAACGCACATTTAGTTTTGTTTTTAACCAAGTCATTTTTTGCAGAAATTGCTGATACAAAGTACCTGACATTATTTTATCATCAGTAATATATCTTTTATCAATACCTTCAAAAACAGTACATCTAATTACTGCTTTTTCAAAAAATTGTTCTGGATTTTCTGCAAAGAATAAAGTAGCTCCATTTTTAAGAAAACCTTCTTTAGTTACTAATTTTAAATTATTGAAGACTTGTTCGTTTGAAACAGTAGTGCCTAAACCCGCTAATTCTCTAAATTGATAGATGTTGGTATCAGCAATATCTTTAGTAATATCGATTGTTTTACAAGGCGCTTCATCATAATAAATCTTATCAGCTTGCTGAAAGAAATCTCTCATTTCTTCTACCGTCGTTAATTTTTGAGAATTAGGGCCTTGACGCACATAAATAGCTCCAGAAAGTACATACGGTTTATTTACACCTGAAGGAACTTCAATTACTACAATTTCTTTTTCATTAATAGTTATCGTATAAATATCACAATGTAATGTTGGTGTAATTTCATTTATTGAATTCTAAAGTGCTGAACGTTTTGCATTCGAAAATAATATACCTTGTATTGAATTATTATCATCTACACCTAAAAGTATAGTACCCCCAGCAGCATTTGAAAAAGCACAAATTTCTTCTGTAATCTCTTTTACTTTACTTGGAATACTTTTCTTAAATTCTACATTATAACCTTCTTCAGAAGTAATTAATGACTTTATTTCGTTGATACTTAACATAAAACAATTTCTATTCACAAATCTATTAAAATTGTTTGGTTTTTGGACTTAGAGTTGCACTTTTATCGGTGTTTAGATGTTGTTGTCTTTATTTTCTTTTATCTAAACTTTCTCTATCAAAAGCAATTAAATTAAATAATTCTCGCATTCTTGAGCCTACTCTATTGCCATATCTTTCTTCGAGTTCCTGGGCGTTGAGGTTTGTGGTGGCGTGAGTGAAGACTGGCTTTTTGCTATTTGCTTTTAGGTGTTGGTATTTATGAGATTTCTCGACTGCGTCTGCCTTATCGGCAGACAAGCTCGAAATGACATTTTGAGGATTACTTGTATTTAGCAATAAATCATATCTAGATAATAAGATTTCTCCCATTACATTGCAATCTTTTCCGAAATGGCGACCTGTAGTTTCTACACCTAAATCATCGAAGCAGTAGTAATTGTTATTTCCGTATTGTTCAATGATTTTAAAACCGAGGTTATTGAAGGTAAATACAATGTTTCTCGCCGGAACTACCTCATAGTTTTTTAAGTGAGGCACCATGTGTGGCAATAATTTCATTAAACTTGTTTTTCCGCAACCCACTGGGCCAGATAGTAAAATTCCTTTTTGGGGATCGATGTTCATTCTTTTACATGATACATAATCATGAATAAAGTAAATGGCTAATTTGTATAGAATTGCTTCATCTTCTTTGTGAATCTTGAAATTTTTGCCAAATAATAGTTTGCCTTTATGGTCTAAATAGAATAGGATTTTTTCAAAATAGTAGTGAATATTATTGCCTTTTAATTCGCCTAATTGGTATTGGAGAGTTCCTTCGGTTATGATGTGTGGTGGTTTGAGATTCATTATAACTTTCATTTTGCCTTGATGCAAAACGAAACAAAAAATCAAGCCTTAAATTTTACGAAGTCATATTCATTTTATATTTTGGTCTTCGTGAATACGCTATCGCTATTTCGACGGTCAAATTGATTTTTAATGGCTAAAAGAAATGAACTCCCCCGCATGGGCGGGGTCAAACAGCATTTCTTTTTACGCCATTTTCAAATATTTGACGCCTGCACTAACGGCAGGCAGGCTCGTCTGCCAAATTTTTATGGCGGTTAGAATTCTGACTCAACTTTTAACTTTCTTAGTTTTTTAAATTTGACTCTAATACTTTTTTCTTGATAATACTTCGATAGCTTCGCTAGCTACTTTCAATGAAAATGTCTTTTCATTTCAGTAATGCTCGAGGAGACATTACGTCATTCTAATCGTTTGATAAAATTTTTTCTCGGGTCTCGGATAGGATACACAGTGGTTGATGGTAGCTCAACTTTTCCCCGAAGGGGAAATGTCCGTAGGACAAAGGGGTTAAAACGGTCTAAAAGGGGCTAAAAGAGGCCACTTAAAACCCCTTCAACACCTTAATCCCATGTACAGGTTGCTGTATACCCGTAGTACTAGAAATCCCACTAGGCACTTCAAACTCATAGACAAACTGCCAATTGTTTTTGGTGGTATAACTACCTAAGATTTGAAGCCGACTTTGGGTGTCAAAGCCTAAGCCCAGTCCGAATTTAGAGCGAGTTCGAGTCAAGGTTTCTGTTTTAGTGGTGGTGATGCGAAGGGTATCTACCCGCAACAGGTATTTGGGAAAGAGCGGTTTGTAGCTAAACTCCGAAGAGAGCAAATCTCCATTAAACTTGTTGTAGATGGTAAAGCGTCCGTCTAGCAAGCTGTCTTTTACTTGGACTTCAAACTGCTTAACGGAATCTATCGGGACGCTTTCTTTGGGAGTGGTAATAGGTGTTTGAGTCCCTACTTTACGGGTAACATATACAATTTTAGGCTCAGGGTTTAGCGTAATACCTTTGGTGGTGACATAGTGGTTAAAAATCTCCAAAGTATCAATAATTCCTTGTCGGTATTCGGTTTTGGTAATGGTTTGGGTTTCTTTGGTCGTATAGCCGCCCAGACTGGTAATGATGGCATGTCTAATCCAGTCTTTGAAGAGAAACAGCAATAAGAGTAGGGCGATTGCCAAGGCTATTTGGGTTGTTTTTTTCATGCTTAAAAAGATTCAAGGTTCTTCAAAAGGTTCAATATTTTTCATTTAAAATTCAAGATTAGACAGGGATGAAGTTTAAAAGGTTTCAGGTTTCAAGGTTAGACACGGATGTCACGAATTGGCACTGACTTTACCGAAAAGGAATGGTAGATTTTTTTATCTTTTGTATTTTTCAACCTATATCAGGGACTTCTAACTTCTAACTTTGTACTTTGTTTTTTCATTTGTTCATTTTGTCTTGAAACACTATTTAGCGAAAGCTAAATACCTAAACCAAAAATTCAAGCCTTGGATTTTCGACGGTCAATTACGTTTTCAATGGCTAAAATAAAAGAACTCGCTCTGCTCAGACAGCTTTTATTTTTACGCCATTTTCAAACTATTGACGCTCGCCTCCAAATCCTATGGCAAACCTACCATTTGATATTTTGTACTTATTTTCATGATTTTCAGTCATACGTCTTTAAGTCATCAGTCATTTAAACTCAAAAACTTCTCATAAAACCAAAAGCCTCTTTACCCTTCCTTCGGGGAAGGGCTCTCACAAACATTTCACAAAGCAAAAAGTCTCCTCTGGGATGGGATCTCGGGGAAGGGCTCTCACAAACATTTCAACAAAGCAAATAATACATCGGGATGGGCTCTCCGCCCAGTAACCACGGGGGCTAAAAACTGTGCCTACAAAAAAGTTGATTTGTAACTACAAAATGTTCTTTTTGTAACTACAAAAGTGTTGTTTTGTAACTACACTTTTCTTGCGCTGTGCTTACAACTTTAAAAAGAAAGCTGAAAACACTAAAAAAAAGGTGTTTTATGACCTCTTTTTTAGTGCTTGCTTTGCCAATTTATACTTTTTGATAGGTTAAAGTATCTCGCATCACTTTAAGTCGTGATCCTGGTGCAAAGAGTATTCTGGCTTTTTTAATCAGTGCTGTGGTGACTTCTTCTTGTGTAGCAACACCTTCGCTGCTTACACCTACACGTAGGTTTCCAAGTTCTCCTATACGAACCACATTGCCATAACTTAATTCTTCTATACACACATCAACGAGTGCATAGAGTACGGCACGAATATCTGCACCACTAACGGTACTTATTTTTTCAATACTTGTGGTAAGCGCTTCAATATTGCGCTCGTCTTGTTTGGCTGTAGTAGCATACCATTTTTTGATACCACCACCTGCTACGCCTGGTTCTCCACGTTCCAGGGCTTTAATTTTTACTGGCATTTTATTTGTTTTTAGTGAAACTCTAATTTTAAAAGCACGCAGTGTTTTAAAATTAGTTAGTTGAACTAATCCCTGCGACCTGTGCTGAACTTGATTCAGTAAGGCAGGGATCTCATCTGTATATAAAGAGATCTTCTAAACAATCTCTATCGCATCCATTCCCACATGGGCAAGGTTTGTTCTTTTTATTTTTACATTGCTATTCTTTACTGTATACCATCTCGACCTGCGAGGTTATGGATTCCTGCCTACGCAGGAATGACACGCTAACTATTAACTACAATCTAAACTCTAAATTTTGATATGCATCCTGTCATTGCGAGCAGCCTATACTGAGCATAGCCGAAGTACCAGCAGGAATCTCATCTGTATATAAAGAAACTTTCTAAACAATCTCTATCGCATCCGTTCTAAGATAGGAATCGGTAGGGTTCTTTTTTTGTTTGTATCATCATCTTTTTCTTTTGCAATGTCGTTGTGAATCTTCCTGTCATCCTGAATAGCCTGTGCTGAACAAAGTCAAATCACTCAGTTAGACATTTGTAATTACTTTTCAGACAGCCTCTCATCTGTATATAAAGAGACTTTCTAAACAATCTCTATCGCATCCATTCCCATATGGGCAAGGTTCGTTCTTTTTATTTTTGCATTTTCTAACTTAAGGTATCGTTTTTCATCCCATAGCTTTATAAAAAGGTCTTGTACAATGTCTTCTGCCAGCTGAAAGGAGTCGCAATATTTAAACGCATATACACTTAAAGGTTTATAATACCGGTCGAATAGTTGTTTGTAGGCGTCCGGACTTCCTTCCTTTAGGTTTTTAAGAATTTGAGCATCACTTAATTTCATATATCAGATTGTGTAGGGAGGATTATTGGCAATAAAAAATGTGCTAATATAATTTAATTTGACAGCTCTCATAAATTATATTACCATACAAGATAAATAATTTGATGCAAATACTATTAATAGCTAAGGTTTTTTTTACTTTTTAACTATTCGCTCTCTTTACGTAGTTGCTTTTAAAACTCATTTTATCTTTTAGAATTTTCATGTCTTCACCTACTTTTCTATCCAGTATTTTAGCATAATGTTGAGTTGTTTTGAGTGATTTATGCCCCAACATTTTGCTTACTGACTCTATGGGAACGCCATTGCTTAGCGTGACCGTAGTGGCAAAGGTATGACGTGCTAAATGGAACGTGAAGTTTTTATGAATGCCACATAGATCTGCAATTTCTTTTATATAGGCATTCATTTTTTGATTGCTTAACACCGGTAGTAATTTATTGCCATTGATTACTTCTGGATGGTCTGCATATTCTTGGGGATTTTTCTTTTTCAATTTTATCGTTGAATCTTTTTATCTATTACATCGTTTGATGATTTAGTTCAAACTTCATTTATTTTATGAAACACCACCTAGTTAGCTGCTTTGATGTGTTTTACAATTATTTAAATATATTCTTTTAGAAAAGGATTCTCCTCTGGATTCAGTTGCATCTTGACATCAATGCTTGTAAATTGTAAAAGTACTTTCTTTTTGTAAGTCGCCCCCCTTAACAACTATGAATGCCAATTGAGATTCTCTAAAATATGTCTCAAAACAAGTTATTGAGACATATAGCTACATAAATTACCATTCCCTAAAAATACATTTCTCATAATTTTGAATTTATCTACCTCTACAAAAAAATTAGAGCTCTAATTATAAGTTAATTATTATGAAACCTTCTATTAAAAAAACACTACTGTTTCCTTTTGCGTTGATATTTCTCTTTAGTTTCTATTCCTGTAGTAAAGAAGATGTTCCAGCATCTGTGTATGATGAAATTGGCAGGTATTATATTGCTAAAAAAATTACTGAAATGCCCCCAGTAGATATTATTGGTGGTTATTCTTTAGCCGTTGGTGACATCTATCTTTACAAAACAAGTAGCGCTTATTATGGTAAATTAGAAGTGCTACAAATTGCTGTTGTTACTAATTTTTCTATTCTAACAATAAAAGCTACAACTTATAAAGAAAATGGTACTATTTTTAATGAAACTACTTCCAATAATTTAGTTCTTTTAGATACTTTCTATTGTGATTTAGACACTATGGAGAAAAATGCCAATACCTCTAATACTAATGATTTTATTTGGGATGGTACAGACCAAGTTATTCAAAAACGCAACGGTGCTGTATTTCTTAAATACGATTAGCATTTAAAGTTTATGAAAAAATGCAAAAGGAAATTTGATATTAAAAACAATGATAAAATTTATTGATAATGAAAAACCTTATTGAACATATAATTGTGCAATATCAAGAAGTCCAAAATGGAAAATTATGGATTGGCAGCACATTTGCTAGCAAGTTAAATTTAGTTAATAAAAATACTGTTTTTATAAGGCCTATTAGCGGTTTACACAGTATTGCAGAAATCATCTCACATTTAACCTTGTGGAGAAAAGAAACTATCTTGAAAATAGAAACTGGAGAAGGAAGTAAAACCGATGACTGTGAAGAAAATTGGCTTCCTTTAAGAAAACTAAAGTCATTAGGTTGGGAGCATATTATTGAGGAATATCAGACCTCTTTAGTTACTCTTATTGAATTGTTAAAATCAAAAGATAATGATTTTTTAAATGAAATTTATTATGATACCGATTTCAAAAAAGACTATCCTTATCAATTTGTGATTCATGGAATGTTACATCATGACCTCTATCATCTAGGTCAAATTGGCATAATAATTAAGTATTTAAAAAAGAATAATCTACTTAAATAATTTGTTACTATATTAAATAAAAACATTTTTTATTTTTTTTTAAAGTTAGGTTTTACTGTGCTCAACCCAGTATTTAAAATACTTCATAGGTTGTGATATGAATTTAATATCAATAAATAGTATTATTTATTCAATAGTATATTCCATATTTTTTTTAAAAAAAAGTTAATTCCTCTTCATAAAGATTTACCTAATTCTATTGCTAATTAGTAATCGTGCATTCTTTTTAACTTCTAATTGATTTTTGTTTATTTTAAAAAATGTCTCAAAAGCTATATTTGATACAAATTTGTTATTCAACTAAATTTTATAAAAGACCTAAATCTCTAGATTTGATTTCGTATTATAAAATTATACGTCATGAGAAAAAAAATTACATTACTTGTTTTGATTGTTGGACTTGCAAATTTCTATGCACAAACACTCCCCTCTCCAGTAAATTTAGAAACTGGGTACAGTGTACACAATGATGGTTACCTTCTTTATCCTTCTCCAGAGAATGCCTACACCACTATTCTTGAAGTTGGCCCTGGAAAAACCTATACAGAAATACATGATATTCCGTATACTTTAATAACTCCTGGTACTTTGGTTAAAATTTATTATCGTCCAACTCCATATCTGACTAAAATTTTATTAAATGTACAAGCAAGTGAAAATAACAAAGTACGGTTTCAAGGAATACCAGATGAAAATGGTACGTTGCCAGTAATTTCTTTTACCAATGCAACGCTTTGGGGAAACACTCCAAGTAGTGGTGCTTTAACTATTGCTACAGGATCTTTATTTATTGTTTATGATGTTTACAATGTAAAACCCTCTTGGATAGATATTGTGAATTTACACTTAAGAGATGCACCTTACGCAGGTGTTTGGGCACAAGCAGATCATGTTTCTATAAAAGGATGCATTTTAAATAATAATGCCAATGGTGTTTTCTTTCAAGCAAATGACCAAAATATCCTTGAAATTTCAACCAATATGCTTATTGAAGGCAACTTATTTATGGAAAACGGTTCTACAGGGTCTAATGCAGATAGACATCATAATATTTATGCACAAGGAAGAAATTCAACTATTCAATTTAATACTTTACAGCGAGTAAAAGATGGCTCTTTGGGTACTAGTTTAAAAGACCGGTCTTCTTTTACTGTTGTACGATATAATCGTATTGAAACCTCTTCTAGAAGTATAGATTTGGTAGAACCAGAAGATACAGACCAAGTGTTGACTGTAGATGCGAATTGGGGTGATGCGTACGTGTATGGAAATTTAATTATTAATGACCACCCTTCTGGATCTACTGCTATGATACATTATGGTTATGATAATGTACCTACCTACAGAAGAGAAGGTACTTTGTATTTTGCTAACAACACTATTTATGTTGATAGAACAGGACATGGTCTGTATAAGGTAAGTTTATTTGATGTGAATAGTACAGTATCTAATATACAGTTTTCTAATAATATTTTGTATGCCACTGGGATGAACCAATTTAATATTTTTCGTTCTAATAATACCGATAATGCAGGTGCAATTGCTTTTGAAACTTCATGGCTTTCTGTTAATGGAACCGATGACCCAACCTCTTGGCAACTTAATGATTTAGCAGGGTCTTATTCAATGACAGGAACTCCTATTAATGGAAATGGAATTAACGCAGGCTTTACAGCAGTTGCTAATGGAGATTATACGTTAACAGGCAGTTCTCCTTCTCTTGCTTTAGGAACTAATTTAAACGCTACTATTGGTTTAAATGTAAACTATAACAGTATTACTACATTAGTTGAATTAGCTAGAACAGATCAAGCAAATCCCAATTTAGGTGCTTTTTCTTCTGATACTGCTACTGCAAGTATATTGGATGAAACCTTAAAAAAGTCTATTAGTACCAGCTACCCAAACCCTTTTGAAAATAGCACTACTATACAATACTCATTGGCCAATGATACTTTTTGCACGATTACCATTACCAATTCAATTGGTCAAGTCATAAAAAAATTAGTGAATTCTACCCAAGTTTCTGGAAACTATCGTGTAGCTTGGGATGGAAGCAGCATGCAAGGTAAAAAGGTTTCTAAAGGTTTGTATTTCTACACAATAACTACTAAAAATCATATTGAATCTAAAAAAATGTTACTAAAATAATTACTAATGCGAATCAAGGTTTAAAAAGCAAGGTGAATAAGGGTTGCGGCTAATTTCCCAAAAACATGTACCAACAATCCTTTTGTGGATCTGACTTTGCTCGCTCTCTGAATATCGGTTTTTTCGATCAACCAGTTGAAAAATGATTCTATTGGTTGTCGCACGGCGGAGACTGCTCTGGAGAACAGGTCATTGGCGGCTCTGTCGATTTTTTCTCCAGTCGTTTTACCCTTTTACCGCCTTTACAGGAGTGCTGTACATAGCTGAGTTTTTCTCATCTTCCAGCCGTAAGAAAAATCCTTATCACAACATATCTTATCTCCAAAAAAACATCTACCTCTATTCCCTAACTAGGCGCCTCTGAAGACGTTCAGGTTACTTTCAGAGGCTGTAATGAGTAACTGCTCGGAAGGGGCAACTTTCCTTCCCCTCGAAAACCTAGGGTATGCAATTTCAGTTACGTAGTACCATATATTTTTTTGTGGAATAATAGCTTTTGTCGACAAGTTCTTTTGCCATATATCCAGTACGTTTCCCTGAGCAGATGACGATGGGCATCGAATCCAGAGGACTCCATTCCCAAGCCAGTCCGAGGCTCTGAATTCCGAGACCGATAATGGACCTAATTGACCAAATGCATTGGAGCGCCTGTTTGTCCTTTTGCTGTATGCTGAATAGAAGCCAAGTTAGAGAAAACACTCAAGCAGATTATCCTATGCGAAACCAATGTATATACTTAATCTTGAAGTGTTGCTCTTCTAGAACGGAAAATAAAGTATATCGCCGTTATTTTTGGTCTGTCAGTTTGGGTTCGCTATTGTTGCTGAACCTTCGGCAATGGTATTTCAAATCTTTATCGTACTTTTCACAAATGTAAAGGTAAATTTTCACTAATATCCATTTTGAATAAAGTAGAAATCATCTGTATGATGTGCAAAAAACAATAAAACTTAACCACAGTAAAATGAAATTTTTGAACTACATAAAACTCATTCCATCTAAAGCGATAAGGACTTACAGTAATTATTGCTTTGCTCACTTTTAATACCTGAAAGTTACTCATATCAACTATATCCTACTTAAAATAATACCTATAAAATATAGTATCTAAATTTTAAATGCTAGAAACATATAATTATTGATAAAATGTTGTCTTTAATTGGTAATTTGTTGTAGCTAAACACAATCTTAAAAAGCATCTTTGTATTTATAATAGTTTATTATTAAGTTATTCATGCCTGTTTAGTTTTAGCTTTAATAAATATAACTATAAGGTCATAGAATCGGTTTATTAAAAAAATATAATAATCAAAATGAAAAAACCTTTGTTATTTATACTTACGCTAATGTCCTCTCTAATCCTAAGTGCTCAAGATCTAACCAATAAAAAAGATGCGCTAAAATATTTAGATACATCATTAGATTTTGAAACTAGAGCCCTTGATCTGGTCTCACGTATGACGTTGGACGAAAAAATAACACAGCTAAAAAGCAGTGCGGGAGCGATCCCCAGGTTGGGAGTGCCCGAGTACGATTGGTGGAATGAAGCACTACATGGTGTGGCCCGTGCCGGAGTGGCCACGGTTTTCCCACAATCCATCGGAATGGCGGCCAGTTTCAACAAGGTCTTGATGGGACAGGTAGCCAATGTGATTAGTGATGAGGGGAGAGCAAAACATCATGAAGCTTTACGCAATAGCAATGTGAGCAAATACAGAGGCTTGACGTTTTGGTCTCCGAATATCAATATTTTTAGAGACCCGAGATGGGGCCGAGGTCATGAAACCTATGGCGAAGACCCTTATTTGACAGGACAAATGGGTATGCAGTTTGTAAAAGGACTCCAAGGAGACCATCCCAAATACCTCAAAACCGTTGCTACTCCCAAGCATTTTGCCGTACATAACGGTCCAGAACCGCAACGGCATACCTTTAATGCCGTACCCAATGCTCGCGATCTCTGGGAAACGTACCTTCCTGCATTTCAAGACGCTATAGTCAAAGCAGGAGCTTACTCGATTATGGGGGCTTACAACCGTGTGGATGGCGAATCTGCAAGTGCGAGTTCCTTACTGCTTGAAAACATCCTTAGGAATAAATGGGGATTCAAAGGCTATGTGGTTTCAGACTGCCGTTCGATTAGAGATATATATGCCTTTCATAAAATAGTGAACACCCCTGAGGAGGCGGCCGCAGTCGGTGTTCGAAAAGGTTGTGACTTGAATTGTGGGGATACATATAGGAAACATCTGAAAAAAGCCGTACAATCAGGTCTTATTGGTGAAGGAGAGATCGACCGCTCCACATATCGATTGATGTTGGCCAGAATGAGATTAGGTATGTTCGACAATCCTGACTCAGTACCTTATGCGCAAATAGCGTACAAAGTAAACAATAGTGAACCTCATAATCAATTGGCCTTGAAAATGGCTCAGGAGTCTATGACGTTATTGAAAAATAATGGAATTTTACCCTTGGAAAAGAACAGAATTAAAACTATAGCCATTGTAGGACCCAATGCAAATGATACAGAGGTTCTATATGCGAATTACAATGGAATAGCATCTCATCCCATTACAGTATATAGCGGGATCAGAAATGCGGCAAATACTACTACAAAAATCTCATACTCTAAAGGAGTTCCCTTGGTTACCGATGATTTTGCCGGCAAAGCCTATGCGGTAATTGAAAAGGACTATTTATCCAACACAGATGTCAAAGGAACTTACTCTCAAGGATTGTCAGGCGAATATTTCAACAACCAAACCTTGGAAGGGAAACCTTTAGTTGCTAAAGTCGATCAAAAAATCTCCTTTTCCTGGAAAAATTCGCCATCTGCGACAGAATTGGCCCAAGGTATTATCACATCAGATAAGGCTATAAATAAAGACAGGTTCTCGGTACGTTGGACGGGGAGCTTACTAGCTCCAAAATCCGGAAATTACAAACTTGGTCTTTTTGCTAACGATGAATGCCGTATGTGGGTCGATGGTAAAAAAATAATTGATGCCAAGTCTGATATTTATCCAAAGGCTCATCTAGAATCTCTTGAACTCGAAGCTGGCAAGTCCTACAATATAGTGATTGAGTATTCCCACATAGTGAAAGAAGCGAATGTAAATCTCATATGGGAAATCCCCGGTGCTAAAAGGAATGACAAACTTCTTAAACTATCGGAAAAAACGCTCGAAGAGGTAAAAAAAGCAGATGTAGCAATATTTGTAGGAGGGTTATCTGCAGAATGGGAAGGAGAAGAACGCAAAGGTGCTAAAAAATTTGATGGTTTTGCCGGTGGCGACCGTACTAGAATTGAGCTGCCAGACACACAGATGCAAGCATTAAAGGCCATGAAGGCAACTGGAACCCCCGTTGTTTTTGTTATGTTGGCCGGCAGCGCCGTAGCATTCAAAGGCTTAGAAAATGAATTGGATGCGATTCTAATGGCATGGTATCCAGGTCAGCGAGGAGGTGATGCAGTCGCAGATGTGCTGTTTGGCGATTATAACCCTGCTGGAAGATTACCTGTGACTTTTTATAAATCCACCAAGGAGCTGGCAGCTTTCACAGATTACAATATGCGGGCCGGTAAAGGCTTCACGTATCGTTACTATCAAGGAAAACCTCTATATCCATTTGGACACGGGCTGAGTTACACCAAATTCGAGTATACTGACCTTAGATTCAATAAAACGAGTCTTAACGACAACGAGGAGCTTTCTGTCTCTTTTAAAGTTGTGAACAAAGGAAAAATAACTGGTGAGGAGGTCGTACAACTTTATGTAAAGGATGTAGAATCCGAGAGATGGATGCCCAATAAGCAACTGCGCAGATTCGAACGTGTTCCATTAGAAGCAGGTGAAGAGAAAACTATTACGTTTAAATTAAACCCCATAGAGGATTTACGTTACTACAATGATATGTTTGGAAAATACATGGTGGAAGCTGGTGATTTCGAAATTCAAATCGGTGCGTCCAGTGAAGACATTAGGCTGAAAGACACCATCAATATCATAGAAGAATAAATCTGTAACAACAGTCAAGCACTAAATACTCAACAAATCAATGAAATTATCATCAAAATGAAGCCGTTCAGTATCCTTCTACCTCTCATATGCAGCGTGTTCATCTCGTTGCAACTTGTGGGCATGACAGCAGGAAAACCTGTCATCGCTCAAAAAAACCAGACAATCGAGGAGGTTGACGAATCGTTGGCTGGAAGCAGTCAGAAGCCCGTGATCACGGGCGAACTGAAAAAATGGCATAAGGTCACGCTTACTTTCGATGGACCGGAAGTTGCTGAGACCTCAGAGTTCAATCCCTTCATGAATTATCGATTCCGAGTTGTTTTCAGCCATACGGTATCCAATAAAAAATTAACTGTTCCCGGGTATTTTGCGGCCGACGGGGATGCTGGAGAAACATCGGCGACCGCAGGAAACAAATGGCGTGTTCATTTTGCCCCACCAGAAACAGGTATATGGGAGTTCAAAGCTGACTTTAGAAAAGGAAACTGGCTCGCCGTAAGCGATAGACCCGACGCTGGCATAAGTGCAGCATATATGGATGGAGCTAGTGGGTCGTTTAAAATTTCAAATTCTGATAAAACAGGTAGAGATTTTAGACGAAAAGGCTTGTTAGAATATGATGGGACGCGCTATCTTAAATTTGCAGAAAATAAAGAGTGCTTTCTAAAAGTAGGTCCCGATTCTCCAGAGAACTTCCTGGCATACAAAGATTTTGACGGTACCTTTCATACAGACGGCTACAAAGACAATCTTGTAAAAGATTGGGCGCCCCATTTCAGACACTGGAAGAAAGGAGACCCTACATGGCAGCATGGGAAAGGGAAAGGCATCATTGGAGCTGTAAATTATCTAGCCTCTAAGGGATTGAATTCATTTTCTTTTATAACCAACAACATTTCAGGGGATGATCAAAATGTATTTCCTTATATAGATTACAGCACGTGGGACAGGTTTGACTGCTCCAAGTTAGACCAGTGGGAGATCCTCTTTGAACATGCAGACAAAATGGGCATGTTCCTTCATTTCAAACTTTTAGAAGTAGAAAACCAAGGACTGTTGGACAACGGGGCCGTCGGTGCCCGCACAAAATTATATTATCGGGAGCTGATAGCAAGGTTTGGGCATCATTTGGCACTGAACTGGAACATAGGGGAAGAGATGGGAGATTGGGCTAAAAAACGTATCACCCCGCCCATGGATTCACAGCAACGTTTGGCGGCGGCAGCATATTTTTTCAATCATGACCCATATCACCATCATATTGTCATACATAACGGCAAACAACCTTTTGATGATGTTTTGGGAACGGAAAGCAAATATACCGGTCCTTCGATTCAAACCAACAAGATCGATTTCAGCAGAGTGCATGGAGAGACCTTGAAATGGTTGAGACTATCTAGAGATGCAGGCAAGCAATGGGCTGTCGCCGTTGACGAGCCAGGAAATGCACAGCACGGACTACTTAACGACACAGAAGATCCCAATCATGATGAAGCCCGTATAAATGGTCTGTGGGGCACCTTTATGGCCGGCGGCTGGGGCACCGAATGGTATTTTGGCTATAAACACGATCATTCGGATATCACATGTCAGGATTTTGCATCTCGCGACTTGTTCTGGAATCAATGCAAATTTCTGCTCGACTTTTTTCAAGACCATAGAATTGCTTTCTGGGATACAGAAAACAGGGACGATCTAGTTGATAAAAAAGATTATTGCCTTGCTAAACAAAATGAGCTGTATATCGTTTTTTTAAGAAATGGCATAGGCAACATAGATTTGACACACGCAAAAGGCAATTATTCCTTAAAATGGTTTGACCCTCGAAATGGTGGCAAACTACAGACGGGCAGTTATAAGAAAATCAAAGGAGGAAGTAATTTAGATTTATCAGGCGCACCCTCATCACCTAATAAAGACTGGGTGGTTCTTATTAAAAAAATATAAGTATGAAAAGAATAATTGTTTTTATAGTAATTGCATCTGCTACAATACTATCTGTTAAAGCTAAGATAAAAGTTCTCATAGTAGATGGACAGAACAATCATAGTGTGTGGCCAAAATCGACTATTATGATGAAGCAATATTTGGAAGAAACCAGGTTATTTGAGGTAGATATTTATCGAACACAATATACTTGGAGGGGGCAAAAAAATAAAACTTTCCTCCCATTGGCAAAAACAAAGGCGACTAAGGACTTAAAGAATCCTAAATACGATCCTGAATTTACACCAGATTTTAATGCGTATGATGTAGTAATATCAAACTTTGGTTCAAAGGCTTCCAGTTGGCCGAAGCAGACACAGATTGCTTTTGAAAAATATGTTAAAGACGGTGGTGGCTTTGTTTCTGTTCATGCCGCCAATAACGCATTTCCTGATTGGAGAGAGTTTAATAAAATGACAGGTCTAGGCGGTTGGGGTAATAGAACACAAAAAGATGGTCCTTTTGTATATTATAATAACAACAATATTTTAATTAGGGATTCTAGTCCTGGAAAAGCTGGCACTCATGGTCCACAACATCATATACCTATTACTATCCGTGTTTTTGACCATCCAATTACTTTAGGAATGCCTAAAAAATGGCTGACAGCAAAAGATGAATGTTATGCTATGTTAAGAGGTCCGGCTGAAAATATGACTATTTTGGCTACTGGCAAAGATATGTCTGGCAAAGCTCCAACAAACAGACACGAACCTATATTAATGGTTTTAGACTATGGGAAAGGTCGAGTTTTCCACACTACATTGGGGCATGAAGATTATTCTTTTGAAGGCGTTGGTTTTATCGTATCTTTTTTACGTGGTGTCGAATGGGCTGGCACTGGAAAGGTCACACAGTCTATTCCTTTTGACTTTCCTACATCTACTAAATCAAAGAGTAGAAAGTTCGAAGTAAAACTATGATAATACCATTTAAACTTTAATGACTACACTAAAATATCCTTTTTTTTTTTACAGTTATTTAAAAGTATAACTGCTAATAAGAAACAAAATTAAACATATTATGAAAAAAAAAATAATAAACGCCATTTTAACCACTATTCTATCTGCTACAATAACTTCTGCAATTGCCCAAGACTATGCGCAAACAAAAATACCATATCCTAAAACCCAATCAAAAGATTGGAAAAATTTATTAAACGATAATCTGTCTGCATGGGAAGTTTGGACTGGAATCCCTCATTTCTCTGTATCAAATCTTCCTAAAGGATATAAAAAGAATGCTACTGGTAAAAATACAGAACCTTTGGGTTTAGGAGATTCTATGGGTATCTATAAAGTAGTTAAAGATAATGATGGTAAAGCTGTTTTAAATATATCTGGAGCTGTATTTGCTGTTTTGTCCACTAAAGAAATCTATTCAAACTACCATATGACTATGCTTTTTAAATGGGGAGATAAAAAATATGCTCCTCGTAAAAATGCTAAAAGAGATAGTGGTCTCTTGTATCACTGCCACGGTAATCACGGCGCTTTTAAAAACGTTTGGAAGTCTTCTCTAGAATTTCAAATTCAAGAGGGCGATTTTGGCGATTTATATGTCTTGGGCGGAACTTATGCAAAAGCGAAAGCAAACGATAAAAACAGATGGGATCCGCAAGGAACAAAAATTAGTAAAAGTGCAAAAAGATCTGTAGATAATGAAAGTTCATATGGCGAGTGGACTCGCTTGGATTTGTATGTTATAAAAGATACAGCCATACACGTTGTAAACGGCGTTGTAGTGTTAGCATTGGTAGATGCAAAAGCTAAGAACGGCACTAAACTTGAGGCTGGTCAAATTCAAATTCAATCGGAAGGTGCAGAGTGCTTTGCAAAAGATATATCTATTAGACCTATAAAAAGATTTCCTAGAGAAATAAAAAAATTAGCTGGACTTTAGCCACTAAAAGTCTATAACAATTTTGTAATCGGGGGGATTTGAGTTTTTAAATTAAAGAAATATGAGCAATTTAATTAAACCTTTAAAAGTAATTTTCTTAAGTGTTGCATTACAGATATTTCTTGCTATTTATTTTATGTCATATTCAAGTATTTCTGCACAAAATATTAATGATGGCTTTAAACCCCTATTTAATGGTAAGAATTTGGAAGGTTGGCAATTAAAAATAAGAAGTGGAGATCGTGTTTTGGCAAAAAAAGTTTTTGTAGTGGACAGAAAAATGATTCACGCTTTTAAACATATTCCAGACAGCACAGAACTTAACACTGGCAACTATCAAACTCATGGAATGATTTTTTCAGAAAAAAAATATAGCAAATATATTTTACGGTTCGAATATAAATGGGGTAAAAAAATTCTGAATAACTTTAAAAAATTTCAGTATGACGCTGGATTATATTATCATATATATAATGATAAGGTCTGGCCGAAAGGAATTGAATACCAAATTAGGTACAACCATATTGCAAACAAAAATTATACTGGTGATATTTTAGCGGCTGGCATAGATATTACTTGGTATACAGGAATAATAAAAAAACACTTTTTAGCTCCAAAAGCAGGTGGTAAACCTGTTCAAAAGAAAGGTATGCTCTCGGCGTTTCCAACAGAAAACTACAACGGACTAAATGATAAATGGAACAAATGCGAAATTATTGTAATGGGCAACAACTATTTGATTCATAAACTAAATGGTAAAATTGTAAATATGGCAACGCACCTCTCTCGAAAAGAAGGTCTTATAGGTTTTCAAGCTGAAACTGCTGAAATTTATTACAAAAATATCTTTATAAAAGAATTCCTTAAAAGCATTCCAATAGAAAAGTTTATTAACTAGTAGAATTTTCTTTTTATTGACTTATCAAAAGAGCTAAGTAAAAGAATTTTTATAGATATCTTAAAAAGACCTATTAGTACTTAACCTTAGGAGCTTTTGATCAAACCAGTCTCACAAACATAGCAACTAACTACAATACAATTAGTTACATATTTAATTGATGCAGGTTTAAAATAAATATTTACTGTTTTATACTATACAATTAAAAATTAAATGCTATATTAGAATTAAAATTTATAGTATCATTTTATGATGAATATTATCCGTGAAATAACACCGTTAAAAGATGAAGATTTATTTGTAGTTCTTTATCAGCCTAATGCAAAGTTTGATTTTCCTACGCACTATCATCCCGAATACGAACTTAATTATGTGGAAGGTGCTAAAGGAAAGCGAGTAGTAGGCGAGTCTCTACTTGAGTATGAAGAGAAAGATCTAGTCCTTGTCGGTCCGAATTTATATCATTCATGGCATAGCGAAAGAGGTTATGCTGATTTGGTGGTTACTATACAGTTTCAAGAAAATTTATTACCAATTAGCTTTCAAAACAAAAAAATTTTTATTTCTATAAAAGAAATGCTAGAAAAGTCGAAATTAGGAATAGAATTTTCTAAAGAAACAATTAATAATATTGGCCCAAAAATTAAGTCGTTGAATAATGAAAATGGATTTCAATCAATTCTTGATTTTTTTTCCATACTTTACGAAATATCAGTTTGCGAAAATCAAAAGGTTTTATGTAGTCATGCATTTATTCCAGACATTGATATTTTTAAGAGTAGAAGGATTCGTTTAGTTTGCGATTATATCAATAAAAACTTTACTGAAAAAATAACAGTAAGTCAAATAGCAAAATTAGTAGGAATGACTAATTCTTCGTTTTGCCATTTTTTTAAAAAAAGAACTGGAAAATCACTTGTGGAATATATAAATGATGTTAGAATCGGGCATACTTCTGTTCAACTTATTGAAAGCACTAAATCTATCTCCGAGATTTGCTATAGTTGCGGATTTAATAATCTATCGAATTTTAACCGCGTTTTTAAGGCACGAAAAGGGAGGAGTCCTAGGGATTATCGATCTTTTAACAATAAACAGATTACAAAATATTAAAAACTCTGTGTTATATTTTTAAATTGGCAGTTTTCTTTTTTTTACAAACTGCTATATTAATAAGATTAAATCTCATAACTATAATTGGGTAAAGTTTTGTTTGGATATATAGTTGTAATCTGCTTTTATATTGGCTATAGGATTTTTAGTTCTTTCATCTTCTATAAAATAGTGTTTTAATCCATTCTTTATACCTGCCTTAAAAATAGCTTTAAAGTCTATAATTCCTTCTCCGACAGTTGTCTCTTGCTTCATACCCACAACGCCATCTTTTACGTGAAACATAACAATTCTTCCAGAGTTTTCGGTAATTAATTTTAAAGGGTCATATCCTGCACGTACAACCCAAAACAGATCTGCCTCAAAAAAAACCAAATCAGCATCTGTTTCTTTTAATAATGTATCCATTGGTATTTTACCATCTAACTTCTTAAATTCGAATGCATGATTATGATAAGTAAACTTAATTCCTGCAGCTTTACATTTTTCGCCAATTTTATTAAAATTTTCTGCAACTTTTTTATAATGATCAATATTTCCACGCATATTACGAGGAATTGCAGGTACAGTTAAATATTCTACTCCTGAGATCAGCGAAGCTTCAATTATTTTATCGGCATTTTTATAAGTAAAATATCCACAGTGTGTAGAAACGAGTTTCATTCCTAAATTACTAACTAGATGTTTTAGATAAGCAGGTTTCATAGTTTTAAAATACATTCCATTGGTACCTAGTCCATAGCTTTCTATTTGTTCGTAACCAATTTGGGCTATCTTTTTCATTGTACCTTCAAAATCAATTTTAAGTTGTTCTCTGACAGAATATATTTGAAGACCAATAGGCATTTTTTTTGATATACTTGCAAAGGTTGGCATAATGATAGTTCCTGCTACAAGCCACGAACTTTTCTTAATAAAATTTCGTCTATTAGATTTCATAATTAGGTATAAATTTTATATTATTTTCTTTCAAACATTAACAGCCTTATATCCATAACAGAATTCCCAGGTATTTCTAGTGCTTTAAGAGTAAGTTTAGAAATACCTTTTTCTAAATAGATTTCTCCAATATTTAAAGGCTTAAAGTCCTTTACATATGAATTTTCTCTCTTTACTCTATCTTTTTCCATTCCTTCCAATGGAGGATCGTGTGGTTCTAGAATCTGAGCTTTTAGCACGTTGTTTCCTTGAGTTAATTTAAAAGATGCACCTTCATCTCCCTCGGGACAAGTATAATAAAGGGTTACTTTAAAATTTCCAGATTCAACAACTTCAATATTCCAAATAATTTCATCCTCGACACTAATCCAATTTGTAAAAAAAGAACAGTTTGGAAATTTATTCGACCTTTTTATATTACCATACGCAACACCATCACGTGCAGGAATATGGGTATATTTAAAATCTGGATGTCCTAAAGGAAACGTACGAGAATCATTTATTGGTAACTCCGCTTCAGCAATTTCTCTAAAGTGGATTGCTGCCTGCGATAGTTTTTCTTTTACCTCAAGAAATTTATTACTAACATTATTTTTCTGCTCTCGGTCATTTTCAATATCAAATAGTTGTCCATTATTAGAAAGCCTAAATTTTTGATTTCTTACGCTTAATCTGCCTTTCCAATAATTAAATATACTACGGCTACGGGCTTTATTATTTTTTTTGTTGAATATCGTATTTTTCAAACTTATCCCATCTAAGGGTTTATCAACTTTTAAATCAATACTGGCTAAATCTGCGAGAGTCGGTAACAAATCGATAGCTCCAGCAATAGTTTCTATTTGCAAACCTTTATCTATTTTACCTTTCCATTTTATAAATAAAGGTGAGCGCACGCCCCCTTCGTCTGTAGAGCTTTTAATACCTTTCATTCCATCATTCCACCTCCAATTATTTGGACCGTTATCACTCAAATAAACTATAATTGTGTTATCATCAATTCCTAATTCCTTAATTTTAGACTGAATTCGACCAACATTCCAATCTATATTTTCACACATTGCCAATGCGGCTTTGGTAAATGGAATATTTTCTTTAGCGAGATTAGTTCCTTTCTGTGTTATGTCTTTATGTTTATATTTCTTATACCATTTATCAGGAACCTGCATTGGTGAATGTGGTGTATTGTAGGGTAGATATAATAAAAATGGTTTATTTTTATTTTTCTCAATGAAATTTATTCCATATTTAGTCAAGTCATCAATTATAAATCCGTTACCTCTTATAATTTTACCATTATGCTCTAAAACTGGGTTAAAATAGTTCCCCCAATGCCCAGAGCAAAACCCATAAAAATCATCGAAACCTCTCCCGTTGGGATGATATGGGTATTGCATTCCATTATGCCATTTACCATAAGCTGCAGTGGTATAACCAGCCTCCTTAAATACATCAGCAATAGTCTTTTCATCTAGATTTATGCGCTCTCCGCCTTCTGTAGTGCTGTATACTCCTGTTCTTATATGATACCTGCCAGTTAAAAATTCTGCTCTTGTAGGAGAACAGACTGGTGAAACATAAAAATTTTTAAAACGTACACCCTCTAAAGCTAACTTATCTATATTAGGAGTTTGTATATCTAAGTTCCCATTTATACTTAAATCTCCCCAACCTTGATCATCAGTCATAATAATAACGATATTTGGGGGGTTACTTTTTGAGAGTTTCTTTTTTAAATAGCACCCAGATATACATATAGTTACTAACAATACAAACAAAATTCTATACATAACTATTAGATTACTAAAAAATAGATTTTAATTTACTTTGTACCTAATTATTTTGGTTACACGATACTACTTTTATATTTTTAGCACTATTTACTGTTTTCTAAGTTGGGATAAATACTCTTTTCCATAGCTATAAAAATCAATTTAGAAAAAGCTAAAATACTTATTTTTTACAATAATAATTATTAGTATACATATTTGGAAGATCGCTATGAAAAAGCGTCATCTCATCATTATAAAAACGCATAAAGTCTTTATGTTGAGGGTAGCTAGGTAAGGGTACCCAATATCTATTTTTTTTAAGATTTCGCCATGTTAACCAGTAAGATATTTCTTTTGCAATAGAATCATTTTTTAAAGGATTAAGAATGCATGTCGTAATCCAATTGTTAATTTTTGAATTTTGAAGTCCTTGTCCAACGCCCGCCTCAGAAATAGCTGCTATTTTTCCATTTTTTTTCGCAAAATTTACTACTGCCTTGCTATTTTCTAAAATTGACTTGCTTACATCTTCCCCACCCCAATACAGATCAAAACTTATTATATCTACCCATTCATTCCCTGGGTATTTACCATCGTTTAAGCCTCCTTTTTTTATAGGATTGGTTGGATTATATACATAAAGTAGATTATGTACATTACACTCATCTCGTAAATAGCGAATGGTAAATTCCCAAACTTCTCGAAAGGTTTTATTCGAGATACTGCTGTCTGACCACCAAAAATGTCCATTGGTGTGTTCATGAAACGGACGGAATAGTATTGGCACTTTTATTCCTTTAACTTCCAAAGAATTGAAATAGGTGGCAATTTCATCTAATTTTGCTTTCCATTTATTATGATAAGGCTTACCCTCTAGAATATTTTGCATAGCATCCCCTCGCTTATCACCATAATAACCATCTGTAACAGGGTTCTGAATATGCCAACTGTATGTAATAATACCGCCTTGCCTAAAGATTTTCTTAACCTGTTCTTTTTGATAAGACATCCCATCAACCAAATCAAAACCGTATAGCGCAGGAAAATCTCCTACTGATATGTTTACATCCGAGCTCCAATTAATTGTATCCTTGTTTCTCCACCCAATACCCATTCCTACTGTATTATGATGTCCAAAAATTAGTTTGTTCTTTGCCAAACTTTTTAAATTATGGTACAAGTTTTTTGTTTCAGCAGTAGCATTCTTATCAATTTGAGCTAAAATACTATTTATAGAAAAAAATAAAAAAACAGCTAGAACCTTAAAGTTACCAAATATTTTTTTATGTTTAAAAAACGTATGCGCTATCATCTTAAATTTTTAATAAATCTATATTTTACTTAATTTTTTAATATGTTATTAGAAATACTTGAACTTTAATTGCTTATTATTTATCCATTTAAACTTTAAAATGACTGTTATTACAATACAAAATAGATGATTGACATAACGCTAAAGAGGATTAAAACACCTAACATAATAGCCAAAATCGAGTATTTTAATCCTTTCTTACTTGTCATACTCTCAAAAGTAAATTGAAATATCAAAAAAAAGTACAACAATTTTCCAAGGTGTTACAATAAATCACTCATCCATAAGAAATAATACTAGTTAAAATGTTAATACTAAATGTATTGTGGGTAATTCTTCTTAAAATTAGACTTTAATTGTCTATATACAATTCATAAAAACAGTTTCAGGCATCTTTTATTTAAATATTACTGGAAAAAATACCTGAATCTACATTTTCGTTCTTTCTAAAATCAGATGGCGTTAAATTAAATTCATTTTTAAAACATTTTGAAAAATACCACATAGTACTAAACCCTACTGAGTAACAAACCTCAGATACATTAAGATTAGTATTTTTGAGTAAGAGAGCTGCGTGTTTTAAACGAATGCTTCGAATAAATTCACCAACTGATTTTCCTGTTAATGCCTTTAATTTATCATGAAGCTTTGTTCTTCCCATACCCATATTTACACAAAACATCTCAACATTTAATTTTGAATTATCTATATTATCTTCTACAAAATTAATAGCCTTGGCAAGAAATTCTTCATCAATACTATTGGTTACCAAAGTTCGTGGATCAGGTTCGAATGAGTTAGAATAAAGTTTGCGCAATTTATTTCTGACTTCTAGTAGTTTTCGTATTCTTACTTCGAGTATGGATAAATTAAAAGGCTTAGAAATATATGCGTCTGCACCCGTTTCGAGTCCTTCGATTAAGCTATTTTCATTTGATTTTGCAGTTAATAGAATTATAGGGATATGACTTGTTTTTAATTTTGTTTTTAAATATCTGCAAAGTTCAAAACCACTCATTTCTGGCATCATAACATCAGAAATTATTAAATCGAGGTTTGTCTCGTAAGCTATTTCTATAGCTTGCTTTCCATTTTCTGCTTCATAAATTATATATTTATCAATAAATTCATTCTTTAAGAATAACCTTATTTCAAGACTATCATCAACAATGAGTAATGATGGTTTTTCTAGTCTTTCTTTAGCAGAAATAGGTTTATCAATCATCTCAACTTTATTTTTATTGTAAAGTCTTATATGGTTTGTTTTTATAATAGATTTAAAGTCCGCATTTAATTTAACAGCCTGATGTGCATTATCGATTGGCAAAGAAATTAAAAAACAAGTTTTATGATTAGGCTTACTTGTTACTGAAATTTTTCCTCCGTGCATATTTACTAAACTTTTGGCAAAATCAAGTCCAATTCCTGAACCTTGTTGATAAAATAATCTCGAATGGAGATTAGTAACTTGATGAAAACGTTCGAATACTTTTTCTAATTCTTCTGGTGGTATTCCTTTACCATTATCACATACTTTAATTAACAAACCCTGTGTTCTATCGGTTTCAACTGTTAGCACTATTTCTCCAGTATTACCAATAGATTTAAATGAGTTGGATAAAAGATTATAAATAACTTTTTCAATATGTTGAGGATCTAAATAAGCTATTATTTCTTCTTGTGGTACTACAAGCTTAAATTGAATATTCCGTTCTTCTGCAATATCTATAAAGTAAGAATAAATATTTTTAATAAAATTTACCATATCCAACTTTTGTTTTTTCAAGACTAATTTTCCAGATTCTAATTTTCTAAAATCCATTAATTCATTAATCAATTTTAAAAGTCTAGAAGCATTATTATGAATATCGGTATACAAATTACTACGTTTTGATTCTGAAAGTGCTGTTGAGGATTTAAGAAGTTTCTCAACAGGTGCTAAAATTAATGTTAACGGTGTCCTAAACTCATGAGAAATATTAGTAAAGAAATTTAGTTTCATCTTGTTCAATTCTTCTATTCGTTGGCGTTCTACACGTTCCATTTTTACTCTATTTTTTTCTTCTTCTCGCTTTACAACTAAAATTAAGAATAAGAAAATCAGACCAGCCACAATAGTGAAATATATAAAGTAGGCCAGAAGCGTTCTGTAATAAGGCGGGGCTATTGTTATCTGCAATTCTTTTACTTTTTCGCTCCAAATACCATCACTATTTGATGCTTTTACCCGAAATACATAATCTCCTTCTTTTAAATTTGAATAGTTTACATATCTAAATTTTGATCCTGTATAATTCCAGTGTCCTTCTTCATCATATCCATCTAAACGATAAGCATATTTATTCTTTCCTTGTTTAATGAAATTTAAAGCGGAAAATTGTATTTGAAAATTATTTTCGGAATATGGGAGTGTAATGCTATCTATATTCGGTATGGTTTCCTGAATGTTCGCATTTTTAGATTTCTCTACATCTATATTAAATATTTTAAAATCGGTAATTATAACTGGAGGAATAACTTTATCTAACTTTATCTTATCAGGTTCAAAATAAACAACCCCATTAGAGCCATAAAATACCAGTCCATTATTCTTTTTTAGCTTCAATGCCGATGTATAACCTGTATGCAAACCATCTTCTTTAGTAAAGACGTTCGTTTCTCTGGATTTGTGATTATACCGAATTATACCTCTTGGTGTGGCTAGCCATAATAATCCATTACTGTCATATATAGAACTATTTACCTGTTGGTTAGCTATATTACTGTCTAAATTAATTCTTTCGAATTTTTGCGATTCATAATTATATTTATTCAAGCCACTATTGGTTGAAACCCATAAAGAATTATCATTACCAAAAAAAATATCTTTTATATGATCGTCATTAAGACTTGACTTATCATTTAATACTGTTTTAAATCTTTTTATATGAACCCCATTGTTCCTTGTCTCAACAAGATTTACTCCCTCTCCATTTGTTCCTATCCAAATCTGGCCTAGATGATCTTCTTCTATAGCTACAATAATATTTTCACTAAGACTAGTAGTATCATTTGGAATATTACCAAAGTGTGTAAACTTTTCTGTATTTGGGTCGTACCTATCTAGACCACCATCATTTATACCGCCCCAAGAACCAATCCAAATAATACCTTTACGATCCTCAAAAATCTTATACACGTAATTATTTGATATAGAATTTGAATTATGTTCATTTTTTGAAAACTGTTTTACTAATTTCCCGTCCTTATTATAAATCTGTATTCCTAAATTATCAGATGCTAACCAATAATTACCATTAGAATCTTGAATAATATCTTTTATGTTTTTTGCATCTGTCCAATTCAAATTTTCAAATTCCCCTTGAAAATTAATTTTATGTGGTACTTGGTTAAGGTTATATTTTAATAATCCACTATTTCTTGTCGCTACAATTAGATTGCCATTATCGTCTTCAATTATAGATCTTATATCACTAACCTCACTAGGAAAACCTTTTGAATCTTTAAGTTTAACAAAGGGTTTTGTCGTTGGATTGTATTTGCAAATACCGTTATTCTCGGTCAATAACCAAATAACTCCAGAACGATCCTCAAAAACTTTTTTAACAAAATTGCTGGAAATTGAATTATTATTATCCAAATTATTCTTTATTCGATAAAACTTATCTTCTCCAGATTGATATTTTGGAAGGTAAACAATACCGTCTCCTAATGTACAAACCCATAAATTACCTTTAGAATCCACTAAACTGGAAATGATTGTTTTCGTGGAACTTAAATGCTCTAGATTTCTTATATTATATTTTTTTACATTTACATCTTCTGAATCTGAATTTTGTGAAGTAAAGCTAAATTCAAGAAGTCCTCCTGTATAAGTACTTATAAGAAGAGAATTGTTTCTTCCAGCAGAAATATCCATTAAAGTTTTATTCTGAATACCTTCTAACAAACTAAAATAATATTTTTTTATTTCTTTGGTTCTAGCATTTTTCTGAATTAAAATTAATTTAAAATCAGTAGCAACCCAAATGTTATTAAAATTGTCTTGATATATTGATCTAACAGCAAAATTTTCATCTTCAAACAAATTAAAAGGAATATGTTTAAACTTAATTATTTCCTCAGATTTATTATTGCTGTCAATTTTATCTAAACCCACATTGGTACCAATCCAAATATCTCCTTCTTTGTCTTCAAAAATATCTTTTATGTTATTGTTAGAAATTGAAACTGAATTCTTTGGATTGGACTTAAATACATTAAAATTTGCTGTTTTTTTATCAAACCGTGCTAAACCCTTATCCGTACCAATCCATAAATTACCATTAGAATCTTCTAACAGTGCTTGTACACGATTACTTGGTATCGATCTTGGGTTGCTGGGATTAAACTTAAAAACCTTAAAAGAATACCCATCATATCTATTAAGTCCATTATCAGTTCCAAACCAAAGAAAACCATTTTTATCTTGAATAACTGAAAATAATTTATCACTAGAGAGTCCATCATTAATAGTAAGCCTTTTAAATTTAACTGGATATTTGTTAGAAGCAAATGATAAAATTGAATTGAATGCAATTAATAAAACGGCTACAATCTTAAGGTATTGCTTTATTCTGCAGTATATTAAGGTGTATAAATAAAACATAACTAGTTTAGTTGGCATTCATGTAATTTTTTTAAATCTTAATAATTATTCCTTTGGAAATTAGAGACTATATTAAATACCTGATATAGTATAAGTTTTATGTTTTAAATAGAACAAAAAGAATACCAATTTAAATTGGTTTGTTAATAGTATTTTTTCTTCTTAATTATAAAAAACATACAAATACAACCACGCTAAATAAGATCAATAGCATAGACCAAAATCTATAATTTTTCCAGATCGATTCTTTACGAAGCTCCAAAGTTTCTTTATAAAAGAGTTCTCTAGTCCATATAAGATGTTCTATTTTAGTATAGTTTGGCTTCTCAGTAAGTAAACTTGCTACAACCATTACAATAATACTCCATAGAAAATAAAATGGAACTGTCATTAAAAAATGCATATTACCAAAAATGGAAACACCTGTTAATAATTTAATTAAAAGGTTCACAACTCCAAATAAAGCACCTCCTATTAACCCTATAAAGGCACCTTTAGCATTGGCTCTTTTCCAAAAAACACCTAAAATAAACACAGCAACAATTGGTGGTGCCATAATGGATAGCATTTCTTGATAGTACTTTAATAACGAATCAAAGCTTTCTCCAATTTTAGGAGACCACCACACAGCAATTATAAGGACAATAACTGAAACAATACGACCTACCCAAACTTGGTTTTGAGAAGAAGTTTCAGGCTTCATTTTTAAATAGAAATCCATAGTAAATAATGTAGCAACTGAGTTTAGCAATCCACTAAGTGTAGATGTCAAGGCTGCTATTATTGCGGCAAGTAAAAATCCTACTAATGCATTTGGAAGTAATTCTATTACCATATTTGGATACACCATATCTGGACGACCTAAATTTGGAAATACTTTTTGGGACATAACGCCAGGTATAATGATGATAAACAATATCAAAACCGTTAGAAAGCCAACTAACAAAACGCCTTTTCTTGCTTCATCAATCGATTTTCCTGTTAATGCACGTTGTACCAATTGCTGATTATTACCCCAAAAGAAAAAGCCTAGAATTGGTATTCCTAGAAAAATAGCAGGCCAAGGAACCGATACATCATTGGTAGGCCTCCACAATTTCATCATAAAATCTTCACTCGATAAAAGTTCTTTCACATATGTTGCACCCCCAGATACAGAAATATAATAGGTAACAACAAACGAACCTACAAGTAGAATTACACCTTGCATTAAATCTACTTTAATAGCAGCCGATAGACCTCCTGGTATTGTATAGACTGCAACAACTACCGCAAATATAGAAGCTAAAACCAATAGAGATGCATCTGGAAAAACCAGTTTCATTACAAGTGCCGCTGCATATAGTGCTCCAGCAGCATCTAGAAATATATTTACTATAATGGTAATAGCAGAAAAATAATAACGAGAATGCACACTAAAACGCTTTTCTAAAAACTCTGGAATGGTATAAATTTTTGCTTTTATATAGAATGGAAGAAAAAACCATGCAAAAAAAACCATAACAATTACCGAGACAATATCATAATTAAAAACAGCTATACCTGTGCTATACGCATCGCCTGCTTTACCAATAAGGGTAGAACTGGATATACTTGCCGCAAACATTGAGAAACCAATAACAAACCAACCACTTCCTCTATCTGCAAGGAAATAAGACTGAGCATCCTTACTCTTTCTACCATAGTAGATACCTAAAAAAACTATAAATAAAAAATAGATGATGATTATAACCACATCTACAGTTTCAATGTTTATTTGTGAAAACATAAGCTATTCTCTTTGAATATTTCTTTTTATTTTTTGATCGGTCATTTTCCTCATAGAATCTAAACTCAAATTATCCTTGTAATAAACCTGCTTCTCCCTCAGCGTTTTCTTTAGCGATTTAAGTATTTTAGAATAATCAGCATCATCAATTAGATTATTCAATTCATTGGGATCATTTTGCAAATCGTACAATTCCCATTCATCTATAGTATGATAGAAATGAATTAATTTATATCTATCGGTTCTAATACCATAATGTGGCTGTACGTGATGCCAGATTGGCCATTCGTAGTAATGTGAATAAATAGCATCGTGCCCTTTTGCATCATCTTCTTTAAAAATAGTAGGCTTCATACTTATTCCCTGCATATCCTCGGGAACATCAATACCAGCCAAATCTAGCAATGTGGGAGCAAAATCAACATTCATATAAAGGTTGTCGTTTTTACTTTTAGGTTTAATTTTTTCGGGATATGAGATAATAAAAGGCATCCGAGACGAATGTTCATACATAAATCGCTTGTCAAACCATCCGTGATCACCTAAAAAGAATCCTTGATCGGATGTATATATTATAATTGTATTATCATATAGCCCCTGCTCTTTAAGTTTTTCAACCATCTTTCCTATAGCTTTATCAACTCCGGCAACACATCTTAGGTAGTCTTTAATATAAACTTGATACTTCCATTTTTTTAATGCTTGACCAGTTAATGTATCAGATGGTGAGACATATTCTCCTGAGGTACCACGGGCAAACCACTTTTTTTGTTCATTTGGTGTTAAGTGAGTCGGAGGTTTCATTTTTAGATCTCTTCTACTAAGGTGGTTCTCAATAGTCATCCATGTATCGGCCGCAGCCTTTCTGCCTTTATAGGTATCATTAAAAGTTGGAGGTTCTGGAATAGTAATATCATTATATAAATTTTCAAATTCTGGTGCTGGATCCCACGGGCGATGAGGTGCCTTAAACTGGTAACATAGCATAAAAGGTTTTGCCTTATCTCTTTTTTGAGTCAACCAGTCGATGGCATCTTCTGCAATTTGAGAGGTTACATGTTGTTGAGCTTTCTTTTTTTTAGATCCATTGATTAAAAACTCTGCATCATAATAAGTTCCTTGTTGGCCATGGTTGACTAAGAATTGTGAATAATCGAAACCTGTTGGTACAGTACCAAGATGCCATTTGCCTATAAGTGCCGTTTGATACCCAGCCTGTTGAAACAATTTAGGAAACGTTTGCTGACTTCCGTCGAAATCACCTCCATCTACGTTCTTATAAAATCCATTCAAATGACTATACTTACCTGTTAAAATAGCGGCACGACTTGGACCGCAAATTGCATTGGTACAAATAACATTATTAAAGAGCATTCCTGTATTGGCTAATTTATCAATATTAGGCGTTTTAGCATAGTCAGCAAAAAAGCCATTATAACAACCAATCGCCTCCGAAGCATGATCGTCACTCATAATAAATACTATATTAGGTCTTTCTGTAATTTTTTTTTCAATTTGTCCTTTACAGTCAAAGAGAATAAGAATCAGGATAACAAATGGAAATACATTACGCATAATAAATTTTTAATATTTATATTTTGGAAGAAGGCTTATAAAAAATGTAATTTACAAACTTCTGAGTTTTTAATGCTGAATGGCTGGTCATAGACTTTAATTATTATTTAGTACATAATCAACCAGTTCTTCTACATTACAGGTGGCCAAACCAACATTTTTATCTGCCGCTCCGTAGTAAACATAAAGTGTATCTCCAACAATTACATTTCCTGTCGGGAAAACACATCCTTTATAATAGCCCTCAATTTCGTAATCAAATTCTGGCTCCATAATATAATTTTTTGTTCTACCAATTACTTTAGTAGGGTCTTCCAAATCCAACATAACCGCACCCACACGATAATATCCCCGACCTCCGTTCTCTACTCCATGATAGATAACCAACCAACCTTTATCTGTTTTTAAAGGAGGAGTGCTTCCTCCCGTTTTTTCTTCCCATCCCCCTTTAATTCCTCCAATAATCATAGTGCTTGGCTCGTTCCACGTTAATAAATCATCACTAAATCTAATCCAAACTGCTGGTTTATCGACACCGTAGGTTTCGCCAACCCATTCTTTAGGACGATGCAACATAGCAAACTTTCCATTGATTTTTTCTGGAAAAAGGATAACATCTCGGTCATCTAAACTAGAATCTGTAATACGCCCCAACTTTATCCAATTTTTAAAATCTTTAGTAATGGCTAGTGCTGAATTAGCTATGTTTCTCTGTATGAAATGAGGTGCATGCGATCCAAAATCTTTAGTTAAAACAACATCATGTTCAAACTTCCAGTATTGTCCAGGAGGAAACGGTCTAAAAACATACGTAACATAATAATAATCATCGAACTTTACAATTCTTGCATCTTCTACACAACCCATATCTGGACCTTGTTCACTAGGCCCTAGAACGGGCTGATTACTATCTCTTATAAAGTTGACCCCATCTTTACTAGTAGCTAATCCAAATCGAATTACATGTCCTTCATCATCTCCTGCAGCACGATAAAGCATATAGAATTTTCCATCTTCATACCATACTCCAGGATTACAGACTACCAGATTTTCCCAATTGTTTGCTTTATTCGGTTTTAATATTGGATTTAATTTACTTTTGATTAACATCATTTTTTTACAATATTTAATTCTTTTTTAACTTTTTCAATCAACAATCTTTATTGTGATTATAGTTATACGTTTTTTTGAAATATTTAATCTGGATTCTCCTTTACAGTTATATTTGTAACAAACAAAAAAGAATATTTTTTATAATTATAATAAATAATTTTACACCTTTTAAATAAACTAGTTATGTTAAGATTAAAATTTTAAATCTAAGTTCTAAGTATTCTAAAAAAATTTAATCTATATAAAATAACGCCTCCTAAAAATTTAAAGAGGCATTTTTTACTAAAGCTAAGACTATTAAATTTATGGGACTATAACGGGTGTAAAGGTTTCAACACCTACTCCTCTATCTCTCATAACAATAGTGTCTTTTACAACATACTTTTTTCCTGTATTTCCAGTTATATTATAATCTAGATAAATAGCATCTCTACTTATTCCACCCCAGGCATCACCAGCTTCAACAAACGTTGCGGATCCAGTAACTGAAAAATCAGAATTGGTTGTTTCTGTTATAACAGCTGTATCTCCAGTAAAATTTAACTCAAACTCTACATCTCCAGGACTGCCAGAAGATTCTCTTACAGGTGTTTTACCAAGTGCTTTAGTTAAAGATATAGTAGACAGACTCCATAATTCGTCAGTAACCACATAAGGAGATCTATATTCAATTCTTTCAATTTCATTGTTCATATCATCATATAAAATTGATAAACCTCTTCTTAAATAAATACCATCAAAACGATTAATATACTTTATTGCAAATAGGGTAAAATCTTTAGGGGTAATTACCCAATCGCTTGCAATATGTGGGTTTGGATCTGCTACATCTGGAAGTCCTACTAACAAAGAATCTGTGGTGGTTTCAGTTATTCTAAGTGGTATAACATAGCTGGTTTTAATTGCGTCTGGATCGTTAAAAAAGTCATCTTTTAATTGAACTTCAATTTTTCCTGCAAAAGAGCCAGAAGGAACTGTTACCATAGATGTCTCACTTAACTCGTAATAATTAGGAGGTAAAATTTTAATACTATTTCCATCTGATGTTTCTATATTTTGCGCAAGACTATTATCAATAGTAAAACTAACATTATAGTCTTGCTTACTATTATACAATCCGCCTACTAGAGTACTTATAACAAACTTCCCTTGATTATCATTTGAATTATCAAACAGATCATTTCCTAAAACAAGTGTTCTTACAGGGTATTGGTAAGGGAAATAGGTAGTAGATCCTGCAAAGTCCTCAAACTCTTGATCTTCATTAGAGCATGCGATTAGCAGTATAAGGCTAAGTGTTACACTAATATTAAATATATATTTTTTCATATTTATTTTGATTTTTTATTGGTCTTATAAGCTTACCATCCTTGATTTTGAATAATTTTACTTGTAGTTAGAATCTCCTGCTGTGGAATAGGCCCATATATCATAAAACTCTTATAATTTCTAGCTTCTACATCGAATATTGTATAATCCGATCCATTAATACTTATGCCCTGAGCGGGTTCGTTTAACTTAGATAAATCATACTTCCATCTTCTAATATCCCAAAAACGAAAACCTTCAAAAGAAAGTTCTATCCTTCGCTCATTCCTAACCATCTCTCTAAAACCATTCTGATCCAGAGAGGCAAGATACAGGTCGGGTTGGTCTATCCCCCCTCTTTCCCTGATAGCTTGAAGGACTTCTCTGGCAGAAAAACCATAGGTTCCAGAGTTGTCCGGGCCATTTGCCTCATTCATGGCCTCGGCGTAATTTAAAAAGACCTCGGTATATCTCAAATAGGTATCCCAATGACTTGCGGTATTATTGATGTTAGGGGAGATATCGAGGGTCTCGATAAGGAGTTTTTTCAAATAATAGCCCGTGATGGTCGCCTCTGGGTTTTGCCCCAAACCATCGTTCGCATCATTCAGTGACGTATTTATCGATCTGCCATTCATATCATTTCCGTTGTAAATGATATATTCTTCCAAACGCGGATCTCTACCCGAATAGGGGTTGTTAGAATCGTACCCGCTAGCGGTATCGTCAATCGGATACCCATTCTTCATAGGAAATGCATCCACCAAATTTTGGGTAGGGTTTATAATTCCATTTCCAAACAACGATGGCGGGTACTGCTGTTTTTCCCTGAAGTTGTTCAATCCCCAATTTCTACGCCATATGATATCCGGGTCGTCTTGATTCCTGTAGAACACATGTCCTGTGGCAGAGAGGATGCCCAATCCACCTCTATCGGATAGGAAATCTCCTGCCAAGTCTGCGGCTTGTTGCCAAAGAGCGGTACTGTTGGCGAGGTTGAATGCGGGACTGGCGGCCCATAGCGCCACTCTGGTCTTAAAGGCTCTTAATATATTGGCATTTATTCTATTAACATTCTGCTTTCCGAAAACAGCATCCCTTACTTCGCCGTCGCCCGTATCAATGTACTCGTCTGGAAGCAGCCGTATTGCCTCATCACAATCTTGTATGATGGCATCGATACATTCTTCAAAAGAATTACGGGGGAGGTTCCACTCGTCTTCCACCGTCAAAGGCTCAGTAAGAATAACAAATCCTTTTAGATTGTTATCTTTATCAATACCTGCATGACTTTGCAATAACATAAAATTATAAACAGCTCTCAACCCATATGCTTCTCCAGTATGTTTTTGCAAGAATAAGTCATTTCTTTCCTTACTTTTATAACTCCATTCTACATCTGCAACTATCTCAAGCATTTTGTTAATATAATATAATTGCTCATAAGCATAATCCCACCTAGATTGTGGGTTATATAATGCAGCCCATTCTCCAAGAGCCATTCTTGAAAAAGCATTACCCGTATTATTATTAACGGCATCATCTGTAGCAGCTTCATCGAATCGGTAGGATTCTAAAGCATTATAGGCATTCAGTAAAATTCCTTCTCCATACGTTGGATCTGTTAATAATATATCAGAAGATCTGCGATTATCTTCATCAGGTTCTAACATAGCCTCACAAGAACTGAAGACTAATGAAAGAATTATAATCCTGATGTAAATTAATTTAATATTTTTCATCATAGTCATTTGTTTAGTATTAAAGTTCTAGTTTCATTCCAAGAGCAAAATTTCTATTTTGCGGAGACAAGCTCCCTACATTCAATTGAATCTTATCTTTTATTTTAGAGACAACAAGTACATTTCTACCTCTAAGATATAAGCTAAGATTTTTTACATTCAATTTATCGATAAGCTGTTTAGAAAAGTCATAAGTCAGTTGGATTCTATTTAAATAAAAAGCATCCTCGTTGTGCATCCAAAAGGTTGAATTTCTAAAATTATTGGCATTTGCAACTGAAGATAATCTAGGGTGTGTAGCTGTATTCGCAGTTGCTGGTGTCCATCGTCCTTTTGCTTCCTCTGACCATTTATTGGTATTTCCAAAATTTGCATAATAGGAGTTATTGAAAAAAATACTAGAACCTGCTTGTCCAGTTCCTAAAGCAAAAAAACTGAGATTTTTGTACTTTAAAAGTAACTCAAGTCCATAACTGGTTCTAGGTACGGTATTGCTAACTTGTATTTGATCATCATTATCAATTATCCCGTTATTATCTTGATCTATGTATTTCAGGTCGCCGGGCTGTACATCGCCGAACTGTGGTACAGGAAGACTTGCCATAAGGGCTCCAGTAGAATCAAAATCGCTTTCCTTGTAGAACCCGTCATTCTCCAAAGTGAAAATAGCATCGCGGCTTCTGCCTTCCCTGTTCTGATAGTCATTGGCCCAAGCTTCGTCACGTGCTGTCGCTGTAGGTTTCGTATACATAAGGGTAAGGCCGAAATTGAAGGAGAAATCTCCTATGTTCTCTTGGACGACGACTTTTGTCTCCACACCATTGTACATATCGTCCACTATGTTGTTTACTGGTAAAAAACCTCCGAATAGACCACTGAGTGTATTGTTCTGAGTTCCTAGCAATCCTTGGTTCCAAATTTTGAAGTAATTTGCTTCCACACTCAAGTGATTGTTCAGGAACCATCCCTCCATTCCAATATTGATATCCGTTTTTTTCACATAGTCCAATGAGCGGTTGCCTACTATACTGTATTGTGTCAAAGGAGATGATCGTTGACCATCACCGTAGAAGAAATTGCCACCTTGCTGAAAGCTGTCCTCGTATAGATAGTAATTATTGTTCCCAAAACTTCTGTCAGTATTCAAAAGCCCGCCAGAAAGCCGAATCTTCAGGTAGTTGATCGTCTTGGAAAATTTTATAAAGCCCTCCTCACTGAGGACCCATCCCAGTCCGATAGTCGGAGAAAGCGCTCCCCTGTTCCCCTCTGCTAGGAATACAGAGTTCGTGTAGACACCGTTGAAGTCAATTATATAGCGATTTTTAAAGGAATACCCTAGATGCATTCCTATATGTGCCTGTTTCCTCCTATACAGCTCCCCCCCATTTTGATATTGGTTCATATAGCCGAGCACCATTGCCTCGACACCATGGCTTCCAAAATCCCTCTCGAATGAAAGATTCGCATATGCCCCCACCCTTTTCTGAAGATCCAGAGTTCCCACTCCGAGTACTCCTGTGTCGAGATCCTCACCGATTTTAGTGACAGAATAAGTGTCTTCGCTCAGAGGAAGGGCTTCTGCCTCGTCCGAAAGCCACTGGGCCTGATACACGGCGTATGTATTTTGCTGCGTCTCTTTATACTGGCTGTATTGATCGAAAGAGAAGGTGGTGTTGAATTTCAAGCCTTTTGTTATGAAGTCCAAATTAAAATTCAAACCTAAGTTCGATTGGATGGTACGCTGTACCGTCCTGTTATATCCTCTACGGAACATATCTCCGTATACGTTTACCTGATTGTCTATGCTTCTGCCGCCAAGAATAAAAGCACCATCTATTAATTTTGCACCCTCCAGAGCGGTAGGGTCGTCTACGTTTGCGGTAGGCAACAAAGGGTTGAAAAAGTAAGGGTGCAGTGAAGATGCATTATTCCAAAAGTTACCATTCGGTTGTGATGAGATATTGAAAATTGTATTGACGTCAAGAAACGCATCAATGAAGGAGTTTATCTTCAGATCGACATTTCCCCTTACATTGAAAACATTGCTCTTTGCCGACTCGCCCTCCCCGAGACTGAACAGCTCGTCACTTCCTCTCCAACCTAGATTGAGATAGTATTTGGTTGCATCGCCTCCACCATAGATCTCCCCGAACACATTGGTAAAACTCGTAAAACTCTTTAGATATTCAGGAGAATAGTAATCGATGTCTGGGTAACGAAAAGGATTTATGCCCGATGCGGTATTGTCAATAGTAGTCTGGCTAAATGAAGGGGACAGACCGTCATTGGCTCGTGCCTCGTTGTACAGTTTCATATAGTCAACGGCTCCTAGATAAGAGGGAAGGGAGACAGGGAATGCATAGCCTTGCTCTGCTACGAAATTAATGGCTTTTTTATGGTCTCTACCTCGCTTGGTCGTAATCAGGACGATACCGTTGTTTGCGTCTGTCCCGTACAGAACGCTGGCATGATTGTCTTTTAAAACAGTGATCTTATCTATTTCCTCTAATCTTAATGTATTTGTTGGTCTAGGAATTCCATCTACTATAACTAAGGCAGATCCTAATCCTCTTATATTATTATTTGATGTACCTGTAATACCTGCAACTCGACCTTTAATACCATCAAATACAAATCTGGTGTTGTCGAACTCTCTAATTTCATCTAAATTAACATACGATACCGATCCTGTAATAGATTCTTTTGTTAAGCTACTAAAAGGCAATGCTACAAGTTTATCATTTTTGTTGGTCATTACAATTGTAGAATCTACAATGCGCCCGTCTTTCTCCCTAATGTTGTTATCATTTGCTGACTGTGTAAACGCTGATGAGATAGAAAGCATCGAACATAGTAGCAATGTTATATTTTTATGTATATTCATAATATTTTGATATCTTGTTTTTATAATTCGTTGGCATACAGTTCTACCAGCCAGGATTCTGTGTCCATTCTGGATAAATAGATACCTGATCGACGGGAAAAGGCAACCAATAATGCTTTTGATCAAAAACTCTAGTTTTAATTAATCTTTTATTGAAAAAAGTATAGTTCTCGTCAAAGTCTAGTGCATACATTTCTTTATATTCAGGTAAATGGGCTACGTACCATCTTCTGATATCAAACCAACTTTCTCCTTCAAATGCTAGCTCAATTTTTCTTTCATTCCATATTCTTTCCCTAAAAACCTCTTTTGATGATAAAAACTTCGGGTTAACATTAGGCATAGTAGCTCTATTTCTAATTACGTTAATGGCGGCCACAGCCGTCATAGTAGCTCCATTTATCGCTGTAGGTACTACATTTGGTCCATAAACTTCATTTACAGCTTCAGCATACATTAAATAAACATCTGCAAGACGAATACGTGCAGTAGTATAGAATGCTCTTCTTTGGTACCATCCATCTAAATTGGTAAGTCCTATTGGATTCCATTTTCTCTGTCCATACCCAGTATCCGCATCTTTTGCCTTCTCTCTGCCACCTACATATAATTCTGCTCTTTTTGTCTGCTTGATACTAATAGAATCGTTATCTATAATTATGGACTCGTAAAATCTCGGATCCCTGTTTTTCCATGGGTTATTCGGGTCGTATCCAGAAGCTGGATCGTCTATAGGCAACCCGTTCGCCATTTCATAGTTCTCCACGAAATTGGCAGTAGGGGCATTATAGTTGTTACTTCCACCTACACTATTGAATACAGTAGACCTTTTTGTATTGAATGTATTGTTCTTATGAGCGGCACCCCAGATTTTTTCGCCAGTAGCAGCAGGAACTCCAAGATTCTTACTGTTTACAAAAAGATAGGAATAATCATCGAAATCATATAATCTATAATATCCTTCATTTACTAAGTTAAAAACCCCTACACATGCCGCAATGCATTTATTAAGGTAGTCGTTGTTATAAGTGGCAGATCCTTGTGATTCGAGATTCATCAACGGACTGCCAGCATAGAGGTAATTTTTAGCTAAAATCGCATATGCAGCACCTCTGGTCGCCATCGGCTCGTTAGCATCTCCTAAAGTTGCTTGTCCATATGGTGCCTCATTCCAGCTTTTAGGTAGTTTAGGTATGGCTTTTTCTAGGTCTTCCCCAATTTTATCTGCTGTCTGCTGGTAATTTAGTCTGGGGATAAAAAGATCATCATCTGGCTGTAAATATGTTTCTACATAGGGCATACCTCCAAACCAACTCGCAAATTCAAAATAGAACCAAGCTCTTAAAAAATAGCCTTGTGCTTCAATTACATTGCGCTCATCATCTGTTGCATCCACCATCAGATCCAAATTCGCCAGGATTTGGTTTGCACCCCTAACACCTCTCCACCCATGGGTCCAAACCCCACCTACCACAGGATTAGTTTTTTCACTATTATCAATTATAGGAGCTCTTGCACTATTTAATATATTAAAATAATCCCCATCATTACTAAAGCGATTCAAATCTGTTGCTGTTGACACCGTTTCATTGCCCCAGCACCAAGAACTTGCAAAAATAATATTCTTATAATCCATTATATAAGGATACAATCTGTTGGTAAAGCCTTGATAGTTATAAAAATTACTAAAAATATCTTCTTCGCTGATATCGGACTCGTCGATCTTGCTTAGGTACTCATCATCACAAGCTGTAAATATCAATATGATGCTAAAACAAGTTAGCACAATTCTATTATATATTATTTTTTTCATTTTACTAAATTTTAAAATTGAACATTTACACCAAAATTTACCCTTCTTGTATTAGGATACTGACCAAAGAAAAGGATATCTCCTCTTTCTTGGTCTGTAGGCAAGTCAGACCAGAACAACAAATTATTTCCGTTCATAAATAATCTCACTGAATTCATACCTAAAGCAGATTTAACCTTTTTACCCTTAAGAGTATATGCAATCTCAGCGGTTTTAAGCCTTAGATAGGACGCATCATATATAGGTTGCCTGCCTGTATAGGTATAATTAGAATTCAATCTAGGTGCAATTGTAGAAGCATTGGGATTGTCTGGCCACCAATAATCACTAAAAATATTATGTACTACATCATTATCTCCTGAAAACGGTCTTACTATATCTACCAGTCTACGAGAAACATTACTCACACCAAAAAACTGAACAAATGCAGAAAAACCTTTATATTCACCTCCCACAGAGAAACTAAGTGTTTTTTGAGGGTGGTTGGAGTACCCATAGGGCGCTTGATCTGCAAAATTTATAAGACCATCTCCGTTGTAATCGAGCAACATTAGGTCTCCAGGCAACTTGTCATTATTAAAATTATCTGTTTGTACAGAACCGTACAGGTCATCATAATTCTGTATGACCCCATGATCTATAATTTGTTTTATTTGATTGAGCGGGAAATCCTCTTGTTTTTGATTGTACGGCAACAATGGCGCATCTTCAATATATATTATTTTATCTTTTGCTTGGGTAAAAACTGCTTGAGCCCAATAATAAAGACCAGAAGGAGTCGTTTTTTTCAAATCCAACGTTAGCTCATAGCCTTCAGCCTCTGTTTTACCTAAATTCGCCGATATGGGATCTGCACCAAATAAAGCTGGCACCGTACGATTATCTCCTTTGATAAAAATTTTATCACGGTTTTCTTTCCATAAATCCAAACTTAAAGAAAGCGTGTTTTTAAGCACTCCTATTTCAACCCCTAGATTGTGCTTTGTCGAAATCTCCCATTGTACATTAGGATTTCCAATAACATCCTGCTCATAAAGAGGGTAAGGAGGACTGGCCGTAGCAAAAAAACCTCCAGTCAATTGCCCCAAATTGGCAATATTCCCATTAACTATTTGCCATCTATTCTCAAAAGCCCAACGGTCGCTACCATTATCAGAACCTACTTGCCCCCATGAATATCTTACCTTTAGTCTATCTAACCAATCATAATCCATAAACGACTCTTTATCAATATTCCAACCGACAGCTAAAGAAGGAAAAAAGCCTAATCGAAACCCTGGGCCGAACTTGTCAGTACCATTGTAGGAGCCATTGAACTCCAACAGGTACGTGTTCTTATAATCATATCTAACTCTTCCAGTTAAATCTTGCTGCCTATTTGGAAAAACGCTGCCTTTAGAGTTCTCAATCCTTCTAAACAAGATTAATGCATCTGTATGGTGTTTGCCAAACGACCTGTCATAACTGAGGTCCAACTGGTAGTCGAATCGTCTGACCAACTGCTTGGAGATACCATTGTTCTCTCCGGACACCTCATATGGGGCTACAATAAAATCATAATCATTAAGCCCGGTTGCCGGTAAGAAGAAAGTAGCTGATTGGCGCTCTTCGTCTGTTTGCGCATTTAAATATGCTATACCGTCTATATACTTGGAGAGATAGCTACCTCCAAAAGTTTCGGAGATATTCCGCCCCTCGGACCTGTACTGATTGTCCATTGATAGACGACCGCTGACAGAAAGTCCTTTTGTAATAAAATTAAGTTTCTGGGTTAAAGTAAAATCTGATGTCATTGTATAATCATTAACACGCTCGATACCTGAATTTCTCAAACTAGCAATAGGGTTCGTATAAAATGAAAATGACGGATTGAAACCATATACCCCATCTGGATACTTAACAGGAAAATAATTTGGCGGTAAGGTAAATACCCCAAGGTACAATTGGTTAGATGGGTAGGTTGATTGTTTTCTCATACCAACAATCCCAGCGAGGTTAACACTAAACTGTGTGGTATTTGAAATGTTGAAATCGAAATTACTTCTAAAATTAATTCTATCGTACGTAAAACCAGGATCATATGGTTTATCATTACTATCTCCAGATTTTAAAAGATCTGAATCATGCTGATACGAAATTGAACCAAAATATCTAACGGACTCTGTACCTCCGCTAATACCAAGATTGAGTCTATGGTTCCAAGCTACATCATTCAGCATTTCTTCCTGCCAATTAACATCAGGAAACAACCACTCATCATCGGACGTCAATCTATTTCTATATCTGTTTAAGATGCTATTTGGCGTATAACTCGACCATCCAGACGGATTATATCTTAAATCTCGCTCAATAGCCTTGTTCTTGTAATCAAGAGTATTATAAGAATTCATTGGTCTGAAAGCTCTTGACAGCCATTTAAAACCAGAATTATAGTTTGCTGTAAATTTCGGCTTTTCTGAAAATGAGCCTCTTTTTGTTGTCACTAGAATAACCCCATTACCCCCTTTAACTCCAAATACGGCAGTAGACGAGGCATCTTTTAAAACTGAAATTGTTTCAACATTGGCAGGATCTATATCGTTTAACGATCTTTCTACTCCATCTACTAAAATCAATGGGCTTGAGCCATTCCAACTTGTTTGTGCTCGTACAATAATATCTATCCTCTCATTTCCTGGTTGCCCAGTTGACTGAGCGACCTGGACACCAGGCAGTTGTCCTGATAACGCAAGTGCTAAATTTGTAGTAGCTCCTGTTCTTTCAAGAATCTCTCCAGTTGTTGTGCCTATTGCTCCAACAACACTTTCTTTCTTTTGTTTTCCATAACCTACAACAACTATTTCTCCTAATTGAGATATAGAAGTAATCATTTCAACATTAATTAAGCTACTTTCTCGTTTTACTTCATAAGAATAATTTTCAAATCCTAAGTACGAAAAATTTAAGATCTCACCTACATTTGCTTTGATTCTATACCTTCCATCAAAATCTGTTAATACTCCTCTATTTGTGCCTTTAACAATGATACTTACCCCTGGTAAATATTCGTTAGTTTCTTTATCTGTTACCGTTCCTGTAATATTAATTTCTTGAGCATTGACAATTAACCCAGATATAATAAAAAGAAAGACAAATAATAGTTTTAATTTTTTTTGCATAAAGTTTTAGTTGTCATTAATAAAGTTTAGCTAATATTTAACAGAACAAATCTACAGTAAAAGTAGAATATAAATAGATATTATTTTGCTTATCTTTTGTACAATATTACTATATTGTTAAATTTAAATTATTAAATACATTATAAATATCAACTAAAATAACAAATTCACTATTTAACAAGGTTTAAAAAATCAAAATCACAAATAACATCATTCTGATAGCATTTTGCTAAAATGATACAATATTGAACAAATTGGATGACCTAAACTTAAAAATCAGTTTATAATAAGAAAAGAATAGAATGATTTATAAATCAATTTTATAGATTAAAGCTAGTTGTTAATCCAATTAATTTTAAAATCTTCTATATTGTGATTTACTGAAATGTTACTGAGTGGAAGAAGTTTTACTTCGCCAGCAATAATATTTACAAAATTATCTTCCAATAATAATTTACTGCCGTTCTCATATTCGACCCAAACACCTATAGCGTGATTATCTGTTTTTAACTCTAAATAGGGTTTTCCTGCTTTTCTGATAATTCGAGTGCTTATATGCGCATTAAGAAGATTGACATTTTTAATACGATTTAACAATAGAGTCTCTTCTGTTATTACATTTTCTTGATTTATTAAGGCTATTTTTACAATAACATCCTCTCTTGAGCTTCCTTTTAGTATATTTTTATACTTAGCGTTTATAATTTGAGTAGTTGCCTGCTTATGTATTAATATGTTTTTCTTGATACTATTTATCAATTTACCATTCAAACTAAAAATAGATAATTCTACTCTCGACTGTATATTATTCAGTTCATCTGAAGCTACAAATATTTCCAATCTTTTTTGTTTGGGTTCTACAAACACAGCCACCTTTTTAAAAGCCCTTTTTAATTGATAATGCAATGGTTTCCAGTTTCCATAATAATCTATTCCCGACCAAGACGCCCCAGGCCAAACATCATTTAATTGCCAATACAGAGTACCCATACAAAAGGGGCTCTTTTTTCTGTGTTGCAAAACGGCAAATCTTATGGCATCTGCTTGCAAGTATTGGGACTTATAAATAAAATCTGAGTATGACGTTGATGGTGGATAGCTTGTTTGAATATAATTCTCTAAATGGTCAATACCTTTTTTCCAACCAGTTTTATATTGTTTAGAGTTTCCCCAACGAGTTCTGTAAATCATTGCATCAGAATATTTTTCTAAGTCCGCCGAATCTAGAACTTTCTGCATCGTATTTAAAGATGGAAAAGACTGAAAACCATATTCGCTCATAAATCTTCCAACATTATTTTTATACTCTTTAAAATCTCTACCTCCAGACCAAACTGACCAATAATGTAAATCGCCCATTGATTTTTCGTTTGGATTTATTCCTTTACCGAACGATGTTGGAGAACTGGGTATATAAAATTTTTCTGGATCGTACTTCTTAACAAGAGCTGGCAACATTTCTTCGAACATAAAATTATAATTCTTTCTTATTATGGGATATTTTTTCTCTAACTTTTTAAAACCTCCCCAATTATGAATTGCCGTTTCAATTTCGTTATTGCCACACCAAACTCCTATGGATGGATGATTACGCAATCGCTTTATATTTTCAATAGCTTCTTGCTTTACATTATCAACAAATTCCTTATCGCTAGGATATAATGTGCAGGCAAACATAAAGTCTTGCCAAACCACAAGCCCTAATTCATCACAGAGATTGTAAAATATATCGTTTTCATAGAATCCACCTCCCCAAACACGAATCATATTCATATTAGCATCTGCACATGATTTAATTAGGTGTTGATATTTTTCATCAGTCACTCGATTTAAAAATAAGTCTTGTGGAATGTAATTGCTTCCTTTTGCAAAAAAGGGAATGCCATTAACTTTAAAAAAGAAACTTCTGCCCATAGCATCTTTTTCTGCTACAACCTCAATATTTCTTAGCCCTATTTTCTCTGAGAACTTTTGAGTCTGGGTATTTGTTTTTACAGAAACATCAACTTGATACAATTTTTGATTACCCATTCCATTTGGCCACCATAATTCAGGATTTTCAATTTTAAAAGGGACGCTACAGGTATTTAAACCTTTCTGCAATGTTGTTGTTTCTGAAATTTCTACCCCTTCTACTATAATAGAGACTTTGGCTTCTACTGTTTCTAGGGAAGTTACTTCTAATATAATATTTAGGTTGGCTTCATCTTTAAGAAGTTCTTCTTGTTTTATCCAAATATTGGTTACTTTAGAATGATCCCAGGCACTCAATATTACATTTTTCCAAATACCACAAGAAACAAAACGAGGTCCCCAATCCCAGCCATACTGATATCCTGGTTTGCGTGTAAACATTGAAACCTGAATGTCTGATTGGTCATTTGGACTTGGAAATTTATAGGGTAAACTTTTATACTTTGCTAAAACATAAGTTATAGGCGAGTGGAAATAAACTCGTAATTCATTCTTTCCCTGCTTAAGAAACTCTTTTACATTAGCAGACCAACTCCTAAAAAAGTTGTTGGCTTCTATGATTAAATTATCGTTAAGATATACATCTCCATAGGTGTCTAGACCTTCAAAATTAATTTCTATAACATCTCTTAAAAGCACTTCGGGATCAATATTAAAAAATGTTTTATACTCCCAATCCTCATTTTCAATCCACTTCTGATGAGATTCGTTTAATCTATAATAAGGGGCTTCTATCTTTTTATTTTCCAATAAATCCAAATGCACATTGCCTGGCACTCTAGCAGACAACCATTTTTCAGTATCTGCCTGTCTAAAGAACCAACTCGCATCGGATAAATTTATTTGTTGCGAAAAAGATAAGTTACTTACCAATAGCAATAGTGAGGACAATTTATATAAATTCATATGAGGATGTTAATACCTTAAAGATTTGCAAAGAACCTTAGAAAAGAGAAATGATAAATTCTGGTAATAAACTTAGTACAAAAGGCAAACATTATATTACTACCTAGAAAAAGCTTAGAGTTTGAAATGGAAATACCATAAACTCACTAAAATTAATTGTCCATAAACCCAATTACACAGTGTCTTTAATTATTGATTTTTTTTAATTTCTAGTTCTTTCTTCATTCTTTCTAGCACTCCAGCATAATTAATATTGTAAGCGAGATTAGTTTCTTCACCTGGGTCATTTTGCATATCATAAAGATATTCGTTACCATTTAGGTATACACTATATTTATATCTCATACCACGAATCATATATTGCCCTTTTGCAGTTTCTTTTGTTATATACCCTAAGTTTGGAGCAGTACTCAACCGTTCGCAAATAGTATATTTTGGTGCTTCTGACAACGATTTTTTACCTGTAATAAAAGGAGCTAAATTTACACCATCTAAATCATCCGGAATTTTTTGCTTTGTAAAAGCAAGTATCGTAGGCATAAAATCCGCAATATTTACTGGGAACTTATATACCCTATTTTTCTTAACAGCTTTTGGGTACGATATAATATAAGGAATAGTTGCTACCTCATCGTAAAAAGCTTTTGTAGATTTCCATACCATTCTATGGGCACTTGACATATCTCCGTGATCTGCTGTAAAAAGAACAATAGTATTATCACGCTGCCCCGATTCTTCCAGCACTTTCATTAACCTACCAACTTGAGCATCGATTAACAAAACATTAGCTATATATATTCTCATAAATTCTTTTAACCCTACATCTCCCATCAAATCTACAGATATGGCCGCCCAATCATTATCAAAAAATTTTTCTCTTGAACTGTTCGGCGCAAATTTTATCTCATCCATATTTACATTTGAATAATATGGATCTGGAGCTACATTCGGGTCATGTGGCACATTAAAAGAAGCAGTTATAGAAAACGGTCTACCAGCATCTGTACACGCTTTTAATCGCTCTATAGCTTTATTTGCAGTTTTATACTCAAATGTGTTCTCTTCGGACATTAAAAGCCTACCCATTTTACCAAAATATTCTTCTGCCCATTCTCCTTTTCCACTTTCTACAATAGGTTTAACTGCCTTTTTGAATTCTTCGGTTTGCTCTACGGGCAAAGACCACCCTTGCCAGAACATATAACTTTCTTTGGGTTGTTGTTGAACTTTAGCAAAAAGTTCTTTCATATCCTCAGTATATTGAACATCTATGTTATACATATCGGGATAAGGATAATACGAACGATTGGGAACAGAATCCATAGGCACATTAGCCAGATGCCATTTCCCATAATGGTGTGTTGAATAGCCTGCTTTATTCAAAATCACATCAAAAGTGGTATCCGTGGGCTCTATAGCAGCCATTTCAGGTTTTCCCTCACCATATTGGTCAAAGTTACAATTGTGAGGAATCCCGTGATTGTGAGTGTATTTTCCAGTTACGAAAGAAGCTCTACTAGGCGAACAAAAAGGCGTAGAGCAATACCCAGCAGTAAACATAGCTCCTTCATTGGCAAGCTTGTCTATATGAGGTGTATTAATATACCCACCATAACAACTTAAAACTTGGGGATTAAGTTGATCGGTCATAATAACAAGAACATTCGTTTTCTGCCCAGTACTAATATCTTGTTCTTTTTTCCTATCAGATGAATTGCAACTTATTAAGCACACAATTGCCAAAAGCATAAAAAATCTATTCATTTTAAATTTTAATATTGATTAGGTAAATTTCAGAAAAACCAACATAGACACACTACAACAAATCTCCATATTAATACAATATTGCTTCAGAAAAATATAGTTTTGGTATATTAAGTGTTTATAGATAAGCTAATCTGCCTCCGCAGTCTCAAGTATCTTGCAAACTTGGGAGAGAAGAATTATAGAGACACTTTATTGTTTGTATTTTTAAAATTAAACTAATGGCAAGATAAAATCTTTTATAAATAATACCAACTTAGTTGTTTGATGCCGTATATAATCTATCTCAAGTATAATGCCGATATAGATTTTAAGGAGCATATATGCGATATTTAAAATCATAATCGATATAATAACTTTACGAAAAGTAATCTCCAACTAGGTTTTTATTTTTAATTTAAAAGAAAAAAATAACGAATCTACAATCTACTTTTATCTATTTAAATGGCATCTGCGCACCCACTTCCTTTCGCCACTTTTCAATTTTCTGTTGCATTTCCTTTACTAATCCAGCCTCTGTTCTAACCAAGTTGTTTTCCTCAGCAACATCTTTTTTCAAGTTGTATAGCTCTTTTTTGCCTGCCCCGAAAAAATTGATGTATTTATAGTCGCCTACTCTAACGGCGGTGGAAGGACCAAATCTATGTGCCGTAATATGATGAAAATAAAGCTCATCACGTTTTAATCTTTTACCTTCTAGAATTGGAGCAAAACTAACCCCATCTACGTGTTGCCTTTTTCCAATCTCAACTCCTGTCAATTCTAGAATAGTGGGATAAAAATCAATACTACTCACAACCTCCTCCGTCTCACAGCTTTTCTTTATTTTCTTAGGATAATGCACAAACATCGGCTCTCTTATTCCCCCTTCATACATATTCTTCTTACCTCCTCGAAACGGATGGTTTCTAGCCTGCCCCTCTATACCTCCATTATCGGAAAAGAAAATCACTATGGTATTGTCCAAGATCCCTTCTTCTTCTAACGCCTTCATCATTCTTCCATAGCTTTCATCAACACTTTCTTTCATAGCCATATAATGAGCGTCCTGAAAACCTTTTTCGGGACAACCTTTATCTAGATACTTTTGGATTTTTTCTTTTTTTGCTTTTAGTGGACGATGCACAGCGTAATGCCAAAAATTAAGGAAAAATGGCTCTTCTTTATTTTCTTTAATAAATTTTACAGCTTCATCTGTCAAGCGATCTGAAAGGTATTGTCCTTTTTCGCCATCTGGCAGTGTAGGGTTGCGAAATGGTGAAAACCATGCTCTTGATATTGGACCATCCCACAATCCTATAGTATAATCGAAGCCATGATTAGGGGGAGTAAAATTACCCGTACCTATATGCCACTTACCTATATGACAAGTTTTATATCCGCCATCTTTTAATGCTTCAGCAAGGGTATATTCTTCCAATTCTACTTGCATAGCTTCCTTAGGAAACTTCCATTCTTTGAAACGGTTTCCTTTTGATTTGGGATTTGGCGGAATCCAACTGGTAATATGTAGTCTTGCTGGATATTTGCCAGTAAGAATCGATGCCCTTGTTGGTGAACATTCTGGTGCTGCAGCATAGGCATTAGTAAAAACCATAGAATCTTCAGCATATTTATCAATATTTGGGGTTTCAATTTTCATATCACCAGTATACCCCAAATCTCCATACCCCATATCATCAACCATAAATATGATTACATTTGGTTTTTTTTGTTTTTGAATAGCATATAAGCTAAGCGTTGAACATAATACGATAATAAAAAATATAACTCTTTTCATCTTTTTTCTTAATTAGGATTAAATTAACTATTATTCTATTAGCACACCCAAACCCTCTACACACACGTCTTATTAGTAGTTCGCCGAATGTTATTTTCCCATCTTGGTCAAATCTCATATGACATCAGTAAGGTATTCTATATATGATTTGAAAAACTCATCATTTTTATTGTTAAAAAAACAACCTAAAGATATTATTTGATACCCTTCCCTAGAGTTTCCCACTGCCAAAGCTGTTCCGATAATGTATTGACAAGCTTTTTATATTTGGATTTAGTCACTAAATTTTTACTTTCCTCGTAATCATTTTTATAATCGTACAACTCTTTTTCATAAATTTTACCTTTGTTCCATCCTTTATACCATTCAATATACCTGTATCTATCTGTTCTAATTGCTCTGCCTATCATATGGCTTTTTGTTCCGTCCGGGTTTTGCACCCAACGGTTGGAACAATGATAAGCAACGTCATGCCATTCCTTTTTCGGATGACCAAGGAGGGGTTTAAGCGAGACACCATCCGTCAGCTCTAATTTTGGTAAGTCACATAGATCCATCAATGTTGGAAATATATCACAGGTTTCTACCAAGGCGTCTGTACGTTTGTTTTTTTCCATGCCGGGCACCGAAATAATAAGCGGTGAAGAGGCTGTCATCTCATAATTGGTGTTTTTTGTCCACATCCCGAGATGCCCCAGATGATAACCATGGTCACTCCATAGAACTATAATCGTATTCTTGTCAAGCCCCAAACTTCTTACTTCGTTTATGATCTTGCCAATTTGAGCATCTACATAACTAATACATGCAGCATAAGCATGCCTTAGACGAATAGATTCCTTTTTATTTGGAGGAGCATCGAAAGTCCAGCCCTCTGTATACCCCCATAACCCATGTCTTTTACGCCAGCCATAATCGGGCATCCCTTTGGGAGATTTAAGACGTAAGGGTGTTGCAGGAGGGTTCTCACCGTCATAAAGATCCCAATATTTTTTTGGTGCATTAAACGGGAGATGTGGTTTTGAAAACCCTACACACATTAAAAAAGGTTGGTCGGCTTTTGCCTTTTCCTTTAAGAGCCCTATCGTCCTTTGTGCAAGCATTCCATCTGTATAACAAGTGTCGTTTACGACCAAGGGACCTTCTACCGCAGGTGTATCCATCTTTAATTTTGCGGTTCTATGTTCTTTTAATGCATATCGTTTGTTTGCACCAGGTTTTTCCTTAACATCAAAACGATCCATAAGTTTCCCTTTGGGAGGTGAATGCCAAACTTTCCCCAAAGCGGCCGTAAAATAACCATTCTCGCTGAAAGTTCTGCCCATATATTGGATTCCCTCCACATCATTTATCATAAATGGGCCGTATACTTGGTGAGTCCGTTCGCTCCGAGTACCTGTCAAAAGTCCTGCCCGCGAAGGGATACAGATAGGAACCGTCACATAATGACGGTCGAAAACCACTCCATCGCAAGCTAATTTATCCATATTGGGGGTGTGCATATCGCTATAACCATAAAATCCTGCTTGTTCCCTAAAATCATCTACCATGATCATTAGCACATTGGGCTTCGTATTCGTCTTTGAGGAAACTGTTGTCTGCGCAAGTATCTGCATATTCATACAGACAAGCTGCATCAATATGAACAACCGGCCTATTAGTATTTTTTCTTTACTCATCTTTAAATTTTTTAATTACCTCGTCTCCTGGTTTATATAGTAAATTGAAAGATCAACGAATCGTTGTATACACTCTTACACTGTTTTCTGGGATGGACACCTTGAGCCCTCGGCTTAAATCTACGCCTCCCACTTCTTTTGTATCGATAACCATTTCCATTTCCTTCTTATTGAAATTGTCCTCTAGATAAGAATGGGACAAGAAATCTTTTTTTTCTGCTATATCCATCTTTAAATTAAAACTTATCTCATTTTCTGAGGCATTCACTACAAAAACAGAAAAGTCGTTTTGATGCTTGGCAACCATTAGCTTTATTCCTTCAGGAAGTTTAATATTCTTAACATTAATTATATCGGATTTTGGAGGAATATACTTGCAGAGCCAGCTCCAGGTATAATACCAGGGACGGATTTTTTCATCTTCAGGTCGATTTATAATTTCAGTTCCTAGGATGTTCCAGAACCCCCAGCGCTTCAGGCTGTGAATATCAGCCAAATCTCCTTTTGTATGCATGGCATCGTCTAAATCCCACGCTATCAATCCATCTACTCCCGCATTCATACATAATATGGCTGCTTTGACCATATCTACGCCGTAACTAAATTCGTAAATCCATAGATTAGAATCAGATGATGCAAATCCATCTTTTCTCGCCCTCGCCTCGTTTTCAGCCTTATGATGGTCTTTTGACGCTTTGATTCCTATTTCACCTAAAAAAAACGGCTTTCCTCTTTCATCGGCCAACTTTACATCACGGGCAATATAATAATCATCCACCAAGGTTTCTTCTTCAATCTGGGTGTAAGAGGTGTACATATGTGTGTTGTAAGCTCCCACGATATCATCATGGTCTTCTGCTACTTTCAGCATCCATTCATGACCTTTAACGGTTCTGTCATATCTTGAATTGGCCATAGGTACTGTACCTGGAGCCGCTATGGTAATGCTTGAAAGCAAACCAGCTTTTTCAAATGATTGATGCAACAGATTCACGCCTTCGATCCATTCCTTATACCTTCCCAATGTTGAGGCCCAAGCTCCATTAGGTTCATTAATAAAATCATAATACTTAATACAGGTATACCCTTTATCATTAATTAAAAAATCTATCCATTTGGTAATCATAGAAATCCACCGTGGATCAGTGGCATCATTCAACTTATCTTTCGTGTTGTGCTTATCGTGCATATGGTACGGAGTGCCCCACTCACCAATAAGTACCGTAATATCGTTTTTTTGACAGTAATCCAGAATTTTAAACAAGGATTGAATTTCTTCATTATCAAACTCCAAAATGGGCTGACCATCTGTATCTAACCCTTTATAGTACCTCCAGTTTGCCTGATCCATTACTCGCATAAAATGAGGACGCATATAGTCGAGACGTTTATATAGCTCCTTCCATTTTTTATCGGTCATAAGAGCTCCCCACTCTGAGTTCTTACTATCTGCGTGCGGATAAGCCGACCATTGAACACCATTTCCTATGATGCTCTTACTTATTGTATTAGCTGTATTAACTTCTATAACAGGCAAATTGCTTTTGCACGAAATAATTAAAAAACAGAACCCTGCACACAATAGTATTTTTTTAATAGTCATCTGAATAATTTTTTATTTGTTTGCCATTTTAAGCATCTGTGTTTTTAATTTTTCTTTTATCGAAGCGTATTTAGGATTCTTGGCCAGATTATCTAACTCACCAGAATCATTGGTCATATCAAACAACATTTCATACCCATTTCTATAAAGAGAATATTTGTATTGCCTATCTCGAATCATAAGTTGTGCGCGAGAAATATCATCTATTACATAACCACGAGTAGAACGATCAAAAGGAATACGTTCGCAAATAGTGTATTGAGGTGCTTCTGATAAAGGTTTCTCTCCTGTAAGGAACGGAGCTAGATCTACACCATCAACATCTTCTGGTATTTTCTGGCCCGTAAATGAAAGGATGGTAGGCATAAAATCGATGATATTCGCAGGAAAATTATACTTTTTATTAGCAGGTATGGCATTTGGATACGAAATTATATATGGAATAGCTGCTACTTCATCATAAAAGGCACCAGTGCTTTTCCAAACCATACGGTGAGCGCTTGACATATCGCCATGATCAGCCGTAAAAATAACAATAGTATTGTCTTTCTGTCCAGAATCTTCAAGGGCTTTCATGATACGACCGATTTGTGCATCAATCATCATTACATTCGCATAGTAGACTCGCATAAACTCTTTCAACCCAGCATCCCCCATTTGATCTACGACTCTAGCTGACCAACTTCCATTAAAATAAGGGTCGCGGGCACTATTTTCTGCTAACTTTAGCTTATTAAAATCTATTTGCGAATAATATGGGTCTGGTGCTACATTTGGGTCGTGAGGCACATTAAACGAGGCGGTTATTGAAAACTTTTTACCATCTTTCGCACACTCATTCAGACGATCAATAGTTTTATCTGCAATACGATATTCAAAGGTTTCACTTTCATCCAGCAATAATTTTCCAATTTTTCCAAAATATTCTTGCGCCCTCTCAGTTTGGTTATTCTCGACAACTGGTTGAATAGCATTTTTAAACTCATCCGTTTGTTCGACAGGAAGATACCATCCTTGCCAAAACATATAATCTTCTCGAGGTAATTTTTGAACTTCTTTAAATCTTTCGGTTAACTCTTCGGTATATTGTACATCTATATTATACATATCAGGATATGGATAATAAGAACGGTTAGGAACGGAATCCATAGGAGTATTGGCTAAATGCCATTTTCCATAGTGATGTGTGGCATATCCAGCTTTATTTAAAATAACATCAAAAGTAATATCATCTGGTCCAATGGCAGCCATCTCTGGCTTCCCTGCACCATATTGATCAAAATTACAATTTGAGGCAATACCATGGTTGTGGGTATATTTCCCAGTAACTAAAGAAGCTCGGCTTGGAGAACAATATGGAGTCGAACAATAACCTGCTGTAAACATAGCTCCATCCTCTGCTAGTTCATCAATATTTGGTGTTTTCACATCACCTCCGTAGCACCCTAATACACGTGGATTTAGCTGATCTGTCATAATAACAAGTACGTTAGGTGTATTGTCTGCATTGTCTGATTTGGTATCTGCCTTCTGTTTTAAATTACAACTTAATAAAAGGAATGTTGTAATAATTATCATACAAACACTTATAATTGGCTTATTCATAATTAAGAAATTTACAATTTATCTATTTAATATTATAACAAAAATGATGTATACACTTCGAGAAATTAGCAATAAATTACCATAATACTACAACAAAATATTAGTAGTAAAAATTCTCTTTAAAATTTATCTAATATATACTTCTACTTAACTTAATCTAATTTGCTACAGTGCATATTTATGTTGTTGGTGGAGACAATACTTATGATAAATAACATCTCCTTTAAAATATTATGATTTTATTGTTTCATTTTTTTAAAACTTGATAATCATAAAAAAAACCGTTCCTAATTATGAATATTTCTGGCTTACAGTCTTTTAATATTCTATCAAAGTTTAATCTATTGGCTACTCCTTAATAATTTTTCTAGTTACTACTCCTATCTCTGAAGAAACCTGTATCATATAGACACCAGCTGGCAAATGCCCTATTTTCATTTTAACCTTTCCTTTAGAAGCATTTTTAGACTCCACTAATTCGCCTATTACATTATAAACATTAATAGTAGCTGCTTTTGCTGCTAAATGGATAAAGACATCAGACTGTACAGGGTTCGGATAGAGTTTCACAACATCATACATACTCAACTCCTCATTTGTGCTGAGCGGATCTGAATCATTTTGTGGCACATAAACTTTTACGTCATCAATAAAAATAACATCGTCTGCATCATTTCCTGTATTGGTAATTCTTATTTTAAAATCTGTCCCAAATGAAAAGTCAGAAGATGTAAACTCATAAACTGGATTATGGAAATGGTCTTCTATATGCGCTTTCTCAAATTTTGTATCTTCAAAAGTCGTCCAACCTGTTGCGGTAGTATAATACTCCATCTTAATCCTATCATTCTGATTATAATCCATATTCTGGGCAATATACCAGAGTTCTAATCTGATTTTAGATTGTGTGCTAATATCGATATCGTCAGAAGTAATTACAGAGTTAGCACCTAACAATTTCGCAGATTGAGTCCCTTCCCAGATGTTTAGTTCCTCTGTTGATAGTGTAACTCCCAAACTTGAGGCATCCATCTTCCCAAGCCCGTCTTCGAAATTCTCTGACCATAAAACGCTTTCTTCAATAACATTTGCACTCTCGTACAAATTATTTTCTACAGCATCCGCATTGGCAGTAGGTACAGTTATATAATAAGGAAAAACACCCAACTGTTGATTGAAAGTACCTGTGGCAATTTTTCTCCCATAACTGTTATACACCTCTGCGTCTGACGTAATTGAAGAGCTAAATGAACTTAACCCATTATACCTGAATAAAGCAAATACAGTTTCGCTATCGGCTGGCTTGTCATAACGGATGATAGCCAGATCTTTTCTATTGCAAATATATTCTCCAGTATTCGCATGATAAAGCAGGTTGTTATGTGTTGCAATAGTACTTGCTGCAGGTCTTGCTGAAGCAAAACTGGTTACATTAAACCCTTTGGTATCTCCGCCGTAACGGAAATTATACCAAAGTAGTTTTTTAACATTCGGTGTCGCTCTTGCTACACAGTAAGTCTGTGCAAGAAAGGCAGCATGCATACGTAGCTGAGGCGAAAGCAGATCATAACTCCCGCTGACTGAATAACCAAGCTCTGTATTAAACATATCAGCAACGCCTAATCCAAACTTGTTACTCATATATTGGGCTTTTTCGTATGCATAAGGAAAATTCGCATCCCAGACACTAGTCACATCATAATTATCAGGAAAATTCGCATCATCCCAATCAGCCATATTAGCTCCTGTGCCAGATTCAATATTCTGTGATAAAGGGTATGGGTGATGTGAAATATATTGGTATGGCTGGGTTGCTAATTCATGAGTCTGTCTTACAAAAGAATCTTTGTGAGTTATATGAAATCGCGTAGTTGAAAATGCAATCTTTGGAATGTTTGCGTGTGCGGTTTGATTAATTTCCGAGATAGCTCTGTCGAGCATTGCAGCATAGCAAACACCTCCTTTTCTTAACCAAAGTCCTTTCTTTGATCCTAACGAACGTGCAGGCTCGGCGCCTATCATATAAGCACCTACATTTACATTCATAGCAATCAACTCTTCTACAGTCTTCTTTACCATATTTCCCCAAGCATTTAGAAAAGTAGTGTTGTCAGCCCCAGCCGTATCATCCCAGACAGGTGCCCACGAAGGCCAGGTCTCAACTCTAATTGCAGGAACAGCTAAAATTTTGCCCGTAGCCAAATCTTGGGTTGCGTTTGTAAGTGCACTCCAATCGAATGAACCTTGTGTCGCCTCAACCGACTCCCATTTAACATAAAATCTTTCGAATTTAAAACCAAGACGGTCGCCCGCTTCAACTTCATTAACATAAGTACCTCCAACAAAGCAGTCGGGATCCCATTTGTTATAATTCCGAGGTTTGTGGACTACAGCGAGACCTTGCCTAGAAACAAAAAGGACTTCGCTGTTTTCTACATCAGTTATCCAGGCTTTTACCTCAGTAAAACCATACTTATCAGTTGGTAAAGATACTGAGCCAATAATACTTTTGCTAGCATCAAGTGTAACAGTCTCTTCACGCACGATGGTTTCATCACCTTCATCATCTATGAGAGCAACATGAATTGCTCCTTCTTGAGTCTCTGTTCCAACATTTTTAAAACGATAAGTAAAAGTTGGCTCTGGTTCGTCTAGAAATAATACACCATTATAATTGGGTGTTATATCATTTCCCATTTTAATAAACCAACTCTGTCCGTAGACGTTTGAGAATAAGGACGCACAGAGCATAACTACGAAAAGAATAGTAATTTTTTTCATAATTTAATATATTTATCTGTTAATTACTTACAAATTTAAACCTAAAACGCTATATTTAAAGATACTATTTTGCTTATCTCTCATACAATAATGTTGTATAAAAACATAAACACTATTATTTTAATAATTTAATTCAAATTAAAATATAAAATCGATTATTTTTAGCTACAAAAAATAAATTTTTTGTTATAATTTTATAGTGATACTATATTGAACATACATAATCATAGATTGGTATTCTGCTTCTAAAAATAATTCGACAAAAAAGCTATAAGTTTAGGTTATCCGACTTGACGTATAGCTCTTCTATCCGATTTTGCTTCATCTATATTTTCTATTTGGTTTTTCTACTGTTTGTTAAAAACAAGTTTTAAAACAAAAATTTTATTCTCGTTACTGATTTTATCTATATAAATGATTAAAAATTCTCCAGAATTCACAAACTACCCCTTAATAAGCAAGCAAATTTGCGTAATTTATGAACTAAAAAACCGTGCTTAACATATATATGTTAAGCACGGTTTTTTAGCCATTTTAGAATAATAAATATAGCTGTACTACTCCTTGATTATTGTTTTGGTTACAACTCCAATTTCTGAGGAAACCTTTACTAAATAAACACCAGCCAATAGATGCCCCATTTCCATTTCTACTCTACCCTTGCTGGCTATCTTAGATCCGACTAACATACCAAGTGCATTGTATAGATTTATTGTACTTGACTCTGAAGTGAGGTGAACTGTCAATTTTGAGTTTACTGGACTAGGGTATATATTCACAACATTTTCCTCATTTGTTTGGTCGGCAATATTTTTTTTTTCGATGGCACTTTTATTTGCCGAACCAACTACATTTATAATCCATTTTTGATTAGCATTATTATTGTTTGAGTTCCATAGATAGATTGAGTCTCCTTTTGTAGCAGGAGGAGAACTCCCATCAATAGAAAACCCAGAAGCATTACGCTTTTCTAAGCGAAAAGTATTATTTGGCAAAGATATCTTTTTCCACTGTTGATTGTAATTGCTATTATCACAAGGCCACAGATAAATATCTTGACCTTTGGCTCCGCCGTTACCTCCATCTATACAATGGTTTGTATTTTTTTTCTGATAAGAATAATATCCTCCACCATTATCAATCTCTTCCCACTGTTGGTTTACATTACTAGGATTTGCGTTCCATAACACTACTGGTTGCCCATTAGTAGTTGTATTACCGCCATCTAATGCAAATCCAGAATCATTGTTTTTAAGGATATGAACCAATGGGTTAGAAGATTGTGCGGATACTGGAGCATAGATTCTTACAGCATCAATAAAAATAACATCGTCTGCATCATTTCCTGTATTGGTAATTCTTATTTTAAAATCTGTCCCAAACGAGAAATCAGAAGGCATAAACTCATAAACTGGATTATGGAAATGGTCTTCTATATGCGCTTTCTCAAATTTTGTATCCTCAAAAGTCGTCCAACCTGTTGCGGTAGTATAATACTCCATCTTAATCCTATCATTCTGATTATAATCCATATTCTGGGCAATATACCAGAATTCTAATCTGATCTTAGATTGTGTGCTAATATCAATATCATCAGAAGTAATTATAGCGTTAGCACCTAACAATTTTGCAGATTTAGTACCTTCCCAAGTGTTTAACGGATCGTTTGATATGGTTACTCCTGAATTAGAAGCATTCATCTTACCCAATCCACTATTAAATCGCTCTACCCAGATTACGCTTTCTTCTACAACATTCGCACTAGCATACAAATTATTTTCAACTGTATTTGCTTGAGCAGTAGGTACAGTTATGTAATAAGGAAAAACACCCAACTGTTGATTGAAATTACCTGATGCAACTTTTCTCCCATAACTATTGTACACATCTGAACTTGAAGTAATTGAAGAACTAAACGAACTCAGTCCATTATATCTAAATAAAGCAAATACAGTTTCGTTATCGGCTGGCTTGTCATAACGGATAATTGCCAAATCTTTTCGATTACAAATATATTCTCCTGTATTCGCATGATAAAGCAGGTTGTTATTTGTTGCAATAGTACTGGCTGCAGGTCGTGCTGAAGCAGAACCAGTTACATTGAATCCTTTGGTAGCTCCGCCGTAACGGAAACAGTACCAAAGTAATTTTTTAACATTCGGTGTCGCTCTTGCCACACAGTAAGTCTGTGCAATAAAGGCAGCATGCATACGTAGCTGAGGCGAAAGCAAATCATAATCTCCCCTAACTTCATAACCCACCTCGGTATTAAACATATTTACAATACCTGAACCGAATTGAGAACTCATATCCTGAGCTTTTTGATATGCATAAGGAAAATTTGCGTCCCAAACACTAGTCACATCATAATTATCAGGAAAATTAGGAGCATCCCAACCAGACATACTTGCCCCAGTGCCTGATTCTATGTTTTGTGTTGCAGGGTATGGATGATGTGAAATGTATTGATATGGCTGGATAGCCGTTTCATGGGTTTGCCTAATAAAAGAATCTTTAGCAGTAATATGTAAGCGTGTTGTTGAGAATGCAATTTTTGGAATGTTTGCATGTACGGTTTGATTAATTTCCGTGATAGCTCTGTCGAGCATTGCAGCATAACAAAGACCTCCCTTTCTTAACCATAATCCTTTCTTTGATCCTAACGAACGTGCAGGCTCGGCACCTATCATATAAGCACCTACACTTATGTTCATAGCAATCAGTTTCTCTACAGTCTTTTTTACCATATTTCCCCACGCATTCAAAAAAGTGGCATTACTAGCACCAGGCGTATCATCCCAGACAGGTGCCCACGAAGGCCAAGTCTCTACCCTGATTGCAGGTACAGCTAAAATCTTGCCAGCCGCCAAATCTTGCGTTGCATTCGTAAGCGCACTCCAATCGAACGAACCCTGTGTCGCCTCAACCGATTCCCATTTAACATAAAATCTTTCGAATTTAAAACCAAGACGATTTCCTGCATCAACTTCATTAACGTAAGTACCGCCAACAAAGCAATCAGGATCCCACTGGTTATAATTCCGAGGTTGACTAACTACAGAAAGACCTTGGTCTCCTTGTGAAAGAACTGCATTACTACCAGTATTTGTTACCCAAGCCTTCACTTGCGTAAAACCAAGTTCGTTTGTAGGCAAGCTCAAAGTTCCTGTAAAAGTTTGATTTGCACCTAGTGTTTTAGATTCTTGCAAAATAACTGTTTCGGTACCATCATCTTTACGAACAATAACGTGTAGCACTCCCGTCTGACTGCCTGTACCAGTATTTTTTAATTTATAAGTAAAAGTGGGCTGAGGATCGTTATAGAACAATACTCCATTATAAGAAGGCGTTATATCGTTAGATACGGTTATAAACCAACTCTGACCATAGACATTCGAGAACAGACAAGCAAATAGCATCGTCATCAATAAAGTAGTGATTTTTTTCATAATTAATATAGTTAAGGTAAATTACATACAAATACAAATTTAAATTTAAAAAAACATAATAAATGATATTATTTTGCCTATTCTTTATATAATAATGCTATTTAGCATATAAATATTATTATTTTATTAATTTTTTAAACTTAAAATACATAATTAATTAATTTTTAACAAAAAAAATGAAAATGAAAAAGTAAACTATTTATAATATTTTTTATGATACTATATTGAACAGAATAGATACAATAATAATGAACAACTCAATTTAAAAATTAGATTATCCATAGAAAAAAATAAGTGTGAGTTTGCCTTGGTATATACATATTGATAGTACAAAGAATCAATATTTAATACATTAGTTTTTATAATCCTTCCCTGCAAGACTATTTTCTACAGATACCTGCCACTCTTTAAGTTCTTGAGACATTCTCTCCAATATATTATTGTTTGCCTTAGATATATCATACACTTCCCCAATATCTGTGCGTAGATTATAAAGCTCACGTTTTCGATTATTGTAAACAATAAGCTTATAATTATTGTCTATCCAAGTTGCTCTTCCGAAAAACGGTTCTTTTAACACTTCTGGATGTTTATAATTGACAAAATTTCTCTTATTACCAAATTCATTTTTTGCTTCTGGATCCTTATTATTAGCAGTAAAAGTTATCATATTATTAAGAGCACTATTTTTAATCCAAGGTTCGTTAATAAGTTCGTTTTTAAAAGGATATACCCAGCTACCAATTGGTTTGTTGCGTACAGTTATTTTTTCGCCATTTATAACTGGTAATATACTAATTCCATCCATCGGGCGTTCAACTGGAACGTCTATTTTTAGAATTTCTAAAATGGTAGGTAATATATCAGAGGTAACACAAGGATAGTTACTCTCAATGGGAGAGTCGATAACTGCTGGCCATTCGATAATAGCGGGAACTCTTAGACCCCCTTCGGTCAAATCTCCCTTATACCCCCTAAAAGAACCGTTATAATAGTACTCACGCTCTTTTTGTGTAAATTCAGTTGACTTTGGAATACCATTGTCAGAATTAAACCAAATAAGAGTATTTGACCGTTCTCCTAACTGCGTAAGTTTATCTCTAAATTGACCAATAGCTCTATCCATTGCTGTAATTTCAGCAAAACGCCTACTTATTGTATTGCCATATTGCTCATAAAGTTTTACATCTTCTTCTGTGCCCGAATAAGGCGCATGAGGAGAACCAAACCATATAACCACAAAGAATGGTTTCCCGTCTTTTTTAGATTGCTCAATAAACTTCATCGCCTCGGCGACAATTACTTCAGATCCTTCTCCTTCATAAACTTGTGGCTCTCCACCGTTCTTGGAAAGCAATGGATTCATTTCGAAAAAATTATCATGTGATACGTTTTCATCAAAACCTAACGCTTTTGGTGAAACGGGTGACCCTTCTTTAATTGCACCAATGTGCCATTTACCAAAATGTCCTGTGCTATAACCAAAATTTTTAAGCAATTGACTAATTGTAATCTCCTCTGGTCTGGTTGACCAATTCCAACTAAATGCACCTGACCTATTAGCATGTCTGCCTGTCATACAACTAACTCGTGTAGGGGTACAAACTGGAGAAGCGGCGTAAAAACGACTCATATTTAGTCCTGTTCTTGCCATTTCGTCGAGAATAGGCGTTTTAAGAACGGGGTGACCATTATATCCTGTTTCTCCCCACCCTTGATCATCTGACATAATAAGTACGATATTAGGATTGTTTTTTTTTGTAGCAGTCTGCCCCACACAGCTTGATAATCCTAGAAAACCAATAATAAAAATTGATTTTTTAACAATAGTTAATGGTACTCTCATATTCTATTTTTTTATTGGCTATTTATTACTTTTTTAAATTCTAAATTTTGTATTATATAATGTATTAAGCTGTTACTCCTTTTTTTCTATAAGTTTCTTTTTTACTTTTAAATATGCTTATTCTTTTTTTAGCAATGTATCCTTTCCGTTCTCGAAAATAGTTGTTAAACCTTCTATTTTAAAACAAAAAGCATACTTGCCTACCACTCGATTAGGCAAATTGATTTTTAAAGAATTTTTGTCTCGATTAAAAGACAAATTACCGTATCCTAATAAAGTAATTTTACTAATTTTTCCGTTTACCAAAGGTGAGTCTTTTGACATCGCTTGAATTACAGCCTGTTCTTTGTCTGGCCAGTCCATAGCAAAGGCATAAACCACACCTTCTTTTTGAGTAAAACGAAAATCGGCACCAGTATAATTTATAGTCTCTTTACGTTCGGTTGCACGTCCTCCTTGAGTAGCCACATAACCTTCACCAAAAACAGCCCAAGGTTTTGTAGCATAAATTCCTTCACTGTTTATATCCATCCACTCGGCAATTCCTTCAAGAATAGCTATTTCCTGATTATCGAGTACACCATTGTTGGGTTGAGGCACACTTAATAAGAGATTTCCATTTTTACTCACTATATCAACAAACATATCTACAATTTTGTCTACCGATTTATAATTAACATTTTTTTTGTAAAACCAATCGCCAATACAAGTATCTGTTTGCCATGGATATTTCATTTTCTTTCCTGAGGCTCCTCGTTCCACATCATAAACAATCGCTTTTTTACTTTTTGGGCGCTTTATATTAAGCACTGCTTGGTCTTTTTCCCCAGACCACTTAGCGTGTTGATTATAATGATAAGCATACATATTTAAACCTATGGGCGCATTAACTTTAATATCTTTGGACACGTTAGGGTATTGACCGTCATCAAAATATAGCAAATCAGGGTGATAAGAATCAATTAAATCCTTTGTACGCAACACAAATTTATCTATATATTCTTGGTCGGGTATTCTCTGCCTAGGCTTAATAGGCTTACAGTATAAATCTTGGGGATCATAGCCTTCCCACCAAGTTCCTTTACCATCCTTTTCTCTAAGTACACCATCATAAAGAACGCCCTTTAATGGTCCGTGTGCATCACTTTGATGTGCAGGTTGCATCCAGTACCACGAACGTGCTGCATGAACAGTTACACCAAAATGTAACCCTTCTTTTCGTGCCGCCTTTTCCCATAACCCAACAATATCTTTTTTTGGACCTATATTCATACTATTCCAAGGTTGATATTTAGAATCCCATAAATCAAAATTGTCATGATGGTTTGCTAATGCAACAAAATATTTTGCTCCGACACGTTTAAACAATTTCATTAGTTTTTCTGGTTCGAACTTATTAGCTTTCCATAAATTACATATATCTTTAGCTCCAACAAAGGAGGGATGTCCATAGGTCTTATTATGAAAATCGTACACAATCTTTCCTCTGGCAGCTTCCCAATCTAATAGAGAAAACCCTTCCATAGTTTCAGGACTTTCTATATACAAATGACGTTGGTACCAATCGCCGAATTCGGTAACTGACGTTGGCCCCCAATGAGACCAAATTCCTAATTTACCGTCACTGAACCATTTTGGACAATTATAATTTTCTAGCGATACCCATGTCGGGTCATACGCTTGCTTTTCGCTTACCTTAATATCTTTTATATTATTACAGGAGAATAAGAGTATTACAATTGTAATTATTTTAATAAATTTCAAATAATCCAATTTAAAACTATTTCTAAGAACTTTTATTTTCTTGGACACCGTAATCATCTTTTTTGTAGATTAGAATTATCTTACTATTTTATTCTATTCTTTTTTGCTATTTTATTATGAAAGGGTAAATCTAATGGCATTACGTAGATATTTTTACGTTACTTTCAAATGTTACAACTTCTTTAGTTAAAAAAACACAATATTATTATAACCTTTTAATTGATATAAATTGTTAACAGCAACAAATCAATTTTAAGAATGGTTTAAAAATTTGCTTATTATTTACTATACCTTACAAAGCATTACACAAACAATAGAATTTAAAAAGATTACAATCATTAACCTAATTTCCAAGGATTACGGTATCTATAATGTAATTTTTTTGTAGCTTTTTTATCTTTAGTAAACGTTTGTGTGTCTGGATCCCAGTTTATGGTTTTTTTAAGATCAAAAGCAATATTGCCTAACGTACAAACAGTACATGAGCTATGACCAATTTCGACAGGAACAATCGGGTCTCTTCTTTCAATTACTGATTGTATAAAATTAGCATAATGTGACTCTGTAGGCTTTTTTGACATATTTTTAGTAGGAATCCAATCTTTATTAGACGCTTTAAAAGAGCGTCTAGACATTTCAATCCATCCTTTTTCCCCGATAAATTTCACACCTTTAGTTTTGTTTTCGTTAAAAGGCTTGGTGGTCATCACTACGCCATTTTTATACTCGAACTCTAAAAATTCCGTTTTATTCCCAATGGGTGAGATTCTAACAGGACCACTTCTATCCATTCCGATTCCCCATTGTGCTATGTCAAACATATGTGCTCCCCAGTCGGTAGTATATCCCCCACCCATTTCTTTATACCATCGCCATGCCGCTAATACTTGCTCATCTTTAGGTGGATTAAGGCTGATTGGAGGACACAATTGATTATTGAAATGAATATTCTTTGGCAAAGGTCCCAGCCATAGATCCCAATCTAAATCTTCTGGAATATTCTCTTCTGGAAGGTCGTAGGGTTTAGGCGGACCTCCAACATATGCGTGAACAGTTTTAATTTTCCCTAATGCACCATTATGTATAAGACTTATACCGTGTCTGAATCCAGGAGACGACCTTTGTTGACTGCCGATACCAAGGATTATATTATTTTTACGAACAGCTTTTACCAGTTCTTGCCCCTCTTTAATGGTAAAAGTCATAGGCTTTTCGAGATAAACATCTTTACCTGCCTTACATGCCTCAATGGCTATTAGTGCATGCCAATGATCTGGTGTTGCAATAACCACGGCATCGACATCTTTCCTGGAAATTAAATCTTTATAATTCTTATAAAAATCAACTTCTTTACTTACATTTTTTAAGGTATTTGTTTTACTTATAAATTTCTTAGCAAAACGTATATTTTTTCGAGCGTACACATCACAACATGCTACGATTTCAACATTTGGCAAATTCGAAAATGATTTAGCCAATTTTAGACTACGGTTGCCTAAACCTATAAAACCAAGTCTAATAATAGTAGGTGTTTTAGTTTCTTGAGACCATCCTAATGATGGAAGTATTGAAATACCAGCAAAACCAACCGCTGTCTTTTTCAGAAATCTTCTTCTTGATAATTTGTTTTTGCTTGCCATAATATTATATTTTATTGTTCTTTTGATAAATTATTTCTGTTAGTTTACTCTATTTCTTTACAAATTTTATTCATTCAATTTTTAAAATGTACTTTTTCTAAGTCAGCATTTCATACTAAGCAATTATCGAAAAGCATACTCCTTAAAGAATAAATGATAAACGGATTCTAATACCTTAGTCATCTTCATATCCACAACATCTTTTTTATTGATGTTTTAGAATTTCCTTGCATTAAAACCATCCTGCCATTTTACCCTTACCTAAAAAGAGTCTTTACTCTATAAGATTTGTATTTGATTTTTTAATACTAAAATTTATATATTTTAATTTTGTCTTATTATTTGATGACTTTTAGTTTTAATAAATAAAATTGATTTTACTTACTTTTCTGGTATTAAAATTAGCAATTATCTATAAAGACCATGCTCTACCTCCAGTAACATCTTCTACCAATACACATCCCATTTGAATGCTCGGGATTGGATCGTATGCCAATATATTTTTACCTACCTGCTCGCTTGTTTTATAAGCCCAAATGGTATATTTTCTTATAACTTGTAATGCTTTTAAAATAATGCTATCTTCTTTATCCTTTAAAAATAATATTAGCTGATTCCTATCCGCTTTCAAATATTTGGATAATAGATTGTCATAATCTTTAGAGTTTAATTCTGAAACCTCTCTTTTAAATACATTCAAAGCCATCATAATTGAAGCTAAACCCAATTTGAATTCTTCTTTTTCTCTTTTATCATAAGCCTTATAAACATACAAATCTATAAACTCAGGGACATTTACATCCAAAGCACCTGGAAGATTTTCTGTTTTAGGTAAGATAATATCAACCAAATTTTTTAAAATAATACCTTCCTCTATAGTTAGAAAAGTAGGATTCCATACGCTAGTTTTCGTATTGCAGCTATGTAATATACTTAATGCAGATGGAACTGCAATAACATACCCGACTGATAAACCCAAACTTTTAAGCACCTCTCTTCTTTTCATAGTATTTATTGTTTTTTTAGTTGCTGGGCAGCATAATTTGCAGCCCTAGCCGTTAGTGCCATATATGTTAACGATGGATTGGTGCACCCTGATGATGCCATACAAGCACCATCAGTAACATAGACATTCGGGACACTGTGTATTTGATTGTTTTTATTCAATATCGATGTTTTTGGGTCGCGTCCCATACGGGCGGTTCCCATTTCGTGTATTCCTATGCCAGGCGCATTTAATTTGTTACGTATCTTAATATCTGTGCATCCCGCTTTTTCTAGCATTTCAACAGCCTGTTCTATAATATCCTCTCGCATAGCCAGTTCGTTTTCTTTCCATTCAGCATCAAATGTAATCGTTGGCAATCCCCATTCATCAAGCTTATCATAATCAAGTGTCATTTTATTATTATGGTTTGGTAAACATTCTCCAAAACCACCAAAAATCATACGCCAAGATCCTGGTTCTAGTATTTTTTCTTTTAATTCCTTGCCATATGCCAACTCTGCAATAGGCTCATCATAACCATTTCTGTTTGCTTTACCTTGGTAACCATACCCTCTTAGAAACTTCTTCGTTTCAGTTTTCTTATCTCCTAAATTTCTAAATCTGGGAATATAAATACCACCAGGACCTATTCCTTTATAGTATTTATCGTCAAACCCTGAAATTTTTCCAGAAGCACCTGCACCCAAATGATGATCCATAATATTATGCCCTAACTCGAGAGAATCGTTACCTAATCCATTAGGGAACCTTTTAGATTTAGACTGTAATAATATAGACGCTGTCGCCATAGATGAAGCACAGCAAAAAATAACTTTTGCATTAAAAACATATTTCTCTTTTGTTTCGGCATCAATAACCCTAACACCAATTGCTTTTTTTAAAGTATCATCATATATAATTTCATAAACAATAGAATTAGGACGCATCGTCATATTACCTGTTCGCTCTGCTGCAGGCAAAGTACTGGAGTTACTACTGAAGTACCCCCCGAAAGGACATCCTCGAATACATCTGTTTCTAAATTGACACCTGCTTCTGCCTTCATGTTCTTTATCACCAGTAATATGAGCCAATCTACTGTGTGTCAATATCCGATCGTCATAATTTTTAGCAATACTGTCCTGAAGGTGGCTTTCAACACAATTGAATTCCATAGGTGGCGAAAATACCCCGTCAGGAAATTGAGGAAGACCTAGATTTTTACCAGAAACGCCAATATAAGATTCTACATAACTATACCAGGGAGCAATATCTTTATAACGGATAGGCCAATCTACACCGTGACCATCTTTTTTGTTAGCTTCAAAATCAAGATCACTTAACCTATAGCTATGTCTGCCCCACATAATGGAACGACCACCAACGTGATAACCACGTATCCAGTCGAAGCGTTTGGTTTCGTTATATGGGTGTTTTAAATCATTAACAAACCAATGTTTACTTTCGCGTCTTGTAGTGTAACCAGTCCGTTTTTGTTTATATTGTTTTTTTTTATCTTCTAATGTATTTTCACCTCGTAATTCAGTCTCCCATGGATCTACATACATAGTTGGATAATCTTTTATATGCTTAACCATTCTACCCCGCTCCAACACTAAGGTTTTAAGTCCCTTTTCACACAATTCCTTGGCGGCCCATCCTCCTGAAATACCAGTACCAATTACAATGGCATCATACACTTTAGAATTCTCTTGTTTTTTTTCCTTATTCACTATCCTTAATGTTTTAGTCTTTAATATGGAACTAAAATCAAAAAAAACACAATATAACTCTACAACAAAACCCCAGATTAATACAACTAACCTTCAACTTATAAGTCTGTACACTTGTAATTGATTATATATCATTAAAAAAGAAGGCCTTACACAACTTTAGCTATGTGCTATTAAAAAACAATTGTATTGAATTCATTAGAAACAAATCACTTCAATGGTAGTTAAAAATTAGAAAGAATAGCTTTGCTAATAGCTTTTTGTTGAAATTTACAAAGTTATGTGAATCTCTACTTAACATCAACTGCTTCATATGATTTCTGTGACACTTTTTTTGACTCTTAAAAAGTGCCATAAAATGCCTAATAATTTTGAAAATTTTTTGGGTCTGCGCAAAAATAATAGAGGTGAAATCTCAATGAAATTTCAGGTTTTATAATCTTCTAAGAGATTTTGCAAAAAATCTAATATTACTTTTTGTATACCCGAAGAAACTTACAATTGCTATAATTTCTATTTATCAATAGTTGTTGTAGAAATATTGCAATATAATATGGGTGTAATTTCATTTATAGAATTTTGTAATGCAGAACATTTTGCATTATTAAAAGCAACTCCTTAAATATTATTAGCATCATCTACACCCAAAATAAGAGTACCACCAGATGCATTTGAAAAAGCACAAATTTCTTCTATAACTTCTTTTGTTTCATTTGGGATTCTTACTTTAAATTAAAGGTTAAAGCCTTCCCTATGATTTAGAAGTAATTTTATTTGGTTGATATTTAACGTAAATTATTTGGTAGTTGCTATTCACAAATCTATTAAAATTATTTAGTTTTAGACTTACACTGTAATTTTATCAGTGGTAAGTCGGGTGCGTCTTTACTTTCTTTTGTCTAAATTTTCCTTATCAAAAGCTACTAAGCTAAATAGTTCTCGCATACATAGATGCAAACGAATACCAGCTTTTTCTTCTAATCGGATGATATGCTTTTTAAAGTGTCTTATCTGCTCTTTTGTGCCTTAATACTTTTGCTTTCTACTTGTTCTTTTCTAAGAGTTTTTTAATAATCCATACATTTAAAATATGCTAATCTTCAATTGTACTTTGATTTCTGAGAAAAATTCCTAAAACAGCATAAGGATTAAAATGATCATGCATTTTTTGCCTAAATTCTTCTATAGTTCCATTTTCTAGGCATTGGACTAATTCTAAATGATTTACTTTTTTTACAGGAATATTTTTTAAATTCGTATTCGCCTCAAGATTAAGAACATAATCGAACACAACTTTTAGGTATTTTTGAAAACCACAAAGCGTTCGGTTCTTAGTGATTTTGTAAAGGTAAGAATGAAAATCAATTTCATAATCTATTTTAGTTTGTTCTTTATTTTCATTAGATTCATAAGAAACAATCATTTTATAAAGAAAATCTATTTCTTCTTTGGTAACATTTCGGAATAAAGCATCTGCCATGCCAATTTCTAGCATTATCCTTAATTCAAAAAGTTCGTGCAAAGTATCCTTACTCATTACTGTGGGATCTAAAACACGTTCAAGAGCAGGAAAAATATCAAAATTTAATAATTGAATCCCTTTTTTCTTATTTGAAGAAATTAAACCTAGCATCCGAAACCTACTTAATGCTTCTCGAACAACATTTCTACTAACATTCATACTAGTGGCTAGTTCATTTTCTGTTGGCAAAGTATCTCCTGGTTTAAACCCTTTCTCTCTAATAAAAGAACGCAAATTATTTTCTACTTGATCTACCATACTTTCTTTAAGAACGGGTTTGATTTTGACTTTATCCATATTGAACAGTTATTTAGGCCTAATTAATTTTAATTATATAATAAAAAAAAACAAAGTTAACTATTTTCTTTGTTAAATTAAAATATATTAATACATTAGCATAATAATATTGTAGGACAATATAATTTTATAATTAAGTTTAACTAAATTCTTATAATAATGAGATATAAGCTACTCATATTAATACTACTAGTATGCCAAATCGATGGATATGGGCAAACTAAAAAAAATGTTACCGGAACTGTATATGATGATAAGGGCACTCCGCTTCCTGGAGTAAGTATTATTGTTAAAGGAAATTCGATAGGAACTACCACAGACTTTGATGGAAAATATTCTATAAATGTTGAAAATTCAGACACGCTATTGTTTTCATATTTGGGATATATTACTTCTGAGATTTCTGTAAATGAAAAAAAAATAATAAATGTTACAATGCAGATCGACTCGCAACAATTAGATGAGATTGTAGTTGTAGGTTATGGCACGCAATCAAGAAATCTGGTAAGTAGTTCCATTTCTAAAGTTAAAACAGAACAAATAAAAGAAAATCCCTCAATAAATGCGATTCAATCCTTGCAAGGTAGGGTTGCTGGTTTAACAATACTACCAACATCTGGACAACCTGGAGAGGCTGCTACCGTTTTCTTGCGTGGTGGAACGCAACCTGATTCTAATAGCGGCAACAATTCGCCATTATATATTGTTGACGGGGTATTTAGAAATAGTTTGGACGGCTTAAATTCGTTGGATATAGAATCTATACAAGTTTTAAAAGACGCAGCATCAACCACTATTTACGGTGCTAGAGCAGCGAACGGTGTTATTTTAGTGACTACTAAGTCAGGAAAACGAAATAGCAAAGGGCAGTTTACTGTAAACTATAAATCAGGTGTAGCAAAACAAATTGAACAATATCCATTTACAAGCGCAGCGGATTATATTAAGGTCTCAAGAATAGCTGGGGAAAAAGGTATCAATCTGGGAAGTCCTGGAGCAAGACTCGACAATACAGCTTTTGGATATTCAACACAAAGAATAACAAAACGAGGTCAATATGGTTTCACAAGAAACACGTTAACTTTCTTAGATGATTTAATTGGTGTTGAAGGTCAAGCATACGTTTCAGACCTATTAGAAAACCAAGGTTTTCAAACACTTGTGGATCCAGTTACTAATAAAACATTAATTTTTAAAGATAATAATTATAATGACGTCCTCTTTAACTCTGCGCAGTTAAATGATTTAAGTATAGGCGCCAATGGTGGTAGCGAAACTGGGAGTTACAACATTAGTTTAGGCTATATCGATCAGGAAGGAACAATTTTAGGTACAGGCTTTAATAGGTTCACTGGTTTATTTAATGGTAGTTTTGATGTTAGAAAGAACTTAACGCTAAATGGAGGAGTTAACTTTAGCTATCAGGAAGATGAATCTGCGATAAGCGACAGAAATACAATTAACAGATCCTCAAGACTGCCTCATACGCTTCGATTGCTAAATGATGATGGCACACCAGCCTTAGGTGAAAGTACAAGCTCGCCAAGAAATAGATTACACGAATTATATTACAGGGATTTTGATAGAAAAAGGTATTTGACAACCCTTAATTTAGGAGCTACCTGGAGAATTTTTGAAGGCTTTTCATTCGAACCTTCTGTGTCGTTTTTTCGAGACGATCGTACATTAAACTTTTTTGAAAGAGCATCTCCCGAAATTCCGACCAGAAGCGCACAAAGAGACGAGTTTGGGTTCAATCAATTATTACTGAATGGAGTCTTTAAGTATAACAAAAGTTTTGGAGACAACAATTTTGATTTTTTATTTGGTATCAACTACACAAAAGAAAGAACAGAATTTATCTCAGGAGAAGGATCGAATGCACCAACGGATATTATCATTACCCTAAACGCCTCAGCTACTGAATTCGAAAGAGTAACGAGTAATATTTTTGAAAATAAGCTTTTTAGTAATTTCGGAAGAATTCGTTATGATTATCAAGGTAAATATCTTTTAGAAGCCAGTTACAGAAATGATGGAGCCTCCCAATTTGCACCAAACAATAAATTCGCCTTTTTTCCTGCTTTCTCTGCTGGCTGGAATATTCATAAAGAAGATTTTTGGGAATTCGAAACTGTTAACAAGTTAAAATTAAGAGGAAGTTGGGGACAAGCAGGGTCATTGGCTGGCTTACAAATACAAGATACCCAAGGTGAATTTGGTACAAGATCCTATAATTTTCAGGGTGGTGCTTTATTATCAAGACTTTCCAATACAGGATTAAAGTGGGAAACTACAAGCACATTAGATGTTGGTTTAGATATGGCTTTTTTTAATAACAGAGTAAATGTACTTATTGACTTTTACAGGAAGCTAACGGAAGACCGTTTGGTAAGCCGACTAATTCCACAGCAGACTGGGTTCAACTCTATTAGAGATAATTTTGGCAGTCTAAGCAATACGGGATTCGAAATTGAATTAGGGGCCGATATCGTAAAAACACAAAATTTCAAATGGCATACCGATTTTAATTTTGCATATAACCAAACTTTAGTTGAAGAGCTCCCAGAAAATGGAAGAGACAAGAATAGGATTCTTGGAGGAGTAGTTTATAATCCCGAGGGTGGCGAAATAGAAGTTGGAGGATTGGCAGAAGGTGAAAGACCCTATGGAATTTGGGCATTTGATTTAATAGGTGTTTATGCTACTGATGCAGATGCTGCCAATGCCCCTGTTGACACTTTTGTTTCTGGGTCCAAAGTTGGAGTACCGAAAAATGGAGGTGATGCTATTTGGAGAGATGTCAATAATGATAACATCATTGACGAAAAAGATTTAGTTTTTGTAGGGTACGAAACCCCAGATATTACTGGCGGGTTCGTTAATAACTTTAATTATAAAGGTTTGAATTTACGAATAGCTATGGACTATGCACTGGGGCATGTTATTTCAAATGGATGGAGAGCCAGGGCAAATGCAAACGCACGTAACAATGTGATGACCTTGACCGATGTGCTACGGGATGATTTCTGGCAGAACCAAGGAGACATAGCCAAATATCCAAGGTATGACAACGCCTCCGATTTTGATAATGGCTATAGAAATCATATTAGAGGTCTGTTAGGGACTTCCAATTCCAATATCGGAAATAGAGTCGGTGGCGGCACCGACAGCACGCTGTACATGGAAGACGGGGATTTCCTTGCCTTTAGAGAGGTGAGTTTGAGTTACGATTTCAACGTAAAAGACAGTAGATTGGACACATTAGGATTGTCAGGTTTAAATTTGAGTTTAAGTGCTTATAATCTAGGTTATTTAACTAAATATGATGGTTTGACTCCAGAGGTTTATGATATTGTTGATGAAGGGATTTATCCTAGACCATTTCAGATTATTGTAGGCTTAAATGTGACTTTTTAATTTAAAAAAAAACAAAATGAAAACTATTCGTATAAAATTAATTTTAGGCTTTTTATGTATTCTAAGCGCCCAATCATGTATTGAAGATTTTATAGAGGTAGAAATACCATCAAGAATAACACAAGGTAATTTTCCTGTGGCTGAAGAAGATTTTAAGGCCATCTTAACAGGTCTTTACGATGCCAATAGAGATCAATATAACACAACGCTTTTTGGAGAAGACCGAAGTGATTCCTTTGATGTGGGTATTATTGGAACAGTATCAGATTCTTGGGCACAGAACCTTAACGGAGGTAATGGGCTGAACTGGAGGGTATACTACAACCTGATAAACAATATCAATTTAATCATTAGCGGGTCGGAAAATGCCGAATTCAATAGTTCAGCTTCTAAAGGACAAATACTTGGAGAGGCCTATTTTCTTAGAGCATTTATGTACTTTCAAATGATTAGAGTTTGGGGTGATGTGCCGTTGATTTTAGAGCCCGTTGACCAAAACACTCCTGTAGTCGGCAGATCGCCCGTTTCAGAAGTCATGGCTCAAATCTTTGAAGATTTGGACAATTCAATAGAAAGTTTTCCTAGCGATGGGTTCAATAATACAAAATACGCTGCTAGTAGACCAGCGACCTATGCGCTTTTAGCAGATTCTAAGATGTGGAACGGAAAAGTATTGGGCGGCGGTGCATCAGATTTTCAAGATGCGATTGCAGCTATCGATAAAATTTCTGGTGTAAGTCTCTTGAGTGATTTTGAGGATGTTTTCAATACAAAACTCAACAGCGAAGTTATATTCTCAATCTTCTTTGATTTCAATGAGCAACATGGAATGTATGCGAGCAGAGTGTCTCCTTCTGGCGTTACAATAGACAGGGTTTTAAATCCTGACGTGCCTTCCTCAACTAGTTTTAATGCTCGTGCAAATTACAGACCAAGTGATAATATTATTAATCTATATACAAATTCTTCTGACCAAAGACTGGATAAGAGCATTATCCCGATCTTGGTGGCAGACGGCCCTGATCCTGGATCTGAGCCTGACATAGAATCTTATGCTCAAAATAAATTCAAAGGAACCAATGCAAACAATGATACTTTTTATGATAATGACATTATTGTATATCGTTGGGCAGATATGTTATTATTAAGAGCAGAGGCAAAGGCTGCATTAAATCAAATACCTGAGGCAGTTGCCGATTTAAATTTAGTGAGACAGAGAGCAGGTACGGGTCTTTACAATGGTCCTTTGGACAAGAATACAATTGAACGAGAAATCTTGGATGAGAGAGGCCGTGAGTTGTTTTTAGAGCTCAAACGGTATTGGGACTTGGTACGTTTTGATGCTGGTGGAACCATCAATATCTACAACCAAGTTCCCAATCTCCAGGGCTCAAACATTCCGTTACTATGGCCTGTAAATGACAACTTGATTGCAGAGAACGATCTTATAGAACAAACGCCTGGTTATGACTAGAATTTATATAAATATCAGATGCTTTCAACTCACTGAAAACGACACAAGTAATCAAGAAAAATTTCTTAATTCTTGTTTAAATTAAAATAATTTCTTTAACCTTTTTTATATGATACTTATTTATATCAACACGTTAATAAACAATAGGATTCAAAATTATTCTATTTGGATGCTGCTACTTTTAACATCCCTTACTGTTAGCTGTTCTGACGATCCGGGAGGTAGCCCTGTGGTTGACCCGCCAGAAGATCCTGACGCTTTAGAATATCCAGGAAGCAATGGCTTGAACTATCTTTTTAGCAGGAATCAAGAAGGCTACGCATACTATAGAATACCAGCACTCTTGAGAGTGGATGAAAAAACGCTTCTAGCATTTGCCGAGGGAAGAAAAGAAGGCGGAGGAGACTCTGGCAATATAGATTTGGTTGTAAGAAGATCAGAGGATAATGGATTCACCTGGAGTAAGAATATCATCATTTGGGACGATGGAGGAAACACTTGTGGTAACCCCTCACCAATTTATGACAAAGTCACGGGTGAGATTATCCTGTTATCTACATGGAACGCAGGAGAAGATACTATAAGCACAATCATCAGAGGAACAGGTGTTGACACGAGAAGACCCTATGTTATAAAATCTACAGATAAAGGTGTAACCTGGAGCAACCCTGTAGAAATCACAGCTTCTGTAAAACGAGCAAATTGGAGATGGTATGCCACTGGTCCCGGATCTGGGATACAGATACGTAAAGGCCCTTATAAAGACAGGCTTATTGTAGGCTGTAATTTTATAAACAGCGACCGGGTTGGATCCTCACATATTATATATTCTGATGATCATGGTGAAAATTGGGCTATCGGCGGGGTAGATCCCGAGTTTGGCTCCAATGAATGCGAAGCAGCAGAATTATCAAATAATGATATCATGTTAAATAGCAGAAACGGTTCCCAAACTGAGAAAAGAAGAAGGATTTGCATAAGTAATGATGGAGGATTGACCTTACAGAACAAAGGTCTGGATAATGCACTTATTAGCCCAAGAGTACAGGCTAGCCTGCATAGGTACAGTTTTGTCGGAGATGATTATGATAAAAACATCCTGTTGTTCTCCAATCCTGCAGATTTGAATGACCGTAAGGATATGACAATCAAATTAAGCGAAGATGATGGGGACACCTGGACAAGATCTTTAAGATTGAACGGTGGGTTTGCCGCATATTCCGATTTGGAGAATTACCAGAATGGACATGTCGCAATTCTGTACGAAGCTGGAGATACTCCTGCTGATCGTTATCAAGGTATTTCGTTCGAAACTATATCACTTGATAAAATTGACTAAAACAAAAAAACACTTATTTATTATAAATTTCAAATACTAAAACCAATGAAAAATAAAATATTTATTATGGCAAGTGCATTGTTAATGAGTTTTTTCTACGCCTGCGATGAGGATGACATACAAAAGTCAAATATTGGGGTAGATTTCAAAGCAGACACTCAAAATATCAGTGCCAACGAAGAAGTTAGTTACACCGATTTATCTATTGGTGATATCTCCAAATGGGATTGGACTTTTGAGGGAGGTACTCCCCCAACTTCAAATCTTCAAAGTCCCACAATCACCTATGAAGCTCCTGGCAGTTACAACGTTACGTTAAAAGTTGGGAATTCTGTACAGTCTGAGACCCTGACAAAAGAATCATTCATTACGGTAAGCGCATCGGAAGTGGTTGCAGATTTTAGTGCAAGTGATGTAAGTGCGATACAAAACGAAAATGTTGTTTTCACAGATTTGTCTACAGGGTCTCCCACCTCGTGGAATTGGGAATTTATTCCTAAAAATGGCAGTACCATAACCTCTACAGAACAAAACCCTGTTATAGCCTTTAGTGAGGCGACCGTTTATTCTGTTAGACTAACGGCCTCAAATCAGGATAATTCTGACGAGGTGGTAAAGGCAGACTTCATAAATGTAATTGATGTCACCTCTATTGATGCCAGCTTCCAAACCTCAGCAAAAAACACATATACTAGTAATACAGTTACTTTCACAGATACTTCCGTGGGTACTTCTACAAATTGGAGTTGGACTTTTGAGGGAGGAACACCAGCAACATCTAATCTACAAAATCCAACAGTAGTGTATGAGACACCAGGAAAATATAGGGTATCTTTTACGGCATCGAATACTACTAATTCTTCAGAAATTGTAGAAGAAGATTTTATAACTGTGATTCCAGGAGATGATCTGGCAGGATATTTTCCGTTAGATGGCAATGCCAATGATTTTGGGCCGAATAGTATAGACCATAATGTTATGGGTACAGTAAATTTTACAGGTACCGACCGTCATATGAATGAAAACGGCACTGCAGTTTTTGATGGTTCTGGCCATATCTCTATTACAGATAATGATGCGATGAATTTTGGTACAGACAATTTTACAATCGGCGTCTGGTTTAAAACAAACAACACCTCTAGAATGATGGTCTATCAAGAAAGCGGTAAGAACGGAGGAGGCGACAATCAGGCTTGGTTCCGTTTGAATGACAATACGGACAGCCGAGTAGCAAGAGCCGCTGTCGAAGACCCAACAGGTGGAGCCATATTGAACATACCGCTCAGTGCACTGTCAGGAATACTTACAGATGACAAATGGCACTTTGCCACATTTGTCCGTGAAGGCGACGACTCTAGACTGTATATTGATGGATCGCTCATAGGGGCCAGAACTGGAGCATTTAAAGATGTTTCTAACGAACAGAATTTCAGTTTAGGAGCCCAAGCCTCCGGAGACAACTTCTCAAACTATTATATGGGAGAACTGGATGATTTGATGCTTTACCGGAGAGCACTCTCGGAGACAGAAGTTTCAGAATTATTCAATTTATAGTAGTAGTTGTGGCAGATCTGGAAAAAGCATTAAAACCTGCATTTAATTAACCTCTGGTTTAAAACATATATGAATTCATTAAAAAAGTTCAATGAAATCAAGGGAAATTGGGCAACACTCATTTTACCTATAAATATTGATGGAAGTATAGATTATGGTCTTTTAGGTACAGAGATAGATGTAATAATATCCATGGGAGTAGATGGGATCTATTCCCATGGTTCTGCAGGAGAATTCTATAATATCACAGAAGATGAGTTTGATAGATGTACAGATTTATTGGCAAATAAGTGCCAGTCGGCAAATATGAATTTCCAGATTGGAGTAAGTCATATGAGTCCAATAATTTCATTGGAAAGGTTACAGAGAATCAGATATTACAAGCCAAGCGCAGTACAGGTGATTTTACCTGATTGGTTTGTGCCAACTTTAGATGAAAGTATTAATTTTTTAAAAAGGATGGAGGAAATTTCTGATAATTTAGGTATGATTTTATACAACCCACCTCATGCGAAGAAAGTCTGGAGTTTAGAAGATCTAGCGTTCATGAAAAAAATGATTCCGAGCTTAATTGGGGTAAAAGTAGCAGGAGGAAATTTGGAATGGTACACTAAAATGACTCAACTCATTGCAAAAGACTTATCCGTTTTTATTCCTGGTCATCATTTGGCTACAGGAATAAAAAATGGGGCTCATGGTGCATATTCCAATATGGCTTGTTTAAATCCCAAGGCTGCACAAAAGTGGTACAATTTAACTCAAACCGATATGGAGAGTGCTCTTGCACTAGAACAACGTATTCAAGTATTTATGAGCACATATATTGCACCCTTAATTGAAAAGGACAACTATTCCAATATGGCTATGGACAAGTTATTAGTTCAAATTGGAAATTGGATAGATTTTAAACCAAAGCTACGTTGGCCGTACAAAAGTGTTGATTCTAAACTAGCGGAAGAATTAAGACCACATGCAAAAAAAATAATTCCAGAATTTTTCGTAAAAATAAATAAATAAATAAATATATACAATATGATGAAAATAGATATACATGGATTAATTGCCGCTGGATTTAGTCCATTTGATATAGATGGAAACCTAAATCTAAAGCCAATTCAAAAATTAGTAGACCAATTAATTGAAGATGGTATTTCTGGATTCTATTTGATGGGAAGTACGGGAGAAGGACTTTCATTGGCTTTACAAGATCGAAAACTAATTACAGAACGATATATAAAGGCTATAAATCATAGAGTTCCAGTAATTGTTAATGTAAGTCATACCAGTTATGAAGTGAGCAGGAATTTAATACACCATGCCGTAAGGATGGGCGCAGATGCGGTATCAGCTACTTTGACAAGTTATTATCCTATAAGCACTATTGACCAATTGATTTATGGAATTGAAAAAATTTCTGAATGTCAAGATAAAATTCCATTTATCTATTATCATATTCCTAGTAAAACAGGTTTGAATTTCAATATGCTTTCATTTTTAGATCAACTGGATGGGCGGTTACCTCAATTAGGAGGGATAAAATATACGGCCGGCACAATTGATGATTTTATGCTATGTAGGCAAAAATACGGTGATCGATATAAGATGTATTTCGGAGTCGACGAATTGTTTTTACCTGCATTGGCCTTAGGTGTGGATTCATTTATGGGCAGTACCTATAATTTTATGCTTCCTCTTTACCAATTACTATTAGAAAACTACGACAAAAACGAAAAAGAACAAGCATTACATTACTATCATCAAATAGTGCTAATCATAAAGACCTTCTTAAAATATGACGGACTTGCAGCACAAAAGGCAATAATGAGAATGGCGGGCCATGATTTTGGACCTCCAAGATCCCCTGTCATTCCCTTAACTTCCAAAGAATATAAGACCTTAGAAGCAGCATTACAAAAAATAAATTACTTTGATCATGCCATTTTATCTAAAGTGTAAGCCTTTAAAAGGTTTTTTCTTGTCCATACTGCTTTGTGTTGCATTATTTTCTTGTGAAACACCTGAAAAACAAGCTGTTCCTGAATTGGATGTAGCTACAAGTATTTTACCCAGATTGCCCTCTGCACCTCATACAGACAAATCGGTGGGTTATGCGGGTATGATGGGAGGTATAGATAATGGTGTTATAATTGCAGCAGGCGGCGCCAACTTTCCATATACTGTTCCTTGGCAAGGAGGGAAAAAAAAATGGTATCGTTCTATTTTTATTTTTGAAAAAGGAACTTGGCGGATTTCGAATACAGAACTGCCAATTCCTTTGGCCTACGGTGCATCTGTTCAAACGCAGGAAGGAATTTTAGTCATTGGTGGTAATAATTCTGTTGAAACCTCCGATAGGGTTTTCTTGTTGAACTATAATCCAATTAGTCAGGAAGTCGACCTTGAAGATTTCCCTTCCCTTCCCCAACCAATGGCTCATATGTCTGCTATGGTAGAAGACAATAAAGTGTATGTCATTGGAGGTACCGATGGGAACATTTCATATAATACTGTATATGTAATGGACTTGAAGTTGAAGCAGGATTGGAAAAGATTACCCGATTTTCCTGGATTGCCACGTAGTTTTCATAGTACCGCAATCCAAGAAACTTCTTTTGGTCGAAAATTATTTGTTTTCGGAGGCAGAAATCAGGCAAATGGCCAAATATCGCAATTACATAATACCTATATCTCTTATGATCTTGTCAACAAAGAGTGGAACGCTCCAAAACCAATTCTTGTAGATAATAGTAAGAGGGTTATTATGGGAGCTGCCACTGAAGCAAAAGGGTCAATGAATATATTGTTATATGGAGGGGACGATGGGAAGCTGTTTTCCGCCCTTGAAAAATTAAATCAAAACATATACAATGAATCAAATGATTCTATAAAAATAAAACTAATACAGAAGAAAAATAAAATTCTAAGCGAGCATTCAGGTTTTGAAAATGATTTGATAAGCTTTAATACAATTACGGAAAAATTTACTAGTTATCATGCAATTGTGGACACTATACCCGTAACTGCGCTGTCTTTTCAAGAAAATGATTTTTTCTATATCATTTCCGGTGAAATCGCACCAGGAGTGAGAACCCCGACCTCAAAAAAAATATTTATAGAACAATTAAAAAATTCATTCGGATGGCTTAATTATAGTGTATTGACATTGTATTTATTAGTCACTTTATTAATTGGTCTTTATTTCTCAAAAAAACAGCATTCTACAAAAGATTATTTTACAGGTAGTGGCAGGGTTCCTTGGTGGGCGGCAGGAATAAGTGTCTTCGGAACTTTATTAAGTGCGCTTACTTTTATGGCGGTGCCTGCAAAATCATTTTTAACAGATTGGTCTTATTTCACAATAAATATGACTGCAATTTTAATTGTTCCAGTCATAACATTTTTATTTATACCGTATTTTAATAGAATTAAAATCACAACCGCTTATGAGTTTTTAGAATATCGTTTTAATTATTTAGCTAGATTCATAGGTAGTTTGTCTTTTATTTTATTTCAAATAGGAAGAATTGGAGTTGTTCTGTTATTACCCTCTCTTGCCATCTCTATAGTTACAGGCATACCTGTAGAAATATGCGTTCTTATTATGGGTGTTTTATGCATAATATATACAACTTTTGGTGGTATTGAAGCAGTTATTTGGACAGATGTTTTACAGGTCGTCGTTCTTTTAGGCGGAAGTATTCTTGCGTTATTTTGGCTTTTTAATCAGACAGAAATTTCTATTCCAGAAGCCTATCAAATAGCGGTAGATAATAATAAAGTCAATATTGCCAATATGGATCTGAATTTCACAAAATCCACATTCTGGGTAGTTTTATTAGGAGGTCTTGCCTCGGCTTTGATTACTCAAGGAACTGATCAAACCGTAGTGCAACGTTATTTGACAAGTAATACCGTGAAAGATGCACAAAAGACCTCCTATATAAATGCGGCCCTCACTTTGCCTGCCACAATAATTTTTTTTAGTCTCGGTACCTTACTGTTTATTTTTTACTCCAGTTTTCCAGAGCGGCTAATTCCTAATGTTTCAAACAATGATTCTATTTTTCCATGGTATATTGTTAATGAGTTGCCGAATGGCGTCTCAGGTTTATTGATTGCTGCTGTTTTCTCAGCCGCCATGTCAAGTATCAGCAGCAGTTTGAATTCTGTATCAACCGCTTTTTGTAACGATTTCTACAAACATTTTAAGCCTAAAACCTCTGACATCCAATTGTTAAAAACAGCGAGGGTTACCACAGTTGTCATAGGGGTTTTAGGAATACTACTGGCATTATGGATGTCAGTATCTGACATAAAATCGCTTTGGGATCAATTTTTGTTATTTATCGGTCTTCTTACAGCTGGTTTAGGTGGTATGTTTCTACTGGGTATTGTTACAAAAAAAGCCAATGCTCTAGGTACTTTGTTAGGAGTTCTATTAAGTACATTGTTTTTAATTTATATTAGTATTTATACCAATATACATATCTTGCTCTACTCTTTTATAGGACTTATGTCTTGTTTTATAAGTGGCTATGTTTTTAGTATACTCTTTAACAGAAAAACATCCAGTAACTATCGTTAGATTATAGAGAATTCAATATCTGTTTAAATGATTAAAAAATAAATTATGTTTAAAAAAGCAACCTTATTAATTATCTGTTTCGTAATAAGCAATTCAACATTTTTTGCACAGGGGAAACAAATAATAGTTGACCAGACACAATACCAATACCCTGTTTTAAAAATGAAAGAATTTAATCATATACTTCGATTAAATATAAAAAAGACGGACACTTTAAGTAAAACAGTTCTTAAAGCAATTGTTATCAATACAAAAGGCACAACTAATCTTAAAGATATAGAAAATATATCACTTTATTATCATCCTTCTGGAGCTGAGCTTCTAAATGACAGGAAAATACTATTTGCCTGTACAACCAAAATAGATGCACAGGTAAAGCTTGAAGGAAGTATGGAATTGACAAGTGATAATAATTATTTCTGGATATCATACAAGTTAAAAGATGATGCAAACCTTTTAAATCAAATTGGTGGATTTTGTGAGAAGATAATTACAAATAATGGTAATGTAAAAGCAAAACCACTTTTGGATGTTAAAAAACTTCGCATAGGTGTCGCTTTGAGGGAGCATGGGGAAGAAAACGTAGACACCTATAGAATCCCCGCTCTAGTAACTACTAACAAAGGAACATTAATAGCCGCTTTTGAAGCCCGCAGAAACAGTGCAAGAGATTTACAGGGAGATAATGACATCGCTATAAGCAGAAGTACTGATGGAGGAGAGACTTGGGGTCCGACCCAGATTATTCTAGATATGGGAGAGTGGGGAGGCTTGCCTGAAAAATTCAATGGATTCAGCGACGCATCCCTCTTGGTGGACGAGGTAAATGGGACTATTTTCGCACCAGGAATCTGGATGCACGGAGTTATAGACAAAAATGGTACTTGGATAGAAAACCTTACTGAAGAAAGTAAGGATTGGAATCATCAGTGGAAAAACAAAGGATCGCAACCTGGATTCGGAGTTAAGGAAACCACTCAATATATGATGGCAAAGAGTACTGATGATGGCAAAACTTGGAGCGATCCTATTAATCTTACGAAGATGTTAAAGAAAAAAGAATGGTGGTTGTTTTCGGCAACACCAGGCAATGGAATAACGCTGAAGGATGGAACACTTGTATTACCTGCCCAAGGAAGGGACAAGAATGGAGTTCCCTTCTCCTGTATTATTTATAGTAAGGACAGAGGAACAACTTGGAAAACTAGTAATCCTGCTTATAATAACACTACGGAATGCTCAGTAGTTCAGCTGGAAGACGGCTCTTTAATGTTGAACATGCGAGATAATAGAAACCGAAAAAAAACTAGAACAAACGGGAGGGCCATAGCAGTTACCTATGATTTAGGAGAGTCTTGGATTATGCATTCTACTTCTCACAGTGCTCTAATTGAACCCGTCTGTATGGCCTCTTTATACAAGCATCACTATACTTTGAATGGAGTTCAAAAATCCGTCTTGTTGTTTTCTAATCCAAACACCAAAGAAGGCAGGTACGATTTGACTATCAAAGCTAGTTTCGACAATGGTAAAACCTGGCCAAAAAAATATTGGCTATTATTGGATGAAGGCTACGGAAGGGGCTACTCCAGTCTTACAAGTATCGACGAAAACAATATAGGTATTCTCTATGAAGGCAGTCAAGCAGATATGACCTTTCAAAAAATTTCTTTTAGCTCTTTTCTAGAAAAAGCTATTAAAAATAAAACTACTAACAAAAATAATTAAATCTGATGACATAACTATCTCGCAAGATTGTAAGTATTTAACGATATTATTTTAGAAGCTACTAATTTTATTATAGGGCTGTAACGTCTTTATACGACCATCTTCTGAATGAGTAATTTCAGCGACTTTTATAGAACGTAAATGGGTTACTCCTTTTGACAAGCTAGAATCATGATAAAATAAATACCATTTATCTTCTACTTTACAAACAGAATGATGAGAAGTCCAACCCACAACTGGTTCTAAAATTCGTCCTGTGTATGTAAATGGTCCGTAAGGATTATCGCCAATAGCATAACAAATAAAGTGTGAATCTCCTGTTGAATATGAAAAATAATATTTTCCATTGTGTTTATGCAACCAAGCAGCTTCAAAAAAACGGCGATCAATATCTCCTGCTAATAATAAATCGCCATTTTCATCAACGATTTTTATTTCTTTTGGTTTTTCATCCAACTCTAATAGATCATCTGTCATTTTAGCTACATAAGGCAATAAAGCTACTTCGTTATCTTCTGGAATAAATGCGGTAGGACTATCTGGTTGATTTGCATTAAATTCTCCTGTTCTCCAACGCTGTAATTGCCCTCCCCAAAGACCACCAAAATACATATAATAAGAACCATCATCGTCTTTAAATACTGCTGGATCTATAGAAAAACTTCCTTTGATTGGTTTTGGTTCTGCTTTAAAAGGACCTGTTGGAGAGTCGCTTATAGCAACGCCAATTCTAAAAATATCATCGTATCCTTTTGCAGGGAAAAATAAATAAAACTTCCCATCTTTTTCATTTGCATCTGGTGCCCACATTTGTTGTTTTGCCCAAGGCACATCATCTATATGTAAAGCCAAACCATTATCTATAGCAGGACTATCTATACTATCCATAGAAATTACGTGATAATCTTCCATTGCAAAATGACTTCCTAAATCATCAAAAGCTTCTCCAGCATCTACATCATGAGAAGGATAAATATATATTTTTCCATTAAAAATATGTGCAGAAGGATCTGCTGTGTAAATATGTGTTACTAAAGGTTGTGAGATTGCTTTTTTATCAAGCTCATCGAAATCAATATGATTTATATTATCTTCTGGCATTATTTTTTTATTTTAATTAAGTCTTCTTTGGGTTAATTCTTTTTCAATACGTAGCTCCATTTTTTTATCAATTTCGTAAAAATACAACAGTGCTATACCCATTAAGAACGGGATGGCTGCATAAACACTAATCAACAACTTAGTGCCTATTATTGCAGATTCATTTTGTATTTCTAACTGCGAATCGTAACCATAAAAACCTAAAATAGAAGATACTAAAGCACTACCAATACTTATACCTCCTTTCAGACCCACCATCATTGCAGAGAATATAATTGCCGTGGCTCTTCTGTTTGTTTTCCATTCAGAAAAATCAGCAACGTCAGCTATCATTGTCCAAAGGATCGGTGTACTGATACCGTAAAAAAACATATGTAAAAGCTGACTTACAAATATCAAGCCTATGGCTTCTGGCGGATAAAAATAAAACGCAATAATAAATAATGTCGATATAAATAATGAAGCTCCAAATACATTTCGTTTGCCGTATTTATCTGCCAATTTTTTGGATAGTATAATACCAATTAAACCCACTAAAATTCCACCACCATTAAAAACACCTAAACCAAAAGAAGTCTCATTTTCGAACGTTGGTAAAATAGATCTAAAAGGATCTAAAAAAGTTTTTAATTTTTCTGGATTTACATAATTTTCAAAATAATACACATAAGAACCTCCCTTCATTGCCAATGTAACGAAGACTAAAGTTGTAAGAGAAAGCATAATAACCCATGGTTTATTTTTAAATAAATCTGATAAATCTTCTTTTAAACTTGATTTTTGTTCTGGTTTTGGCACTACTCGTTCTTTGGTAGTGAAGTACGTGATTAAAAGCATAATTGTACCAATAATGGCTAAATATGTCATTACATTTTCCATGCCAGCAGCTTTATTGCCATCACCAGCTTTTAATATTAAATCGTACATAAAAACTTGTACAAAAAACTGTGCACCTAAAACACCTATAAAACGATATGCAGATAAGCTATTACGCTCTTTCATATCACCTGTAATTACGCCACTTAATGCAGAATATGGTAAATTATTTGCAGAATATAACAATAGCAATAATGTGTAAGTTACCACTGCATAAATTACTTTTCCTTTATAATCAAAGTCTGGTGTGCTAAATGCTAATAAAGCCGTAATTCCTAAAGGAATGGCTGTCCAAAGAATCCAAGGTCTAAACTTACCTGCTTTTGTATTGGTTCTGTCTGCTAATGCACCAACTACAGGATTAAATGCGAAAGCAGCTATTAAACCAACAGTTAATGTTACTATTGCTGCATCTTCTGGTTTTAACCCATAGATATCTGTGTAAAAATAAGATAGATAAGTAACCAAAGTTTGAAAGACTAAATTTGCAGCTAAATCCCCCAAAGCATAACCAACTTTTTCTTTTACTGATAATTTCTGTGAACTATTCGTCATAATTTTAAAAAAGATTTATTTTTTTAAGGAAAGAACTTCTTGGTATACTTGTTTTGGATTGTTTTCTCGATCAAAAAGTAAAGGATAATTTGTTCTTCCTTTTATTGGCCAATTATTTAACCAAGATTGACCATCATTAACACCCCAAAATGTAACTCGTTCTATTTTATCTTTATGTTTTAAGAACAAGTTAAAGAGATCTTTGTAACGTTTCGAAATCTTTTCTTTTGCTTCTTGTGTTAATCCATCTGGATATGGATTGAATTTGGGGTCGTTTTCGTATTGTTCATAGCTTTGTTCTACTGCAGCTCCGTTTAATTCCCAAGGATTTGGTAAAACAGTAATATCTAATTCTGAAAAACTAACTTTTAAGCCCAATTTTGAATATGCAAGAATGCTATTTTCTATTTCTTCTATTGGTGGTCCTAAAAGACTGTAATGCCCTTGCATACCAATACCATCTATTTTTATTCCTTTTTCTTGAAAGTGTTTCACAATTCTAATTACCCCTTTTCTTTTTTCTGGTTTCCAAAGATTGTAATCATTATATATTAATTTTGCTGCTGGATCTGCTTTGGCTGCTAGTGTAAATGCCAAATCTAGATAACTTTCGTTTCCAAAAACTTTGTAAAAATGAGATTCTCTAGGAGTACCATCTTCATTTAAAGCTTCGTTTACAACATCCCAAGTATTAATTTTTCCTTTGTACCTGCCTGCAATTGTATTGATGTGTTTTTCAATCTGTTTCTCTAATTCTTTTTTATCTTTTATTTCACTAACCCAAGGAGCCAATTGACTGTGCCAAAGTAAGGTGTGCCCAATAATATGCATATTGTTTTTTTGCCCAAAGGCAACATAAGCATCTGCATTGTCAAAAAAATAGGTATTTTCTTCTGGATGAATTTGCTCCCATTTCATATCATTTTCTGGAGTAATGCTATTAAATTCTTTTTTTATCAAAGCAGTTTGTACAGGACTCATTTCTTTATATTGGTCTGTATTTAAAGCAGCACCAATTAAAAAATCGTCTTTAAACGTATTTTTTAAGGATACATTTGGTTCTGATTTTTCTTCTGCAACTTCTTTTTTAATTTCTTTACAACTTAAAAAGCAAATTATAAACAAGATTATAAATGCATTCATTCTTTTAATCATAATACTATCTTTTATTTGTAAACTTCTATGGATGTTAATTCTGGGCCTCCACCTTGATTTCCGCTTCCAGAAGCGATATAAATTTTATTTTCTAAAACAGTTCCGTTTGTACCATGTCTTCCATTAACTAAAGATGGTTTTTGTGTCCAGATTTTATCTTTCAAATTAAAACTAAACATTGTTTTATTGGTTTCTTTTTCTCCTGTTTCTCCTCCAAAATAATACAGTTCATTATTTAAAACCACTGCAGCACTTCCTGCAGCTGGATTTGGTAAGACTTCTTTAAAAGTATTCCACTTTTCGGTGTTGAAATCGTAATAATCTACAGAATTAATAATTGTTTCAAAAAAAGCTTGGAAATTATTTTCTTCGTGATAACTGGTATTTCTGCCACCTAAAGCTATTAAAGTATCGTCTAAAATTACGGCATTGCTATGGTCTCTTTTTGTTGGCGAATTTGGTAATACTTCCCAAGTATTATTTATAGGATCATAGACATCAAACATAAAATTTGTGCCATCTGTATGTCCGTTTTTAATACCATTAACAATGTAAATTTTATCTTTAAAAACGGTAACGCCAGCACCACCTCTTCTTCTTTCTTCTGGAATTTCGAAAACAGTTTGCCAAGTATTGCTTTGAGAATTAAATTTATAAACGTACTGCAAGGGGTTTTCGTCAGGATAATTACCTGTAAAACCTGAAACAATATATATACTATTGTTTAATGATACAGGAGTTATATGATTCATTTCAAGCGGAGGGCTTTTTAAAATTGTCCAAGTTCTATTTTTGATAGTATAACCTTCAACAGGTTTATCTCCTCTTCCTCCAATTAAATACAAGTCGTTTTTATGAGCAACAAAACCGCACTCATGTCTTGCAGTGCAATTATTTTCAGTATTTATAACTTGCCATACAGGTGATTTTTTACAACTGAATATGAAAAATAGTATAAAAATGTATTTAAAGTACTTCAATAAATTAACGTTTGGTTGTTAAAGAAAAAATCAAAAAGCTTGAAAATTTAATTTCTAAAATTACTTTTAATGGATAAAGCATTCTAAAAAAAATACGGCTTTCAATATCACAATTGTTGCGTTATTAGATTTAAATACGTTTTTGGTAGTGCATCACTAAAAGACATTAAAAATATTAATTAAACAAACAACTTAAGTTTTCTAAAGCTGTCTGTTTAATTATTTTTATAAAATTACAATATCAATATTTTTTATTTTTTTAAAAACTTTTCAATTACATCATTAATTCTTATAAAGTAAACACCACTCTTTAAATTACTGATATCTATAGTTATTATATCTATATTTGTCTCTTTAATATTTTTACTAATGACTACTTGTCCTAGTAAGTTGATGATCTTTAAGCTATTGTCTTTTTTATTTTTTACATTTATATTAATTGTAGAAGTTGCTGGATTTGGATAAATATTAAAAAGGTCTTTCTCAACAATACTGGAAGAGTTTTTCAACGTTTTAGTATTAACTTCATTTCTTGATGATGTATTTGCGTCAATTAGATCAAAAATTTGATTTGCATTATTACTATTTTTACTCCAAAGATGAACTGTATTATTACCTTCCCAAATATCTAAAGCACTAGCTTGGTCGTGTTTTGGTATAAACTGGAAACTATTGTTTACTTTCACAGCTTTCCATATTAAATTATTTCCACTACCATTCCAGTTTGTAGTCGCCACTAAACTACCATTGCCTGTTTGAGGATATGGTACTTCTAATCTACTGGAATTATAAGCAACGTTACTAATCTCATACTCATCTCTACCCAAATGAGTGAAATTCCATTTTGCAGAATTAGAATTTGTATTGTACACACTATTTGTGCTACCAACAGCATTTGTAGCATTTATAAAAAGATTAGAACTCGATTTTTTTATAAAATAAATTCCATTATTTATAAGTTGAGAAGGCAATCCTATAACATCTATATTATTATTAAATTTATTGTCTAATTTTGTTGACCAAGAGCCATTATCATTTGTAATAAATACTTGGAACTGATATTCATCATTGGCAACAGGAACATTACTTGGTATATTTATAGTTGTATTTATTGAACCAGATCCAGCTGAAACGTCTGTTTTCACTGTTGCATAAGTTGTCCAAGGAGAGGTATCCTTTTGAAAAATCACAACTACATCTCGATCTTGAGAAGCGGAATAATTTATACTTACATTTATACTAGCACCAGGATTTACTGATTCAGGAGTAGTAATTGAGCTAATTTTGTCTTGATTTTGGTTTAAAGACTGTAAAGCACCTAAAACACCGTAATAAGCTTCTTTTCTTGTATAAGTATCATCTCCCCAATGCAAAGTTGGGTGATGGCATCCTGTAAAACCATTAACAGATTGCATATCTCTGGTAATCCAAGTATCTTGAATATTATCAGACATCCCCCAAACTACAAAAGTATCGCAGTTAGGTTGTTCTAATGCCATTTTTACATAACTATAATAAAAATTTTGTTGCTTTGTTCTTTGTGCTTGAGAAGGATCATTAGGATTGTTGGCCGAAAAACCACAAATTCTAAAATCTGTTTCTGTGATTGCCACCTGAATTCCAATATTGTCTAAACGCTCTATATTTTCTTTGATTGAAGAAATAAAGTTTGAGTTATCGTAATTAGATAACGTAAAGTGAGACTGAAAACCGACACCATCTATTGGTGAGCCCCAAGTTTTGAAATTTGAAACCATCTGATACATGAAATCTGCTTTTGTTTGTCCCTTTTGCTCAATACTATAATCATTATAAAACAATTTTACACTTGCTGGTGCTGCATTTCTAGCCCAACTAAACAGACTTGTAAAAAAATAATCAAAACCAATATTACCATTATCGTTGGCTTGGGTATTTACTTTTCTGTACCAAACATCTGTACCAGATCCATCTTCATAAACTTCCCTATATTTTGCAGACTGATCACTTATAGCTTCATTTAAAACATCCCATTCAGTAACAAAATCATCAGTAGCACCAATTACCGCTCTTATGTAAGATTCAGAAAAATCATAAATATTTTGTGCAGTCCAGTTACCAACTTCATTTTTAAACCAGTCTGGCAAACTTGTTTGATTAAACCAAATAAGTGCGTGCCCTCTAACTTTTGTTAAACCAGATCTTGCATTGACAAAATTTCTGATATTTGTTATTGCTGAATTATTTAAATCACTTTCTTTAATATCAAAAGGGTTTACAGGCCTATTGAATAATAAAGATTTCATTTTAAGCTGATTCTCGGGTACAAAAGTGTTGTACTCGTTTGTAAATAAGTCATTTTGAGCATTTTTTCTTGTAGTATTACTAATTGTGCCTTGTATTAGCGCATCACTACCAATGTTCCCTACAAAAACATTATTTTGATTGGCAACACTTTTTAAAGTTTGAGATGTTATGCTAAAGCTAACAGAAACTAAAATTAAAACACATAAGCTCTTGAAATACGTAGTTATTTTATTCATTATTTTACAATTTTAAATTAATATTTAATAAAACTACAATTGTATTTCAATTTTAAGTATCATAAATAAATCATATAATACTAATACTGTTGTGTTTATACTAAAAATGAATAAAATAATTTTAAAAATTATGACTCTTTAAGAATTCCAAACTTATAAATAGTTGTGGAACTAAATTCTTCGTTTGGAGACACTAATGTTGAAGGAAAATTTGATTGATTTGGACTATTGGGAAAATGTTGCGTTTCTAAACAAAAGGCACTTCGTTTCTTATAAATATTATCATTTTTACCAGAAATATTATCTAAATGATTACCAGAATAAAATTGAATACCTGGTGCTGTTGTAAAAACTTCCAAAGTTCTTTTGGTTGTTTCATCTATAACTTTAGCTGCAAAACCAAACGCTGCATTATTCAAAACAAAGTTATGATCGAAACCACAACCTAACTCCAATTGTTTGTGATATTTATGAAAATTTTCTTTTATTGTTTTTTGAGTTCTAAAATCGAACGGAGTATTTGCTACTTCCTCAAAATTACCTAATGGAATCATTTTATCATTTACAGGTAAAAAATGGTCTGCATTTATTTGAAAAGAATGTTCTGTAATTGTTTTTTTTAAATCACCTGATAAATTAAAATAAGAATGGTTGGTTAAGTTTATAAAAGTTGTAGCATCAGAAACTGCAGTATAATCTATCTCTAATTCATTCTCATCTGTTAAATTATAAACAACTTTTACCTCTAAATTACCAGGGAATCCTTGATCTAAATGTTTAGAAAAATGCGTTAATTCTAAAGTTGATTCAGATGTCTGTTTAGCATTCCAAACAATTCTATGAAATCCCTTATTACCAGAATGTAGTACTTGTTCTCCTTCATTTTTATCTAATAAAAACTTTTTACCATGAATGCTAATCTTACTATTTGCAATTCTATTCGCATATCTGCCAATAATAGCTCCAAAAAAATGGTCTGGGTTTTCGATATACTCTTTTATAGTATCATAACCCAATACTATATCTTCTAGATTACCTTTTTTATCCGGAGTAAAAAGATTTACAATTCGCCCACCGTAATTAGTGATTTGTGTTGTAAAACCAGACTTGTTTTTTAGAGTAAACAATTCTATTTTTAAATCTTCAAATCCAAAAGTAAATTTTTTAGAATCTATTAGCATTAGTTCTTTTCAAATACTTTTATATAATCGATAATTAAATACGTAGGGTATTGAGAAGCAATAGGTGCCACTGGCAAATTACCACCAACAGACAAATTCATTATAAAGAAAAACTCATCGTTAAAAGGATAAGGTTCTCCATTTGTATTGTTTGGTGTAAAAGTTTTATATTCTTCATTATTTACCAACCAAGTAATTTTATCTTCTTCCCAAATAATTGAAAAAACATAATAAATTTCATCAAAATTCTCACCTGTTGTTGTGTAGTAAGTAGAGTTAAACTGATGTTTACTTAAATCTCTTCCAAAATGTGCTGTCCCGAACATTTTATTTTGAGATTCACCTAAATATTCCATAATATCAATTTCGCCTCCACTTGGCCATTTATCTGCAGGATTTGTAATGTCGTAGTCTTTATTTATCAACCATAAAGCTACCCAAGAACCAGTTGCAGAAGGCATACTAGCTCTAATATCTATTCGCCCATATTTAATTTCAAACTTATTGTCTGTATGAATTCTTGTTGAGGTGTATTGAGAAGAAGAAATGCTTTCTCTTTTAGCTTCTATAACTAAATTACCGTCCACAAAGGAATGATTTTTATCTGTATAATATTGTAATTCATTATTTCCCCAGCCACACAAATTAGGACAACCAGTTCCTGTATGAAAACTCCATTTATCTGTATCTATTTCACTGGTAAAATCGTCACTCCAAACCAAACTGTAATTTGGATAAGATTCTGGAGAAGTATAACCAGCTGATGGTATTGTTGGTCCAGTAGCACTTTGACAGCCATTACAAGAAGAACCTCCACAATCTACACCAGTTTCGTCTCCATTTTTAATGCCATCTGTACAAGAGGCAGTTACAGGAATAATTACAGATTTATCTTCGTCTGAAGAAGTGCAAGAGGTTATTAGAAAAGAGAATAATACTACTGATGTGATAACTAATTTTTTCATTTGTCTTTATTTTTTATTTTCATTTTTGAACCAATCAAAAACAGCTTTATTATTACTTTTTCCACCAGATGAAGTAGTGTACATCGCATAAATGGTACCTACGAAGCCACCTGACTTTTTTGTGCTTAAAAAAGTAGCATCAACATTTTCTTTTAATAACAACCAGTCTGTACGATTTAAAGCATATAAAAAGTCATAATATTTACCTTTAGCTTGAATTTTAAATGATAAACTATCTGTTTCTAAAATAGATTTAGATGCAATTTCTTCTGTACTATTTTCGGTTGATTTTAATAGCTGAACAATAGGTTTATTATTTCGAATACTTTTACACAAATAATAATAATGCTTGTCGTTCTGAAAAGCAATTAAGCCTGCTTTTTCATTTTCTGATGTTGCTTTAAAGGATAATTTTGTAGCTGCATAGCCAAACAAATGCTTTTGTCTATACCCAATAAAACTTGGGTTCGATTTACCAGAAGTAGTTTCTGGTCTAGTATTTATAGTTAATTTTCCATCTGAAATTGAATACCATTTTTTTAAAGGTGTTCTTAAAAATAGCCAATCAAAACCGAGTTTTTTATCATTAAAATTATCTTGAAATGATTTATTAATTGCACTTGAAATCGTAGTTTTTGAATCGACTACTATGGTGTACTTCTTTTTTACAACATCACCTTGTAAGTCAAATACTGGCCAATCATTTATCCATTTTATAGGAGCCATAAACGTTTCTCTTCCTGTATTAAAATGATCATTATTATCATAAGGTCTACATCCTAAAAAAACACCCCACCAATTGCCATATTTATCTTCTATTATATCTGCATGTCCAACAGATGTTATTGGATTTTCTCTATCTTCGTTTAAATCTCTTTGGGTTAAAATCGGGTTATTTTCATAACTTTTGTAAGGACCTAAAATATGTTTACTCCTAAAAACTACTTCAGAATGATGTTCTGCAGTGCCACCTTCTGCAGCCATTAAATAGTAATAACCGTTTCTGTTATAAACATGGGGTCCTTCTATCCATATTGGTTTATCTTCTGGTTTTGCTCCTTTGTCAATAATTATTTTGGCTTCACCAATAGTGTTGTTTGTTTTAGCGTCAAATTCTATAATTTTAATAGTTCTGTGTCCATCATATTCTGGTGTATTATTAGGAGGATTACTATTAAAAACAATATAACTTTTACCATCATTATCGAAAAACAAGGACGGATCTATACCTTCGACTTTTGGCAACCAAATCGGGTTAGACCAAGGACCCGCGGGATTTGTTGCTTGAATTACAAAATTATTTTTTCCATCAACAATTGTATTCACAATATAAAAAATACCTTTATGATGCGTAATTGCCGGAGCAAATACACCTCTAGAAACATCTAAACCTTCTAATTCCAATTGTTCTGGTCTGTCTAGAGCATTGCCTATTTGTTTCCAATTTACTAAATCATCACTTTTAAAAACAGGGATTCCAGGGAAATAGGCAAAAGTTGAGTTTATCAAATAATAGGTATCTGCTACTTTACAAATACTTGGATCTGGATAAAACCCTTTTAAAATTGGATTTGAAAAAGTAGTTTTTTTTGTAGTTTCTATTTTAGAGCATCCTAATGCTAATAATGAAAATAGTAATATGTAGATTGTTCTTGCCATTAGTATTCTAAACCTATTAAACTTCTCAATTTATCTAACGTTTTAATTAATGTTTTAGAAAATTGGAAAGACATTATTTCACTTTCTTTTTTATCTTCTCTCAATAATTGATTGAAGTGTAAAATCTCATAATAGTAGCCATAACCTTTGTATGGAATGTATTCGGTTACTGTTGTATTATTTTTTGAGATTGTTAAAGAAGTGGGTTGATGAAATCGTGTATTCATTTGAACTACTCCTTCCTGGAAAGTAAATATTGCTAAAGAATCTGTTTCTTTTAGAAAAGTACTTTTTAAAATAGCACTAGCATTTTGATAGTTAAAAACCATATTGCATTCAGCATCTGCACCAGTTCCATAAAAAGTTGCATTAGCTTTGATACTTTCAGGTTCTCCTAAAGTAGATAATGCAGCAAAAACTGGATAAATTCCTATATCTAATAAGCTGCCTCCTCCAATTTCTTTTTTTAAAAATCTACTTTCTAAATCGTTTGTTGCCTTAAAACCAAAGTCTGCTTTTAATTTTAATAGACTACCTAAATATTGATTTTTTACTACATCTAATAAATAAGTATAATGCGGTAAAAAATATGTCCATAAGGCCTCCATTAGAAGTACATTGTTTTCTTTTGCTACTTTAATCATTTCATCAACTTCTTTTGCATTAATAGCAAAAGGTTTTTCACATAAAACTGCTTTTCTGTGTTTTAAACACAATATAGAATGTTCTTTATGAAAAGAGTGTGGGGTTGCAATATATACAGCTTGTACATTTGAATCACTTGCTAAATCAGCATAAGAACTGTAAGCTTTATTTACACTATATTTAGAAGCAAATTCTTTTGATTTAGATTTACTCCTAGATGCTACAGCAACTAATTCTGCACCTTTAACAAGGGCTAAATCTTGAGCAAACTTATGGGCAATATTACCTAGACCAATGATACCCCAATTTATCTTTTCCAATATTCTGTAATTAAAAAACAGCTAAATCTAATATTTGATCTAGCTGTTGATTCAGCAATTATTAATTCAAATTATACAGTTATTATTCTAATCCTTCTAAAAATCCATCGTAAGCAGGTTTTTTATTGTAGTTATCATCATACATTAATGGCCAGTCTATATGACCCCAAAAATTTAACAACCAAGATTCATTATCTCTTACACCCCAAACCGTTAATGCATATTTATTATCTAAAGGAATTGAATTATAAATTTTTACTACTTCCTTAAACTTTGCTTTTTGAGCATTAGCTCTATCACCTGTCAAAACTGTTTGATCGTTATTAGGATTTGCTCTAATGTCTAATTCTGAAAAATGTAATATTTTTCCTCTTGAAACTGTACCATCAGCTACTGCTTGAATATTAGATGCCGATGGACCATTATATGAGATATGCATTTGAGCACCAACTCCGTCAATTAAATCTCCTAAACTATCAACTATATTAAACATTGCCGCTCTTTTAGTTGGACTAGAAGCCATATTATAATCGTTATAAAATAACAAACAATCTGGATCTGCATCTCTTGCCCATTGAAAACACTTTTTAATATAGTCATCTCCCATTTTTTGTCTAAAAACAGAGTTTCTTAATGGATGACCACTACCATCCTCTAAAGCTTCATTTACTACATCCCAAGAAGCCACTTTACCTTTGTATCTAGTAACAGTTGTGGTGATATAATCTTTAACCATAGCTTCAAATTCAGCATCTGTTCCAGAATAATTTTCAACCCAATCAGGTGTTGCATTGTGCCATATTAAAGCATGCCCATGAACATTTATTCCATTATTAACACCAAAATTTACAATGGCATCTGCTGCAGAGAAATTATAATTACCTTCTGAAGGATACATTTGATCCATTTTCATTTCATATTCAGACGTTATGGTTGAAAATGTACTTTTTAAAAGATCAGTGTGCTGACCTCCAGCATTTATTCTGGATGCTCTTGTAATGTTACCTACAAGAAAAGTAGTTGCTGCATCTTTTAAAATTGCAGAATTTGTTGAGCCACAAACACCATTAGGGCAGATACCACCTGCTGTATTGTCTACAATTACAGTTTTTTCATCTACGGTTAATCCTGCAGCATTGGTAACAATTAATCTAACAGAATAAGTACCATCATTATCAAACCTTACTTCTTCTATTCCTGGTTGATCTAAAACTAAACTTCCACCTTGTCCAAAATCCCACTCACTTGTAAAATCTCCAGTACCTGTAGTTTTATTATCTAATAACAAAACATTTTGATCTGTTGAAGATATTGACATTTCAAATTTAGCCTGTATTTTTGTAGGTGGTATTACAATAACTCCTTCTGCTTCTTCCTCTTTTTCACATGATATGAATAATAAGAATAAAGGTAGTATTTTAAAGAATCTTAAGAATTTAGTCATTTTTGTATTTATAAATTAAACTGTTTTTAATTATTTTGCTACTACTCGAATATCATCTACGTAAAAAGTACCTGCAGAAGCACCAAGATCTAAAACTATGGTTGTAGAATCAACTAATGCAGTAAATTCTTGACTGTATTCTGTCCAGTCTGAACCTGTAGTAATATCTGCCATATAAGATTCGTTACCAAGATTTGCATTTGTAGAAGCACGAACGATTACTGGATCACCTTTTACCCAAAAAGAAACGACATAAGTTGTTCCTACAGTTGTAGCAATTGCATCACTTACAAATTGGGTTCTCCATTGTTCTCCTGGATTATCATTTGGATTAGTAACTTTTAGAGATCTTAACCCATTTCTAAAAATAGTTGTTTCTTCACTCATAGTGGCTCCTGAACCATTGTCGAATTTATTCCAATTGGTAAAATTATCTCCACTTCCTTCTTCTAGTCCTCCATTTAGCACAATACCGCTATCGAATGCTGTAAAAACAGGGACAACAGTAACAGAAATTGACTTAGAGGTTTGCAAATAACCATCATCTCCTAACATTGTTAAAGTTACAATCTTATTTCCACTCTTTGAGTACTCGTAAGTCACAGTTCCTTCGTTATGCGCTGCTGCCTTATCACCAGCTATATCAAATTCAAAAACGCTAAAAAACTCTCCTTTGTTCGGTGTTGTATTTTCAAAAAGATAAATTCCAGAATTATCTGGCGAGACAGTTGCAGTAAAAGTCGGTTGCACTAACTCTGGTGGAGTTTCACTTTCTTCACAAGATATGAAAGCTGTAACTAACAACAAAAGACTTAAAAATTTAGTGATCTTCATAATTATAATATTTTTAAAATGTTCTTTAATTTAGGAAGATAAAATTATAGATAGTACAGGATTTGAAAGATAAAAAATGATGCGTTTTGTGAAAAAATTGTAGCTTTTTAACTTTTTTCTTGCTATTGCAATGAATTTTTAAAAAAAATCAGAAAAAACAAACTAGTCTTTATTGTTTTTTAATGTAGCGAGCATCATCATTATTTTTAACAATAATTACATAATTTGAATCCTTTTTTGTGATTACTTGCATCGCTTTTACATCTCCTGAAGCAAAAAAACCCGATTCTTTACGTGATAAAACTTTAAAAGTTCCATCTCCATTTCCTTGTAAATAATTTCCATAGCTGGCATCGTTTCTAGGAGTTTCTACTTCTGAAGTATGCAAATTACCTGCCAGTAAAACATCTAAATTGCCATCATTATTAAAGTCATTAACAATAATTTCATTTATACTTGAAATTTGCGTTTCTCTTGGTAATTGATGCATTATGAACTTTCCGTTTTTATTTTCTAAATAGACACTTGCAAATGATTTTACTTGATAATGTAAGGCAGATTCTAGAGCTTCATCAGAAAAAACATCTATTAGGGTAGCTTCTGAAAAGCTTTCGTAATTTTCAAACTTCTTTTTAATGCCAGGTATTTGTTGCGAAGAACATTCTCTACCTCTTACAGGATATTGTTTCCCTTCATTATAGTAACTTAACACAATGTCTTGTTTTTTATTTTTATCGAAATCGTTCACATAAATATCAAAAGTTTCGTTTTGGTTTGCTTGGTATTTGTAGTTTAAACCATTATTACCCACCATAAAATCAATATCTCCATCATTGTCAAAATCTCCTTTATTGATACTCCACCACCAACCTGTAGAATTTTTATCTAAACCTACAGTTTTAGAAATATCTGAAAATCCATTTTTCCTATTCTTAAAGACTTTTATGGGCATCCATTCTCCCACTACAATAATATCATTTAAATTGTCATTATTAATATCTGTAACTACAGCTGATGTAGCCATTCCTAAATCTTGAAAAGGTTTTGTAAATTCTTTTGAAAAAAATTCAAATTTTGCTTTTCCGTTTGAACTTACATTCTTCAACAAATAAGTGGTTGCAGGCAAAGGATATTGCCCAGGAATTTGGCGACCTAAAACCAATAAATCTTGTTTTCCATCATTATCAAAATCTGCATTATACACTTTAGATCCGCTAGATAAGAATTGTGGTAAAGTTCCTTTTTTTGCTTTTGAAAAATTTCCTTTTCCATCATTAATATACAATCTGTCTTGTAATAATTCTGATTTTTTATCAAACTCATAACCACCACTTACTACATACAAATCGTTATCGCCATCATTATCCGCATCAAAAATTAATGCGCCTAAATCTTCACTTTCTTTATCTTGATTTAGAAAATTTGTATTTTGTTCTTCAAATCCTGATTTTGTTTGATAAAATAAAGTGCCCGTTTTTCCTTTTGATCCTCCAATAAAATAATCGTCTAAACCATCATTATTTAAATCGCCAACAACCAAAGCTGGCCCTAAAGAAGACATTTTGTGAGGCAATAACACCTGTGTTGCAAAATCGTCGTGTTTATTTTCTTGGTGTTTGTGTTTTGGGAAAATTGTGTTTTCTGTTACAAATAATTTTTTGTCTTCTTTTTTATTTTTAATTACTGGTTTTGTTGCATCATCATACTTAAAAACAATACTTTTATTGGCTTCAACATTATTTAAAATTTGTGTATTTCCATTTTGCCAAACCACTTTTACTTCATCAATTTTTGTGGTTTTTGCTAATCCGAAATGCATTTCTGGTGCTACAGAAGATTGAAAACCTCTTGTTAAGGTTAGTTCTTGCATTTGGGTTTTATCTTCAGTTTTAACATAGACACGATTTCCTAGTCCAAATTTATTATTAGAACTTCCTTCAAATCGAACCTTTAAAAAGTTACTTTTTTCAGAAGATTTATTTTCAAAAACAGCAGCATAATCATCTATATTATTAGTAATAATTTCTAAATCACCATCATTATCTAAATCTGCATATACAGCTCCATTTGAAAATCCTTTAAATTCAATTCCCAATTTTTTGTTGGCTTTTTCAAAGTTTAAGTTTCCATTATTTTTAAATATAAAGTTGTCTATTTTTTCTGATGGAATTTTTAAACTCATCTCCAAAGACTTTTCCCTACCAACATTTTCTTCTTCTAACTTTTTAAAATAATCTCTATTATTTACTTCTCTTCTTGTTCCGTTTGTTATGAAAATATCTTTGAGTCCATCATTATCAAAATCTGCCATTAAAGGTCCCCAACTCCAATCTGTAGAAGAGGTTCCTGTAATTCTAGAAACATTAGAAAAATAAGGAATTCCGTCTTCAAAAACTCCAGAATTGACCTGAAAACAATTTTGCATATATTGATAATGAAAACCTGCGTTTACAACACTCCAAAACAAATCTGGATTCATACTTGCCATATTTGCTTTTTGTCTTCGGTTGCTTTTAGCATCCATATCTACTTGAAAAATATCTAGATTCCCATCATTATTAAAATCGGCAATATCAACTCCCATTCCGTAAAATGCAGTGTGTGCTGTTGCTTCTTTTACCACTTCTTTAAACGTGCCGTTTTTTTGATTGATATACATAAAATCAGGAGAACTAAAATCGTTAGAAATATATAAATCTTGCCAACCATCATTATTTAAATCGCCAACTGTTGCGCTTAAAGACAATGCAAAACTTTTTAAACCAGCTTCATTGGTCACATTTGTAAATGTATTTCCATCATTTCTGTATAAATGGTCAGACTCTTGGTCTTTTACATTTTTCATTCTCATTTGATATACAAACGCTGGCGAGCTAAATTTTAAAGGCGGATAATTTGCCACATACACATCTAAATCGCCATCATTATCATAATCAAAAAAAGTAGCATTTACACTATTTCCTGTATCTGCTAAACCAAACTTTGCTGCTTGTTCTGTAAACGTATTGTCTTTATTATTGATGAATAACTGATTCTTCTTATCTCCAAATTTTCCAGAAACGGAACAATAAATATCTAAAAAACCGTCGTTATTCACATCTGCCATAGTAACTCCTGTTTGCCAATCTTTACTACCAGAAACACCAGATTTTTCTGTAATATCTTCAAATTTTAAATTTCCTTTATTTAAGTATAATTTATTGGAAACTTGATTTCCTGTAAAATACAAATCTAGTAAACCATCATTATTAATATCGCCCACAGCAACACCACCACCCATATAAATATAGGAATAGGTAAAGTAGTTCAGTGAATCGTTTTCAGTAAGAATGTTTTGAAAATCGATATTTGTATCATTAAAATTTAACTGTTTAAAAATTTTATTCTCTTCAATTTCTAGTTCATTTTTTGTTTCAGTATTTTGATTACAAGAATTTAATAACATTCCAAAAAGGAATAATAGAATAAGTTTTGTGTTGTTTTTCATATAAAAAAACTTAAATTATTTTTTAAAAATACTTAATTCAGCATCATTATTAGCTACTATAAAATAAATATTATTTCCGATTTTTAGCTTCTTATTTTTTTTTGCATTTTTAGCATTGTAAAAGCCTAAATCTTTATACGGAACTAAATTTCCTTCTTTTGTACCTGCTAAAATGTATCCAATATTTGCATCGTATCTTATGGTTTCTACTTCTGATTCGTGAATTGCGCCAACACCAACTACATCTAACAAACCATCATTATTAACATCCGTAATTTCAAAACTTTGAGTTGGGCCTAATTGTGCTGAATTTGGTAATTTTTGAATTGTAAATGCTTGATTCCCCTTATTTTTAATTAGCATAGAACTAAAGTTATGCACTTCTTTATGATAAGAATCCTCTAAAGCTTTATCGCCATAAATATCAATTAATGTACTGTTTGCAAACTCTTTATACGTTTTTGTTTTTGCACTAATAAAACTATTTTGTTGGGTAGAACATTCTTTACCTCTTACAGGCACTAAATTTCCTTTATATTCTTTGCTCAATACCATATCAAAAGTTTCATTTTCATCAAAATTATTGGCGTAAATATGTAAGGGTTTTTCTTTGGAGGGATGAAATTTATTATTATTTCCTAAATTTCCTACTACATAATCTTTATTGCCATCATTGTCTACATCTATTTCAGCAATGGTATTATACCAACCATTTGTATTCTCAAAATCAGTTGTTATCGATTTTTCAAAATTGCCATTATCATTGATAAATAAAGTGATGGGAAACCAATGACCAACTACAAATAAATCTTTGTCTCCATCATTATCAACATCACTAAACAAAAAATCTTTTACAATGCCAATTTCTGATAAATCGTTACAAACTGTAGTTGTTGTCTCTTTAAAAACACCTTTTTTATTCTCTAAAATATACGATTTTCCTGACAATGGATATTTTCCAGATAATGAAGAAGCGCCGATAAATAAATCTTCATCTCCATCATTATCATAATCAAAAGCTTTTACAACGTTTGTTGCATTCAAGTTTTTTGGTAAATTTTTACTTTTAGAAAAAACACCTTTTCCGTTATTTATGTACAATCTATCTTGAGAATACTTATTTTTTTCTGAAACTTCATAATTACTACTTACTACATACAAATCAAGATCTCCGTCTTTATCAGCATCAAAAAATAGCGCATTAATATCTTCGTAATTTTTATCTTTTTCAAGTAATTTTTGTTTAGATTTTACAAAACTACCTGTTGCATTTTGAAGGTATATTTCTGATACTTGATTTCTTGCACCACCCACAAAAAAGTCTTCAAAACCGTCACTATTAATATCTGCGACAGCAAGTGCTGGTCCTTTTTGTGACAATTTTTGTGGTAATAAAACTTGTTTCGAAAAGTCATTAAAGTCGTTTTCTTTATGAATAAAATCAATTCCTAATCTTTTAGGATCAACAGATTTTATATTTCTATTTACATTTTGTTTTATTGGTTGAGTTTTATATGCATCATTTATATTTAAAACCAGTGTTTGGTTTGTTTTTACGTTTTCTAATTTTGTAACCAAACCATTGTGCCAAATTACCTCGACAGTATTTATATATTCTTGCTTTTTTAATCCGAAATTTAAAATATTTGTTACGGATGATAAATAACCTCGTGAAGTGTATAGTTCTTGATATTGATTGCCTTTATCTGTATAAATTTTAACTTTTGAACCTATAGCATTTCTATTTTTTTTATCACCAATCAACTTCAATTTTAAGAAATTATTGGTTGAATTGTTTCTATAAATACTTGCCAAATCGGACATGTTGTTAAGGATTAAATCTAAATCGCCATCATTGTCTAAATCTGCATACGCAATTCCGTTTGAATTTATTTTTTTGTCAAATCCCCATTTTTTTGAAACATCGTCAAAGGTTAAATCGGAATTATTTTTATAGATATAATTTGCTATTTTTTCTGATGGTATCATGTCAATAACTTCCATTTTAGTCATAGAAACATTATTGTCTAAATTTTCTTTTATTTTTCTTGCATAATCTTGATTTGCAAAGTTGCGTTCAATTCCATTTGTAACTACAATGTCTTTATGTCCATCATTATCAAAATCTGCCATTAATGTTGCCCAACTCCAATCTGTTTTTGCGACGTTAGCCAACTGCCCAATATCGCTTAAAGAACCATTTCCATTATTCAATTGCAACATATTAGACATATAAGGATAGTGATATTTTGCATTCACTATTTTTTGAAAACCTTCTGTATTCATAGAAGGCATATTTTCTTTGCTTCTAATATGGTCTTGTGCAGACATTTCTAAAACCATTAAATCTGGTAGAAAATCATTGTTTATATCTGCAACATCAGAACCCATACTATTGTAAGAAATATGATTGAGTCTTGTGTTAATTTGATTGGAAAAAGTACCATTTCTTTTGTTGATATATAAAAAATCTGGAATAATATAATCGTTTGCTACATAAATATCTGGCCAACCATCATTATTAAAATCGCCAATGGAAGCGCTTAAACCCCAAGCACTATTTGCAATCCCTGATGTTAGTGTAACATCAGTAAATTTGTTTCCATCATTCCTAAATAAATGATCTGATGTTTGCGGATTTAATTGTTGACTTCCTATCTTTTCTAAACGCAAGGTGTTTTTAAAATCTACTCTATGATTTACCAAATACATATCTAAATCGCCATCATTATCGTAATCAAAGAAATACGATTGCATTGAAAAAGCATCAGAATCTAATCCCCATTTTTGGGCTTCTTCTTTGAATGTATTGTTTTTTTGATTGATAAAAAGTTTGTTTTTTCTGAACGCATTATCATTTAGTGAAGCCGATTTACAAACATAAATATCTTGCCAGCCGTCGTTATTTATATCTATAATAGAAACACCTGTAGACCATCCTTCTTTGTCTTCTACTTTTGCTGATGAAGTAATATCATCAAAAGTAAAATTACCTTTATTTAAATATAATTTATTAGCATTTTGGTTAGAAATAAAGTAAACATCTTCCAAACCATCATTATTAAAATCTGCAGTTGCTACACCACCGCCTGCGAGAGCATATGTATAGTTTAAACAATTAAAATTGTTAGTTTGTGTTACTAAATTTACAAAATCTACATTTGATTTATTATTAGAAACAAGTGTAAATTTCTCTTTTGATATTCGCTCTTTTTTAATTTTCTTCTTACAAGAAATAACCACAAAAACCAAAAAGAATATAATTAAATATTTAGTAGAATGTTGCATATTTTAAAAAATGAGAAAAACAGCGCATTCATAAGAATACACTGTTTTAATCCATTAACTCAAATTATTAAATTTTATTCATCATTAGAAACCAGGGTTTTGGTCTGCAACTGTTACATTAGAATTGGTTGCAATTTCTCTATCTGGTATTGGCCAAAGTTCGTTTTTACCCACTTGAAAATTAGTACCAGATAATGCGGTTGATGCGATGCCCCATCTTAAAATATCGTCAAAACGAACTTGCTCGCCACTTAATTCTACTTTTCTTTCTTGAACAATAGCATCAAAAACTTGTTGTTTAGATAAAGGTGGTGTTAAAGGTATACCATTTAAACCTGCTCTTAATCTTACTCTATTAATAAAACCTATAGCATCTGATTGTGTTCTAACTTCATTAGCACATTCTGCCATCATCAACAAAACATCTGCATAACGAATTACTTTTGCATTAATTCCAGATTCTTCTACTTCACTTGTTTGTTTGTAATAATTTTGGTATTTTTTCCAAGCTGCAGGTCTTATGTTTCCACCATTTTCAGCAAAATCTGCACTTACAAATGTGTTATTTCCATTATTATATGTATCACCTACAAAGTAAAAAGATCCTTTTAATCTTTTATCTCCAGATTCAAAAGAAGATACTAAATCATCTGATGGATACACGTTAAACCAATTTAATACGCCATAATCTTGACCTCTAAACGTAGCATGATTTTGGCCTTGACCGCCAACAGCTCCTCCCCATTTATCGCCAGTACCCAAACTTAAGTCGTATTGTACTTCCCAAACAGATTCAATACCATGTTCTGTTTCTTCTTTAAAGTTATCGAAATATTCATTTTCTAAATTATAACCATTCATTTTCTCAAATGAAGTTAAAGCTTCTGCATACCTTTTTTCATATAATAATACTTTTCCTAAAAAAGCTTGTGCTGCACCTTTTGTTGCTCTACCAGTCTCTTCATTAGATTTTTCAAATAAATTAGCAGAAGCAAATTCTAAATCTTCAATAATAAGATTTATTACATCTGCTCTTGGACTTATTGGTTGTGGTTCAGGATTAAAATCTTCTACCCTTAACGGAATATTGCCAAATCTATTTACCAATAACCAGTAATACTGTGCTCTCAAGAATCTTGCTTCCCCATAAAACTTATTTCTTACACTACTAGATAGTAAATCTTCTGGTATAGCATCGATTGTAGATTTATAACCAAGAACAAAATTAGCTTTATTAATACCTCTATAACAAGAATCCCAATAATCAGCAATTTGTGCATTTGTAGAATCAAAAGAAAAGTCTGCAAAGGTAACCTTATCTGCTTCTTGCTGTCCGTTACCAGATTGCTCATGGGACATATTGTCCATCATATACCAAATTAATCTGCCATACAGCGCTACTGTTTGGAGGTTGGAATAAGCTGCATTTACAGCTGCTTGCACTTGAGCCTCGTTAGCGAAAAAAGTTTCTGGTGTTATTTGGTTTGGATTTTCTAAATCTAGACCTTCCTCTGAACAGGAGTTAAAAGTTAGCAAACCTATAAAAAATACAATTATTAATTTATTTGTTTTCATAAAATTAAATTTTTTAAAATGATACTTGAAGCCCTAATAAAAAAGACTTTGGTTGTGGATATCTACCTCTGTCGATACCAAATTCTTGATTACCTTGACCTATCTCTGGGTCTAAACCTGAATAATTAGTGATTGTAATAAGATTTTGTGTACTTACATACAACCTTAATTTCGATAAATAATCGCCTATAATCTTTTCGTTATCAATAGTATAACCCAAACTAATATTTTTAAATCTCAAAAAAGAACCATCTTCTATATATCTATCTGAAATTTGATGGTTTTGTGGAGCACCTGGAACTCTTGGTTGTGTTGTAGATTGGTTTGAAGGTGTCCAACTATCTAATAATACAGTACTACCATTAAATAATCTATTGGCACCAGCTTCTAGGTCATATTTATTTGTGTTATAGATATCTACCCCTTGTACACCATTGATAAATAAATTAGCATCCCAATTTTTATAATTAGCCGTTAAATTTAAACCATAAGTAAAATCTGGATAAGGGTCTGCTAGTTTTGTTCTGTCTTCTGAATTGATCGTACCATCTCCATTTAAATCTTTATATCTAACATCTCCTGGCTGCACAGTAGTTTGACCTGGATTTGCCGTAAAAACCGCATCAACCTCTGCTTGATTTTGATAAATGCCATCACTTACCAAACCAAAAAAGTAATATGCTGCTTCACCTTCTGTTACTTGATTTATAAAACCAATATTATCTTTCATTTGGGCTCCATCAATTTTATCTACCCCTAAATTTTGTACTTCATTGATACTACTACCAATATTGAAGTTTGCAGACCAAGTAAAATCTCCATCATAATCGTTATATCCTAGTATTACTTCAAATCCTTTTGTTTCTAACTCTCCAATATTTCTAGTGATTCCTCCGCTTGGATTTCCTGAAGAAAGTTCAGTCGGTACAAATAATAGTAGATTATTACTCTTGTTTTGAAAATATTCTAAAGTACCTGTAAATTTATTATCAAACAAACCAAAGTCTAAACCAATATTCATCATACTAATTTCTTCCCATTGTAAATCTGGATTTGAAGGTGAACCTTGAGTGATACCTGGTCCATTACCACCTCCTATAGGATATTCATAATTCCCTCCAAGAGTAGCAAAATAGGCATAATCTCCAATATTTGCATTTCCTGTTTCACCATAACTAGCTCTTAATTTTAAATTATTAAATGGGCTATCTTTCATAAAGTTTTCTTTCGATATAACCCAACCCAAAGATCCAGAACTAAAATGACCCCATCTATTATTTGGCCCAAACCTAGATGATGCATCTGCTCTGTGGGAAGCAGATACTATATATTTACCATCATAGTTGTAATTTATTCTTCCTAAATAACTTAACCAACCTGTTTCACTAGAGCCACTTCCAATAGATTGGTTTGTTGGCCCAAACTGCTCTAACTCACTACTCACTAAATTTCTTGCACTACCTCCAAAATTTGTAGATTTAGAATCATTTTTTTCTGAAAGCACTAAAACATCTAAATTATGAACATCATTAAATGTTTTATTATACTCTAAACTATTGGTTAAAATAATTGTTTGTCCTTGAGAATGACTTCTACCATAAGAGGTAAAGTCTTGAGCGTGCGTAGAACTACCAAGAACACTGTCATCTGAATAAGGAGTAGTAAAGTTTTTACCATCAAAGGTAAAATAATCCAGGCCTACTTGAGATTTAAATTTTAAACCTTCTAGTAACTCATATTCCAAATATACATTACCAATGATACTTAATGTTTTATTAAGAGCTTGAGGATGCGTTTGTACTCTCACTGGGTTTTCTGCATCTTGACCGTCAGCTGATGATGAAGGCCCTTGAAAACCACCAACATTATTAGGGTTATATACAGGTAAATATGGAGCTGATTTAATTGCATGTGTAATTAATGTTCTTCCACCGCCTTGTAGTTCAGGTTTTTGCTCTCCAAAAGAAACTGCCATAGATTCTCCAACTTTCAAATTTCCTAAAGTAACTGAACTATTTGCTCTAAAAGAATAACGCTCAAAACCTGTGTTTATAATAGTACCTTCTTGACTTAAATATTCTGCGGAAAAAAATTGCTGACTCTTCTGTGAACCTGCTGAATAACTAACATTGTAATTTTCCATGTAGCCATTCTGAAAAATTTCATCTTGCCAATTGGTATTGTTTTGGTACAATTCTAATGGTCTATTCGGAAAAACACCAAGATTAGCAGCGTGTTGCAAATATTGTACTGTATTCATTACTGGATATCTTTTTGTAAAAGTCTGGAAACCTGAATAGGTATTAAAAGAAATCTTTGCTTTACCAGATTTACCTTTTTTAGTTGTTACTATAACCACACCATTTGCTCCACGAGCACCATATATTGCTGCTGTCGAAGCGTCTTTAAGAATCGATACAGTTTCAATATCGTTTGGACTTATTCCAGATAAATTACCTACTATTACACCATCAATGACATATAATGGAGCGTTATTACCAAGTGTTCCTAAACCTCTGATAAGTACTAAAGGATTAGAACCAGGAGAACCATTGTTTAAAATTGTAACACCAGCTGCTCTTCCTTGAAGTGCAGACTCTGCATTAGTTACTGGTAATACTGAAATTTCTTCTGATTTTACTGTAGAAATTGCACCAGTTACAGAGGCTCTGCTTTGAGAACCATAACCGACAACTACAATTTCATCTAATGCTTCTGCTGAATCTGCTAAAACAACATTTATGGTAGATTGATTACCTACAGGAATAGTTTGAGTTTCTGACCCTAGATATGCAAAAATTAATTGATCTGTAGGTTTTACATTATCTAATGTAAAAAGCCCGTCAAAATCTGTTTCAGTTCCTCTTTGGGTTCCCTTTATAAGTATACTTACGCCAGGTAATAATTCTCCTGAAGTATTTTTCACAGATCCTTTTACTGTTTTGGATTGCGAAAGTATACTCTGAGAACAAATCATAAGCAATGCTATAATTGCGATTTTCATTTTTATCATTTTGAGTAATTTAAATTAATTGATTTGTTATTGTACTTCTATTTTTGCTGTTAATATATTTTTTCCTAATAATGACGATTTCAAAATTGGTTGATTACCTCCAATGCTAACTTCTATTGTACCAGATTCTATTACTTTTTTTCCTTCTTCTGATATTCTCGCATATGTATTAGCAGAAATTTCAAATTTTATGGTTTTAATTTCATTTAATTTTATGAATACTTTTTTAAAATCAACAAGAGTTCGTATTGGATTATTGTCTATTTCATTATTCTTGTGAGTTATATATACTTGAATGACTTCTTCTCCTGAGTATTTACTATTGTTTTTTATATCAACAGAAATCTTAATATCATTATTCTTTGCAATTTTATCTGCAATCTTTAAATTAGAATATTCAAAATTTGAATAGCTTAAGCCGTGACCAAAAGGGAATAATGGTTCTCCTTTAAAATATCTATACGTTCGGTTTTCCATGTTATAATTTTTAAAATCTGGTAAATCGTTTACAGATTTATAAAAAGTTACAGGTAGTTTTCCTGACGGATTATAATCCCCAAAAAGAATATCAGCAATTGCTCTTCCACCAAATTCTCCTGGATACCAAGCTTCTAAAATTGCTGAAATATTTTTTGCAGTCCAATTAATAGCCAATGCACTTCCGTTCATTAAGACAACCACTGTTGGTTTCCCTAATTTCTGAATGGCTTTTACCAGTACAAGTTGCGATTTTGGTAATGTAATATCTGAACGATCGCCTTTATCAAAACCTTCAATAACAACTGGCATTTCTTCACCTTCAATTTCTGGTGATAAGCCCAGACATAAAATAACAACTTCAGATTTTTTAGCAGCTTCAATTGCTGGTGATAGCAAATCTGAATTTAACTTTGCCCATACCAAATGTGCTTGTGGGTCTGAAAGGGTGTTGCTATAATCAATTCTAATTTTATATGGTTTTTTTGCAGTTAACTTTACATCAAAATAGGCTAGTTTTGGCTCAAAATCTGCGTTATATTCAAATTGTAAAGAATCATTTAAATACAATTTTGCATAACTACTTGCTTTTAAACCAATTCGATATTCTCCAGTTTCTTGAGGTACAATTTCTCCAGACCATTTTACCGAAAATGCATCTGATTTTAAATTGTCTATAGGTCTTTTAGGCGTCCATATAAAATCAATAATTTCATCCTCTCTTTGTAAAGTAGGTTCTCCTTTAAATGTATTATTGTTAAAATATTCGGCTTTTAATCCAATAACTTTACCATTTCTTAATACCTCTTTAGGAATTGCTGTTAAAGTTGGCCACTCTTTTGCAATATTTGAGCCCAAAGCATAATTAATTTGTGTATTTGGTAACTTTTCTTGTAATCCTTTTAAAGGTGTTATAAAATTAAGAGGAGTTCCGTGATAATTTCCTAACAAGGATTGTTTAGAATCTGCATTTGGACCAATAATGGCAATTGATTTAATTTCTTTACTTAAAGGCAAAACGTTATTGTCATTTTTTAACAATACCATAGATTCTTTTGCTATTTGCTCTGATAATTTGTAATGCTTTTCGCTTGCTACAACAGAATATGGTATTTTGGACCATCCCACTTTATTTTGATCATCAAACATTCCTAATTTAAAACGCGCCTCAAATAATCTTGTTAAAGCAATATCTAATTCTTTTTCATCGATTAAATCTTTTAGCACAGCTTCATTTAAATTAGGATCATAAACACTACCACAGTTTAAATCTGTGCCACTTTTTACTGCTAAAGCACTTGCTTCTTCTGGAGTATTTACAACTCCATGTTTATCTTTTTGCCAAAAGTCTGTTATAGCCCAACAATCTGACACAACATATCCTTTAAATTGCCAATCTTCTCTTAATATTTTTTGAAGTAATACATCACTCCCACAACAAGGTTTATCATTATATCGATTATAGGCACACATTACAGAATGTACTTTAGCTTCTTTTACAGCAGCTTCAAAAGCAGGTAAATAGGTTTCGTATAAGTCTTTTTTAGTTGTTACGTAATTATCTTGATGTCTTGATTTTTCTGGACCACTATGCACAGCAAAATGTTTTGCTGTAGCTATAACTTTTAGATATTTCTCATTATCACCTTGCAAACCTTTTATATAGTTAACGCCAATTCTACTAGTTAATAAAGGGTCTTCTCCATAAGTTTCTTGACCTCTTCCCCATCTTGGATCTCTAAATATATTAATATTTGGCGTCCAAAAAGTAAGTCCTTGACTCATACTTCTTTTATCTTCACTAATAAATTTGTGGTACTTGGCTCTCGCTTCATCAGAAACCACAGTTCCCATTTCAAAAATTAATTCTGGATTCCAAGTTGCCCCCATTCCAATTGCTTGCGGAAAAACAGTTGCTTCACCTGCTCTTGCCACTCCATGCAAACATTCGTTCCACCAATTATATTGAGGAATGTTTAATCTTTCTACTGCAGGAGCATCGTATCTCATTTGAGAAACTTTCTCTTTTAAAGTCATTTGACTTATTAAATCTGCAACTCTTTCTTTATTAGTTAAAGATTGATTTTCAAACATGTAATTATAAGTATCTTTATTACACGCAAAAAATATCAATAGCAATAAACAGAACATGCTATGTTTTATTTTGAAGCTGATGATATTATTAATTATATATTTATTCAAGACAATTAATTAAATATTAATACTAATAAAAAGATTAAAATACCAATTATGGCTATTTCAGTTATTACTTTTTTTAAAGGAATTTTTCTTTGCATATTAACTCACACTAGTTTTTCAAATATAGAAACTTGACATACCTGTAGATAAAACTTTAAATGCATGAGATGATAATTTTGTTGCTTTTTAGGTTAAATAAGCACTAATACATCATTTGATATATCTTTTACTAGTTGTAGTTCTAATTTCTTGAAGTACTAATGGGAAAAGAGTTATTCTTTAATTTCAACATCAGTTGGAAGTACCCCAAAATGTGCTTTGAAACATTTTGTAAAATAGGATGCTGATGAAAAGCCAACTTTATAGCAAACTTCGTTTACATAGGCAGAACCTGTTTCTAATATTTGATAAGCTCTTTCTAACCTAATCTTTCTTAACAATTCATTTGGAGTTTGCCCTGTTAAGGTTTTAATTTTTCTATATAATTGGCTTCTACTTAAATTTACTTCGCTTGCTAAATCTTCTACACTTAATGCTGAATTACTTACATTTTCTCCTATATAAGCCAATACTTTATTTATAAATTCTTTGTCTATTGATGTTGAATTTATATTTTCTTTTGCGCCACTAACTTCACTAAAGTATTTATCAAAAATTAATTTTCTACTTGTAATTAGTTGAGAAAGTCGAAGTGTTAGCAGTCTCATATCAAAAGGTTTGGTCATATATGCATCTGAACCGTATTCAATACCTTCAATTCTATCATCTATTCTTGCTTTTGCTGTAAGCATTAATAATGGAATATGGCTAGTTTTTATATCTGTTTTTATACGTTTACAAAATTCAAAACCGTCCATTTCTGGCATTATTACATCTGTCAAAATAACATCCGGAAAAGATTTTTGAGCAATAACAAGTCCTTCTTTACCATTATTTGCAAGTAAAACTTTGTATGATTTGTTTAATTCTGTTTTTAGGTAATTTCTTAGTTCAGTATTGTCTTCAACTACTAATATTGTATATTTTTTTGCAACAACTTCTTTCTCTAATTCGTTTATTTCTTCAATCATAATTTGGCTTTCTGGAATAAAATTTACCTCTTCTTTAGGCTCATCTATTTCTTTTTTGAAGCTCATTATTTCATCTTTAGAAAAATGAGATTTCCCTTTTGGCAAAAATATTCTAAACGTAGTACCTTCATCTACTTTACTTTCTACCTCAATTTTTCCTTTGTGTAATTTTACAAAGCTATTTACCACTTCTAAACCAATACCTGTGCTTCCATAATAGGTTTTATTTAAATTTTCTACTTGGTAAAAACGCTCGAAAATTTTATCAATTTGTTTTTTCTTTAAACCAGGACCTGTATCAGAAATTACAATTTCTACTACTTTTACTGGTGTAGATTCTGATAGTAAAGGCAAAATACAATCTTCATCATTATCAATTAGATTTACATTAATTGCACCATAATCTGGTGTAACTTTTAGTGCATTAGATAAAATATTGAAAATTATTTTCTCTAACATATTTTCATCTGCCCAAGTTTTAATAACAGAAATATCAGTATCTAGCGTTAGTAAAATATTTCTTGTTAACGCTTCTTCTTTAAAAAACAAAACAATATTTTTTGTAAAATTGACTAAATTAATTTGTGTAGCTCTAATTCTAACCTTATCGAATTCTAATTTTCTTAAATCCATGAGCTCGTTTATCAATCTATACAAACGATCAGAATTTCTATAAATAGTATTATGTTTTGATTTGATTGATTCTGGAAGATTTAAATCCTCATCTCTCATGATATCTTTTAACGGATTTAAAATTAAGGTTAATGGTGTTCTAAATTCGTGAGAAATATTAGTGAAAAATTGTAATTTTTTTTGATTTAAAACTTCTTTTTGATTTCTCTGGTTTCTTTCGTTTTTTATAAGCTGTTTTTCTTTTATTCTATCTTGTGTAACTTTATTTAATAATAAAATACCGAGAATAAATAAGATTAAATAAGATACTAGAGCCCAATTGGTTTTCCACCAAGGAGGTAAAATGGTAATTTTTAATTCTAAAGGTTTTTCATTCCAGATACCATCGTTATTTGCGGCTTTTAGTTTAAAAGTATAATCTCCGTAATCTAGGTTTGTATAAGTAGCACTTCTTTGATTACCTACATAATTCCATGATTTTTCTAATCCTTCTAAATAATAAGCATATTGATTTTTCTCTGGTCTTGTGTAGTTAAGTGCTGTATATTCTAAAGTAAATACAGATTGTTTATGAGTAAACGCAATGCTATTTGTTTGGGTAATTACTTTAGATAGTGGAGAATTTTCTTCATTTGGCAAAACATCTTTATTAAAGATTTTTAGACCTGTTAAATATAAAGAAGGTACACTAGTATTAATATTTAACTTTTCAGGATCAAAATAATCTACACCTTTATAATTCCCAAAATAAAGTTTACCTTCTTCATCTTTAAATGAAGCATTAAAATTAAAATCATCAGAAAGCAAACCATCATTAGTGGTGTAATTTATAAACTCATTGGTTTCTAAATTCAATTTTGTAATTCCAGAATTACCACTGACCCAAATACTACCTTCATCATCACTAATAATACTAGCTATATTCTCTTCTATTAAACCAGAATCTTTATTATACCATTTAAAAACATTTTTCTGCTTATCGTATCTACAAAGTCCTGCACCTCTTGTACCAATCCAAATATAATTCCCTGTTTCATATAATGACAATATATGGATTGCGCTTTTTAAATTGTTATATCCTTCAGCCATTGGCTTTACAAATGAAGTAACATTTAAAGCACCGTCTTTATCTTTATTTAACTTAAAAAGACCTGCTGTTGTGCCTACCCAAATAGCCCCTTTTTGGTCAATTAATATTTTTCTAACATCACTTGTATTAATGCCATACTTTACAAATTGTTCTGAATTATAATGGGTAATAGTATTTGTTTTTGGGTTAAAAGAATTTAAACCAGCGTAAAAGGTTCCTATCCAAATAATGCCATCCTTGTCTTCATTAAAACTTAAAATTGCATTAGATAATAATTGCCCTTTTGAATTTTGAATGTTAATATTGATAAATTTTTTTGCTCCTTTTTTTAGATAATAAATCCCATTATCCCAACTACCAGCCCAAACATTCTCTTTACTATCTATAAAAATAGTTTGAATATAATTACTTGTTAGCCCAGGAAATGTTTTACTATTTAATGTGTTTATATGCTTTACTTTACCCGTTTTAGAATCAAGTATATCAATACCACCTCCATCCATCGCTATCCATAATCTATCATAATTATCTTTAACAATACCAGTAACAGACTCTGTTTGAAGAGAATTTGGATTACTAGATAAGCTTTCTATATTTTGAAATTTATCAAACAAAAGATCACTTACAACAACTCCATTATTGTAATATCCCATCCATATTCTTTGTTTTTTATCAGTAAATAAAGACCAAATAGAATTAGAGCGAATGCTATTTTCATCTGCTTTGTTATATAAGTATGTTTTTATTGTATTTCCATTCTCATCTAGATGAAAAAGTCCATCATTTTCAGAACCTATAAGCAAAGTTTTGTCCGCTAACTGAACCAAAGATAAAATTCTCTTTTGGGTGACCGGAATTTTTAAATAATCTAATATAATTTTGTCTTGAACTTTGTATTTAAAAACACCTTTATTGTAAGTACCTACCCATAAGTTACTTTCTGAATCTACCAACATATTTTGTATAGGAATTGTAAAAATGGATTCAGAAAGCCCTTTTATTGTTATTGGATTTACAATTTTTGAACTTAAATGATCTACAATTTTAAGACCCAAACTTGTACCTAAAAATATAGTGCCAGATTTATGAACTTTTATCGAGTTTATTGCAGGATTACTACCATCTTTTGTGGGTATTCTTTCTGCTTTTTTTGTTTCTAAATTTAATTTGAACAGCCCATAATTTCTGGTTCCTATGTATAGAAAACCATTACTTTCACCTATAGATAAAACAGAAATGTTTACATCTTCTAATTGACCAACTTGAATCTTTATAAACTGATCTAATTTTCTATCATAAAAGTTTAAGCCATCTTCTGTACCAATCCAAAGATCATTATTTTTACCTAAATAAGAAGTAAAAATGAGATTACTACTTATAGACGTTTTATCCTCGTGTTTAAACTTATAAGAAGTATAATCTATTCCATCAAATTTGTACAAACCAGACCCGTTTGTTCCAATCCAAATAAAACCATAGTGGTCTTGGTTAATTGTGTATATACCCACTTTAGAAATGCCTTCTTTAATACTTTCAAAATTAAATTCTTGTGTATTATTTTGTGAGCTAGCACTTATACAAAAAAAAATGTAAAAAGCTAAAAACAGAAAGAGACTCCATTTATTTCGCATAATTCTTATGGTTTAATTCGGATTAAAGTTACTGTTTTTTGCTAAAATAAAACGATCCATTTTAAAGCCATCTTCTCTCATAGAAAAAGAAATTATATACTCTCCTGATTTATCAAAGTTTAGATAAATAGTCTCTGCAACTCCACAATGGTTATCTGGCATTCTTTGTGCAGAAGACCAAGTCCATTTATTTTTTTCTGTACACCATTGTATTCTTGCTCCACTTTCTTGCCATTTTTCATTAAGGCCAATATGTACGCCATTGTCTTCAGTACCTGAAGAAAATGCGCTTACCCAAACGTAATATTTACCAGGATTGTTAATTTTTATTTTGTAAGAAACAATGCCCCCTGTTCCAGAAACTGGGAAAAAATTTTCTCCAATAATCAATTTGTCATCGTGGGTAATTCTGGTATCTGGAAAAGCTTCTATATAACTATTTTTACTAGCTGAATTAATTGGATTGGCTTTAGTTGTTTTATCTTCTAAAGACCTAACTATCCAATCTCTTTTTGTGCTGTTGTTATCTTTATAATGATAATTTTCTGCTTCAATTACTAACATTCCGTCTTTTTCTTCAAAAGGTTTTGTGTCTTTTAAAATGTTTGCAATCGAATAATTTTTTGGAATAAATGTGATAGAATTCCATCTACCTCTAGACCAAGCTGTTTCATTTCCTTCAGGAATTAAACCGTTTGTGACAGCTTTTGAGGAAACTTCTAAAATATCATTTTTGTGTAAATAAATATCTTTAATTTGATGACGAACGCTTTTAAAAGAGGTTGTAACTCGTGGATTTTTTATAGTATCTAAAGCAGTTCCGTTTATTTTGATAACATATTCAGATTCTCCATCATTTTCTGCTGTAGTTACAAAAGTAAAGTTATAAACTCCAGAAACGCCTCTAAAATTGGTAATTGCAGTTGCAAATTTATTTCTGTTTTTTTCTGCGGATGCGTCAATTGCTAATACATTATTCGGATAATCTTTATAATAAGAAACTTCATCATCGTTTGTAAAACTAAAATCTTGAATTGCATTTAAACTGATGATTTTTTGCTCTTCCTTTTTAGACGCTTTCTTTTCTTTTTTGGTGGCTTTTATTAAGGCAACCCAATCTTTTTCTTTGTTAGGAGGAAACCCTATAGCAACTTTATTTCCTCCAACAATCTTTTTTACAGAACCATTAACTAATTTTCCACCAGTTCTTGGATTGTACCATTTTACTGAATATTTTTTATCATTGCCAAATAAATTAATGCTAGTTTCAGTTACTTTTGGCAAATAAACCGCATAGATTTCTTGGTTTTTCGCAAACACATAATCATCTTGGTTATCTGTTAAGCCATCAGCAGTTTGCATTTCATCAAAAGGCAAATACTTATTAAAAAAATCTAACGCGTGTTTTGTTTGTTCCCAAAGAATATCTCTAGATCTCCAATCTTCGCAGTTCAAATCGTTATGAGCATATTTATAGCCAAAGTACCATTCTACTCCAGCACCACCAGCCATTAAATTACCCCATAATACTTTGCTTCTAATTTCATCGTGATTTGGGTCATCTGCATCTGGCTTTGCACCTGTATCTGCAGGACCAATTTCATCGAGAGCAACCACCCACTGTTTTGAAGTTTTTTGTGATTTTATAATCCACTTTTTGGTAACTTCGTGAACTAAATCTGGATGATGAATTTGAATTGAAGAACCATCTAAATACTCAAAACCTAACAATGGATTCAAATATAAATCTTGTTCTTTTGGGACAGAATGTGTGTGCAAGGCCACAAAATTTTTATAAGGATCTTGTGTTTTTATATAGGTTGCCATCGCTTTTCTATCTGCATCATTTTGCCCTTTTGGTGACCAATGAACAGGGCCATTTTCTTCACCTAAATTCCAAGTAATTGCCAAATGATGTGAAAATCTTGCAATTAATTCTCTGTAATATAATTTACGTTGAGTTTTAAGTTCACCAATATCAAGTAGTAATTCATTCTCTGTTTCTTGTGTAACAATGTGTAGCATTAACCCTAAAGCATCCATATGATCAAAAACAATTTCCCATTGGTCTAATTTACTGGTATCAAAACGCGTTCGCTCGTTTTTAGTTATCCAAGGCCATACATCTTTTCCATCTCCCTGCACATTCATTGTAAGAAAATACACAGAATTCATACCTTTTGAAGCCAGGTAATTTAAGGCCCCAATAATATTTTTACCTTTTCCGTTTTTCCAAGTTGGGTTTCCTTTTTTCCAATCTTTAGCATGTGGTTGATATTTATGAGATGGTGGTGTTTCATCAAACTCAAAATAGCCCAAAAAGTTTTCTGGGCTATCTGTACCCCCTTTTAAAAAAGGTTTGTTTGATTCTGAATAATATAAATAACGTTCGTTTTTATAAACCAAACGTCCATTAATTCTGTCTTTACTTTTTTTGATTACAAAACTACCTGAAGCGCCATCAAAACCAATTGATTTTCCTGAATTTTCATCCTCATTAACGGCTATTTCATTTCCTGTTCTAAAAGAAGCTTTGTATGTCCATTTACCTGTTTTATTGGGCATAAAACGCACTTGCCAAACAGGTCCTTTTTTGGCACTTGTTTCTGCTGCATTTCCATCTGTAGCAAAGAAACCTGGAACTGTTATTTTAAAATCTCCATTAGTAAAAGTTACGTTTAATCTATAGTTTAAAAACGGATTGTTTGCATCGGTTTCAGCAAGTTCTTTATACTTAAAATTGATGGTTACTTTATGCCATTTTTCTAATTTTCCTTCAATTTTATGTTGAGAAAAGCTCCCAAAACTAAAAATGAAAAATGACACATAAAAAAACAGTTTTTTTTTAATCAACATAACCTAAAAATTTATTGAACTTAATATTTAAAGCGATTTTAAAATTATTATTTTCTCTGTATCACTTTTTCTGATGCTCTTACAATAGCTGCTGCATTTAATCCATATTTATCCATTAACTGAGCAGGCGTTGCAGATTCACCAAAAGTATCATTAGTAGCTACAAACTCTTGTGGAGTTGGTGTACTTAAAGCCAATGTTCTAGCTACACTTTCGCCTAAACCACCTAAAAAGTTATGCTCTTCAGCAGTAACAATACAACCTGTTTTTGCGACAGAATCTAAAATTGCTTTTTCATCTAAAGGTTTAATGGTGTGTATGTTTATTACTTCTGCAGAAATTCCTTTTTTATTTAATATTTTGCACGCTTCTAGAGCTTCCCAGACTAAATGACCAGTAGCTACGATAGTTACATCTGTACCTTTTTGTAAATGCACTGCTTTACCAACTTCAAACTTTTGATCTGATGGTGTAAAATTAGCAACTACTGGACGTCCAAAACGCAAATAAACAGAACCTTCATAATCTGCTATTGCAATAGTGGCCGCTTTGGTTTGGTTGTAATCACAGGTGTTAATTACAGTCATTCCTGGTAACATTTTCATCAATCCAATATCTTCTAAAATTTGATGTGTTGCACCATCTTCACCTAAAGTTAAACCTGCGTGAGATGCACAAATTTTTACATTTTTGTTTGAGTAAGCAATGGATTGACGTATTTGATCGTACACTCTACCAGTAGAAAAATTGGCAAAAGTTCCTGTAAACGGAATTTTACCACCAATAGTTAAACCTGCTGCAATACCCATCATATTTGCTTCGGCAATTCCTATTTGGAAAAAACGTTCTGGGTTTTCATTAATAAAATCTTGCATTTTTAAAGAGCCTATTAAATCTGCACATAAGGCAACTACATTTGGATTTGTTCTTCCTAATTCTGTTAAACCTGCTCCAAAACCAGATCTTGTGTCTTTACTTCCTTGATTTTTATATTCTTTCATCTTTCTAATCAATTTAATAGTCTCCTAATGTTTCAGGATTCTGGCTTAATGCATTTGCTAATTGTTCATCACTAGGTGCTTTTCCATGCCAAGCATGTGTATGCATCATAAAATCTACTCCATTACCCATCATTGTTTCTAAAAGAATACAAACAGGTTTTCCGTTATTCGCTTTTTCTTTTGCTTCTTTTAATCCGTTTAAAATGGCTTCTAAATTATTACCTTCTTTTACTTCTAAAACAATCCAATCAAAAGCTTCAAATTTTGCTTTAATGCTTCCCATTGGTAAAACATCATTTGTAGCACCATCTATTTGCTGTCCATTTAAATCTATGGTTGCAATTAAATTATCAACTTTTTTTGCTGATGCGTACATAATTGCTTCCCAGTTTTGACCTTCTTGTAATTCTCCATCTCCGTGTAAAGTGTACACTAATTTAGAATCATTATTCAGTTTCTTTGCTTGTGCAGCTCCTAAAGCTACAGACATTCCCTGTCCTAAAGAACCAGATGCAATTCTTACGCCTGGTAAACCTTCATGCGTTGTTGGATGCCCTTGTAATCTAGAATCTAACAATCTAAATGTGTTTAATTCATCAACAGGAAAATAACCTCTTCTTGCTAAAACACTATAAAAAACTGGAGAAATATGACCATTAGAAAGAAAAAATAAATCTTCATTTTCTCCATCCATTTTAAAATCGATGTCAATTTCCATCACTTCATTATAAAGTGCAACTAAAAATTCTGTACATCCTAAAGAACCTCCTGGATGTCCAGAATTTACTTTATGTACCATTCGTAAAATGTCCCTTCTAGTTTGAGAAACGATACTTTGTAAATCTTGCATCATTTTAATTTCCTTTTTTATAATCTTCTAAAAATTTTGCTAATCCACTATCTGTTAAAGGGTGACTTAATAATCCTGTGATGGAAGATAAAGGACCTGTCATAACATCAGAACCAATTTTTGCACAATTAATTACATGCATTGTGTGACGTACAGAAGCAGATAGAATTTGAGTTTCAAACCCATAATTATCATAAATATGTCTAATTTCTGAAATTAAATGCAAACCATCTGTTGAAACATCATCTAATCTTCCTAAAAAAGGAGACATATAGGTTGCCCCTGCTTTAGCTGCCAATAATGCTTGGCCAACAGAAAACACTAACGTTACATTCGTTTTTATTCCTTTATCAGAAAAATATTTACAGGCTTTAACTCCGTCTGCAATCATTGGTAATTTTACTACGATTTGAGGATTTAAAGCGGCTAATTCTTCGCCTTCTTTTACCATATTTTCAAAATCTGTAGCAATTACCTCTGCAGAAACATCGCCATCTACTAATTCACAAATGTCTCTATAATGTTGTAAAATATTTTCTTTTCCTGATATTCCTTCTTTTGCCATTAATGATGGGTTTGTTGTAACTCCATCTAAAACACCTAACGCTTGCGCCTCTTTAATTTGGGCTAAATTTGCTGTGTCTATAAAAAATTTCATTTTATTTTTATTTAATATTTATTAAATTAATTTGTTGTTAGCTGAAAATAAAGTAAGTAGATATTACGATTACACATAATACTGCACCTACGACTTTTACATATTTCCAAGGTGTAACATTTACTTGTTCTGTATAGACTTGTACATAATCTTCTGCTCTTGGTTTTAGTTTTCCAATAACTAGCATAATAATGATGGTTAAAACACAGGTAATTGCTTGCATATGCAACATGTGTAAATCTATAAGTTGAAGTCCATTTGCTAATATGATGTAAACAACATAAATACTAAATGCAAATATTACGCCTACTTTTGCAGCTATTGCAGGTACTCTTTTTGTGATAAACCCAATAATAACGACTGTTAAAATTGGCACACTATAAGCTCCGTTTACGGTTTGTAAATACCCAAAAATACTATCGGCAAAAACTAGAAATGGAGCTATAATCATTGCGAAAAAAGCCAAAATAACGCCAAATCTTTTTCCTTTTTTTACCACTGTTTTTTCATCTGCCTCTTTATTTATAAACTGTTTGTAAATATCGATACCATATAAAGTTACACAGCTATTTAATGCTGAATTGAACGAACTTAAAATAGCGCCGAATAAAACAGCCGCAAAAAAGCCAATCCAAACATCTGGCAGCACATCTGCTACTAACTTTGGATACACATCGCTTGTGTTTAAACCTGATCCGTATTTATGATATGCTATAATTCCTGGTAAAACAACTATTATTGGTCCTAATATTTTAAAAAAAGCGGCAATCGTTAACCCTTTTTGTCCTTCAGCTAAATTTTTTGCACCAAGAGCACGTTGAATTATTTGCTGGTTACTTCCCCAATAAAATAATTGTACCAACATCATTCCTGTAAAAATAGTTGCAAACGGAATTGAAGATTCACTGGCTCCTATTGCGTTAAATTTCTCTGGATGTTCTGTTGTCAATTTTGAAATTCCGTTAAAAATACTACCATCATCACTAATGGCAATCAATCCAAATACAGGTATTAAAAGACCGCCAATTAATAAACCAACAGCATTGATTGTATCAGATACAGCTACTGCTTTTAAACCACCAAAAATGGCATAAATAGAGCCAATAATACCAATTGACCAAACACAAATCCAAACAGCAACCCATTCATCTACGCCTAGTAATTCTGGAATATTAAACATTCCGCTAATAGCTTTAGAACCTGTAAATAAAACCATTGGCAGCAAAACAACTGCGTACCCAGTTAAAAATAAACCCGATGTTAAAGCTTTTGTTACTTTATCAAACCTTCTTTCTAGAAATGTAGGGATTGTGGAAATACCACCTTTTAAATAACGTGGCAATAAGTACACAGCAGTAATTACCATAGCAATTGCTGCTAATGTTTCCCAAGCCATTACTAAAATACCATCTCTGTAAGCATCTCCATTAAGTCCAACAATTTGTTCTGTAGAAAGATTGGTTAATAACAAAGAACCTGCAATAACAGGAGCTGTTAAACTTCTTCCCCCTAAAAAATAACCATCAGAAGTGTGCTCATTTGTTTTTCTTGTAGCTACATACGAAACAATTGCTACTAATAATGTAAAACCTATAAAAGATAGTATTCCCATATTTTATTTTTAGGAATTATATATATTGATTAATAATATTTTCAAATAATTCCTGCTTACCACTTTGCAATTGTAATTCACCATTTTCTTGTGCGATTTTATACAAATCTGAAAGTTCTAATTTACCAGCTTCAAAATCTTTTCCTGCACCAGCATCAAAAGAACTATATCTTTTTTCTCTTAAAGCATCATAAGAAGAGTTAGAAATAATTTTATCTGCAGTTAATAACGCTCTTGCAAAAGTATCAGCTCCGCCAATATGTGCAAGAAAAACATCTTCCATATCTGTTGAGTTTCTTCTGATTTTTGCATCAAAATTAACGCCACCACCTTGTAAACCACCAGCTTTTAAGAAAACCAACATTGCTTCTGTGGTTTCTTGAATATTATTTGGAAACTGATCTGTATCCCATCCATTTTGATAATCTCCTCTGTTTGCATCAATACTTCCTAACATTCCTGCTTTGGCTGCAACTGCCATTTCGTGTTGCATGGTATGTTGTGCTAAAGTGGCGTGATTTACCTCGATATTCATTTTGAAATCTTTGTCTAAACCATATTCTTTTAAAAATCCAATTGCTGTTGCAGCATCAAAATCATATTGGTGTTTCATTGGCTCCATTGGTTTTGGTTCTATAAAGAATGTTCCTTTAAAACCTTGAGCTCTTGCATAATCTCTTGCCATAGTTAAGAATTGACCCATATGATCTAATTCGCGTCCCATATCTGTGTTTAATAAAGACATATAACCTTCTCTACCTCCCCAAAAAACATAATTTTCTCCATCAAGAGCGATAGTTGCATCAATAGCCAACTTTACTTGACCACCAGCTCTAGCTAATACATTAAAATCTGGATTAGTAGATGCTCCATTCATATACCTTGGATTAGAAAAACAGTTTGCTGTTCCCCAAAGTAATTTTTTACCAGAAGCAGCTTTTTTAGTTTTAATATACTCTACAATAGTTGCCAAACGTTTTTCTGATTCTTCAAAAGTTGGTGCTTCTTGAATTAAATCATAATCGTGAAAACAGAAATAATCAAAACCCATTTTATCCATAAATTCGAAAGCTGCATCTGCCTTGTCTTTTGCTGCCTGAATTGGATCTGCAGCTTGGTCCCAAGGAAAATTTTGTGTTCCAGGACCAAAAGGATCTGACCCTTGACCACAGAAGGTATGCCAATATGCAATAGAAAACTTAAAATGTTCTCTCATTGTTTTTCCTGCTACAAGTTGCTCTGGATTATAATATTTAAACGCTAATGGATTATCAGAATTTTTTCCTTCAAATTTAATTTTGCTAATCCCCTTAAAATATTCTTTCATTTTACTTTTTATTTATTTTTAATAATATGCTCTAATTCGTGTTTCCAATTTTGATATGCCAATTGATAAGGTTCATTATTTTTTAATGGCATAAATGTCATTACGTGATCGTTTTTAGTAATATTCTCTCCAAAACCTTTAAAATCTTTATCAATTAAACCAGCAGCTCTTGCAGCTCCAATAGCACCAGTTGTATTATAAATTTCAATTTCGTGACCTATTAATGTAGCGACTGTATTTGAGAAAATTTCTGATCTGAATAGGTTGTCATTTCCTGCTCTAATTACATTAATCAAAGCATTATCTCCTTTTAATATTTCCATTCCATACACAAAAGAAAATGCAATACCCTCTAGTGCAGCTCTATACAAATGACCATGGCTATGTGTATTTAAGTTAATGTTGCATATTTGAGTGCCAATATTTTTATTGTTAAACATTCTTTCTGCACCATTACCAAATGGGATTACTTGAACACCATCTGAACCTATAGGAATTTTAGAAGCTTTTCTATTCATATTTTCATACGAATTCTCTACACTATGATTTCTTAACCATCGATACTGAATTCCTGCTCCATTAATACACAATAACTTTCCTAAAACTGGTTTTTTTGCTGTATAATTTACATGTGCAAAATTGTTTATCCTTGATGATTCTTTAGAGACTAAACTATCTGTAACTGCATAAATAACACCAGAAGTACCTCCTGTTGCTGCAACTTCTCCATGGTTAAAAATATTTAAAGAAAGTGCATTGTTTGGTTGATCACCAGCTCTGTAGGTAACAGAAATTCCTTTAGGCAAACCTGTTTCTTGAGAAGCTTTTTCATTCACTTCTCCTTGATTTGTAAAATTCTCAACAATATCTGGTATTAAATCTTTATCAATTTGATAATATTCTAATAGTTCTTTAGAAACGCAATTGTTTTTATAATCCCAAAGAATGCCTTCAGAAAGGCCATTTTTAGTGGTATTTATTTCACCCGTAAGTTTGTAAGCAACATAATCTCCAGGCAACATAATTTTATGAATTTTTTCATACAATTCTGGCTCGTTTTCTTTTACCCATCTTAATTTTGATGCAGTAAAATTTCCTGGAGAGTTTAGTAAATTGTTTTCACAATAGTTATTTCCTAAAGTATCAAAAGCTTTGTTACCAATTTCTACAGCTCTACTATCACACCAAATAATTGAATCTCTTAAAGGTTTACCTTCTCTATCTAAAATAACTAAACCATGCATTTGGTAAGAAATACCAATAGAAATGATTTTTTTATAATCGATATTGGCTTCAGCTATAACTCTTTTTATGGCGCTACAGATATGTTTCCACCATATTTCTGGATTTTGTTCTGCCCAATCTTTATGAATAGACAGAATTTCCATCTCATTTGGCGGTTCATGTAAACTTAAAATACTTTTACCTGTTTTAGCTTCTACAATTGCAACTTTTACAGAAGAACTACCAATATCTAACCCTAAATAATACAAATTTTTTGGTTTTAAATTATTCTTTTAAAAATTTGGCAATTTTTTTATCGCCCGTTGAAACCAAATAAATTCCTTTGCTTAATTTAGAAATATCTACACTAATTAATTCTTTGTCATTAGATTCAAACTCCATCACTTTTTTACCTATTAAAGAAAAAATAGATATGCTTTTTATATCTAAATTTTTGTTTGATATATTTAAAATATCTGAACTTGGGTTTGGATACATAGTAATCTTGTTTTGAGCTACCTCATCTACACTTGCTGTGTTTGATATGGTTACTAAATTCCCTGAATTATTATACCCTGTATCAGAACCATCAGAAGCTAAAGTAATTTTACCAGCCCAAGTAAACACCTCACCATCTACAGGATTATTATAAATACCAAAGGTTACAGTTTGTGTTCCTGAACCTGAATTGATTGGCGTAATTGCTGTCTCATAAGCAATATTTCTTTGACCCCAATCTGGAGTTCCATCTGCTTTTGCTATTATTAATTGCCATTCAAATTTATCTCCTTCTGAAACACCATCAAAATCAAAAGTTAAACTTACAGTTGTTGTTGTAGGCGTAATAGCAGACTCAAAAACTAGGTTTGACATCGTTTGGGATTTCAAAGAACTTAAAGAAATTAAAGAAATTGCTGTTAATAAAAGTAATTTTTTTTTCATGATTTTGTTTTTAAATTAATTATTAAATTGAGTTTTAAAATTAACTGTAAACTAAATGAACTGATGATAAAAATCGAGCAAGATGTAAAACAAATGATGCTTGATAAAATCGAATTTGGTTAAAATCAAGAGAAACAACCTTTGCTGCTAGTTTTTTAAAAAAATTAAGTGCAATTATTCACAAATAATTGCACTTAATAAAGTTTGATTTGATATTGCTATATTTTGTGAAACTGAATCATTAAATAAAACAAACTTATCTATGCCATGCTCTTTAGATCTTCCTGAAACTTGAACTGTATAATTTCCAGCGGTTTCAAAAACTGCATATATACTATGACCATCATTATCACTTGTAGAAGACTGCCAATGCCAAGTACTTGCTGTATTCATATAAATTTTAAACCATCCATCTTTACCTGAACCTTCTGGATCTGTAGTTGCTTGACCAGCACTTGCTGCGATAGGATCTTGAATTGTACCATGAGGATAAACAATATTCCCATCCGATTTTTGACCGTAAAAATGTTTTGCATCTGGTATTTTTAACCAACTATCATTAAATTCAGATACGTTGGTTCCCTCTGTTATATATGAGCGCCAAATAAAACGATACGTTCCTGGATTTGTAATTCTAATTTTAAAATTTAAGAGTCCTTTTCCAGGTTCTTGAAAAGAATCTGCACCTTCCCAGACTAAATAGCCATCTCCAGAATAATTTGAAAGTAATTTATGGAATTTCCAAGAAGTACTTTCAAAATTTGAACTTTCAAATTCTACAAGTACCAAACCACCATTTTCAATAAAAACTGGGTTTTTATCTTCTTTACAACCAGCATTATAAATAATTTCAGTTGTTGTGCTTGAATCTAATTCATCATCTGGAATTATTGGTGTCCCTTTTTCTTGCTCTGAACAACTAAAAAAGCAATAACACAAAAAGAATAAATAGAATTTAGTTTTTAAGAATTTCATATAAATCAATTTAAAAGTAAAAATAGAAGACAAAGAATATTAGTTATCCTAAAGATTAAGCGTTATCTGAAAAAATTGTTGCATATACAGATATTTCTAATAATTTATATTTATTCTTTCTATTTTAGCACACATCATAAGAATTCTTTAATTATAGGAAATGAAAACGAATCAAATTATTAGCAAAATAATTGTTGTGACTTTTTACTGCTGCTTGCTATTAAGCTGTATTAAAAAACAAGAAACTGCACAAACAAATGATTTGATTTATGAAACAAGTCCATATTTATTACAACACGCTAAAAATCCAGTAAATTGGAAAGCATGGAATTCTAAAACTTTGGAATTAGCTAAAAAAGAAAATAAATTAATGGTTATTTCTATTGGCTATTCTGCTTGCCATTGGTGTCATGTAATGGAAGAAGAAAGTTTCGAAAATGATACAATAGCTAAATTGATGAATAACAATTTCATAAATATAAAAGTTGATAGAGAAGAAAGACCTGATGTTGATAATATTTATATGGATGCTGTTCAATTAATGACAGGAAAAGGTGGCTGGCCTTTAAATTGTATAGCATTACCAAATGGAAAACCTGTTTTTGGAGGTACTTATTTCACTAAAAAACAATGGAAAAAAGTATTGACTGATATTCATCAACTTTATATAGAAAGCCCTGAAAAATTAATTGAATATGCAGAAAAAGTAACCGCTAAAATTCAAGAATCTGGATTAATTACTTTAAAAGAAGAAAACGAGAGCATCAACGAAAATGATTTAAAAAGTAGTGTTGCACTATGGAAAGAAAGTTTTGATACGGAATTTGGTGGCATAAAAAGTGACATTAAATTTCCATTACCAAAAAATTTAGAATTTTTATTGCGATATGATTATCATTTTAATGATATATCTATAAATAATCATCTAGAAACATCTTTAACACAAATGGCTTATGGTGGTATTTTTGATCAAATTAATGGTGGATTTTCAAGATACGCTACTGATAGAAAATGGCATATTCCCCATTTTGAAAAAATGTTGTATGACAACGCACAATTAGTTAGTTTGTATTCAAAGGCATATCAAAAAGAAAATAAACCTCTTTATAAATCTGTAATTATTGAAACTTTAGATTTTATAAAATCAGAACTTACAGCATATAATGGTGCTTTTTATTCCTCTTTGGATGCTGATAGTAAAAATTCTAAAAATGAGTTAGAAGAAGGTGCTTATTATTATTGGACAAAAAAAGAATTACAAAACATAATAAAAGAAAGTTACCCTCTTTTTGAGAAATATTATAATATTAATAATTACGGATTATGGGAAAAAGACAGATATGTTTTAATTAGAAATTCGTCTGATATGGAATTTGCAAAAAAAAACAGAATTGATATAGAAAAACTTTATGAATTAATACATGATTGGAAAACTAAACTTAAAAAAGAAAGAAAGAAGAAAAATAAACCGAGATTAGATGATAAAGTATTAACTTCTTGGAACGCACTAATGATTAGTGGATATCTAGATGCATACAGAGCTTTAAAAGACGAAAATTATTTGAATATCGCATTAAAAAATGCTCATTTTGTTGTAGAAAATCAGCTTCAAAAAAATGGAAAACTATTTAGAAACTATAAAAACGGAAAAAGCACCATAGATGGATATTTAGAAGATTATGCAACATTAATAGAAGCGTTTATTAATCTTTATGAAGTAACTTTTGATGAAAAATGGCTAAAAAAGTCTAAAATATTATTAAACTACTCTATTAATCACTTTTTCAACAAGGAAAATGGAATGTTTTATTTTACTCAAAAAAATAATTTAATTTCCAAAAAAACTTTAATAATAGATGGAGCCATAAGTTCTCCAAATTCTATTTTGGCAAATTGTCTCTTCAAATTAGGGTTGTATTATTCTAATACTGAATATACGAAAATGGCTAATCAAATGCTATCTAACATCAAAAGTGATGTTTTAGTAAACCCAAATTCTTTTAGCAATTGGTTAAACCTATCTATCAACTTTTCTAAACCTTTTTATGAAGTTGCTATTGTTGGTAATAATGCAAAAAAAATGAATAGCAAACTTTTAGAATATTATTTACCAAATATTATAATCGCAGGATCAGAAAATGATAATAGTAGCTTATCTATACTTAATAATAAATTTGTTGATGATGAGACCTTTATATATGTATGCAATTTAGGTAACTGTAAATTACCACAGAGAGAAGTATTACAATCAATCTCTTTAGTTACAAAATAAGATGAGTTTAATTTAATGTAAAAATTTTAATATCTTCTATTACCTATTTGCTTCTCGAATATTAATTTTAGGAAGTACGTTTTATAAATTATATCTAGATTTCACTTTTAGATTCATAAATAAATCAAAATTAACAAAAGGACATATAGCATTAAAATAACAAAGTAGATGTTTTTAATTAAAGCACTAATGGGTTTTTATTAGGTATTGTAAAATACATTAACTAATATTGAGATATAATGTTTTTTGCTTTTTTATTAAGATTATGAATATAAATAATTCTTTTTTTTTAAGTTTTTTATCTCTTCTTATAGCTATTGGGTTTAGTCAACTATCCATTAGCCAAAATACTATAGTTTTTGATAGAATTTCTACAAATGAAGGTTTATCACAGGGCGATGTAAATATCATTTACCAAGACAATAAAGGCTTTATGTGGTTTGGTACGCACGATGGTTTAAATAAATATAATGGTTATGAATTTACTGTTTACAAACCAAACGCTAATGATTCAACAAGTATTAATAGTAACTTAATTTATGCTATTACAGGAGATAATGAAGGAAATTTATGGGTAGGTACAACAGGAAATGGACTCAATTATTATAATAAAACTACAGGTAATTTTAAACATTACTTACATAACAAAGAAGATATTTATAGCTTATCTAGTAATCATATAAATACGCTCTATATAGATGCAAGAAATATGCTTTGGATTGGAACAGCTAATGGTCTTGATTTAGTAGATTTAAAGAAAACAAAAAACATCGTAAAATTTAAGCATTATAATCCTGTACATAATAAAATAACTACTAATTTTTTAAAAAATAACGTTTATGCGATTTTTGAAGATAGTAAAAATCAACTTTGGGTTGGAAGTTCTAATGGACTGTTTAAACTTTCTAGAGACGAAAACGGAACTATCTATTTTATCTCACTAAATAATTTAATAGATTTACCAAACGATACGTCTGTACAATCTATAGCAGAAGATGAATATGGACGCTTAATAATTGGAACAGGAAAAGGGCTTTATATTTATAATTCGGCGTTTATTAATAATAAAGTTATAAAAATTAAAAATGGTTTTTATAGTGATATTAAAATTGATAATAAAAATAACATTTGGGCAGGTTCTAATATGGGATTACTCTATTTTTTGAATCAAGATTTAGAAAAAACACCAATTTTAGAGAATCAATTTACTTACGACCCAAAAATTAGTAATAGTATTAGCAAAAACATAATAAAATCACTTTTTATAGATAAAACTGGTATTCTTTGGATAGGAACAAATGGTGGTGGAATAAATAAATTAGATCCAGAACAAAAAAAATTTAAACTCATAAAAAAAACGCTTGATCCTAAAAGTTTAAGCTATGATAAAATAAGATCTATTTTTGAAGACAGCAACAATAATTTATGGATTGGTACAGAAGGCGGAGGATTAAATATTTTAACTTCGAAAAATAACGATGGTAATTACGCTAATTTCATCAACTTAAAAACAGTTTTAAAACCATTTGCAATAGAAGAATTAGCAAGTAAAAAAACCATATTAATTGGCGCAGAAAATACTCCTGGACTTTATGAAATAAATATTTCTGATATTAATAAAATTAAGGAGAGTGATTTAAAACCAATAAAAGAAGTCCCATTTAGTGTTTTCTCTATATTAGAAGATAGTAATGAAAACGTCTGGATTGGAACTTACAGTGGAGGAATTTATAGATGGTTAAAAAATAAAAATAGTGGAGGGTATAAAAAAGATGTTATTTTTTATACTTCCTCTAATACCAAAGGAATTCCAAGTAATATTATTAGAAATATTTATGAAGATAGTAACCACAATATTTGGTTTGGAACAGGAGACGGTTTAAGTAAATTAATTCCTTCCGAAATTTCAAAAGAAAATCCAGCGTTTATCACTTTTAAAAATAATCCAAAAAATAAAAACAGTATTAGTCATAATTATATTTTAGCATTGTATGAAAACAAAAAAGGCGATTTTTGGATAGGAACTCTAGGAGGCGGTTTAAATAAGTTAGTATTTAATAAAAATGAATCTGAAGCTATATTTAAAACATATACAGAAACGGATGGTCTTGCCAATAATGTAGTAAAAGGCATTCTTGAAGATTCTGAAAATAATCTTTGGTTATCTACAAACAAAGGGCTCTCTAAATTCAATCCAAAAGATGAGACATTCAAGAACTACGATGTCAATGACGGGCTACAGGATAATGAATTCCAAGAACTCGCTTTCCTGAAAAGGAAAAATGGGGAAATGATCTTTGGAGGCATCAATGGTTTCAATGCCTTTTATCCGGAGAAAATCGAAGACAATCCTTATAAAGCAAACGCAGTGGTCACTAATTTTTTCATCTCTAACAAAGAAGTCAGTCAAGGAGAAAAAATAAATGGGCGGGTAATTTTAAAAAGGGCTATTGACGAGACGAAAAGTTTGGAGCTAGAATATTTTGAGAATAGTTTTTCTTTTGAATTTGCGGCCTTGCATTATTCAGCACCCAGCAAGAATAGATTCGCCTATAAACTGGAAGGCTTTGATGAGGATTGGATTTACACCAATTCAAACAAACGTTTTGCTACCTATACCAATCTAGAATTTGGCAAATATGTCTTAAAAGTAAAAGCATCCAACAACGATGGTATTTGGGAGGATTCTTCCACGGAGATCACCATTGACATAATCCCTCCGATTTGGAAGACTAGAGGTGCATATATCTTCTATACGATTTTATTCTTGGGAATGATTTCTTTCCTATGGATAAATACCATTGCAAAAGCTAAACACAAACACCAATCAGAATTAGCCTCGCTAAAAAATCAAAAAGAAGAAGAATTACAAAACTTGAAATTAAAATTTTTCACCAATATCTCGCATGAATTAAGAACTCCCTTAACGCTTATAAAAGGACCTTTAGAATATTTAATAAAAAAAGGAACGAAAATCAAACAAGATACTGCACAGGAGCAGTATGAGTTAATGAAAAAAAACACTGACTACTTGTTTCGTTTAGTGAACCAACTGTTGGATTTCCGAAAAATAAATCAAGGAAAGATGCACTTGGTCATGCGTCATACAGATATAGTGTCCTTTATAAAGGAAGTTGCAGAACCGTTCCAATTCTTATCACATAAACAACAGATAAAACTTACCGTACATGGTTCCAAGCCTTTTATAACTACCTGGTTCGATCATGAGGCACTGGAAAAGATCATAAACAACTTATTGTCCAATGCGTTCAAATTCACACCCAAAAACGGAAAAATCGATATCAACATCAGCAAAGAGACAGCTATCGTAACTATCGAGGTCAAAGACTCTGGAATTGGGATTCCGGATAGTAGCAGGGAAACCATCTTCGAGCGATTCTACAGCAAGAAGACACAGGACAATAGCAATACAGAAGGGGTTGGGATCGGTTTGTCTTTTGTGAAAAACCTAATAGAATTGCATCAAGGAACCATAAGTGTTTCCAGCGAAACCGGTCAAGGAACAAGTTTTGTAGTTAAAATCCCATCAGAAAGAAAAGCTTATGAGAATATCCCTGAAATAAGCTGTAAAGAAAGTACCGATGCCGATTTTAAGAGACGAACATCAGAAAACGAATCCTTTGCCATAGATTTAGACGATGAAATCACCGACGAAAAAATCTCTAAAGAACGTTCAAAATCTCCAGTTTTATTGATTGTTGATGACAATAGGGACATAAGAATTTTCATCAAACAAGTTTTACAGGAAGAATACACTATCTATGAAGCAGAGAATGGGCAGCAAGGTTTGGAAATTGCAAAGAAAATAATACCAAACATAGTGATAACTGATTTAATGATGCCGATTATGAATGGTTTGCAATTTTGTGAAAACCTCAAAACCACTAAGACCACAAGCCATATTCCTGTGATAATCCTTACAGCAAAATTATCACAGGAAAGCGAACTGAAAGGCCTACAACACGGGGCTGACGACTATATTAGAAAACCTTTTGATGTGGAATTGTTGCACTTGAAACTAAAAAACATACTACAACAAAGGGAACAGCTGCGCATTCGATTCAACAGAGAGATCACATTACAGCCAAAAGAAGTAACTGTCACCTCGTCTGACGAGAGGTTTTTACAACAAGCCATAGAGATTGTAGAAAAACATATGATGAATACCGATTTCAGTGTAGAGATGCTAGTGAAAGAAATGGGACACAGCAGGAGTAATCTCTATTTGAAATTCAAGGAAATCACAGGCTTGTCCTCTAGTGAGTTCATTAGAAACATCCGATTAAAAAGAGCGGTGCAACTTTTTGAAAGCAGCGATTTATCTGTAAAAGAAATCATGTACATGACAGGTTTCAACACTGCATCCTATTTTGCCAAATGCTTTAAAAAACAATTTGGTGTGAAACCGAGTGATTATGTCAGGAAATTTAAGAAAAAAGTATAGATTTCAGTCTCATTCCAACTGAAAGATTCTTTCTAGGGCGATCCATTTTTCACCATCTCTAGCCCAAGGTAGTTCTTGTTGATATTTCCACATGAGGTTTTCCCATTCTGTTACTTTCGGGTTTTCCGCATCCATCTCCGCTTTTTTATGGAGACTGAACATCTCGTCTACTTCCATGATCATAAACATCCTATTACCTGTAAGATAGATTTCCATGTCAACAATACCAGCATCTTTAATGCTTTTTGTTATTTCTGGCCAAGCATTTCCTGCTTTGTGGTATTCTTTATATGCTGCAATCAACTTAGCATCGTCTTTTAAATCGCAGGAGAAACAGTATCTTTTTGTGTTCATATTAAATTGTTCATTGGATGGGAGTCTTGAGAAATAGAAGCGAATTCCACAAATTCCTCAAAACTGGCTGAAAGCAGTCCCTGTAGAATTCTCGAATTTCACTAGATTACACCGATTGTGATTTTAAATGTCGCATATATCCTCCTTGAAATCCCTGCCTGCCGGTCAGGCAAGGTATACCTCGCCTGTCCGGCAGGCAGGTCGGCTTATACTCGAGATGAATTATTTACGGCATCAAAAACAACCAAATGGGTATTATATACTTGTCTGGGATCTGTGTTCCTATAATCTTGATGTCTTCATTGTTCTATATCCATAATGAGCAACAACCGCCAGACAAATCATTGGTAAAATAAATGAGAAATTCACCTCGGGGATAAAACCTAAAATTCGTTCATCTGCAAAACCCGAACCTCCCCAATCCAAGATACTCCCTTGTAAAACGGGCATCAATGCACCACCCACAATTGCCATGACTAAGCCTGCAGAACCTATTTTAGCCTCATCCCCCATATCTTTCAATGCGATTCCATAGATTGTCGGGAACATAATCGACATAAATAAAGATACCCCGACTAAAGAATACAAACCTGTTATGCCTTGTAATAAAATGGCTCCTGCACAAAACACGACGCCTCCAACACCAAAGAGCATTAATATTCTCGAGGGGTTTATGCTCTTCATCAATGCAGTTCCCATCCATCTGCCTATCAGGAAGATAATCATGGCCGCCACGTTGAACCAGGTCGCCGTTAATTGCTCATCTGCCGGTAAATTCTCATTGATATTGTCAACATATTGAAAAATATATGTCCAACACATGATTTGTGCACCTACATAAAAAGCTTGTGCCAACACTCCATGTAAATAGACTTTATTGGCAAATAATTTTTTAAATGATACTGATAATGCGGTTTTTTCTTCATCCGGAGTTTTAGGAATCTTAGTAAAAAAAATTATTGCCATAATTGCCAAGACCACCAAACCCAAAATGATGTATGGTACACTAATCACACTTAAGTCATTTTCTCTGACTGTTGCTTTTGCCGTTTCAGAGAGTGTCTCATAAATCAATGCTCCAGAAGCATCTTTATCATCTGAACGCAATGCTGAGATGACAAACTGCTGCGCCACGACCATCCCGATTAAAGAACCGATAGGATTGAATGCCTGAGCTAGATTTAGACGTCGAGTAGCTGTTTCTTTGTCTCCTAAAGATAAGATCAACGGGTTTGAAGTGGTTTCTAAAAAGGCCAGACCACAAGTAATAATCCAAAGTGAGACCAAAAAGTAGTTGAATTCTTGATTTGTGGCCGCAGGATAAAACAAAAATGCCCCGACCGCATATAAAGACAAACCTACAATTATCCCTGACTTATAACTGTATTTCCTGATAAATAGAGCCGCAGGTAAAGCCATGAAGAAATACCCGAAATAAAAAGCGAATTGTACTAAAGAAGCCTGGACGTTTGATAGTTCCGGCATTACTTTTTTGAATGCAGAAACCATCGGGTTGGTTAAATCATTGGCAATTCCCCAAAGCGCAAATAGCGAAGTAATGATGATAAAAGGAAATAGTAACTCTTTTTTAACTACTGGTCTCTTCTTGGAACTGCTCATGGATTATATTATCTTAATGTTGTGATTGTATTGGTAATTTCATCGAATATTTCCTCGGGTAACTTACCTTCTTCCCAAGCATCTAAAACATCTGTAAGTTGTTCCATTCTTGTAGGCCCCACCACAACCCTGTCTGCTTCTGCAATAGAGAAAACATAGCGTAAAGCCAGTCTCGATAAAGGAATATTCATTTTTTGAGCAATTTTACGTACTGCTATAGCTACATCAACATCATCATTTGAAATCCATTCGTTGTTTGGTCTTTCTTTCCTATATTGCTCCAATCTTCTGCCTAATAAACCCATGTGCAATGCGGAAGCCGCATAGTAGGCCATATTTTCTTTTTCAATAATCTGCAAATCTTTTTGAAACCCCGTCAAATTACAAGCATCCAGTTTTAGAAAACCAGACACCACATCAAAATTCTCTTTTTTCATGTACGGATAAAAGGCTTCATTCGGGTTTCCACCAATTCCTAAAGATTTTACGAGCCCCTCTCTTTTAAAGGATTGTAGGCAATCCATAATTTCATCCATTTTTTCTACGGGAACTAAATGAGGTTCGTGTAAAAACAATAAATCGATGCTATCCAAACCTAAAAGATCTAGACTTTCATAGAGGCTTTTCCGCATGGTTTCAGGCGAATAGTCCACAATGGTATCTTCTGCCCTATCTGCTTTCAAACGGCCAACTTTTGTACTTAGAAATGGTTTTTTTCTTGTCCATTGTTTCAATGCCTTTCCAACAAATTCCTGTGATTTGTTGTAGGAGGGAGAAGTGTCAAAAACACTGATTCCGTTTTCCAAAGCGTGTGTTAGAATACCAACTGCCGTCTTTTCCTCAATTGGCCTCCAAACGCCTCCCAAACCAGAACATCCTAGAACTAAACGGCTTTCGTTATTGAAAAAATCACTTTTCTTATAATCACCTTCTATGTATGTCGGTTTTGTTCTTGTCATTATAGATCATAGAATTTTGTTGCATTATTCCCCATAATACCAGCTTGTTGAGCTTTGGGGAATTTGCCGATGAAACCGGTTACTATTTCTTTCACTTGTTTGTAGCTCCCCGCCACTAAACAAACTGGCCAATCGGAACCGAACATGATTCTATCCGTTCCAAAAGCTGTAAAGACTACTTCCATATATTGATGGATTTGTTTCTCCGTCCAGTTTTGATAATCTGCTTCTGTAATCATTCCTGATACTTTACAGAACACATTTTCATATTTGGCAATTTCTCTCATCAAAACAGCCCAACCCTCGAAAAAACCATCTTTTATATATGGTTTTGCTATATGGTCTATGACAAATTTCTGGTTCGGAAAACGTTTCACGAATTCCAAGACAGCCAATAATTGATGCGGAAATACCAATATATCATACGTGAAATTGTGGTTTTCTAACGCTGATATTCCTCTTAAAAAATCTTTTCTCAATAAAAAACAAGGATCAGTTTCTCCTTGGACAACGTGTCTGAAACCTTTCAGTTTTTCTTGTTTGCTGTATTTTTCTAAAACTGTTTCAATATCATCCCCTCGTAAATCCACCCAACCTACAACTCCTCTTATAAAATCGTATCTTGATGCTAGATCCAATAGAAAGTCGGTTTCTCTTAGAGTTTGGTCTGCCTGTACGGCAACACAGCCATCAATGTTATTTTCAGCATATACCGCCTCTAGATCCGAAGGCAAAAAATCTCTTCTGATGACTTTCATTTCATCATCAATCCAGCTATGTCTTTTGCGTTCGTATTTCCAAAAATGTTGATGGGAATCTACAATCATGCTACAAATTCTTTTAACGCGGTTCTCATTCCTTTTTTAGAAATTATCTCTAAATACTTGGTCACTTCATGTTGCAAACCCTTGACTTTGGTCAAATCCGTACCCCAGAAATCAGTATTGGATATTATTCTCTCAACGACTTCGTCTATGTTGTTGTCACTCCAGGCTTTTTTAAAGAAATCTAAAACTTTCGCATCATCCTTTAAATTGATTTTCGTGCCATTTCTATCGCCTTTGTAAAATGCGATCAATGCCGCTAATGAGAATAGTAGGTTACTTGGCAATTTATTTTTTCTTTTTACATATTCCAAAACCGAGGGCAATACTCTTGTTTTGTATTTAGATACCGAGTTCAATGAGATACTCATTAACTCGTGTTCTAGATACGGGTTTCTAAAACGATCCAAGACATCCGCAGAAAACTGGTCCAGTTCTTCTTCTGGCAAATCCAAAGTCGGGCAAATGTTATTGAACAAGGCGTCTTTTAAAAACCTACCCACTACTTGATCCTCTAAAGATTCACGAACTCTGTCGATTCCGTATAAATACCCCACAGGGACCAATGTTGTATGTGCGCCGTTTAGAATACGTACTTTTCTTGTTCTATATGGTTCCATATTGTCTGTGAAAACAACATTTAAACCGCAGGCTTCCGTTGGAAATGCTTCTTTTACTTCTTTTGGGCCTTCTATTACCCACAAATGGAATTGCTCTCCCTCTACCACCAAATTGTCCTTATAGCCTAATGTCGCAGTGATTGTATCCATTTTGTGTATTGGAAATCCTGGTACGATTCTATCTACCAGCGTATTACAAAAAATGTTATCTTCTTCAATCCATTCTGTGAACTCGTTTCCCAAATTCCAGTCATTTGCATATTGCAAAATGATTTTCTTTAGATGATCACCATTTCTATCGATCAGTTCACAAGGAATCACAATCAATCCCTTGTCTGATGCGCCTCCAAAAATTTGAAAACGTTCGTATAGCAAAGCGGTTAATTTTCCTGGAAAACTACTTTGTGGGGCGTCTTCCAATTTATCATTTTCATTGTAGGAAATACCCGCTTCCGTCGTGTTTGAAATTACAAAGCACAAATCAGGATTTGATGCATTTGCTAAATAATTTGCATGATTCTCATACGGGTTTATCCCTCTTTGGATACAATCAATCACTTGGTGTTCGCTTATCGCTTCTCCATTTTTTATTCCGTTGAGATACAGAGTGTACAACCCATCCTGATCGTTCAACATCCTAACCAACCCTTGGTTTATAGGTTGAATTACAACAACGCCCGCATCGAAATCGGCTTTCTTATTCATCTCGTGAATCATCCAATTTGCAAAGGCCCTTAAGAAATTACCTTCTCCGAATTGTAGTATTCTCTCTGTATATGTATTTGATTCTAAGGTAGTTCTATTTAAATTTTTCATTCCTGCTTTTTATAGTGAGACTCCTCTTTTCCAAGGAATAAAATCATTGTTCCCGTGTAGAACTGCTTTTGAAGGTGTTTCTCCACTTGCCACTCTGATAACATGATCCAATATTTTCTCTCCCATGGATTCAATAGAATCTTCGCCACTAATCACCGTTCCTGCATTGATGTCTATAATATCGTTCATTCTTTCAAATAGATGTGTATTGCTGGACATTTTCAAAACTGGTGCCACCGGATTTCCCGTAGGGGTTCCCAAACCAGTTGTAAAAACCACCACATTACAACCAGAACCTACTAGACCTGTGGTAGATTCCACATCATTCCCCGGTGTGCATAATAGATTCAAACCCGGTTTTGTAACCTGCTCGGTATAATCCAAAACTTCTACAACAGGAGAAGTGCCCCCTTTTTTTGCAGCTCCTGCAGATTTCATAGCATCGGTAATTAGACCGTCTTTGATGTTTCCCGGTGATGGATTGTTCTCGAAGCCGGAACCTACTGCTACTGCGGATGCCGAATAGGCACGCATCAAATTGTAGAATTTTTTAGAATCTTTGTCGGTTTTACATCTATTGACAAGTTCTTGCTCGACACCGTTCAGTTCTGGAAATTCTGCTAAAACAGGGCTTCCACCCAAACCCACCAACAAATCGGATGCATACCCTAAAGCCGGGTTTGCAGAAATTCCTGAAAAACCATCCGACCCTCCACATTCTAGACCTAAGACCAATTTGCTCAAAGGCGCTGGTTTTCTGGTAATTTTGTTCGCTTCTACTAATCCAATAAATGTATGTTTTACAGCTTCTTCTATTAAATGTCTTTCACTCGCACTTTTCTGTTGTTCCAGATAATGAACGGTTTTTGTGCAATCGGGGTCAATATCGTCGATGGCCTTTTGCAACATTCCAATTTGTGCATTCTGGCAACCTAAACTGAAAACAGTGGCTCCGGCAACATTGGGGTTGGTAATATAACCTGCCAACAACTTCACCAAGACTTCTGAATCTTGTCTGATTCCTCCACAACCGCCATCGTGTTTTAAAAATTTGATCCCGTCTACATTGGGGAACAATCTGTTTTTAGAGATTTCTTCTTTGGTAGTGATGATTGGTGTGTTCAAAATCTCCTCAGAAGTGGCTCCTGCCTTGTATTTTTTGATCAATGCATCAGTATCCACGGCAAAATCCTTTTTGGTCTCGTAGCCTAATTTCTCTGATAAAGCACCTTCCAAAACATCTAAATTCCTGTTTTCACAAAAAGTCAACGGAATGACCAACCAATGATTCGCAGTACCTACTTTACCGTCTTTTCTATGATATCCATTGAAAGTTCTTCCTTTGAAATTAGAGATGTCTGGAGCGGTCCATGTGAATTTCTCTTTGACATCATTGAATCCCGCAGAGGCGTGTTTTACATTGTCAGTTGTAATTGCACAACCAGATTCTATCGACTGTACGGCTTTGCCGATTAGAACGCCATACATAAAAAGCTCATCGCCAATGTCAAAATCGTACAGAGAGAATTTATGTTTTTGTTTGATGTTTTCTTTCAAGACAACTTCTTTGCCTGCAATCAACGTTTTTAATCCTTTTTCTAAAGGACTGATGGCAACTATAATATTGTCTTTCGGGTCTATTTGAACGTAATTTTCAGACATTCTTATCTTCGGGTTTTTCTTCTAGTTAAATTTTACAGTTGCTTTGATAACACCCGTTTTTGGATTCAACCAACTATCGAAATTTGAAATCATTTCTGTATAATCCACAGAATGTGTAATAAAAGAATCCGTTGGGAACTGGTCCAATACACTGATAACGTGTTTGAAATCTTCTGTTGTCGCGTTTCTACTGCACATCAGCGTCATTTCCTTTGCATGAATTCTCGGGTGTGTATACGTCAGTTCTCCTTTGGATAAGCCTACCATTACAAAACGACCACCGTGAGACATATAGTCTGGGCAAGCTTCTAACGCATATTTGTTTCCTGAGGCATCAAAAACAGCAGTACACAAATCACCATTAGTAATTTCGGAGATTTCTCTTATAGCATCTTTTCCTGCTTTAACAATGTAATCTACGTCTATTTTTTCTTTGGCATAGTGTAAACGTTCTTCATTCATATCAATTGCAATTACTTTTGCACCAGCAATTTGAGCCAGTTTCATAATTCCAATTCCTATGGGCCCAGCGCCAACAACTGCCACAGTTTCCCCTTTTTTTATATTTACTCTTCTTATGGCATGCGCTCCGATTGCCAAGGGTTCTACAACGGCCATTTCATTATCAGAAAGATGATTTGCAGGTAACAGGATATTTGTAGGAACCGTGATTTGTTCTTGCATTCCTCCATCTCCATGGACTCCTAAAACGGAGATATTCGTACAACAATTTGTTTTGCCGTTTCTACAGGCTACACATTTTCCACAGCTTATGTAAGGCATCACAACCACTTTGTCTCCGGCTCTGATTCCTTGTTCGTTTTCATCGATTTCCAAAACTTCGGATGCAAGTTCGTGTCCTAGAATCCTTGGATAGGTAAAAAATGCTTGATGACCAGAATATGCGTGCAAATCCGTACCACAAATGCCTACTTTGTTTATCTGCAATAAGGCTTCTCCTTCTTTTCTTTTGGGAGCTTCTTTTTCTTTTAGCAGAAATTCTCCCGGTTTTTCACAAACAATGTATTTCATTCTACGTTGATTTTTTTTGAATAAAAAGTTTCGTGTTAGTCAAAAAGAGCATATCATTTTATGAGAGATACTCTTTTTCGTCTCAAACATATTCGATATCCTTACAAGGTTAATTCCAGTACGAACGCATACTTGCCTGGTTTTTCTTTTGGCATTTCTACCTTTAAACCATTTTCGTTTTGCGACCACTTTAAGTTTGCATCACTCCCTAACATTTTCACCTTTGATATTTTATCTTCTAAAGATATCGATTTTATCAGTACACTTCCATTTTCCGGCCATTCCATCATAATTGCAAACACTTTTCCTTCTTTCTGCGTAAAACGAATGTCTTGACCCGTAAACTCTTTATTTCCTCCTTCCGAATGATGGCCTGTTCCCACTTCTGTGGGGCCTTCACCAAAGGTTCTCCAGTATTTTGTATCATAGATTGCCTCACCATTCATCTCTAACCATTGGCCCATTTCTAATAGAATTTTCTTTTGGTCTTCAGGAATTGTTCCATCTGCCTTTGGACCGACATTCAATAATAGGTTTCCATTTTTTGAAACAATATCAATTAGATCATCAATCAAAGAATTCGTCGTTCTCGATTTCCAATTACTTACGTGAGACCAAGAATTTTTTCCAATAGAGGTGTCTGTCTGCCAAGGTAATTTTCTAATTCCAGGTAATTTACCCCGTTCCAAATCGTAAATGACAGTTCCTTCTGGAAAAGCTTGTTCGTAGAAATTCTTGTCTTGTAGAACGACTTCCTTTCCCCATTGAATTCCTTTGTTATAATAATAAGCGGCCAATTTGGGGCGGTATTCCCTCCACTCTGGAGTATCCAACATAAAATCGAACCACAGGATATCCGGCTGGTAATTGTCGATTAAATCTTTTGTTCTTGCCCACCATAGTTCTTTGAACTCTTCAGAAACCGGCTCGTTTAAGTTTTTTCCTTTTTTAGAATACAAATCTGCATATGCAGGGTCTGTGGTATCAAAGTGATCTTTCTTATTGTAAAAAGACCAATTGAAAGCGTAATGGGAAGAGGCGCCCATAACCAGTCCCCTTTTACGACCTTCTTTTAGTAGCTCTCCTAAAACATCTCTCTTGGGACCCATTCTCACAGCATTCCAACGCGTTGTATTTGAATTATACATTGCAAAACCATCATGATGGTCTGCTACCGGGACTACATATTTTGCACCTGCTCTTTGAAACAGCTCCATCCATTCTGAAGCATCGAATTTTTCTCCTTTAAACATCGGAATAAAATCCTTATAGCCAAACTCTTTAGGATTTCCCCATTTTTTATTATGATGGATATTGACACTCGACGGCCCGATACTCTGGTGTTTTAATTCTGCCGTAAATTGCGCGGTATCCATATACATGTTCCTTGGATACCATTCAGAGCCATAAGCTGGTACTGAATATGCGCCCCAATGGATAAAAATTCCAAATTTCTTTTGATTGAACCATTCTGGATCTTTATAATGCTTCTTTATAGATTCCCAATTTGGCTTAAAAATTTCTTGTTTTTTAGAGATAACTTCTTGTTTTTTTCCGAAGCAACCATAACCAATCAATAGAATGATTATTACAAACAGATAGTTTTCACGATTCATGTAAATAGAATTTTAGTACATACAAATTAGCGGTTTTTAACTTTTCTATGTAACCTCAATCGTCCAAAATAGAATAGCAAATGGTTAATTTCTCAATAAAATCAACTTATTTTACATGTAGTTGTCACATGAGAATCAGAATATAAAAGAATTTCTTGAAACCAACTGCCCTTGAGGCAGCACTATATAGATATTGCCATCCGATGAACTGTTTTGTGAGTTTTAAAACAACGGAAACCACAAGATTAACGTCTCTAGGAATGCTTCTCTATTTAATGCTTGAGTAAGTGATAGATTGAATAGTTATAATCGGTTACTTGTAAATTTCTTGATTTAAAATTACAGAACTGACTTGCCCTCCGTTTTCTTGGAAAGTAATCTTAACTTCATTATTGCCGGCTTTTACGAATTTCACATCCACAGGAATATAAATAACTCCGAAAAACTGATCTCTTGGTTTTTGATCATAACCAGCCCAATTAGAAGGAACTTCTACAGGGTTCCCATTCACGGTCACTTCTGGTTCTTTACTCAAATGATGTTTCCTGGACAAGCCCATCCTTATAAATGCCCGTCCCTCTGTGTTTTCATCTACATCCGAAAAATTAAAGACAAGTTCTTTGTCTGCTTCTATTCGTTGTAAGTACGTGTTTGAATAAAAGTTCTTTTCTACAATCGTGTTTTCTATTTTCACACCTTCAACATCACATTCTAGAATTACAGTCTCTCCCGCTTTCAACACTAGATCATCGACCGTTTTCAAATCTGTAAAATAGACCAGTTTTGGCACTTTGGAAGCTGAATTGTACAATCTCCTCAACGTAGTATTTTTAATAAATTGATCGCTGTTATTCAAAAACCTCAAATTCACCGGTTGAGCTTCTTCTGTCAGATTATTGATCGCTATAAAAGTTTTTGTCTCATTTTGAAAGGCGTGCACTTGAATATCTGGATTATTGCTGGTAATATCTATTCTGTTTCCATTTACATCTTTCCATAATTCATAGAACTTTTTCAAATGGGTAAATGTATAACTACCATCCGCATCTCTTTTTTTAATGACCCAAGGGTATGGGTATTTATTAGGATTATTCTTTGAGTTATAGAACCAGCTTGCTTTAGCAGTAATAAACGGTACTGCTTTTAACATTCTGTCTGGCTTGTCTAACAAACTCATCAGAATTCTATTGTAAGCTACTAAACAAATCCCGTTCAATTCTTCTGAATATGGTTTATTATCAGTCAAACCTTGTGCTGTAAAACCATATTCTGATATTAAATGTGGCTTTATTTTTTTCCATTTTACGTAACTGTATGCTTCTATGATATCTAAAATTGCCTCAGAATTACTTCCGGACCTTTTTGTGTAGCCACCAGTCACATTTCGCCCATCGTAAATATGCGTTGCGAAAAACTGCATACTTTCTCCTGCGATATCCATAAATGGTTTCATTCTCGTGTTCCAATGTGTAAAATCCAAACGCTCTACTTCTGGGTAGGCGGAAGCATAACCACCAACCATTATCTCAGGGATCTCTGCGTGCACTTTATCTGCAACCGCTTTGTGTAAATAACACATATCCTCTACAACAGGTTGTGTTTCATCCCAAGAGCCGACATAATCTATGGAATGAACAAAAGGTTCGTTGATCACCTCATAATATTTCGGCATCACAGGATATGCCTTTTTTAGATAGGCCACATTGTATTTGGCCACATCTTCGTGATTTTGATTCAACTGATATGCATCTCTGGGATGGTCTGTAATTACAATATCTTTAGTAACAAATTTCTCATACATCGGTGCATTTTCTATGTTCTTATAGTTTTTTGCCGCCAATTCCTCAGCTCTGTGTGTAGATGGCAACGTATTGTCTTTAGTATTTCTGAAAGGTCCCGGGCCACTAAAAGCCCTCCCAAATTCAATGCCCAGTGTTTCGAATAGATAATCAGCGTCTGACGCTAAATCCCAATTTTGATAAGAATCGTGCATAGAAAAGTATTTTTTTCTATCCAGTTTGCTTTCTTTGCCAATGAATTTTTGGGTGGTAAGATTTACTTCCACGATGTTTTCTTGTGAAAAAAAGGGACAAATCACAGTAGAGGCGAGTACTATCACGAGTGTTCTTCCAAATCTCATTTTATTAAAATTTTACAAATTTGTAGTATTCTTCTTTACTTGTTGCTATGTAATAGGGACCTTGGGGAAGACCTGAAAGGTTGATGAGCCTTGTGCTTTTTTCTTCCTTGACAATTTCCCCTTTCAAATTGATTATTTTAATCAATTCGTATTCAATGGAGCCAGGTAAAGTCAATATAGGAGATTGCCTATTTACGGCAAGTGCTATTGCTTTTTCTTTCAACTCGTCCATAGTAAGGATTTTTACATATTCTGTAATTTCTACCCCTGCAATTTCTTTACTTGTCAAATTCTTATCTGGAAACCCTTCTCCGTTTCCATAATACAATACGAATCTATAATCGCTACCAACTTTTGGTATCGGTGTGTTTACTTTGATTTCTTTGGTGCCTTCTCCAGGTTGAACTTTTTCCGCAGGACTTGCGCCTAACCATTTTTTTCCTTTCCAGATAGATACGGAGATTAATTGCTCTCGGCTTGCTTTGTAGTTGATTTTGAAATCGAACGATTCTCTTGCAGCAAGTGACGTAGGTGTCAACAAATCAAAATTCGCATCATCGGTAACAACCTCTTCTTCTTTAGTGAATGTTACATTGTTAATGACTGTGGATGCTACCGTTGTTGTCCAATCGCCTCCTTTTTCTCTCAATGAGGCCAAAATTCTATAGTCAGCTCCTAGTGTCGGCTTGTCATCCGACTGTAGTTTTACTCGTAAGATATTTTTACCTTTTGAAACAGTCTGTACGGATCCAACCCAAAATTCTGCTGGCCCTCCAGAAATTTCCACAGAAATATCTCTGTCTTCCTGCGTATCGTAACCAATTAAAAAACTGAACGTTGACGTGCTTTTCATTTTAATAGGCACTTCTTTGATAAAGAATAATTTGTCTTTTTGACTGAATGTGGAAAATGAAATCAATAAGAAGACTACATTGAAGAAACTTTTCATAGTATATTTTTAATATCCAGCAAGTGTTACCGCACATAGTGCATCTGCAGGAAGTTTGATGTTGACCTGTTGACGATCAACATACAACCGAACAAATTTTTCCTCCATTCCATCATTCTGTATTAATAACTTGATATTTCCATTTTCATCTTTTACAGAAATCATCTTGTCTTTAGCAATGTGTGCAATTCTGACATCATCTGGTAGAACAGTTTTTGAAACCAGATACATTGCGTTGTAATCAGGTGTATAAGTTACTTCTTTTGTGTCTCTATCAATCACCAACATCGAGTTTTGTTTCCAATTCCAGGCACTTTTAGATGTTTCATTCAAAATGATATTCCAATAGCAATAATTTGTACTCCCTGCATTTATATAACTTGCAATTTCTGCCAGCCTCGTCTTTGCTTGTTCAGCAGAGTTATCTCCATTGAAACAGACCCCTTCTGTATGCATTATCTTCATATTCGGCGCTAAAAGTGATGTTTCTCTGATAAATGGCTCTTTTGCATATTGAAACCCTATTCCTGCAAACTTTTCTCTTACTTCTTTGTTGGATAAAGCCGTGTAATGGTCTGCTCTATCGATGGTTCTGAATGTACCCAGCCAAATTTCCGTTGGTAAATTTTCCTTCTCAAATTTCGGAATAATATAATTTATTCCCAAATCCAGATATTGATCCATCGGAATATAACAACCTGGAAAAGGCGCATACGTATCTGGCTCGTTCTGCACACAAAAACGATGCACTTCCACACCTTCCTTTTGGTACGCTTTTATATATTCTGCTAGATAATCTGCATAGGCTCTATGAATCTCTGGAGTATTTCTGAGTCCGGTTATTTTGCCTGTATACGTATCATTCTTATCTACTGCATTGTTTATTTTCATCCACGCTGGAGGACTCCAAGGCGATGCCTGCATTAGCATTTTAGAATTTATCCTCAAGGCTTCTTTTATGTAAGGCAACAGATATTCTTTGTCTCTTTGTATAGAGAAATTCTTAATTCCATAATCATTAGCAGTCATACTATAATCATATGCATCCAAAGAGAAATCACTGGGTCCTATTGGCGTCCTGTTGAAAGTCAAGTTCGATTTCTCTGTGGAGAATAAGTTCTCCAATACTTCTCTTTGCGCTTCTTTTGGTAAAGAAAACAAAGCTTCTCCACCATTTTCGTTGAATGCACCCCCAAAACCTTCAATGGTCTGGAACGCTACCTCCGGAGCAAGTACAATGAAGTCTTTTTGCAATACTCTTGCACTAGAATCAATAACTGTTTCGTAGTCTTTGACAGGATTTGCCTCACCTGTATTCAACTGCACATACTCGATTGTAATTTTTTTTTCCTGTGCACAAGAAATTAAGGGAATAGATAACAATGCTAGTATTAATATATGTTTGTAGGTCATTTTCAGTTTATCTTATTTGTTGGAGGATGAAGCCGTTCAACCACATATTGTTGGCTTCCTCTGTATTTTTAAATTCTAATAGTATGTTTTGTTTTCCGTTTGAAGTGATTTTTGTTTTTATCGATAGAGGATTTCTTTCTCCTGTAGAACTAGGGTTGAAATAACCCACAGTTGCCGCTTCTTGGGTTTGTACTTTGCCATTTGCATCTTCTTTGGTAACTTCTATATTGTTTATCATTTTTTGGGATGTCAATCTATTATGATGGAAGGTTTCCAGACTGTAGTTTCCTTTTTTCAAGTTCTTTATTTTTAATTGAATCGAGCCGTTTTCTGTATACACCCCATCGGCGGCCACAAAGCTCAAATCACCTTGAATGGCTCCAGAGCCGTCCCATTCCAAAGTATTTTTTGATGAAATAGTAATTGATCCCTCATAATCTACTAGTGAGTATGTCAAGTCAGAATTACTTTCTCCCAACCAAGCATTCCACTCAAACTGAGGGAGTTGGTTTTTGGCACCGATATCGACTTTTTCAATTGGGGCATAAAAAAATGGCTTGCTGTTTTTTGACAGCTCATTGGTATGAAAAGGGATGGTTTTTATTGTAATCTCATCACTTTTCAATCCATCAGAAGTGGCTGAAACCTTTATATTCCCTTCGTTTTCGGTTCCTTTTATATAAATAGAAGCTACTCCATTATAACAGGTGGCAGGATTTATATCGGAAGTGCCATTATCTAGAATCTTTCCATTTCCAGAAATAGAAAAAGAAACTTTGCTTTTTGCGTCTGTAATCACCTCGCCGTTTTTATCTAGAATAGTAGCGTGCACCAATCTTAAATCTGAACCCCCTGCATAAAAAGGTTTTTCAGTTATATTGAAATTCAATTGTATTCGATACGGCTCTTCTTGTTTTGTTCTAGAATGTTCTAAAATTTTTTCATTATTTGAAAATCCAACAGCAGTAATTTTTCCAGATTCCCAATTATAATTAAATGTAAATGATGGATGATTCAAATATCTTTTATTATTGGAATTGTCTGGTTTCTGCCTTGCAATGAAGTTGTTGTCATGATATAGATGGATTTCTTGACAATTGCTGAATACTCGGATTTTACCAGAATTCGAGGCAGTCTCATCAGCAATATGAACAATCGGTTTTGCCAACAATTCTGATTGGTACCAATAATATACCGGCTTTGGAATCCTATAGGGACTAAAAACGCCATAGGTTGTCATTAAGTCGTTTTTCCATTGCCAGTCTACGACGTTGGGTTGCAAATGATTGTAATCTGCACCCAACCAAGTTAAAGCGGCAATATTGTTCGGGTTGCTTTTGTATCTTGATAGATGAAACTGATTCACTTCTGAGTCTGGCGAACTTCCATGTTCCATGACCATTGTAAAATCGCTTTCCGGCCATTCTGTCCTTCTATAATCCATAGTTGCATGAATATCTGTGACTCCTGCATTTTTCACGCCATTCCAAGGACTTGATGCAGAAGCTGTCAAACGAAATGGATCTTCTTCTTTTGCCGTTTCTTGCATACTGGGGACTGGTCCCCTATGATTGATTCCTGCACCCCAAAAGAAAATAGAAGGATGATTTCTGTGGTTTCTGATCATTTGTCTTGTGGCATCGTTTAGTTTTTCAAACCACGCTTTATCTCCATATTCTATCCAAGTTGAAACTTCTTCGTAAACAATTAATCCTAATTCGTCACACGCTTTTATAAAAGCATCATCCTGTGTGTAATGTGATAATCGAACTGCGTTAAAACCTGCATTTTTAAATTGTAATGCTTCGTTGTAATGGAAGGAATTCGGCACGGCATCTCCAATATTTGGATAACTCTGGTGTCTGTTGGCACCCACCAGGAAAAGTGGTTTCCCATTCAAGATCAACCCTTTGCCTTTTACTAGTTTGAAGGTTCTAAAGCCAAAAGTATTCTCGACCCTGTCAACTGGTTTATCCTCTTTATAAATCACAGAATATGCACGGTACAAATATGGTTTTTTTGGCGACCACTGGTTGTAATCCTCTTCAATAGTGGTGGTTTGATAAAAGGTAGCAGTGCTATTTGCGGCAATATTCTTAGCTTGAACCAATTTCTTTAAAGCTGTTCCGTTTTCGTTGATGATAAAAGTCTCTATTCTAGCATTCTGTGCTGTTGGATACTCATTCTTTACGGTCGTTTTTATAGAAACTGTCCCGTTTTTATCATTTACAGTCGGCGTGGTGATATGAACACCGGCGGTATAGTCCTCCCAATTATAAGTAACGTGCATTTTATTGGTCGTTGTTAAATAGACATCCCTGTAAATACCTCCGAATTTTATATAATCCGTTCTGTGCGGATCTGGAGCAATATCTTGTCTGTAGGTATTGTCTGCTTTTATAGCAATTATGTTCTGTTTTCCAAATTCCACAAAATCGGTAATATCAAAATGGAAGGGAACATAGCCATTGACTTCAAAACTGCCTGCTTTTTTGCCATTTACCCACAGTTCTGTGGCATTGTGCACCGCTTCAAATTCTAAAAAAACTTTATTGGTTTCTTTTTTAGGGATTAAAATTTCTTTTCTGTACCAGGAATTGTTTCTCAAGAATTTTTCTTGAACCCACGTTTCCTGAACACTGTCTAAAGCATAAGAAACTAATTTTGTGCTATGAGGCAAAGAAACATCTTTCCAGTTTTTATCATTGAATGAGATTTGGTAAGGTTTACCCCTTACATCCCCATAATGGAATTTCCAATCTAGATTTATATTTGTTTTTGTTCTGTCTGTGGTAACATTTGCTGGTTTGAAAGTGCTATTTTGAGACGCTAATTGGAATGTTATAGACATTAGAAAAACAATGAAAATATTTTTTTGCATTCTTCTTGATTTTTTAAAGAACAAAACTAATTCAAATACCTAATTTTTATAGTAACTCTCGTGTATTAAAATAGAACAAATGTTTTCAAATACATCAGAATACTGATATCTCAACTCTTTACAAAGTTAAAATTGTGCTATGCTTTATGGGAGCCGTCCGTTATCCTTTTTCTAATAATCAAAGTAGGAATCCTTGTGTTCCTTTTGGATTTACTTTACTTTCTAGGGCAATTGCATCCGCTGGAGAACTCTCTATAATCGGTAATACCTCACTTTTTAAAGAAAACCAGCTGTATCTCATCTTTTTGTGGACTCATCTAGCTTTCTTTTTGACAATTCACAGAATAATCAAATAGTTATAGAGTGGGATGGCTTCTCTAGAATAAATGAGGACTTGATAAGAAGTATCGCTTTGCAAACCTTATCTTTTTATAAATTTATATGGCTTTACAACTCTATCTGAAAGCTCTAAATTCAAGATATACATCCCTTTGGATAAATTTTTAACATCAATTATTGTTTCATTATTGTTAAGGTTTACTTTTTGATGGTGAATACAGCTTCCTTTTAAATCGAAAATTTTAAGATTTGCTTTGTTCCCGTCTAGATTGTTGTATTTTATTTTTAGAAAGTCAGTTACTGGATTCGGCATTATCTGCAAAGAGAGTTCCTCGTCGATGGTTGATGGCAGACTCAAAACAGTATCAAAATTTTCGACCGATAATATCATAGAACTTACTCTGCCACCACCATCAGGAAAAGTTACAGCCACTGTGTTTTGATTTTTAACTAGATTTTTTGGGATGTCAATATCAATTACTCCAAAAAAACTTTCTCTATTTGCTTGGTCGTAACCTTTCCAATTTGTTGGTACGGCAATTTGCGTTCCATTAAAAATTAAAATGGGCTGTTTAGATCTGTTGTGTTCTCTTGCCAAACCAAATCTCAATGTTGCAAATTCTACATTGGTTTTATGTACATTGCTAAAACTAAAATCAAGAGTTTGGTTTGCAATAATTGTCTGTAAATGTTTTGCTGTATAATATTTTACTGCTCTACTAGTGTTATTCGTTGGTAAATTTGAGGAGAAAGCATATTCTAAAACTACAGTTTCATCTGCTATTAAACTTAAAAAAGAAGGAGCATTGTTTTGTATACTATTAGAGAATTGAGGCTCGTTATTGTCATATATTTTTAGTCTCTTTATATTCACATGGTCCAGATTAGTCAATATGGATGAAAATTCCAAGTCTACGATTTGAAAACTTCGAGCCAGATTACTCAAAGCAAGATAGAGTTTGTTGGTGTTTTTAAATGCTTGTACTTGAATATCTGGATTGCTTGTTTTTATAACAACTCTCTCTCCTTTTACGTTTTTCCATAAATCATAGAAATAGATTCTTGGTGTATATTCCCACCCATTAGGATTAGGTTGCCCAATGTTTGTTGGTTTCCAAAGTACTGCACTATAAGGTTGATAATTATTTTCTGGTGTAATATGCCATGCTGCTTTGCCTGTGGTAAAAGGAATTACAATTTCTATATTTTCTGTTCTGTCTAAGAAATTAAACATCATATGGTTCATGGATTTTAAGGATTGTGCGTTTGCGATATCACTATAATCGTCTCCATAACCTTGTTCTATGCCACCATACTCTGATATTGCCAAAAGTTTTGGACTGCCCCATTTTGAATATGTGTAGGTTTCCATTAAGTCTAAAATAGCTTCGGAGTTACTTCCTGAACGGATACTATTCTGCCCAGTTACGTTGATACCATCATAGAGGTGAACAGACAAGGCATCCATATAATTCCCTGCAATGTCTATAAACAGCTTCATGTTTTTGTCCCATTGTTCAAAATCTTTTCTTTCAAATTCCGGATAGGCACCCGCATAACCGATAACTTTTATATTGCTGAGTTCTGGGGTTTCCTGAATCTTTTGCCCAACAGCCCTGAACATATTTGCCATTTGTGTTCTTATGGCGTCTTCTTTATCAGCATCGAAATTCCCGCTGTAAAAGTCTCCAGATTTTACAAAGGGCTCATTCATCATTTCGTAATATTTTGGTCTTTCCGCTACATCTACAAAATTCTTGAAATATTCTACCGCCCAATCTGCGGCTATATTTATATCGATGCCATCTTTAAAAACATTCCTTGGGTGCTCTGTACCAATAAACCTGCTCACTTGTCTTACAGAAGTATTACCATTATTATGCTCTGGATACACGCCAACTTCACCCATTTTAAAATTAGCATACGAAAAAGGTCCCCAAAAGCCTCTTCCTCTGGTTACATTGAATTGGTTATAAAATATATTTTCTTCTGCACCATCTTCATTGTAATGAATGTTAAAGAATTTGTCTCTCTGGAGTTCAGAAACAGTGCCGATAAATCTTTTGATTTCAGGGAAAACAGTGACCGTATTTTGTTGGGCGACAAAATTAAATACAACAAAAAACGAGAAAAAATATAGGTTCTTTTTCATCATAGCCAAAAATATGTACTAATCGGTTCTATTTTATGCTTGTATGATTAAAATAGCAAAACAAATGATTTTATCTCTGAGATTCTCTTTTCGGTGGGATTCCTTGATTGTTTTGACAACTGTATTCTAATAAAATCCCCTCAGGTTCTGTGTGAATTCGAGATTAATTATCATTCAGGCATGTCACCGAGGTGTTTCGCAGGTTGTATATGGATGGTCATCAAATGGAGTTTCATCAACAGAAAGCAGCCGTTTGCATTTTTTTTGGTATTGCCTGTTTAGAATTGTATTTGCTGGATTTAAAAAACAATCAATTGAATTTCAGGTGAATTTTCTTTACTGAAACTCAAAGCATCTTCTCTATATGATGTTTTCCATGTATTTTTATCTGCCCTCTATTTTGACTTCGCTTTCCTTTATCTGTAGATTTACATCGCCCTCAATCGAATTTAGAAAAGCCAGCAGATCTCTATCAATTTTAGAAATGTTTTTTAAAGTGATCTTACACGCTACTGTAGAACGACATTGTGGTAATCGTAAGATGTTGGTTCTTTTGTAGAAAGTCGTGTTTTGGTAGACTAATCATTCCAGTGTCGGTCTATTACTTTTTGAATATGAGGATATTTTTCTCCATCTTCTTCATTCAATTCTTTTCTCTTTGCAATTAATTGTTCTTTTAGATCTTCGATGATATATTTATATTCGGGATTCGTGTATGCATTATTCATTTCTTTGGAATCTTTGGTCAAGTCATAGAATTCCCATGCGGCCGGTGTATGTATATCGAATTTATTTCCCCAGCTTCCTTTATTCCAAGTTGCATTCTTATCATCTGTATCAACCCAGTATCTACCGTAATAGAAAATGAGTTTATATTGTTTTGTCCGGATCCCGAAATGTGCAGGGTTTGCATGTTTGTGTGCCATATGCATCCAATATCTATAATAAGTAGCTTGTTGCCAGTCTTTTGGTTCCTCACCCGTTTTAAGAATTTGCGAGAAATCGTGACCTTGCATTTTTTTTGGTGGATTCCCACCTGCCAGAGAAATCAATGTTGGTGCAAAATCAGTATTGTTTATAATGGCATCCGTTCTTGTATTTGCTTTTATTTGGGCTGGATAACGCATAAAAAAGGGCATTCTCAAAGATTCTTCATACATCCATCTCTTATCGATATAATCATGTTCCCCCAACATAAAACCCTGGTCTGCAGTATATATGATGATTGTATTGTTATACAGACCCTCATCTTTCAAGAATCGGATGAGTCTTCCGATATTGTCATCCACGCCCTTTACGCAACGTAAATAACGTTTTACATATTCTTGATAAGTCTTGTATGTGTATTCCTTATCCGTCGCACCGTCTATTTGATGGGGATTGAATTCTGGGTTGCTTCTTTCAGTATGCTGCGTACTCCAAATACGCATCCCCATATTTCTAATATTGTTTCTCTTGGAAACTGATGAACCGATTATATGAATCAGCGAATCATTTTTACCTCTCGTTGCCTCAGAGCCGTTATTGCCATTGTCGTACAGGCTTTCTGGTTCTGGAATTTCTGTATCGGCCAAATAATCCCTATATCTTGGTGCGTGCTCAAAATCGTCATGGGGTGCTTTGTAATGATGCATTAAAAAGAACGGTTTTCCTTTATCCCTCTTGCTCTTTAACCAATCTATAGTTAAATCCGTTATTATATCCGTACTGTGTCCTTTATATTCTCTTCCTTTGAAAGCCGGCTCGTCCCATAAGGCATAGGGCATGCCTGTCTCAGTAAAAACAGGGTTGAAATAAGTGCCTTGCTGATGATGATCTGTTAAGATGTTGTAGTAATCGAAATTCGGCTGTGCTGTTAAATGCCATTTACCGATCATAGCAGTCTGGTAGCCCAACTTATTCATTTCAATTGGTAGATATTGTTGATTCTTACGTAGAACGCCTTCTAAGTCCAGAACGCCATTTGCTTGGCTATTCTGCCCTGTAATAATAGCGGCCCTACTTGGCGTACAGATAGAATTATTGACGAAACAATTTTCGAAAATCATTCCTTCTTTTGCTAATTTGTCCAGATTTGGCGTGGGATTCAATGAAGCCAATCTACTCTTATAAATGCCAAATGCTTGTGAGGTATGATCATCTGACATAATGAAAATAATATTCGGTCGTGTATTCTCATCAATCGATACTTCCTTTCTGCAAGACATGAGAATACCGATTATAAATAGGACGAAATATATTTCAAAGTGTTTTTTCATTGTAGTAATTAAAAAAGATTGCAACTATTTTTTACAATTATATACCAGATAGGGTGAGGGAAATTAAAAATATATGCTTGATGCTGTCTAAACATATCTTTAAAATAAAAACCTCTATAAGAAGAATCTACTTATAGAGGTGTTATTGCAAATAAAGTATAATTAGAACCCAGTACCTGGCGCCTCTGGCGTTCCTGGACTTTGGGCTTGTGCTTTCTGTGGGGTCAATACCATATAAGTACCTAATGCAGTCAACGCCGCATATTTACTATAATTTCCAATTTTATTTATAGCCTCTTTTCTAGAGATGCTTCGAGTGTTTGCTATCTCTTTATTTTTTATTTTTATCATTATAGTCTTTTAAGGATTACTCTAATATTATTTTTCTATTTAATTTTCCCTTCTCAGTTTGTAACTGAACAATGTAGATTCCCTTTGACAGTGAAGTCAATTCGATATCATTTCTATTTTTAGCAATAATTTTTCTAGTCAATACTTTTGTGCCTAGAACGCTATACAAACTAAAACTGCCTATAGCATTCAAACCAGCAATAGTCAATGTATTTTCATTGGATTTATAGATACTCACACTGTTCAATAGACTTTCGGAACCCGAACTCAATGCCTTACTACTTGTATGGATATAAAAACGCCCCTCACCGTTTAAAGCATCAGTTGTCTGTATTGTTAGTTCACTATTTGCTTCATCTAGACGTGTGAAAGTGTTTTTTTCCCTATCTTCCAAATAGATCCTTATATCGGTCGGGAAATTTTGTGTATTTACCGTAAATGTAAATTCTTTATTTGCAGGTGCTGTCAAACCCACTGGAATAATCATTGCATCGAGATCATAATCAGGTAAAGCTTGTTTTTCGAATGGAATTTCTGAATAATCCCCATTCAGTAATTTTGTGAAAATTTGCAGAGTGGTCGTTCCGGTATTAGAACTCCCTGTAAACCTGCCTACATCGAACATTGGGTCCAACCCCGTTGTTTTGTCTGATGCATAGCTTATTTTTGTAGAGCTGTTGGAAACGCCGTCCGTAATTGATAAAGATAAGGTAGTTGCTGTATTTTTATAAAAAGTCCCCGCAACGTTGGTCTGCATTGCTTCTGTAAAAGAAATTGCAGTACTTACAACATTGGAACTCACAAAAAATGCTTGTCCGGGAACAATGGAGCCAGTTGCCAAAGAAGTATACGTGTTATTCGTTGCATCCCAAACATACACATTTTGATTTGGATCATAGAGAGGAGTAGCATTTACACTTAAAAAAGTAGCGATATCTAAATTCGAAGGGAATGGGTTCCCTACCATATTCCATCTGTTTTCGTTGGCAGTACCTAAATTATTACCGGTAATAGTCGGTGAAATTGGGTTTGTACTTGCATCTGGGTATGCTGTTCCAGAAAATGTAAACGTACCTGCTGTTGCTCCATCTTTTTTCATAGAATATCCAGCGCCACTAGCAAAAGCCGTCTGAGAGACTCCGGAACCTGTATCCTTGACATACACCCAACTTCCTTTTGAATCCGTAGCATTGTTATAAGTACTGATACCCCTGTTGGCCGTATCTGTCGTACCTGAAGATATATTATTATTTGAAATCCAGTCGGTATCATACATTTCTCCAACAACTGGCGAAGATGCTAAATGCCATTTATCATCTGGAATAGCAAGGTTATAAATAAATATATTATCTGCTAAAGTTACCGTGCCGTTTGCTATTAAGGAGGATCCTGACGCCATATCTATACTTCTTGCATCGATGGCGCTAGTTGCCGTGGGATAATTTGTCAGTCCGCTTGGTATCGTTACCGCAGTTGATGCATCCGGTTCTGGAAAATCATCCATCCAATTTGTATCTTTAGACCAATCTGTATCTGTGACTCCTGTCCAGGTTCTGGTGAAGACATCCCCGTCAGTAACTTCGAATGTGACTGCTTCTGATGATAACGTAGAACCACCAAACTGATTGGACTGCCACGTTAATGTCTCTCCAACGACTTCTACTTGTCCTGCTCCATCAAAATCATTTAGATTAACCCAAGAAACTGTTGTTTCTGTTTTTGTCACAGTTGTAGAACCTGCACCTACTGTTTGCCCTCCTACGGCAACACTTGCGTTTCTTGCTTCGATAAAGATCGGATTGCTTCTAAAGGTGAAATACTTGATACTGAAATCCGTTGTACCGAATAAATTCTCATTTGCGAATTTTGGAGGCGTTAATATAAAGTAAGGGACAATCAAAGCGTCTTGTACAGGGGCATTTACTGTACCTCCAAAATAATAGGCCGCCTCGATAGTTACAATCTCGCTGCCGGACAATGAACCAGCAGTTGGAAAGTTGAAGTTGATCAACGTAGAACCAGAAGCCGTTGATACACCAAAGTTGTTCCCGGAATTGGGGATTAGGACACCGTCTAACTTTGCTTGAATAAATATGGATTTAGGACTACCTGCATCAAAAGGCAAATCTACCCAATCTACCGTGATTCCTCCAGCAATTTGATTTCCATCCGAGTCTAGTACTCGTAGGTCTTTATTCAAATAGGCAGGATCGGTGATAGTTATGGTTTGCGCAAAACTATTCAATGATAAGACAGTCAAAAGTAAGAATATATTTTTTTTCATTTTTTTTATTTTAAAATTATAGACGATAAAAATATATCTTAAAATAAACACATTATAAAACATATGTGTTTATAAAAACAACATATGTGTTTTCAGCAGGATTCATAGTTGAAATGATGCTTTTGTTATTTAAAAAACAAAAGTTTTCCATTGTTAACTCCACATAATATAATTGTTTTGTTATTAAAATCTTTAAGTTTCGCCATTGATTTTATGTTGTCAGAAACAAAAAAACCACTTTCTGAATAAGGTAGTGCAGTATACGTTTTATTTTGAGCTCCAAGCATTACTAAACCAATAGAAGCGTCTGCTCTTGTGGTTTCTACCTCAACCTCATATTTGTTTCCGGCTATAATGATATCTTTTATGCCATCTTCGTTCAAGTCTGTAATTTCTATAGAATTAATAACGGAAAACTGTGCCTCCGTGGGTAATTCTTTGATGATGAATTTTCCACTGTCGTTTTCTAAAACAACACTTGCAAATTCTTGTACTTCTAATTTTAGAGTGTTTTCATCATCAATATTTCCCAAAACCTTTTCAATTCCTGCGTTTGCAAATTGGGAGTAGGTTTCAAATTTTTGAGCAATTTCTGGCACTTGTTGTGAAGAACATTGTTTTCCTCTAACGGGCACTAATTTTCCTTGATATTCTTTTGTTAAGAAAATATCATTGGTGTCGTTTTTATCAAAATCACTTATATAGGTTTTGAATGGTTTTTCTAAACTTGCTCCAAATTTGTAATTCAATCCTAAATTACCAACCACAAAATCGATATCACCATCATTATCAATATCATCTGCCACAATTTTATTCCACCAACCCTTTGTGTCTTGTAGATTGAATTCTGTTGTTTTGTTTATTAAAATTTCGTTTTCTTTTTTAAAAACTGTTATTGGCATCCATTCTCCTACTAAGATTAATTCGTTGGCTCTATCGCCGTCAATATCTGCCCAAACTCCAGAAGATACCATCCCTATTCTTGCTAACTCTGGTGCTTTTTCTTTGGTTACGTTTTCAAATTTTCCGTTTGTATTCTCTAATAAAAAACTTCTTGGTGCAAAACCATATTTGTTTGGAATAACCCTGCCTCCAATAAATAAATCTAAATCACCATCTGCATCAAAATCCAATGGGACAACACAAGAACCACTTTCGTAAAATCGTGGTAAATCGGTGGATAGCGTGAAATTTCCTTTTCCATCGTTAATATACAATCTGTCTTGTAAAATTGGTGAATTTGCATAAAACTCATTACTACCGCTTACTACATACAAATCTTGGTCATTATCGTTATCTGCATCAAAAAAAACAGCTCCAACATCTTCATGTTTCGAATCAACAGACAATCCGTTTTGTGTTGTTGATGAAAAAGTAGCATTTTTATCTTGTAGATATATTTCTCCAGATTGATTCTTTGCTCCACCGACAAAAAAATCGTCCAAGCCATCATTATTTACATCTGCAACCGCCAAACAAGGGCCTTCTTGGGACAATTTATGTGGTAACAAAATCTGATTTTTAAAATCATCGAAGATTTGTTCTTTGTGTTTAAATGGTTTTGAAAGTATTTTATCAGTAACATCTACCAATAATTTTTTTTCTGATAAGTTTTTTTCATCAACAATAACATCTTGTTTTACAGCATTCTTATAATCTATATTCACCGTTTGATTGGCATCTATATTTCTCAAACTACTGATTGATCCGTCTTTCCAAACTATTGTCAAATCATTGATTTTAGTTGTTTTTCCCAAACCAAAATGTGTAATTGGCGAAACGGAAGACAAATAACCTCTTACTGTTTTCAATTGATGGTATTGCATTCTATCATCATATTTGATTGTAATTCTTGCTCCTAGACCTTTGCTGTTCTTTTCCGGTCCTTTTAGAATGATTTTCAAATAATTGTTGTTTAATTTCTCCGAAGTATTTTTATAGATAAATGCTTTGTCTTCAATATTATTTACAATGATGTCCATATCGCCATCATTGTCTAGATCCGCAGTTGCGGCTCCGTTAGAAAAACTGATGCTATCATCCAACCACGAATTGTTCTTCTTGGAAAATGTCAGATCTCCATTGTTTTTGAAGATATAATTCGCAATTTTATTTTCCTGAAATAAATTGATGATATATTGTGCATTTTCTTCCCTTGTATTTTCTTTCGCTTTTTTGGTTTTCATAAAAGAACGAAACTGCGTATTAGAGTCCTGGTCGGAAACATCCCTTCTAAAGCCGTTGGTAATGTATAGATCTCTAAAACCATCATTATCAAAATCGGTTCCCAAACAAGACCAGCTCCAATCTGTCTTTGCAATACCGCTATATTGCCCAATATCACTGAAAATACCATTCCCACGATTCAATTGCAACATATTGTGCATATACTGATAGTAGAAACCATTGTCTACCATATCTGCAAAGAGTTGCGTATTCATAGAAGCCATAGAGGTTTTGGAACGCGCGTAATCTTCCGGTGCCATATCTAATTGCATTAAATCCTCTAAACCATCATTATTGAAATCTACAAAGTCTACGCCCATTCCATACATTGGAATATGCTTGAAATGGTGTTTTAAGCTTTCTTTGAATGTTCCGTCTTTCTGGTTGATGTACATATAGTCTTTCTCTAGATAATCATTGGAAACATACACATCATCAAAACCATCGTTATCAATGTCTGATGTTATTAGACCCAAGCCATACCCATAATTATTTTTGATGCCCGCTTTTTTTCCAACTTCCTGATAAACGCCCTCATTGTTGATATATAGCTTGTCTCTTTGTTCTGTGTTCTCTGATTGCTTTCCTTCCAAGACTTTTTTATAGTTTAAGAAGAATTCCTTAGGTCTGTTGGTTAGATACATATCTAAATCATTATCATTGTCCGCATCGAAAAAAGAGGCCATTAAGGAATAGCCCTCATCGGCCAAGCCATATTTTTGAGCTTCTTCTTTAAAAGTATGATCGCCTTGATTGATGAATAAAAGGTTGGCTCTCTCATCGGTTTTATCTTGCCAGCCCCCTCTACATACATAAATATCTATAAAACCATCATTGTTCACATCTGTCATTACAACGCCATTATGCCAACCTTTTCCGCCAGAAACATTGGCACTTTCTGTAATATCCTCGAATTTAAAGTTGCCCTTATTCAAGTATAATTTATTGGAAACCTCATTACCTGTAAAGTAAAGGTCTTCTAAACCATCATTATTTATATCACCAACGGCAACGCCACCCCCATTATATACATAGTTGAAAACAGCAAAGAAATTTTTAAAGTTCTCGTCTATTTTATTATTGAATGAAATGCCGCTTTCCTCAGATGGAATCAATTCAAATATCTTGGGTTCTTTTGCTTCGGATGAATTTTCCATTCCATTTTTTGGCACATCATTTTTACAACAAGCAAGTACTAAAAAGAGACTGCAGAATATATAAGTATGCCAATTTTTTTTAATCATGATACAATTTTAAAAATAAAAAATCTACTTATAAATAACAAATAGATTTTTAGAGATATATAATTCTTAATAAAATTTAATCTATCCTATATAAGGACACATTGTCTATATAAATTGTTTGAGTCGTTGCTGATGATAATTGCTGCCAATATTTTCTGTTTAAGTTCTCATTGGTTTCTTCAAACTCGATCACATACTCTTTCCATTCTGTAGTCAATGGTGCGGCAATTGATTGGACATCTGCCCAATTTGGAGTTACAGCTCTAAGATCCAAATCTATTTTACCAACAGTACCCTTTGCCCACACGGAAAACCTGTATCTGGCACTAAGTTCCGTAGTCGCAAATTTGCTGTCTAAAATCCAATTTTGGCTAGTACCATCTAAATGTATCTCCAAACTTTTATTTCCATCTTGCACTACGGTATTTCCTATAGCATAGCTTTCTGGGTTATTCTTACCTGCTGTTGGATTCCAATTCCCCCAATCTGTTGGAAAACTACCTAGATTGCCATTCTCGAAACTAGGGTTCAACTCTTTATAAAGATTTACGATTGTATTCTCTATTGGCTGGCTTCTTAAAGGTGATAAAGGAGTACCACTTTTACTTACAATACCAGCATTGATATTCAATATGATGTTATCCCCCTCACTTGCAGAAGTCATTAAACTTACAATTAGTTTTTTGGAGTCATTGGAATCGACATCAATTGATGCAATGTCAACAGCCGCATCATTGATTTTTACTGAAACCAGGTCTTTTTCTGCTTGTGTCAACGGTTTTAAATCCTCTGTATAAGTAAGCTCTATGACAGAACCCAAAAAACGTAATCTAGTCTCGGCTGGAGCTATAGAGGGTACATCTGTGATGAATATATAATCTTCCTTGAGATTCTCATCTATATAATAAGGTGCTTGTCTTTTAGCTATTAATTTCACTGAAAAATATCCAAGACCGGCATAGGTGACCTCAGGATTGGCCAGTGTACTGCTTTCAGGAACACCCCCTTCAAAAAACCATTCATAGCCATCTAAAAGTTTGGAGTCATCAAAGGCAGAGGTTATATGCTGTGTTGTATTTGTGAACATTATTTTACTTCCTTGCAGCGCAACAGTTGAACTTGCAGTAAAATCTGCAATTACTTCTGGATATACGTCTATATTAAAGCCGTTGTTCTGTGTTGAGCCGTCTTCATATACAACGGCTAGTTTTGCTAGAAAAGTGCCTTCGTCCGCATAATTCACAGTAACCTCTTTCTCTGTCGATGTTGAGATATCTCCACCGACAAAAGTCCATTCTCTGGAAGCCACGTTGGATGATTTATCCTCAAACACGACGTCTGTACCGACTGTGATCAATTTCATGTTTGCCGTTGCCTGGAAATCAACCTCCTTGATCCCATCTCGTAAGTTCGATTCTTCTTCGCAACTAAACAACGCAACACAAATCAAGACTAGTAGTATACACGTCCTAATTTCTTTTGAGTTCAATATCTTCTCAATAGCCTTCATTCTGCTTTAAATTTGGGTTAATTCTAATTTCTGAATCTGGTATTGGCCAGCGTATTTTATAAGGTTGCCAGTTTAGGCCTGGGTTATCAGCTCTATTGCTACCTTCTTCATCTATGGCTATAATAGTTGCGCCATACACTCCGTTTCTAATCAAATCGTGTCTTCGCCAACCTTCAAAACATAATTCTTTTTGTCTTTCCAAAAGTATCTCCGATGCATTTGCGCCTGGGTTAGATAAGAACATATCCGATACTACAGTTGGCGGTTTATCTTCTCTTGCCCTAGCTCTTAATCTGTTTACTGTTGCATCTATGTCTGCTTGTGTTAGAATACCCATTCCGTTCAAGGACTCTGCATACAATAAAAGTACATCTGCATATCTAATAATCGGCGAATCAAAGGGTGTGTTGTTTGCCCAGGATTGTCCCCTTGGTCTGTGCCATTTCCAAGGTTTCCAAGGATCTGCAAAAGTGCCCCAGGTTGACGGGTCGGAAAAACCTTCTTCTGGTGTTGCTTCTTGTGCATTGTGTTTGGCAACGTTTTGACGTAACCTCACGTCGTCTCTATCATAGTCTGCTTCTAGTTCCAAATTCAAAAAGGCCGTGTTCCATCCGCCACCTGAATTCAAATCTCCGTTAGGGCCGTAGAAGGAACTGACCAGCCCACCTAGATTCTGTCCTTCACTATCGTTGCCAATTGCAAAAATTATTTCTTTATTCTGCTCATTGTTTAGAGAGAATATCTCCGGATAACTTTCTTCCAGTTGATATACCCCACTTGCTATAACGGCTTCTAATTTTTCTTTGGCCAATGCAAATTTCTCACTCTGGTTTAAAGGAAAACCTGTCATTTGCAAATATACTTTTCCCAACAGGCTTTGTGCGGCGCCTTTTGTTGCTTTTCCTCCACCTTGCTCATTCGTTAGAACAGACTCTGCGACTAACAAGTCGGAAATTATAAAATCGTAGACTTCTTGAGTGGTGTTTTGTGCAACCTGAAGCTTACTGTCATCGCTCAAATCATCTATCTCATTGATTAGTAGCGGAATATTCTCCCAGGCAACTACCATATTAAAATATATGGCCGCTCTTAAAAATTTTGCCTGTGCTACAAAATTTGCCTTATCCTCTGGTTCTATTTGGTCATCTGTCATAGCGCCGATTCTATCTATGGTGCTATTTATTTTATTGATAGCTACATACGAATCCTCCCACATTTGTCTCACCCTGATAGTGGTAGGGTTCAGCCTTTGGGTATATAGGTCTATTTCAAAAATACTAAAAGAAGCAACTACAACTTCATCGGTGGCTATAGAGCCCCAAGTTGTTGCCCAACCATTTATAGTTTCATTGTTAACAGGATCCTTATGGCCGCCATAACCCAGAATTTTAGCAGCGTGATAAGCACCATTCAAATACAGTTGCGCGCCTTCCTTGTCAACCAAGAGTAGTTCTGGTGTAGTGGATTCTGTAGGGGTTTCCTCTAAAAAACCATCATTACAACCAACTAGCAGACAAAACAGTAATAATAAAGCACCGTAATGATAATGTTTTATATTGTTCAAGTATCTCATAGTTGCTTTTTTTTAAAAACCCAATATTAGTCCCATTCTAAAATTTCTTGATCTTGGGTATGCATCAAAATCCAAACCCGGCGTTAGTTGATTTCCACCCACATTCACATCGGGATCAAAACCTGTGTAATCAGTAATGATAAAAACATTGTCTGCAGAGGCGTAAAACCTTAAAGAGCTCAAACTTACTTTGTTCAATAAACTTTTTGGGAGGTTATAGCCAAAAGTAATATTGCTCATCCTTAAATAAGAACCATCTTCTATAGATGATGAATAGGCATTTCCTTTCAAGGCGGCATCTTCTTCTCCAAAAACACCCGGAATATCGGAATCGGGATTTTCTGGGGTCCATCTATCTGCAATTATACCGAACCTGTTTGGAAACGGAACTCCTTGATCTGACAATAATCTTTTAGTTTTATTGTAGATCTCATTACCATAAGACCAAGACATCAATATGGAAAGATCAAAGTTTTTGTATTTCAAATTATTTGTAAACCCTCCAAAATGTCTGGGCACTGTCCTTCCAATTATGGTTCTATCTTCTGTATTTACTACTCCGTCTCCATTTTGATCTTTGAACTTTGCCATTCCCGGTCTGTAATTTGCTGAATTGACTTTTGTAATACCTGGTTTTAAAGTATAAAAAACATCAAAATATGGAACACCTTGCACCGCAGCATCTGTTCTAATCTTTGTTGCGGCCTCTGTATTCGTCAATCCGTCGAATTCAACAAAATCGGAATAGTTATACACACCATCTGTCTCAAGCCCAAAAACAGAACCCAAGGGCTCCCCTACTTTAATGATATAATCATCACCTATTTGATTGGATCCGATAGATTCTATAAATATTTGATCTGCAGTACCTATATCCAGAACTTCATTTTTATTGAAGGTAATATTAAAAGAGGATTTCCAAGAAAAATCCTTCCTCTGTATATTCGTTGTGTTTACCAAGAATTCGAAACCGGTATTTGCCAAGGATCCTAGATTTTTAAGCACTGTTTTATATCCAGATGTTGCTGGCAGAGGCACTTCTAGTAATAGATCGTTTGTTCTCTTATAATAATAATCTGCCTCTATCCAAAGACGATTGTTAAATATTCCTAAAGTTAGACCCGTGTTGAATTCGCTCGTTTTCTCCCAAGTCAATTGATCATTTTGAAGCTGTGTAATGCCAACCCCTGTATTTATTTGGTTACCCTCATAAACATAACTCGCCAATCTTACCTGTGCGAGAGATCTATATGGAGTAATCTGTGCATTCCCAGTTTGACCAAAACTCATCTTTAACTTTGCATCGTTTATAGTTTTATTATTTTTAAAGAAATTTTCATTTGAAATCTTCCAGGCAAAACCAGCAGATGGGAAAAAACCCCACCGATTGTCTTCTGCGAACTTGGACGATGCGTCGTATCTGCCTGCAAGGTTTACAACAAACCTATCAGAGAAATCATATTGTAACCTTGTAATAAAAGATCTTGTTTGATTTTTTTGCTTAAAAGAATCTGTCGGGTTAGTTTGCAATGCAGATTCTAAATTCCCTAAATTGACCCCTGGTATTTCAAAACCGAATGCTGCATTCGAAATAGTTTCCCAGCTATTTTGTTGCTCTTCATAAATAGAAATAACATCAATTGTATGTTTCCCGTTGAAATTTTTTCTAAAGTTCAGACTCTGTTCGGTTCTAACTCCCAAACCCAAACCTTTTCCTGTAAAAGCTGCGCCACCAACTTGTGCGCTCCAACCAAATTTCTCTGAAAAATAGGCTTCACCTTGATTGTAATAAATATTCCCACCTACAGTCGATTTGAATTTTAATCCATCGGTTATCTTATATTCCAAATAAACGTTTACAAAAGACTGAAACGTTTTACCGATATTGATATTATCGTTTAAAATTCTATTTGGATTTGCAAAATCTCCATTCCTAAAACTCAATAAATTCCCTTCATTATCATATTCAGCATCTGGAAATTGCACTAAACCTTGTGCAGGGCTAAATGAAAGCGCATTTGTAACGACACCGGACCTGCCGTTTGCATCTTCGGTTGCCGCAGTAACTACCCCGTTCTTTTTGATGAAACCAGCATTTATGGATGCTCCGGTTTTAAACCTTTCACCCACGTTTTGATCAAAGTTCAAGTTTAAGTTATATCGTTCGATTCTTGAAGTCTCAATGATTCCTTCTTGGTCGGCATACGTGAAGGAGCCTGAATAAGTGTTGTTTTCCGCACCGCCGGACATAGATAATTTATAGTTCTTTGTATATGCTGTTCTAAAGATTCTGTCTTGCCAATCGTTTAACTTTATTCTTGGGTCGTTCAAGCTTACTGCATTTCCGAATTCATCTCTATAGGCTCCAACTAAAGGATTTTGACTGTTCGGGTCCCAAGGTGTAAACTCTAGGCGCCAGTCGACAAATTCTTGTGCAGAGAGCACATCCATCCTATTTGACAACATCGAAATCACACCGAATGACTCAAAATTGAAGGTAGCTTTGCCTTTTTTCCCTTTCTTTGTCGTTATCAGAACAACTCCGTTAGACCCTCTAGAACCATAAATTGCTGCGGCCGAAGCATCCTTTAAAACCTCTATGGATTCTATGGTACTTGGATCTATGGTGCTTAAAGGACTTACCCTGCTATTTCCTAAACCTGTTGAACCGTTTGACCTCAATCCTGTATCTGGCAACGGAAATCCATCTACCACATACAACGGATCGCTACTCGCCGTAATAGAATTACCTCCTCTGATTCTGACTTTAAAACCCGAGTCCGGCCCACCTTCAGAAGAAACTACTTGTACACCAGCTGCTCTGGATTGTAAACTCCCCTCAAAAGAATTTGCTTTCACATTGTCAAATTCTTCATTCTTAATAGAAGATACAGCACCAGAAATATCTTTTCTTTTTTGTGTACCATAACCAACTATTACAATTTCTTCTAAACCTCTTGCTTCCTCTTCAAGAACAACATCAATTTTTGTTCTACTAGCAACAATTTCTTGTTTGTCTTTATATCCTAAATAGCTAAATATTAGTATATCTGTTTCTTTAACATTTATTGAATAATTACCTTCAAAATCTGCAACAACTCCGTTTTTCTGTCCTTTAACTATAATTGTAGCCCCTGGTAATACATCTCCAGATCCAGAAACTACACCTGTTACTATTATGGTTTGCGAAAAACTTATTAAAGAAATAAAAAGGCAACATACAAATAGTACTTTGCATTTTAATAATTTTTTTAATTTGGCTGATTTTATTCTCATATTTATTTCAATAATTGCTACAAATATTACTTTTATTCTATTAATGTTGTGTAACAAATGTTTTTTTTAAAAATACAAATGAGTTTATTGATTGTTGTTAGTTCTTTTCTTATGAGAATTATAAAAATAAATTGAGTTATATGCTTAGGTTCTGTTTTATTAGATTTTGATATACTGGCTTTTCTTCAACCATTCTACAAATCATTTTATGAAAAATACTAGCTTTAAATTGCGAGCGATTAATTGAAAAAAACTCATCAAAGTATAGTTGAATATACCGTTTACTCATATGGGTTGGAATTGCTCTAAGCAATGATTTAACTTGCATAATCATAACACGTAATTATTTAAAATTAAGGACATTCTTACTGTATACTTATTCAAAGGTTATTAATTTCTTTTAAAGGTTAGTATCCTCTCTATTTATCCGTTATTATTTTGGCAGATGTACTTATATGTTTTTCAAATATTGGTGTTAATGATTTTGCTGAATAATCGTCAATAAATCTTATATATACTCTTTTTGCTTTATCTTTATCAGTCAATTATACTGTTACTACTATCTTTTTCTTTTTTGAATCATAGCTTCTACCTTATTTTCTTTCTTCTTTTCCACCGACGGTAAATTCATCAACGTGAATTCATTTTTTTAAAGGATATTTTTGACTACTTTTCATTGCTCTTCTTACCTTTTGCGTAAAATACCAAGCTGTACCTTACCAAATGATAATACCTTTGTCCATTTGAATATCCGATATGCTTTTGCTACTTGTACTCATCTCAAAAGCAACACAAAAAGATTTTTTATAAACCAAATTTAGCCTTGTGAAATACAGTGTTTGCTGTTGAACTTTCTAAATGATGACAAGTATAACAGTGATAGTTATGATTTGATTTTTCACAGCCTTTTATGTGCCCACATTTCATACAAACAAAACCATCTTACCATTTGTTCTTGCCAAATAAGACTTACAAGCTTTATCATTTGATAATACTTTTATAAAGTTTAGTATATCTTGTCTTTTAAAATGCTCCATATCTCTTACTAAAGGCACTAATATACAGAAATTGAATGACTAACTCAAAAAACAATATCATGGTAAAAACTTTAAAAGATTTTGTTACTTTTTTCTTTATTGCTATCTATTAAGCATAAAAAAATAGCTCCCTTCTCTATTTAATGACATGTTAAATGCCTATTTCATCAAATAATTTTATCAATTTTTCATCGGAAGGCCTTGGAGCATTGGCATTTACTATATTGCCCTGTGGGTCTATTAAAAGAAATCTTGGAATACCCAAAAGCTTTATTCTTTTTGGAAATAACGAGTCTTGTTTTGAATAGAGTTGTATGCCTGTAAGTTCTTTTTCTGCTACCATTTTTCTCCACTTTTGATAGTCTTTTTTTCTGTCTGTTGATATACTAACAAATTCTATGTTTTTACCATGGTATTGTTTTTCAATTTCTTTCAAAAATGGGATTTCCTTTTTGCATGGCGCACACCAAGTAGCCCATATATCTATGTAAACATATTTACCTAATAAATCATCTAAAGACATTTCACCACCATCATAATTTTTATAATCTATAAATTTAGGAGCAGGGTTTCCTTTTGCTAAAGGTCCTGTTTTTATTTCTTTTTCAGCATAGTACATTCTTTTAAAAGTATGTTTCATTACGTCGAATTCCTTTTTTTCCAAAGAAATTAATAGTGTGTCAAGGTTTTTGACATCTATTAGCAAATTATTAAATTCATTATAGGCACTATCAATAGCTCTATTGAATTTTTCTTCTTCATAAGTTAATATATTTTTATTAGAAAAAAGATGCTTTCCCAACACCCTTTTCTTAATGAGATAATTATTTTCATTTGCCCCATTACCTTTAAACACTATACTTTCTGTTATTTTTTCTACATCCACACTCAACTCCAAATCATATCCATTATTCAAATATAACACCGTACCTTCTTTATCTTTTATAGATAAAAAATATTGACTTGGTGTCACTTTTAAAGTGTCGGAAAATGTTCCGTCTTCATTTACTTTTATCACTTTTTTGTAGTCGATCATCATGCCATGTATTACTAGTGAATCGCTTACAACATTTTTAATAGATCCTGAAATCGTTACATAATCTTTTGGTTTGTCTTCACTACACGAAAAAAAGACAAGTAGAGTAATCCCGATTAATATTCTGTTTATTTTTCTCATTTTGATTTATTCAGATTTTAAATTTATAATGTGATTGGATATCCAGGATTCTGTATAATAATATCTTCAGATCCTTGTACTTGTAATTCGATCCAAGGAATAGGGAAAATGTACTTATCTACATTGTTCATTGTAGGTTTTACGGTTGACGGATCAATATTTCCATTTATATCGTATCTAATTAAATCGAAAAAGTCTTCACCATTTTCAAAGTAAAGTTCTAACAATTTCTCTATTCTTATAGCCTCCAATAGCTCTGCTTTAGAACTCACATCAACACCAATTAGTAAAGGGGGTAAATCTACCGCCGGTCTAGTTCTCACTTCGTTTAAACTTGCAAGTGCCTCTAAATCTACATCTACTCCAATTCTGGCTGCTGCTTCAGCATGTATAAGATATATTTCCGCTAAACGCATATGTATATGTGTTGGCAACGTAAAGACAATAGTTGGAAATTTTGTAAAATCAATAGTAGTACCTTTATTAAATGGTACAGAAACCCCTGGAAACAATTCTTGACCGGCACGAGGATCCCAAGTAGATGAATTATTGGGATTTGGTCTTGCAATAGATTCATAGATCGTACCTAATGTACCTCCACTTGAAAAAGCGCGATTCACCGCTTCATTTGTATTAAAAAATGGACCAAAAAATAATGCTGAAGATTCATGTGCTGGAAAATTTTTTCCGAAATTATCACTATAATTATCTGTAAAAGTTCTACTAGTAGTATCTATGATCTCTTTCGCTAACGAGGCCGCTTTTTCATATTCTCCTTCATACAAAAGCACTTTTGCTTTAATAGCTTTTGCTGCATCTTTATTGGCGTAATATGATTCTGATAAAAAACAATTCTCTATTGCAAAATCCAAATCAGCATAAATAGCTGCATAAGATTCGCTTACACTATTTCTAGAGGTAGGAGTTGCATTATAACTTGGCTCTAGTTTTAATGAAATTCCATACAATGAAGAGGTGTCATAAAACTGCCCGAAGCTCCTCAACAAATAAAAATGAGCTAAACCCCTTAAAAATCGCCCTTCAGCTAGAAAATTATTTTTAATGGCGTCATTACCAAAAGCATTAGCTTCCAATACCTCTACACGCTCAATAAATAAGTTAGCTTCTTGAATAATACGGTATGCTCCTAAATATAAACCTTCTATTTCTTCTGCATTAATTTGAGGGTTATTTGCCACCAATGGATTTCCTGAAAGTCCACCATTATTAGATAATCCCATCATAGAATTTGCTAATGACGCTCCAGTAATAAAAGTTGCTCTTTCGCCATCTCTAAGCTCATTATAAACACCGTTTAGAACTATCTGGGCAGAAGCTTCATCAAAAATGGCTTTATCATCATCTAATGTATAGATAGGTTCCACATCGTCTAGACTATTACAACCAGTTAAAAAAGCTAATATTGGTATTATTATGATAATTTTTTTCATCTTTTCTAATTTATAAAAATTTGATTATAGACCTATGTTAAGTCCAAAAGTAAATGCTTTTGTTAATGGAATTGAGTTATATGTATAGGTACTGTTTAAAGTTGTTATTTGCTGACCAAATGTGGCAAAACCAAGACTATTGTCTGAAGAAGTGATAGTTTCAGGATCTAAACCTGGCCATTCTGTGAATGTCCATAAATTGGTTGCCGTAAAATTAAGCTTTAGACTTCTTACAGATAATTTATCTACTAAATTCTTAGGCAAATCATAAGATAATTGAACGGCCTTTAACCTTATAAAAGAAGCATCAAAAACTTCTCTATCAAGAACACTTTGTCGTTCAATAGAAAACTCTCTTTCAGATACACCTTGATTGGTAAAAATGGCACTCTCGTAAAGTGCATCTGGATTATCAGCAGAGTAGGTATTATCTAATATTCCAACAATTTTATTTTGATCTAATAAATGTCGATTAATTAGAGAGCCTTTGATATCGCCCCATGCTTTTTCAACTCCTTCAACAAATTGAAGATTAAAAGTAAAATCGAAACCCTTGTACTTAAAAGTATTATTCCATCCTCCAAAATAATCAGGTTGTGTAGACCCATGTATTTTTTGGTCTGCAGAAGTAATCTCTCCATCACCATTTAAATCTAAATATCTAAAAGCACCTACTTGCATTCCACTTGGGTCTTGGTAGAAACCATCAGGTGCGCTAGCGTTTAGTGCATCAATTTCTGCTTGATTTCTAAAAATTCCTTCTATGGTATACCCATATAAGGAACCTAGCTCACCACCTTCTTGTACAGAACCAGGGTTGCCAAATGATGCTAAGGAGCCTCCATTTAATTTGTCTAATCTATTTTGATTGAATGCGATATTAAAATTAGATCTCCATAGTACATTTCCTAAGTTAGCGTTAAGCCCCAAGTTTATTTCCAAACCCTTGTTACTCATATCAGCAACGTTGGTGATATGCGAAGGGGAACCTGTTGTTGGAGAAATTGGGGTTAGCAATAAAAGACCTTTTGTGTTTTTTTTATAGTAATTTATACTTCCAGAAATCATATTTTTAAATAGCCCGAATTCCAAAGCCAAATCAAGTTGGTCTGTGGATTCCCATCTTACATCTGGATTTGGGATGCCATTAGATAATACAGCAGAATTACCAGCATAAGTTTGGGTAATAAGATCATTGAGTGGTCTATACGCTATAACATATTGAAAATCTGGAATATTTGCCAATCCCGTTCTTCCTAAAGAGCCTCTTAACCTTAAATCACTTATAATAGTATTATCTACAAGAAAAGATTCGTTAGATAAATTCCACATTATTGCTGCCGATGGAAAAAACCCCCATCTATTATTTGGTCCAAATTTAGTAGAACCATCTGCCCTTGCTGTGAATGTAAGGTAGTACTTCTCATCATAATTATAATTAAACCTTGTAAAATAAGAGTTTAATCTTCCTATTTGCTTGCTTTCATGTCCAGAAATAATATCAGTGGCTGAGGATAAAGAACTTAATATTTTATTAGGGATGCCTCTAGCACTAATTCCATCTTGGTTTAATTCCCTATTCTCCAAACTCATTCCAAATAATATGTCTGTAGAATGAATATTATTAAACTTTTTTACATAATTAAGTGTATTAAACCAAGTGGTATTTATAGCTTCGCTATTGTTAAACGTTAGGTTATCTAAATTTGGTAAAAAAGGGGGTCTAAAAATTCTACTATCAGATGTCAAAACAGATGCATTGTAAGTCGTTTTAAACCTTAAACCTTTAGTAAATTTGTATTCTAAATAAACAGATCCATTAAAATTTTTGGCCTTATCTATATTTTCTATTTCTTGATTTGCAATTGGCACATACGACGGCTGTCCAATAAAATTAATAAAACTAGTATAACTCCCATCCTCGGTATACGGGGATAATGTAGGTTGATATTGAATTTCTGAATAGGTAAAAAGTGGTGATCCTGCGTATTTGTTAATGCTGTGATTATAGCTTAAATTGGTTCCAACTTTAATTTTATTAGAAACCTCGGTTTCTAAATTAAGTCTTACCCCAATGTTTTTAAAATCATTCCCATTAGTAACTCCTTCTTGATCTCCATAGTTTAAGGCTGCAAAATAATTAGTACTTTCTGTTCCTCCTTGATAATTAACATTAATCGTGTGACTAATTGGAACTTCTCTTAACAAAACGCTACTCCAGTCGGTATCTGCATTCCCAAAATAAGGCATTCCTGCTGCAAAACCGCCTCTGTCATTATTTAGCACTTGGTTTGCAAAGTTATTATCTGGACTTAATGCAATAGTATTCTCTGCTACTTTAATTATGTACTTTTTATACTCGGTAGCATTCATCAAGTCTAAACTTTCTGTGTTTGATTGAACTGTTGAGGAATAATTGATACTTAATTTTCCTTTTTGTAATTTTCTTCCTCTTTTTGTAGTGATTAAGATAACTCCATTTGCTGCTCGCGAACCATATATGGCCGTTGCAGAAGCATCTTTGAGCACATCGATACTTTCAATATCTGCTGGATTTATGGATAATAAAGGGTTTTCGTTAAGAAATGTGCCATTATTAAAATTATCGGCTACTACATCTTGAACCAAAATAGGGATTCCATCAATTATATACAATGGTTGATTGGCACCTCTAATTGAGGAAACTCCCCTAATATTAACAATGGCACCAGCCCCAGGTCGCCCATTAACCTGAGCCACAGATACACCCGCTAGTTTTCCTCCCAACATTTGATCAAAACTTTGGGAAGCAGGCTGAAAATTTAAATCTTCACTATTTATACTAGATACAGAACCCGTTAAATCTACCTTTCTTACTTTACCATAACCAATAACGACTACTTCATCTAAAACATTAGGCTGTTCTGATAACACTACGTTTACAACAAACCTCCCATTTATAGAAACTTCCTTTTTAGCAAAACCAATGGTGTTAAAGATTAATGTTTGATTATTTGCTACAGCCAATTGATATTCTCCATTAAAATCTGTGCTAGTTCCTTTAATTGGGTTTTCTTTTACCTGAATATTAACTCGAGGCAGAGGATTACCATTTTCATCAGTAACTTTCCCTCTAATTTTAATTTGCACTATTTCTATGGATTTTTCTTTTAAAATAATTGTATTCTTTGAGGTTAGTTCATAATAAAAATCACCAAAAGAAAGGCTTTTTGCAAGCAACTCGTTTGCCTTGATTACTCCTTTTTTCAATCTTACTCTGGGAGCATTTACAAACAAGTCTGTTCTGTAAATAAACGTATACTCTGTTTTCTTTTTAATTAATTCAAAAACTTCTATTACAGAAATCTCCCTATCAGATTCTATTTCAATTTTAATACTCTGAGAAAAAAATGGTTCAGAAACAAAACCAAAAGATAAGGAACAACAGAAAAAGATAAATGATCTTATCATAATAAAAAAAAGTTTTTTCCTATTTAAAATAGAAAGGTTGGTAAATTTAAATTTCATAAATTTGAATATTAGTTAGTTAAACTTATAATTAATTAATACTTAAAAGGGACTGAGATTGGTACCGTCAAATATCTAAGCTCAGCTCCCTTCTTTATTTTACGATAATATTTTTATTGTTTATTTCAAATTTCACAGTGTTTGTACTTTCAATAATATCTATAATATCATTCAGATTTTGATTTTTCTTAAAAATCCCACCAAATAAAATATTTTTATCTTGTTCTTTTTTAAATATAAAATTTACATCATACCATCTTGATAAAACATTCATTATTTCTAACAAGGACATATCTTTAAAACTAAAAAATCCGCTTTTCCAAGACACTTCATTATAGGTGTCTACAAGTTCTACCATTAACGTATTGTCTTTTAAATTTAGTAGTAACTTTTGGTTGGGTTTTAAAAGAATCTCTTTTGATTTGTTTTTGATTGAAATTTTCCCTTCAACTAAGGTTGTAATAATTTTATAATCATCTTTATAAGCTTTTACATTAAACTCGGTACCTAATACTTCAATTTCTTGTTTGCTATGTATTACTTTAAATTCGGCTCCATTATTAACTGTACTTGATGAAACATCAAAATAAGCCTCACCATATATTAATTCTACTTGTCGAGGTTTGCCATCGGTAAAAGCTACTGGGTATTTGATTTGAGATTCTGAGTTGAGCCAGACCTTGGTGCCGTCTGCTAGGGTAATTTGAAATTGGCCGCCTCTTGGCGTGGTTAGGGTGTTGTAGGCGATTTGGTTTCTAGCTTCTGGTTTCTGGTTTCTGGTTTTTTGGTAGACAATTTCTTCTCCGTTGCTTTTTATTTGCTCGGTTTGGTATTTGGTACCTTTCTTTAGTGCTACTTCAGAACCGTTTTCTAGGGTTAGCAAGGCTTTGTCTGTACCTTTTTGGATTTGATTGTTGACTACTATTGGGTTTGTGAATTGTGGTTCGGTATCGTTTTTGTCAAGGAAGATTGTGAGTGCTATGATTAATGCAACGGATGCCATAGTAACATATCTCCAATAAAATGGACTCTTTTTGACTGGTGTTTTTTCTTTTTGTGCGGCTATCTCTAAAATTTTGTCATGCATCCGACTCGCCTCACTTTCATCCATTCCAGAAACTCCTTCTAAGAATTGGTAGGTATCCTCAATTGTAGGAACTTCAAAGAAATCTTTTGAATGTTTAAAATAAGCGATTATTTGTTTTACTTCTTTTTTAGAACAATCTTCTTTGATGTATTTGATAATTAATTCCTTTATTTTGGAAGACTTCATGATGGCTTTTTATACGTTGGTTATTTATATAACATTTTTAAAGCACTGGAGTACTAATCAAAATTTGATTTTTTTAACTATTTCTTCACATTTCTTTCAAAAAAATTTAACAAACGCTCTACAAACCCAGTAACAATAAGAGGTTTTAGGAGAAGTATCATTAACCAAAAAAAATGTTACTAAAAGGGATTATTTTTAGAGGTCAGTGATTAAATGTATAGTAATGATTATCATTCTTCTTCTAAAAAATAGGTTTCGACTGCGCTCTCCCGAACATTCAGGACAGACATTTAGCATACACCTTAATTGGTATTATAAAGCTAACTACTGACTTATGATTTTTTAAAATGAAGTGAATTTATCTGATGTTAAAAGAGCAGAGAGCAAAGAGAAGATAATAAAGAAAATAGAGGTGATTTGTGATTCAATTAGATTAACCTTGATAGCGGTAGACAAGTTCGATTTGCTAATTTGAATAAGGACTGTCCAAGGTAAACGCATAAAAATATTTAAGACACGAATTTCACGAACCATCACGAATTTTCCAAAAAGTCGTTAGATTTTTTAGTCTGTAGCATTATTTGTTCATCAGTTATGCATGTTGAGTTCTAAAATTCAATCGTTTTTTGTAAAAATAATCGTTGTATTGATGTTAATTATTGCAATTCGTGTTTCGTTTTCGCTTTGTAAGTTTAATGCATTACCCTGACGTATTGCTTGCCCAATTTTTAATTTGTGTCTTATTGCGCTACATCCAGTTGCGAGAAAACAGCACGAAAGCCAAAGCGATATCCTTATTGTTTAGCAGAAAATCACGTAGCGTTTCTAATGCCAAACTCATATGATTGCGAACAGTATGAGGAGAAATACCTAACTCTTTGGCAATTTCTTCATAACTTTTATGGTCGTTCCGAGACATTTCAAAGATTTGTCGCCTTCTAGGTGGTAACAAATCAAGTGCTTCTTTTTTAATCACTTCTAGTTCGTCCTCACGAATATACCGTTCTGTAGAATTGATGGATTTTTGACTTTTGTAAAAGATTTCATCGCATAACTTCTGATTTTTAGCAGCTTTGTTAAGAAAGGTAATAGTTTTATTTCTTGTTGCCGCAAATAAATAGGATTTAATGGATAACTGCGGGTCTAAACTCGCTCGTTTTAACCATATACTTAAAAATACATCTTGAACAATTTCAGCTGCATAGACTCTGAATTTGACCATTTTTAAGCTGTACTTAAACAAATCATCCTGATAGGTAGTAAAAAGAGATGTAAATGCTTTTTCGTTACCAGCAATAAGCTGCTTTAACAATAGATTTTCGTTAAGTTTACTTGTATTTGACATACTTTTACCCTTTTAATAAATGTCAATTAGTTGATTGGAATTTCCCCTTTTGTGTCTCGAACTCTGAATACTAAAATTGCTCAATATTAAACAAATTTTATTAATTTTTTAAACTTTGCAGTAATTAGGGTACTAAAGTTGTTGAATTAAAGGTACAAAATATTTAATAAATAAAAGGGATTTTTGCTTGTGTTTATTGGAGTTTAGGGGTTGCTTTTTGGTTGGTAGTTTTTGGATACTGGGAATTTTGTGCCTGTTTGCTAGTATTTTACATAGTTTCCTTCCGAGGCTTTAGAAATAATTCTTGTTTGTCGAATTACTTGAAGTGCTGTGGTCGATTTTTCCTTTTTGAATTAATTTATATTTAGCTACCTGATTCGATGGGATGACTATCTTTATCTATATTAAACTTTGCTCTTAACATTTGCATATCGTCGCTGACTTTTCTGTCCAATATTTTGGCATAATGCTGTGTGGTTTTTAAAGATTTGTGTCCGAGCATTTTGCTTACTGACTCAATTGGAACGCCATTTGTTAAAGTAACAGTTGTAGCGAAAGTATGACGTGCTAAATGAAAGGTTAGATTTTTATGGATTTCACATAGATCTGCAATTTCTTTTAGGTAGGCATTCATTTTTTGATTGCTTAACACAGGTAATAATTTGCCTTTATTTAAACTCTGTGGATGTTTTTTATATTTATCAATAATCATCTGTGCTATGGGAAGAATAGGAATTTTTGATGCTGATTCTGTTTTTTGACGATGTGTGAATATCCATTCTTCGCCATCAATACCTAAACTAATATTTGTTTTTGTTAGGTTTTTAACATCAACATAAGCTAGACCTGTAAAACAACTAAACATAAATATATCTCTTACCAAAGTCAATCTTTCCGTTGAAAACTCTTTATCAAGAATTTTTTGGATTTCATCTTCAGTTAAATACACGCGTTCTACCTCTCTAACTTTTGACTTATAGTTTGCAAAAGGATTTTTATCTATCCAATCATTAGCTAAACAAATTTTTATTATTTTGCCAAAATTCTTAATGTATTTTACCGCAGTATTATTGGCGCAGTTTCTTACACTTCTTAAATAGAACTCGTAATCTGTTATAAAAGCGTGATTGATTTCTTTAATATCAATATCTGAAATTTTATACTTGCATTCTAAAAAAGCAATTGTATGTTTTAATGATGTTTTGTAACGCTCTAAGGTACCCGCTGCATATTCCTTTCCCACCAATTCTTTTATTTTATTATTGTGATCTTCAAAAATTGGAATTAACATACGTTTGTTATCATCAACACCCTGCAACTTTAATTTCAATTTTGATGCTGTAGTTACTTCCTTATCCTTCATTATTTCATGGTGCGTATCATACACTTCTTGTTCTAGTGTTTTTAAATATGCATTAAATGATTTTATTTCTTCTGATACACCAATTGCTTTTTGCAATTTACTGCTCCATTTTTCTGGTTCAATGTATCTTTTAGATGCTATTTCTTTGGGCTTACCATCTATAGTAATTCGTAAATAAATAGGTGCTGTTCCGTCTGATTTGGTTTTACTTTTTTTGATTACAAAAAGTAAGTTGAATGTTTTATTCATAATAGGTCATTAAAAAGGTGTATAAATCTATCTTTTAAAACTACTTGAAACAAGATGTTCAAAAAGTGAACTTCTTATTATACAAGTGTTTAAGTGCAATTCGTGACCTGTTTTGGATTTTTTCCAATAGGTCACCGAATAGGTCACTGAAAGCATACTATTTAATGAACTTTATGTAGTTGTGTAAAATGCAAAAACGCCGTAAAACCTAAGTTTTACAGCGTTTTGATTGAGTTTATAACTCTTTCAGCGGAGAAAGAGGGATTCGAACCCCCGGACCTGTTACAGTCAATAGTTTTCAAGACTACCGCATTCGACCGCTCTGCCATTTCTCCAGAATTTTAGTCTCATCAGGTATCCCTGAATGCGGATGCAAATATAGAAAGCTTTTTTAATTTTATAAAAGAAAAAAGCGTTTATTTTTTGTGTTTTTTGAATATCATTAATTCATCAATCTATCTTATTCAGCATCAAGTGATCTTCAAAAATTAAAATAGATAGAAATCATTATAAAACATAGAAAATCAAATTTTTCTAAAACTGACTTTACTATATTTGTACGATACTTTAATACAAAAAACAATGTCATTTAATTCTTTTGGAAAATTATTAAAAGTTACAACGTATGGTGAATCTCATGGTACAGCAATTGGTGGAATTATAGATGGGTTTCCTGCAGGTTTAGAAGTCAATTTTGAAGCCATTCAAGAAGAATTAAACAGACGCAAACCAGGGCAGTCTAAAATTGTTACACAGCGGAAAGAACCTGATACGGTAGAATTTCTATCAGGAATTTTTGAAGGAAAAACAACGGGAACTTCCATTGGTTTCATTATTAAAAATACAAATCAGAAATCGAAAGATTACAATCATAATACCAATGTGTACAGGCCTTCTCATGCAGATTACACCTATGATCAAAAATATGGCTTAAGAGATTATAGAGGTGGTGGTAGAAGTTCTGCTAGAGAAACTGCAAATTGGGTAGTTGCTGGTGCATTGGCGAAGCAATTAATTGCCAAAATTAGTATCCATGCTTTTACGTCTTCTGTGGGTAATATTTTTATAGACAAACCCTATCAAGATTTAGATTTTTCTAAAACTGAAAATAATATTGTCCGGTGTCCAGATGAAGCTTCCGCAGAAAAAATGATTGATAAGATTAAAGAAATCAGAAAAGCTGGAGATACCATTGGTGGCACAATTACCTGTGTTGCGCAGAATGTTCCTGTTGGTTTAGGTGAACCTATTTTTAATAAATTACATGCCGAATTAGGAAAAGCAATGCTTTCTATTAATGCTGTAAAAGGTTTTGAATTTGGAAGTGGTTTTTGCGGATCTAAAATGAAAGGCTCTGAACACAATGATGTTTTTAATCAAGATGGTTCCACGCAATCAAACCTTTCTGGAGGGATTCAAGGTGGAATTAGCAACGGAATGGATATCTATTTTAGAGTGGCCTTTAAACCTGTTGCAACCATTATGAGCGCTCAACAAACCATAAACTCTGAAAATGAAATTACAGAAATTACAGGAAAAGGAAGGCACGACCCTTGTGTTGTACCAAGAGCTGTTCCTATTATAGAGGCAATGACTGCTTTGGTTTTAGCCGATTTTTATCTCCTAAACAAAACTAGGAAAATCTAAAAATCAAATAGAAAAACTTAAATTACTACTGTACTTAGAGGATGTATAAATAATTACACTTCTTATGCTATCCATTTTAAACAACAAAACAGAAACTAAAACGTTTTCATAGGTATACAAAAGTATAAATATTTACTTATTATAAGTTCATTTATCTTTTATGAAATTCTTTAAACATAGAGTTACTTTTAAAATTTTAATCGGTTATATCATACTTGGTATTTCGGCTAGTATTTTTGGTGCTTTAGTGCTGTCTGAAATCAAAACTTTTACACAATTACAAAGCCAAGAAATTACAGATCAAAACAAAATCTTACAAATTGGAAGTTTAATTGCTGATATTTATGAAAATGAAAGTTTGGCTAGAGCTGCTATTCAATTAAATTCTTCAAAAAAATTTAATACGTACGTTCAAGAAAACAAACAACTATTAGTAAAAATTGATTCGTTGAAATTTTTCACAAACAACGGATCTCAAGAATTCATTTTCGATAGTATAAAAGTTGTCATTACCAAAAAACTCAAGAATATAACCGATCTAAAAAAAGTAAAACGCAGCTATAATTCAGATGAATCTATAAGTACAGTAATTCATAAATTAAGTGCTATCGATTCTCTTTTAAGCAAAGCTTCTATTGATGATTTGATGAAAAGCACTGAATTTTTAGACTTTCAAACACGCATAAAATTTGAGAAATACACCAAAATACTTAACGATTATAATCCTCAAGACTCTATAAATACTATTAATCAAAAACAAATTGATTCGCTAATATCTGTCTCTAAAGAACTATTACAAGAAGCTCAAAAGGAAACTATCAAACAGCGAATATCTTTATTGAGAAAAGAACGAGAACTGATCGCAAATGATTTGATAATCTCTAGGAAATTGCAAGAGCTATTAAGTACTTTAGAAAAAGGAGTAATTGTATATACCAATAATATTAATAAACAAAGAGAGAAAACACTTCATCGAAGTAAAAATATTATTCTGTTTGCAGCAGGAATTAGCCTGCTTATCATTATTATTTTTTCGATTATCTTTTTAAATGACTTCTGGAAAAGTCAACGTTACCGTAAACAATTAGAAAAAGCAAACAAAACTACCTCTTCTCTTCTAAAAAGTAGAGAACAAATAATTTCTATGGTAAGTCATGATTTAAGAACCCCTTTAAGTACAATTACTGGTTACAGTGAGTTACTCCAAAAATCAACATCTAATATCAAAGAAGAAAACTATGTAGAACATATTCGGAATGCTTCAACATATATGAGCCAATTAGTAGACGATCTTTTGGAATTTTCAAAACTTGAAAGCGGTGAAATATCTTGTCAATCGATACCTTTTGACTTAGAAAAACATATCGATGCAATTGTATTAAATGTTAAAAATACTTTTCAGAACAAGTCTATAAACTTTATCGTTCATCATGACAAAAGAATTCGGTATTCTATTATAAGCGACCCATTTAGAATGCAACAAATTCTATCTAATTTAATAACAAATGCCTATAAATTTACTAATGAAGGAACTATAACCGTTACATCTATTTTAAAACTTGATACGAACAAACATATTTTAGAAATTGCAATAAAAGATACAGGAATAGGCATCCGTAAAAAACAACAAAAAGCTATTTTTAAGGCTTTTGCTCAAGGAGATAATCATAAGGCAAACAAAAAAGATGGTTTCGGTTTAGGATTGGCGATTACAAAAAAAGTAGTTGAGCTGCTAAAGGGTACTTTAACTTTAAAAAGCGAAGTCGATATAGGTAGTACATTTATTGTAAAAATTCCAGTAAACCTCTCTGATATTCCCTTAAACAGGTCAAAACCTACTGAAATTATTCCGATATTAAAACTAAAAGCAATCGTTGTTGAAGACGACGCTGCAATGAGAGAACTTCTAAACGACCTTCTGAAACAATACAATATTCAAAGTTATAGCTTTTACAATGCGCAAGCAGCCTTAAAAGCGATCGATAAAATCTCTTACGATTTAGTTTTAACTGACATTCAACTTCCAAAAATGAATGGTATTCATTTTATGAAAATCCTTAAAAATCACAAGTCGTATAAAAACCAACCCATATTGGCCATGACGGGAAGATTAAATTTATCTGAAAAAGATTATATGAATAGTGGTTTTTCAGGCGTATTGATCAAACCTTTTTTGGTTCAAGAACTAGAAAATCTTCTACAAAAGTTTTTTGGTGCTACTCTAAACGAAATTAGCAGCAAATCTGTTGATCAAGAAAATAAAAAAATAAAAGAATTTAGTGTAACTTCATTAAACAAAATTTTAAATAATGATGCTGCCGCGATAGAAAAAACATTACATATTTTTTTAGAAAACACAAAAAAAAATAGCTTACTATTAAAACAAGCAAAAGAAATTAACGATATACCTGCTTTTAATAGCGTTAGTCATACAATGCTTAGTATGTTTAGACAGTTAAACGTAAAAACGATTGTTCCTTTTTTAGAAAAATTTGAAACAACGAAAGTTATTGATCCTACTTTTTTTATTCTTTTTGAAAATACTCTTAGAAAATTTGTAGCATCACTAGAAAAGTACCTTAGTTAAGATTGTATTCTTTCATTTTGTTATAAAGTGTTTTTCTAGTAATATTAAGTAATTTGGCTGCATGTGTTTTATTGTTGCCAACTTCTTTTAAAGCACTTATAATAAGTTCTTTTTCGTTTTCTTTGGTAGAAAATTTATGAAATATGCTATTAGTTCTTTGTGAGTGTACCAATTCTTCGGGTAAAACACTTTTGTCTATAATCTCAGTTTGCGATAGTAAAGTTGCTCTTTTAATAAAATTTGATAATTCCCTTAAATTACCAGGCCAATGATAACTTTGAAAAAAAGCTATTACCTCTTTTGAAAAACCAACGATTGATTTATTTAGTTCTTTGTTGGCTTTATGCAAAAAGAAATCGGCATAAAGAATCAAATCATCATTCCTATCTTTTAAACTAGGAACTTTAATAGAAAACTCATTTAAACGGTGGTATAAATCTTCACGAAAATCGCCTTTTTCAACAGCTTTTAATAAATCTTCATTGGTTGCTGTAATCAAACGGATATCAACTAAAATTTCATGGCTACTTCCTATAGGTTTTACCTTTCTTTCTTGCAATGCACGTAATAATTGAACTTGATTTTCATAAGATAAATTACCCACTTCATCTAAAAAAAGAGAACCGCCATTTGCTGATTCAAAATGTCCTATTTTATCATGAACCGCTCCTGTAAAGGCCCCTTTTTTATGACCAAAAAATTCACTTGAAGCAATCTCTTTTGGAATAGAACCACAGTCTACCGCAATAAATGGTTTATCACTTCGCAAACTTTGTAAATGAATATTTTTCGCAACCACTTCTTTTCCAGTTCCACTCTCTCCTGTTATTAAAACAGACAAGTTGGTGGGTGCTACAAGATCTATGTAATTGTGTAGAGCTTTCGATACTGTACTAATACCTTTCACAAATTCTGTAATTGATGTATTCTTATTGTGGGTTGCACCATCAACATTAGAAGCATTTTCTTTTGAAGGTCTCATTTCTAAGGCATTATTTATAACTTCTAAAACTTCATCAGGATTTAAAGGTTTAGAAATATAATCAAATGCACCCTGTTTCATGGCTTGAACAGCAGTAGATACTTCAGCATAACTAGTTAGTAAAACTACTGGAATAAGGGTATTACTATTTTTTATTTGTTTTAATAAGTCAATGCCATTCCCATCAGGAAGACGTAGATCTGTAAAAACCAAGTCGTATTTTTCTTTTTTAAGTTGAGAGGAAGCATTGCTCATATTAAAACTTACATCGACGCTGTATTGATGTCGTTCAAGAAAATGTTTTAACATTTCAGAAAATGCAATATCATCTTCTACTAATAGTATCTGTTTCATAAAGCTTAATTTCCAATAAAAGTTACCATAAAATATAACTTACAAATCAAATAAAAAGTATAAAAAAAAGGATGCTTTTAAATAAAAAGCATCCTTTTCCGATTAAGTTTAGGGAACCATCTCACTAACCTATCACTTTACTCCTTTTCTTTCTCAATTATGTCAGTGTCTTTTAACCAATAACCATCTTTATCAATGTAAACAGTACTAATGATTTCATCAATATTCAATTCTAATTTGTATTGTTCGCTACCATTTACATACGCCTTACTAATGGTAGCAGATGAGTAGTCTTTCTTTACTGCATCAGTAACAGCTTTAGGTAATTTGTCTATATCAATTTCTTTGAATTCTTCAATCAATGAAACATTGATAATCTCGATTGGTAAAACGTTGTCTGAAAAAGCAAAAGTTGAAAACCCACTTGCTAAAATTGCTACTGTTAAAATTAATTTTTTCATAACCTTCATGATTTAAATTATTATAAATATTATTATTTACAATCACAATAAAGAAATAAGTGTACCGTGAATAGTTAATAACTATTTTTTAATTATAAATAATTGATTATCAATTATTTATTTTTTAAACATTCCTGCCCTTTAAAATAGCTTCCGTGTAAAAAGTGTATCATCATTTATTCATTGTGTAAAATTTACACAGTTTAAACTAAGTTGAACAAATGATATAAACAAGAAAAGTGAAACTTTCGTTTCACTTTTCACATTTAATAATAAATACTCAAGGAGTAACTACTCTCCTTGTCCTAATGAGAATGCTCTTTTGCCATCAAATTCATAAAGGTTCTCTGTTTTAATAACTTCAAAACCTTCATTGTTTAATTTAGATAATAAAGCAATTACTTTTTCAAATTCTATTGGGTTGTATACTAGTTTCCCTTCAATTTTAGAATCTGTATCTACAAATCTACATCTCCAATGATCTGTACAATAGGTTTCTTTCATCCCTTCTGGATATACTTTTACACCTCTGTTTGTAATCATTTTTAATTTCATTTTAAAAGAGTCTATGCTAGATAAAGCTTCTCCAATAATTTCTGGATTATTGCCTTTCCAATTGACAAAAACATCGACTCCTACTAAAACTTGCTTTTCTTCTTTTCTGGTATATTCTGGAATAACGATTGCTCCTTTTCCTGATGCTAAATTACTCGCCGGTAATAAATTTGGGTTCTTCCCAAGATTTCCGATTACTAAATGAGCAAACTCACTTGTAGACACTACCTCTTTTGTAATTGCTTCTTGGTACACATCTGCTGTGTGATATCCTTGTTCTAAAGTAACCAACCATGCATTTTTTATAGTATCTGCTATCTTTGTTTTACCAACATGACAGAGCATCATAATGGCAGCGTTTAACAATCCTGAAGGGTTTGCTATTTTTTGTCCTGAAATATCTGGTGCGGAACCGTGTATCGCTTCAAACATAGCTATATTGGTTCCTATATTTGCTGAACCTGCCATACCCACAGAACCCGCAATTTCTGCCGCGATATCAGAAATAATATCTCCGTATAAATTAGAAGTTACAATCACATCATATCTTTCAGGGTGTGCAGCCAATCTTGCCGAACCTATATCTATAATTTCTGAAGTACTTTGAATTTCTGGATACTCTGCAGCGATTTCTTTAAATACAGTATGAAACAAACCATCAGTCAATTTCATAATATTGTCTTTCACCATGCAGGTTACTTTCTTGCGTCCATAAACTTTTGCATATTCAAAAGCATACCGAACTATTTTCTCACAACCAGGTCTTGTAATTAACTTTAAACATTGTACTACATCTTGCGTTTGTTGATGTTCTATTCCCGCATATAAATCTTCTTCATTTTCTCTTACAATTACCACATCCATTCCTGCAAAATTAGTTTCTACATAGGGAGCATATGCATTTACTGGACGTACATTCGCAAATAAACCTAAAGATTTTCTAAGGGTAACATTTAAGCTTTTATATCCTTTTCCTTGAGGGGTAGTTACAGGTGCTTTTAAAATAATTTTGTTTCTGTTGATGGTTTCCCAAGCACTTTTTTCTATTCCTGATGAATTTCCAGACAAATAAACTTGCTCGCCTATTTCAATTTTTTCGGGAACAATATTTGCGCCTGCAGCATTTAAAATTTTTAAAGTTGCATCCATAATTTCGGGACCAATTCCGTCACCATAAGCTACCGCTACTTTGGTAATTGCATTCTGAACTGTCTTGTATTCTTTATGTTGTATTTGTAGGTTTTCCATCTGAATTGTTTTGATGTTACAAATATCAACAATAAAGTACATATATTTTTATTTATGTTTTTTATAGATTACATTAATAAAATTTATGATTATATACAAAAAGTGAAACTTTCGTTTCACTTTTTGTATTAACTCAATAAAGCATCCGTCCTCTTTTTTTATTCTAACAATTTTCTAAAATCATAAAAATAAAAATTTTTTTCATCATTCATAGCCACAAATAATCCGCTTTTAAATGTTTTATTTAAAGGAACTGTCACCACCTCACAGCCATCTGTTGCTGTGGTAGTTAAATTTATTGATTTTACAAATGCATTTGTTTTTCTATCAAACATGCTAAATTGTCCTTTTTGTTGATCTGATACGATAAGGTAACCGCTATTATTTTTCATTTTTGCTATCGCAATTCCTTCAATGTCTCGCTCAAATGTTTCGCCACCAAAACAACTAATTTCTTCATTTCCTTTCGAAGGTTCTGCATAATATTTTCGAATGCAATGCATTTCATCGGCATAATACACAAAACCTAATTCATTATCTATTGCGATTGCTTCTATTTCTTTTTTACCGCTAAATTTTCCAAATTTCCGTACCAATTCAATCCTTATAGTATCATTTTCTGAAATTAATTTATATTGATATAAATATCCTTCTTTAGGTCCTGTTTTTCGGCCAACAACAACATAAAATGCATCATTTAAAATTGATTTATAAAAAGAAATTCCCATAGGAAGTCTATTTTTAAGCTCTTTTTCATCTTTAAAAACAGGAAAACCTCCGTTGTCTAAAGGTTTTATTTCTGGAATAGAAAAAAGTCTAATTTGTTGTTTTTCTCTTTCTGTAAATACTAAAATATCAGTTTTAGTAGTATCATTTATTTTAAAACCATAGGCTACATCTACATTATTTGGTCTTTCTATATTTCTAATCGTCTTTTCTTTAATTATTTTTCCATCTAAATCAAACGCATATATTGCACCGTTGGTTTCTTTATCAGTGCCAAAAACAATACTTTTTGAAGAATCTGTTGGATGCACCCAAATTGCAGGATCGTCTGTATCATTTAACGTACTTTCTGTAATTACATTTGGTGCAATTGGTGTTAATTTACTTCCTTTAGAACATGATAAAAGTAAAAAAAAACCGATTAATGAAGTACTTATATTTTTAATATAGAAATTCACAGTACTATTATTTTTAAAATATGTCATATTTCAATCCTAAAGTTATTCTTCTTCCATAATACTCTATTTGCATTGTTCGCTCTCTTATTCCTTGGAAGTATCGCAAAGGTTGATTGGTAATATTGTTTACATCCGCATAAATTGATAGATTCTTATTAATTGTAAACGTAGTATTAAAATCTAAGAAAAATTGTCTGCCATAATAGCGATCTTCAAAACTATTCCCTCCTATTTCATCTATGTAAGAATCTGAAAAATTCGCAGAAATTCTTGCACTAAATTTTTTATCTGCATATCCTAACGAACCATTAAACATATTTGGTGTTGTATTTGGTAAATCTAAATCGTTTCTTTCTTCTCCATCTTCATTCCGAATTCCGCTCGCATCAGAAGTCAAATATGTATAATTTAAATAAATGCTAATATTTTTCAAGAATCCTGGTAAAAAATCTAATTTTCTTTGCAATGCTAATTCTATTCCAAATATAGAAGCAGTATCGCCATTTAAAGGTTGGTAAACTTCAAAACCTGTTGTATTTGGCCCGAATTCACCTGTTGTATTTACCGATTGAAAGGTATACACAAAGTCATTAATTTTTTTATAAAATAAACCTCCAGAAAGCAACCCAACATTATCAAAATAAGTTTCAGCCATAAAATCGAAATTCATAGAAGTTGTAGGTTCTAAATCTGGGTTTCCAAGGTATATTTCTTCGTCTCCCGTAACAATATCTAAAGTTGGTGTAATATCTACATAATTAGGTCTTGCTAAAGTATTTGTCCACGCAAATCTAAATACGGTATTTTTTGATATGTCATATTTAAAATGGATTCCTGGCATTAGATTAGAATATGAATTTTCTCTAGTAATTGTTCCGTCTAATTCATCTTCGTTTAAAATATTATTTCCTGTTGCTGTTAAGTTTGTTTGCTCAAAACGCACACCAACCAAAACACTTAATTTGTCTGATAATTGTTGATTTGTCATCACATAAGCCGCCCAAACATTTTCTTCAACTTTGTAATTTGCTCTTAGAAACTCATCTGAGACAGTACTTCCATCTACTAAATTTAAACCTCCTAACCATTTTTCGTCAGCAAAAATACCTTGTTGATATTGGCTTCCCGCTTGATAATCTGAATCGGAATATACTGTAGTTGGAATGGCGCCCAAATTAGGAGCTATTGGTGCTAAATCATATTCAAAAAAATCATTCTCTCTTACTTTATTTTTAAAACGACCTCTTGCTCCAAATTTTATAAAACCATCTCCTTTTCCAAAGAAATCTGAAGGCAATTCAAAATTGATAAACGTGTTAAAATCTTCTTCTTCTGTATATTGATTTTCTTCTGTAATTTCACCGAACCCAAAATTTGAAACATCATTAAAATCTGATGCATTTGCGGCGGTAAATAGTGGAAATCTTGGATTCGAAATATCGTTATCAATTATATATTCAGATTCAAACTCTGCATATCGTTCATTTAGTCTTTCTTCGGATGCTTTTGCAAAAGAAGTCATCCAGTCGATTTTTAATTTTCCTGAAACGTGATTTCCTCCAAAGCTATAATTTTGCATTCTTTGGTCTTCCAAACGTCTGTTTTTGTTTCTATTATTATCTATACCTCCTTTAGATTGTCTTTTTATTGCTACAGGAAACCTCGTTGGCGTATTATTAGTCAATGTAAAATCGCCCATATTAATATCTTCTGCATCTAAAATTTCTTGTTCTAATCGAAAACGATTTTCACGATCGTCTCTCCAATTGTACATCGTTTTTAAGTACATATTATTATTATCATTAATTTGATAATCGAAATTTGCAGAAAAACTTCTACGGATTCTTTGCACTAAATATTTTCTTTGTTCAAATACATCTGTATAAGGGTTTACATCAATTTCAACTTCGTCTGTACCGTCAAAATAACCGAATTCATCTGTCCACTCTGCCTCAACATTATCAGAACCAAAATCATTGTCGTTTACAGTTGCAGAAATCATCCACCCAAATTTTTTATCTTTTGTTCGATCTCCTACTAAAAACGAACCGTTTAAGATTCTTTTGTTTGTAATTGTATTTAGACCCGAACCAGCTGTAGTAGACAATCGAAAATTTTGTGGAGCTGTTCTTGTAATTAAATTTACAGAACCACCCAATGCATCTGCATCCATATCTGGAGTTACTGCTTTATTTACTTGAATAGATTGTATCATGTCAGACGGAATTAAATCCATCTGAATATTTCTATTATCTCCTTCTGCGGAAGGTATTCTACTTCCGTTTAAAGTCACAGAATTTAATTGAGGTGACAGCCCTCTAATAATAATATTTCTTGCTTCTCCTTGATCTACTTGCATTGTAATTCCTGGAATTCTTTTTACAGCGTCTCCAATGTTTGCATCTGGAAATTTACCAATTTGATCCATAGAAACCACATTGGTAATATTTAAATTATTCTTTTGTGTATTCAACGCTTTAGATTGCCCTCCTAATCTGTAAGATTTAATTTGAATAACACCTAATTCGATACTTCCTGATTTTAATTGAAACTCAACATTTACAGTTTCATTTTCTCTAACGACAACTTCTTTCGTTATATCGTTATATCCTAAATAGGTAACTTTAATAGTATGTTTTCCTACAGGAACAGCTATGATGGTAAACTTTCCGTTAAAATCTGAAATGTCACCTTTATTTAAGGATACTACAGCAATATTTGCTCCTGGAACATAAATTCCATTCTCGTCGGTAATAAAACCTTTAATGTTTCCTGTTTGTGCTACTGATTTAAAAGAAAAAAACGATAAACATATCGTTAGAAAGAATAGTTGAAAGATGTTTTTTTGTTTCATTTTTTTTGTGATTTATCCATCACAAAATTATGTATATGATTGGTTTTTAATGATTAACTAAATGAAAAGAAAAAGCTAAATTTTAAACTAAAAAGAGTTTGTTTAACTTTTAGTTAAACAAAAATTTACGCTAAATTAAAATGATACAAATTGCGTAAATTAAGTGCTACAAATAGAAAATAATAAACAAAAGAAATAGATGAAAAAGCTCTTTAAACGAAAAGACTGCCTTTTCAGACAGTCTTTACTAATTTTATGCTTGTCCTGTAGGCCCAAAATTCATGGGAATTGGAGGTTGTTCATAATCTTTAATCTCACCATTGGCTTGTTCAAATTTTCGAACATTGTCTGCTAGTGCTTTTGATAGCCTTTTAGCATGTTGTGGTGTTAAAATAATTCTAGATTTTACTTTTGCCTTGGGTACTCCTGGCATAATATTTATAAAATCTACAATAAATTCTGATACTGAATGATTTATAATTGCCAAATTAGAATAGGTTCCTTCTGCAATTTCTTGGTCTAATTCTATATTTAATTGACCGTCTTTGTTTTGATTTTCTTCCATTTTAATACACTTTGTCTGGCCGAGCGCAGTCGAGACCTAAATTATAAACCTCTCGACTGCGCTCGAGGAGACATAAAAAAAGCCTCTAAAATTTAGAGGCTTTTCATTTTATATTAGAAACTTTGTTCTATTTCATCTTTTGGTCCAACCAAAATTTTATCATAAGCTCTCATTCCTGTTCCTGCTGGAATTTTCTTACCAACAATTACATTTTCTTTTAAGCCTTCTAAAGTATCTATTTTACCACTTACAGCAGCTTCATTTAATACTTTTGTAGTCTCTTGGAAAGAAGCTGCAGAAATAAACGATTTGGTTTGTAGTGATGCTCTTGTAATACCTTGTAAAACTTGTTCAGCTGTTGCTGGTTTTGCATCTCTAGCTTCCACTAAATTCTTATCGTTTCTTCTTAGTAAAGAATTTTCATCTCTTAATTGACGAGCAGATACAATCTGTCCTTCTTTTAAGTTTTCTGAATCTCCTGCATTTTCAACAACTTTCATTCCGTAAATTGCGTCATTGTCTTTGATAAAGTCAATTTTATGAATTAATTGATTCTCTAAAAATAAAGTATCTCCAGAATCTATAATCTTCACTTTACGCATCATTTGACGTACCACAACTTCGAAATGCTTATCATTAATTTTCACACCCTGTAAACGATATACTTCTTGTATTTCATTTACTAAGTATTCTTGAACTGCAGACGGTCCTTTAATTCTTAAAATATCTGAAGGAGTTGTTGCTCCGTCTGATAATGGCATGCCTGCTTTGATAAAGTCATTTTCTTGAACTAAAATCTGGTTCGAAAGTTTTACTAAATACTTGCTAATGTCTCCAGTCTTAGATTCAACAATAATTTCTCTATTACCACGCTTAATTTTACCAAAAGATACAACACCATCAATTTCTGAAACAACAGATGGGTTAGAAGGGTTACGTGCTTCGAATAACTCTGTTACACGCGGTAAACCTCCAGTAATATCTCCTGCTTTACCAGATTTTCTTGGTATTTTAACTAAAGTATGTCCTTGCTCAACAGCGTCTCCATCACTTACCATTAAGTGTGCTCCAACAGGTAAACTATAAGAACGTAATGCATTACCATCTTTATCTTCAATAATTAATGAAGCAATGATTTTTTTGTTCTTAGAATCGGTCATTACTTTCTCTTGGAAACCAGTTTGCTCATCAACTTCAACAGAGTAGTTCATACCTTGTTCTAAGTTGTCAAACTTCACTTTTCCAGCAAATTCAGAAACAATCACACCGTTAAATGGATCCCATTGTACAATTACATCTCCTTTTTTGATCGATTTTCTTTCTTTATCAAAAATAACAGAACCGTAAGGTATAATGTTTGTACTCTGCGTAATTCCTGTCTTCTTATCTATAATTTTAATTTCTGCTGTTCTAGAAATAACAATGTCAGTATCCTTACCATCATTATCTTTCCCAACTACAGTTCTTAAATCTTCTATCTTAACAGTTCCATCAAACTTAGCTATTAACTTATTGTCTTCAGAAATGTTCCCTGCAACCCCACCAACGTGGAATGTACGAAGTGTTAACTGTGTACCAGGCTCTCCAATAGATTGTGCTGCAATGACACCCACTGCTTCACCAATTTGTACTTTATTAAGAGTCGATAAACTTTGGCCATAACATTTTGCACAAATACCTTTTGAAGATTCACATGTTAATGCAGATCTTACTTGTACTCCATCAATACCAGAAGCTTGAACCGCTTGTGCTAATTGATGTGTAATTGGTTGATTTGCTGCTATAATTAGTTCGTCTGTTAAAGGATGATAAACATCTTGTAAACAAACACGTCCTTCAATTCTATCTGCTAAAGATTCTACAATCTCATCATTTTTCTTTAAGGCAGCAACCTCTAACCCTCTTAACGTACCACAATCTTCTTCATTAATGATCACATCTTGAGAAACATCAACCAATCTACGTGTTAAGTACCCTGCATCTGCCGTTTTTAAAGCGGTATCTGCCAATCCTTTACGCGCACCGTGTGTAGAGATAAAGTATTCAAGAATAGATAAACCTTCCTTAAAGTTAGAAAGAATAGGATTCTCAATAATTTCACCACCTCCAGCAGTAGACTTTTTAGGTTTTGCCATCAATCCACGCATACCAGTTAACTGACGAATCTGTTCTTTAGAACCCCTTGCACCAGAATCAAGCATCATATATACTGAGTTGAAACCTTGTTGGTCTTCACGTAAATTTTTCATAGATAATTCAGTTAATCTGTTATTGGTAGATCCCCAAACATCAATTACCTGATTGTAACGCTCTTTTTGCGTTAACATACCCATGTTATAATTTCCTACAATGATGTCCACTTCTTTATTAGCTTTATCAATCATAGATTGTTTTTCAACTGGAATAATAATATCCCCTAATGAAAATGATAAACCACCTTGGAAGGCAAATTTATATCCCATGTTTTTTATCTCATCTAAAAATTCACCTGTTGTAGGAATGTCTGTAGCTTTTAAAATACCACCAATAATTCCACGTAAGTTCTTTTTAGTCAATACTTCATTAATATAACCAGCCGCAGGAGGTACAACTTCATTAAATAAAACTCTACCAACTGTAGTTTTTATAATTTTAGTTACTTGCGCTCCGTTCTCGTCAATATCTTGAGTTCTTACTTTAATACCAGCATTTAAGTCTACCATTTCTTCGTTAAAAGCAATGGTTACTTCTTCAGGTGAATAGAAAGTTAATCCTTCTCCTTTAATTGGTACTGTTGGAGTAGAAATTCTTTCTTTTGTCATATAGTATAAACCCAATACCATATCCTGAGAAGGAACTGTTACTGGTGCACCATTTGCAGGATTTAAGATATTATGAGAAGCCAACATTAATATTTGTGCTTCTAAAATAGCTTCTGGCCCTAATGGTAAGTGAACCGCCATTTGATCTCCATCAAAATCGGCATTAAATGCAGAACAAGAAAGTGGATGTAATTGAATTGCTTTTCCTTCAATTAATTTTGGCTGAAATGCCTGTATACCTAGTCTGTGTAAAGTAGGTGCTCTGTTTAATAAAACAGGGTGTCCTTTAATTACATTTTCTAAAATATCCCAAACAACGGGTTCTTTTCTATCTATTATTTTCTTAGCAGATTTTACTGTTTTTACAATGCCTCTTTCAATTAATTTTCTAATTACAAAAGGCTTGTACAATTCAGCTGCCATATCTTTTGGGATACCACATTCTGATAGTTTTAATTCTGGCCCCACAACAATTACAGAACGTGCTGAATAATCTACACGTTTTCCTAATAAATTCTGACGGAAACGTCCTTGTTTCCCTTTTAAAGAATCTGATAAAGATTTTAAAGGTCTGTTAGACTCTGTTTTTACTGCAGATGATTTACGTGTGTTGTCAAACAATGAATCTACAGATTCTTGTAACATACGTTTTTCATTACGTAAAATAACTTCTGGAGCTTTAATCTCAACTAACCTTTTTAAACGGTTATTTCTGATAATTACTCTTCTGTACAAATCATTTAAATCTGAAGTCGCAAAACGACCTCCATCTAAAGGAACTAAAGGACGTAATTCTGGCGGAATTACAGGCACAGCCTTCATGATCATCCACTCAGGATTGTTCTCTCTGTTCTTTTGAGAATCTCTAAATGCTTCCACAACATTTAAACGCTTTAATGCTTCCGTTTTACGTTGTTTAGACGTTTCTGTATTTGCTTTGTGTCTTAATTCAAAAGACAATGCTTCTAAATCGATACGTGCTAACAAATCAATTAGACATTCAGCTCCCATTTTAGCGATAAACTTATTTGGGTCTGTATCGTCTAAATACTGATTTTCAGCTGGAATTTCATCAACGATATCTAAATATTCTTCTTCCGTTAAGAAATCCATTTTTTGTAATGGTTCTCCTTCTGGACCTTTAGCAATACCAGGCTGAATTACTACGTATCTTTCGTAGTAAATAATCATATCTAACTTTTTAGATGGTAAACCTAAAAGGTATCCCATTTTGTTAGGCAATGATCTAAAGTACCAAATATGAGCAACAGGAACTACCAAGTTGATATGTCCTACTCTATCTCTACGTACTTTTTTTTCCGTTACTTCTACTCCACATCGATCACAAACAATTCCTTTGTAACGAATTCTTTTGTACTTTCCACAAGCACATTCATAATCCTTTACAGGACCAAAAATACGCTCACAAAACAAACCATCTCTTTCTGGTTTATGGGTACGGTAATTTATTGTTTCTGGTTTTAAAACTTCACCTTTAGAAATTTCTAGAATCGCTTCTGGTGATGATAAACCAATTGAGATTTTGTTAAACTTTTTTACAGTGTACTTCTCTTGTTTTCTTGCCATTATATTTCAAGTATTTACTTTACACAAGGGGTTTAAACCCCTTGCAAAGCCCTGTGTAAATTATTATTCTTCTAATCTAACGTCTAAACCTAAACCTTTCAGTTCATGCATTAATACGTTAAATGATTCTGGTAAACCTGGTTCTGGCATCGCTTCACCTTTTACAATACTTTCGTATGTTTTAGCTCTACCCATCACATCATCAGATTTTACAGTTAAGATTTCTCTTAAGATACTAGAAGCACCATAGGCTTCTAATGCCCAAACTTCCATCTCTCCAAAACGCTGTCCACCAAATTGTGCTTTACCACCTAATGGCTGTTGTGTAATTAATGAATATGGTCCTATAGAACGTGCATGCATTTTATCTTCAATCATATGTCCTAACTTAATCATATAAATGATACCAACCGTTGCTGGCTGATCGAAACGTTTTCCTGTTCCACCATCATATAAATAGGTATGTCCAAATCTTGGTACACCAGCTTCATCTGTAATTCCGTTGATCTGGTCTAAAGATGCTCCATCAAAAATTGGTGTTGCATACTTTGTTCCTAATTTCTGACCTGCCCAACCCAAAACAGTTTCATAAATCTGACCAATGTTCATACGAGATGGTACACCTAACGGATTTAAAACAATGTCTACTGGAGTTCCGTCTTCTAAGAAAGGCATGTCTTCTGCTCTTACAATACGCGCAACAATACCTTTGTTTCCATGACGACCTGCCATTTTATCACCTACTTTTAACTTCCGTTTTTTAGCGATGTAAACTTTAGCTAGTTTTAAAATTCCTGCTGGTAATTCATCACCTACAGAGATTGTGAATTTTTGACGACGTAAAGAACCTTGTAAATCGTTTACTTTGATTTTATAATTGTGAACTAATTCACCTACCAAATCATTCAACTCTTTATCTGTTGTCCAAGAACCTGTTAAATGCACATAGTCATCAACAGAATTTAACATTTTAAGTGTGTACTTTTTACCTTTTGGTAAAACTTCTTCACCTAAATCATTATAAACGCCTTGAGATGTTTTTCCACTAATTAACGTAAATAACTTCTCAATTAAATCATCTTTTAAACTTTCAAACTTTCCAATAAAAGAAGCTTCTAAAGTAGCCACTGCTTCTTTATCTCTTAATCTCTTGTTCTTATCTTTTACAGCTCTTCTAAATAATTTTTTATCAATTACTACACCTCTTAATGAAGGTGACGCTTTTAAGGATGCATCTTTTACATCACCGGCTTTGTCACCAAAAATTGCACGTAATAATTTTTCTTCTGGAGTTGGATCAGATTCTCCTTTTGGTGTAATTTTACCAATTAAGATATCACCAGGATTTACTTCTGCTCCAATACGAATCATTCCATTTTCATCTAAATCTTTTGTAGCTTCTTCAGAAACGTTAGGAATATCATTCGTTAACTCTTCAGTTCCTAATTTGGTATCTCTAACATCTAAAGAATACTCATCAATATGAATAGATGTAAATATATCTTCACGAACTACTTTTTCTGAAATTACAATCGCATCCTCAAAGTTATACCCTTTCCAAGGCATAAAGGCTACTTTCATATTTCTTCCTAAGGCTAATTCACCTTTTTGTGTCGCATACCCTTCGCACAGCACTTGTCCTTCAGAAACTCTATCACCTCTTTCTACAATCGGCTTTAAGTTAATAGACGTTCCTTGATTGGTTTTTCTAAATTTAATTAAGTTGTAAGAAACTTCATCAGATTCAAAACTTACTAGTTTTTCTTCGTCAGTTCTATCGTACTTAATGGTAATTTTATTTGCATCTACATATTCTACAACACCAGCTCCTTCTGCATTTATTAAAATACGAGAATCTTTTGCAACTCTACGTTCTAATCCTGTTCCAACAATTGGAGATTCTGGACGTAGTAATGGCACTGCTTGACGCATCATGTTAGATCCCATCAATGCACGGTTGGCATCATCATGTTCTAAGAAAGGAATCAAAGATGCTGAAATTGATGCAATCTGATTTGGAGCAACATCCATATATTGCACTTCTTGCGGAGTTACCACAGGAAAATCACCACCTTCTCTAGAAATTATCTTTTCTGCCGTAAAAGTTCCTTTTTCATCAACTGCAACGTTAGATTGCGCAAAACGCATACCTTCTTCTTCTTCTGCACTTAAATAAGTTGGTTCTTCATTTGCTACAACACCTTCATTCACTTTTCTATATGGCGTTTCAATAAACCCTAAGTTATTCACTTTTGCAAATACTGCTAAAGATGAAATTAAACCAATGTTTGGTCCCTCTGGTGTTTCAATTGGACATAAACGACCGTAGTGTGTATAATGTACATCACGTACCTCAAAACCTGCTCTTTCTCTTGATAAACCACCTGGTCCAAGTGCAGATAATCTTCGCTTGTGCGTAATTTCTGCTAGTGGATTGGTTTGATCCATAAACTGAGATAATTGATTCGTTCCGAAGAATGAATTAATTACAGATGATAATGTTTTTGCATTAATTAAATCGATGGGTGTAAACACTTCATTGTCACGTACATTCATACGCTCACGAATTGTTCTAGCCATACGCGCTAAACCTACACCAAATTGACCTGCTAATTGCTCACCAACAGTTCTTACACGTCTGTTCGATAAATGGTCAATATCATCAACTTCTGCTTTAGAGTTGATCAACTCAATTAGATATTTAATAATGGTAATGATATCTAACTTTGTTAAAACTTTTTGATCTATTGGTTCATTTAACTGAAGCTTCGTGTTCATTCTAAAACGCCCCACTTCACCTAAATTATAACGTTGTTCAGAAAAGAATAACTTATCTATAATTCCTCTTGCAGTCTCCTCATCTGGCGGTTCTGCATTACGTAATTGTCTATAGATATGCTCTACTGCTTCTTTTTCTGAATTTGTAGGATCTTTTTGTAATGTATTATGAATAATCGCATAATCTGCCATGTCGTTATCTACTTTGTGAAGTAAAATCGTCTTAGCACCTGCTTCTATTATTTCATCTATATGTTCTTTGTCTAAAATAGTATCACGATCGAAAATAATTTCATTTCTCTCAATAGATACAACTTCACCAGTATCTTCATCTACAAAATCTTCATGCCAAGTTTTTAAAACTCTAGCAGCCAATTTGCGACCTAATACTTTCTTTAATCCAGCTTTAGAAACTTTAATTTCTTCTGCAAGATCAAAAATTTCTAAAATATCTTTATCTCTTTCAAAACCAATGGCTCTGAATAATGTTGTTACTGGTAATTTTTTCTTTCTATCAATATAAGCATACATTACTTGATTGATATCGGTAGCAAATTCTATCCAAGATCCTTTAAAAGGAATTACTCTTGCAGAATATAACTTTGTACCGTTTGCATGGAAAGATTGCCCAAAAAATACACCAGGAGACCTGTGTAATTGAGAAACTACCACACGCTCTGCACCATTAATTACAAAGGTACCAGAGTTTGTCATATAAGGTATTGTACCAAGATACACATCTTGAACAATTGTTTCGAAATCTTCATGTTCCGGATCTGTACAATATAATTTTAGACGCGCTTTTAAAGGCACACTGTGTGTAAGACCTCTTTCGATACATTCTTGAATAGAATATCTTGGTGGGTCTACAAAGTAGTCTAAAAATTCTAATACAAATTGATTTCTTGTATCAGTAATTGGAAAGTTATCCATGAAGGTTTTGTACAAACCTTCTTCACCTCTTTCTTCTGCTTTTGTTTGAAGTTGGAAAAAATCTTGAAAAGATTTTACCTGAATATCCAAAAAGTCTGGATATTCCTTAATCATTTTAGAAGTAGCGAAGTTGATTCTTTCAGTAGTGTTTTTCGTTGCCAAAAGAGAATATTTTTTTGATTAAAATCTTAATTAAAATAAAGAACGAATATATACACAAAATGGTTTAGGACTAAAAACGAATGTTCTTAGTGCCTAAACCTAAATTTGTTTTCCCGTTTTGATGATTCAAACTCGGGAGTAAAAGCTTACTTAAGCTCTACCTCAGCTCCAGCTTCTTCTAAAGATGCTTTAAGACCTTCAGCCTCATCTTTAGTTACACCTTCTTTTACTGCTGCTGGTACGCTATCTACAATACCTTTAGCTTCTTTCAATCCTAAACCAGTTAATTCTTTAACTAATTTTACAACTGCTAATTTAGAACCACCTGCTGCTGTTAAGATAACATCAAATTCAGTTTGCTCATCTGCTGCGTCATCACCTCCTGCTGCTGGTCCCGCTACTGCTACTGCTGCTGCTGCTGGCTCAATACCGTATTCATCTTTTAAGATAGTTGCTAATTCATTAACTTCTTTTACTGTTAAGTTAACTAATTGTTCTGCGAAATCTTTTAAATCTGCCATTTTACTTGTTTTTAAAAATTTTGTTTATTATAGTTTATTTGTGCGCGTGCTTATTTTTCAGATAATGTCTTAATAATACCTGAAAGTGTTTGTCCACCTGATTGTAATGCCGAAATAACATTTTTAGCAGGAGACTGTAATAATCCAATGATTTCACCAATAAGTTCTTCTCTAGATTTAATATCTACTAAAGCATCTAATTGATCATCACCAATATAAATAGACTCTTCTGCAAAAGCCCCTTTTAATAAAGGTCTATCTTTAGATTTTCTTCTGAACTCTTTGATTAATTTTGCAGGAGCATTTGCTGCTTCTGAAATCATCATCGAAGTATTTCCTTTTAATACTGTTGGTAAGTCTCCAAAATCTTTATCTGAAGCTTCCATTGCTTTTGCAAGTAATGTATTCTTTACAACTGATAACTGAACACCTGCTTTAAAACAAGCTCTACGTAAGATTGATGTAGTTCCTGCATCTAATCCAGATATATCTGCTAAATATAATGTATTAGTATCTGCTAATGTTGCTGTTAAATCTTGTATTACTTGTGATTTCTCTTCTCTAGTCATAATTATAAGTTTTAACGTATTAAACAGATTTAAACTCAACGGCTACACTAGGACTCATCGTACTAGACATAAAAACACTCTTTACATAAGTACCTTTAGCAGTTGTTGGTTTCAATTTCATTATTGTTTGTAATAATTCGTTTGCATTTTCCTCAATCTTCTTCGCATCAAAAGATACTTTTCCAACTGCAGCATGAATAATACCAGTCTTATCAACTTTAAAGTCAATTTTACCAGCTTTCACATCTTGAACGGCTTTTGCAACATCCATTGTTACCGTACCCGTCTTTGGGTTTGGCATTAAACCTCTAGGACCTAAAACTCTTCCTAAAGGACCTAATTTTCCCATTACACTAGGCATGGTAATAATTACATCTACATCTGTCCAACCTCCTTTAATTTTCTGAAGGTATTCATCTAATCCAACATAATCTGCACCTGCTGCTGTAGCTTCTGCTTCTTTATCTGGAGTTACTAATGCTAAAACTTTTACGTCTTTACCAGTTCCATGAGGTAATGTTACTACACCTCTCACCATTTGATTCGCTTTACGTGGATCTACTCCTAAACGTATTGCCATATCTACAGATGCATCGAACTTTACATTAGTAATGTCTTTGACTAGCGCTGAAGCAGCTGCTAAATCATAAGATTTAGAGCTATCTAACTTTGCGTGTGCTTCTTTTTGCTTTTTTGTTAATTTTGCCATTTTACTACTTTTTATAAAGTTTATGCTGGTGCATTACCTTTTACTGTTAAACCCATAGAACGTGCTGTACCTGCAATCATACGCATTGCTGAAGAAATTTCAAAGGCATTTAAATCTACCATCTTATCTTCTGCAATTACTTTAATCTGATCCCAAGTAACGGATGCTACTTTTTTCCTGTTAGGTTCTCCTGAACCTTTTTTAATTTTGGCCGCTTCTAGTAACTGGACTGCTGCAGGAGGAGTTTTTACGACGAAATCGAATGATTTGTCTTTGAAAACAGTAATAACAACAGGTAAAACTTTACCTTGTTTGTCTTGCGTTCTTGCATTAAACTGTTTACAGAACTCCATAATGTTAACACCAGCAGCACCTAAAGCGGGTCCAACCGGCGGCGATGGATTCGCTGCGCCTCCCCTTACTTGTAACTTAACTACTTTACTAACTTCTTTTGCCATTTTAAAAATGTTTAATGATTTGTTTTAATTTTGGAAGCATCAAAACAGATCGGTATATATTTGTGTAACAATTATATCTTTTCTACTTGCATATAACTTAACTCTAATGGTGTTTTTCTTCCGAATATTTTCACCATTACTTCAAGTTTACGCTTTTCTTCGTTTACTTTTTCTATTGTTCCGTCAAATCCATTAAAAGGACCGTCTACAACTTTTACAGTTTCACCAATGTTAAATGGTATGGCAACGTTTTCATCTTGAATAGACAATTCATCTACCTTACCTAACATTCTGTTTACTTCAGCTTTTCTCATAGGAACGGGTTCACCACCTTTTGTTTCTCCTAAAAAACCAATAACACCTGTAATGGCTTTTATTACGTGAGGTACTTCTCCTGAAAGATTTGCCTCTACCATAATATAACCAGGAAAATAAACTTTTTCTCTGTTTACTTTCTTTCCGTTTCTAATCTGAATAACTTTCTCAGTTGGAACGATTACCTGACTTACATAATCAGATAAACCTACTCTAGAAATTTCTGTTTCTATATAAGCTTTCACTTTATTTTCTTGTCCTCCAATGGCTCTAACAACATACCATTTCATTACTGAATCAGCTGCCATTATTAATTAGATTTAAACATTTCGAAAAAGTTATCTAATCCAGTTTGAAAAACATAGTCTATACCAGCAACTGCCAATGCAAACAAAATTGTAAATACCGCTACAGTTACAGTTGTTTTTTGAGCATCTTCCTTCGAGATCCACGTCATGTGGTTACTTAACTCATCAAAAGAATCTTTGATATATTGTATAAAGTTCATCTTACTTTTATTTTTATGTAGCTTAAAATTATCTTCAACTTTTGCATCAGATAAAAAAACTCACATTTTATTTTTTGCACGGGCGGAGAGATTCGAACTCCCGACAGCTGGTTTTGGAGACCAGTGCTCTACCGCTGAACTACGCCCGTTTCTTATTCATTGATAAAGGCATCACGCTATAAGCGTGATACCTTTTATATGTATCAATTAAAAAACTAATTTAATGTTAGTCTAATAATTCAGTTACCTGACCTGCACCTACTGTTCTACCACCTTCACGGATAGCGAAACGTAAACCTACATTTAATGCAATTGCTTGAATTAAGTCTACAGTAATTGTTAAGTTATCTCCTGGCATTACCATCTCAACACCTGAAGGCAAATTGATAGTACCTGTTACATCTGTAGTTCTCACATAGAACTGTGGACGATAGTTGTTATGAAATGGAGTGTGACGACCACCTTCTTCTTTCTTCAAAACATAAACCTCTGCTTTGAATTTAGCATGTGGAGTTACAGAACCTGGTTTACAGATTACCATTCCTCTTTTGATATCTTCTTTTGCAATACCTCTTAATAAGATACCTGCATTATCTCCAGCTTCACCTCTATCTAAAATTTGACGGAACATTTCGATACCCGTAATAGTAGATGTCATTTTCTCTGCACCCATACCAATAATATCAACAACATCTCCTGTATTAGCAATTCCAGTTTCGATTCGTCCAGTTGCTACTGTACCACGACCTGTAATTGAAAACACATCTTCAACAGGCATTAAGAAATCTTTATCAATTTCTCTTAATGGCTCTTCGATCCATACATCAACAGCTTCCATTAATTCTAAAACAGAATCAACCCATTTCTGTTCACCATTTAATGCTCCTAAAGCAGAACCAGCAATTACGGGACCATTATCTCCATCATATTCATAGAAAGAAAGTAATTCTCTTACTTCCATGTCTACCAATTCGATTAATTCTTCATCATCAACCATATCCACTTTGTTCATGAAAACAACCATACGAGGAATACCAACTTGGCGTCCTAAAAGGATGTGCTCACGAGTTTGTGGCATTGGTCCATCTGTAGCAGCAACAACTAAAATTGCACCGTCCATTTGAGCAGCACCTGTTACCATGTTCTTTACGTAATCCGCGTGACCTGGACAGTCAACGTGAGCGTAATGACGGTTTGCAGTTGCATATTCTACGTGAGAAGTATTAATTGTAATACCTCTTTCTTTTTCTTCTGGAGCGTTATCAATCTGATCGAAAGATTTTGCTTCTGAAAAACCAGCATCGGCTAATACTTTAGTAATAGCCGCAGTTAAAGTAGTCTTACCGTGATCTACGTGTCCGATAGTACCAATGTTTAAGTGTGGTTTCGAACGGTCAAAAGTTCCTTTTGCCATAATTATTAATTTTAATTCTTAGTTTAAATATATTTAGTGTCTAATAATACGTATTTAATTGAGCCAGCGATGGGATTTGAACCCACGACCTCATCCCTACCAAGGATGCGCTCTACCAACTGAGCTACACCGGCTTAATTGGACTTTTTTTTTGAGCGAAAGACCGGGTTCGAACCGGCGACATTCAGCTTGGAAGGCTGACGCTCTACCAACTGAGCTACTTTCGCAAAATGTAAATTGTGGGGAGAGCAGGATTCGAACCTGCGAAGACGTAGTCAACGGAGTTACAGTCCGTCCTCGTTGGCCGCTTGAGTATCTCCCCTTTAATTTACTATTTTAATGAACTTATTCTGTTTTTTAGAGCCGATGGAGGGACTCCTTTCGACTTCGCTCAAGATAAACCTGTCTGCCGACAGGCAGGCTTCTCGTCCCAATTGATTATTTATTATATCAATCAATTCTTGATGCGATTTTTACTTTTTTGAGCCGATGGAGGGACTCGAACCCACGACCTGCTGATTACAAATCAGCTGCTCTAGCCAGCTGAGCTACATCGGCTGTTTTATAAAAAAACAATCCGCTATTTCTAACGGATTGCAAATGTATAAAGTTTTTTTATATTCTAAAACTTTTTTATAATATTATTTCTCTTTTTTTTCTCTTTTTATGAAATCAAAGAATCTCTATGCTTTTCTTTAGATCTTTTTAGTTGTCTTTTTAGATTATCTACCGCAGCATTAATGCCTTCTTCAAAGGTTTTTGTTTCTCTTTTTACAATTAATTCACTACCAGGAATGTTAATTTTTATTTCTGTTATTTTATTTTCTTTGTCGCTAGTATTCTGAACTTTTAAGAATACTTCTGCATCTACTATTTTATCGTGGAACTTTGTTAGCGTTGAAACCTTCGTTTCTGTAAATTTCATTAATTGACTATCTGCATTAAAATTTACTGATTGTGTAAATACTTTCATGAATTATTCTTTTTTATTGCTTCTAGGGTGAGCTTGGTTATACACTTTTTTAATTGCATCAAGGCTATTGTGCGTATAGACTTGTGTAGAAGCTAAAGAAGAGTGCCCTAGCAGTTCTTTAACCGAATTTAAATCTGCCCCCTCATTTAAAAGATGTGTTGCAAAAGAATGTCTTAATATATGAGGACTCTTTTTTACTTTTGAAGAGACTTGACTAAAGTAAGAATTTATAATTCTGTAGACAAGTGTTTCATATAGTTTATTTCCTTTTGAAGTAATTAAAAGAAATTCTGAAGTAATTTTTTTTTCTATTTTTAAGTTTAAATATGCTGTTAAAGTCTCTAGAACCGAAGTAAGTATAGGTACAAGTCGCTCTTTATTTCTTTTTCCTAAAACTTTAATGGTTCTATCGGAAAGATCTACATCACTATTTTTAATATGAATTAATTCAGCTCTTCTAATTCCTGTTGAATACAATAATTCTACTAATAATTTATTTCTTATGGAATCAAAATCTTTCTGCTGGTCTATATTTTTAATTACAGAATTAATTTCTTTTGCTGTAAAAGGAACTTGCACCCTCTTAGCTACTTTAAGTGCTCTATGTTTTGCAAGTGGATTGCTCTCTATTTGCGCTGTCTTCTGAAGAAATTTATAAAATGACTTTAGCGAACTTACTTTTCTATTGATACTATTATTGGAGATATTTGAATTTACCAAACAAACCATCCAACTTCTTACTTGGGCATAATTTATTTCTGTTAAGTCTTGTGCATCATATTCTGTTTCACAAAAATCTTTAAATGCAATTAGATCCGTTTTATAGGCAGTAATGGTATGCTTAGAATATTGTTTTTCTAAAGAGAGGTATTCTAAAAAGGAATTTATGAGCATTTTTTATACTTTCTTAATTCAAATTTAGTGAATTTAGCGCATAAAAAAACTCGCAACATCTAAATGTTACGAGTTTTATGATTTGAAAGGTATCTATTGACGAGATTCCGCTTTTCAGCGGAATTAATTCAACTTACCATTTTTACTGCGTCTTTCAGACTTGTAAAAATTGAGTTTCATTAACCTACTTCTTCCTGTGTTCTTAATCTTTGAACGTAAGACGCTTTAATTCTTTGAGCTCTTTTCGCTACAGAAGGCTTTGTAAAGTTTTTTCTGTTACGCAAGTTTTTCATAGTCTTTGTACGATCAAACTTTCGCTTGTAACGTTTTAAAGCTCTATCGATATTCTCTCCTTCTTTGATAGGTATAATTAACATAAGTTGGCACCTCCCTTCATAGTATCTTTATATTTTGAATAGCTCTATAAACTATTGGTTTATTTTTTGGACTGCAAATGTAATTACAAATTATGAAATAACAATTGCGAAATTAATTTATTTTGTAATTAGTGGTTTGTGGTTTGTTAGCCAAAATGAAAATTCTCTGAATTTCAAACTTGAACTTTGAAACTAAAAACTATGTGGCGGGTTTATATTCCTTACCGTCTATGATCATTTTTGCAATAATTGGAAATGATTTTTGCAAAAATAACAATCAAAAAACTATGTGGCGGGTTTATATTCCTTACCGTCTATGATCATTTTTGCAATAATCGGAAATGATTTTTGCAAAAATAACAATCAAAAAACTATGTGGCGGGTTTATATTCCTTACCGTCTATGATCATTTTTGCAATAATCTCTTTTAAGATTTCAGAAGTTCCACCTCCAATAGGTCCCAATCTACTATCTCTTAGTAAACGTGCCATCGGATATTCTTCCATATAACCATAGCCTCCTAATAATTGAAGTGCGTCATAAATAACTTCGTCTGCCATTTTTGTAGATAATAATTTAGACATACTTGCTTCTTTTACAACGTAATCTCCTTGGTCTAATCTTTTGGTAATTGAATAGTTATATTCTTTACACATGTCTACTTTACTAGCCATTTCTGCCACTTTATGTCTTAGTGCTTGAAATTTGTCTAAAGATTTACCAAACGCAACTCTTTCTTGCATGTAGTCGATTGCATAGTCTACTGCAAATTCTGCTCTTGCATGGGCATTCACACCCATAATTAGACGTTCTAAAGCAAAATGTTGCATAATGTAAGGGAAACCTTTTCCTTCTTCTCCCATTAAATTTTCTGCTGGAATTTCTACATTATCAAACGCAATTTCTCCTGTGTCTGAAGCTCGCCAACCTAGTTTATCTAACTTGGTTGCTGAAATTCCTGGAGTATCTCTATCGACAATAAGAATACTAATTCCCTTGTATTTATCTGAAGGGTCTGTTTTTGCGGCAACGATTAAATAATCTGAATAGATTCCGTTTGTAATAAAAGTTTTAGAGCCATTTAAAATGTATTTGTCTCCTTTTTTTATAGCAGTAGATCGCATGCCTGCAACATCACTTCCACCAAAAGGTTCTGTAATACACAAACAACCAATTTTATCTCCTTCTACACTTGGTACTAGGTATTTTTGTTTGGTCGCTTCGCTTGCTTCTTTGTTTAAATGCGTCATCGCCAAAAATTCATGTGCCCACATAGCTGCTGCGAATCCGCCAGAATTTATTTTTTGCATTTCTTCTAAGAAAATAACCGTATAAAAAAGATCTAAATCTAAACCACCGTATGCTTCTGGTGTGCAAAGACCAAAATATCCCATTTCACCAAACTTCTTCCAAATAAAGCGTTCAATGGTTCCTGTTTTTTCCCATTTATCTATATAAGGAACTACTTCTTTCTGTAAAAAATCTTTAAAACTTGCACGAAAAGATTCATGCTCTTCAGTAAAATACATACTGTTCATATCTGGGTTCGAATTTGAGTTGTTTATTCAGCCACCAAATATAAGACTATTCTATCATACTTGTCTAAAGGAAAACTCTTGATATTTTTTAATTCTGATATATTTTGAAGTTCTGCAACTTCATCTCTATATTCAAAAATTTTCTTACATAATTCATAATCTATATATGGATTTTTCAAGAGTTCTTTGAAGGTTATGGTATTGATATTGTCTTTTTTAATTATTGGTTTTTCTAAAATTTTAAAGGTCGCTATTACTTTTTTTGCGGTTTCTTTTTCTAAACCCCAAACTTCAAAAATTTGATTTTCAAATGAAAAACCCTGTAATTTAGAACGATACTTGATAATTCTTTCCGAAAGTTTTTCTCCTATTCCGTAAATAGCTTTTAAATCTTCTGTTGTAGCTTTATTAATATCTGTTGTAGATATTGTATGTTTTGGTTTACTTTTATAGAACTTCTCGATTCTGGTCGAAGAGACATATTTATTATCATGCTGTTTTACAATCCAATCTGGAAATTTAAAATAAGGAGAAATCTTATCTAGTAAGCTATCTGAAATTTTTGTCACTTGTTGAAATTCGTCTTTAGAATTGACAAACTTTCCTGTTTTTCTAAAGGTGAATAACCTGTCTATTTCATTTAAAGACATTCCTAATTGTGCTCCTTTGTAGTCTGTAATGTAATTAGGATTGAAAGGAAATATTTTTGGTCTTCTATTCGCTATCTCAATTTTTTTTAAACTATCGATCTGTTTATAAAAAGCGATGGTTTCGGCTGAATTTGCTGCGACCTTTTCCTTTGGAGAGAAATCAACAAAGACAATAATAACCTGTAAAATGAAGATGAGTATGGCCAATAGAAAAACCCCATTTCTTTGGCTTTTATGGTACCAGAAATGGGATTTAAATATGTTCATAATAAAGATTTACGCCTTTGAAGCCTTTGCTGCTTTTATGGCATTCTTGTATTTTACCAATTCTTCTTTCACTTTAGGTGCTAATAGCACTAGACCCACCATGTTTGGTACCATCATTGCAAAAACCATGGCATCTGAGAAACCAATCACAGAACCTAAACTAGCTGCTGCACCGATTACTACGAAAATACAGAAAATAATTTTATAGGTATATTCCATTTTTTTAGATCTCCCAAATAAATAAGCCCATCCTTGAAAACCGTAATAAGACCAAGAAATCATAGAACTAAAAGCAAATAATACAACTGCAATAGTTAATACATATGGAAACCATGAGATTGCTGATTCGAATGCGCCTGAAGTTAATAAAATTGCTTGTGCATCATTTAAAGATGCGTTTTCAGCTGCTACATTTCCAGTAATAATTAATACCAAAGCCGTCATTGTACAAACCACAACCGTATCAATAAAAGGCTCTAATAAAGCAACCATTCCTTCACTTGCTGCATATTTTGTTTTTACTGCTGAATGCGCTATAGATGCAGAACCAATACCTGCTTCGTTTGAGAAAGCAGCTCTTCTAAACCCTTGTACTAAAACACCCACGGCACCACCTGCAATTCCTTCTGGGCTAAATGCGCCATTAAAGATTTGTGCAAATGCATCGCCAATCATAGCGTAGTTTGCAAAAATTACAAACAATGAAGCCGCCACATAAATTGCGACCATAAAAGGAACAATCTTATCTGTTACTTTTGCTATTTTTTTAATTCCTCCAATAATTACAATTCCAACAAGAACCGCCATTATTAAACCAAATAACCATCCTTTGCCATGTAAAAAAGAAACGCCACCCATTGGAGTTGTAATATTTTCTACCAATTGAAAAGCTTGATTTACTTGAAACATATTTCCTCCACCAAAAGAACCTCCAATAACAAAAATTGCAAATAATACTGCTAAAACTTTTCCTAAGGGTTTTGATTTTAATCCTTTTGTTAAATAATACATTGGACCTCCATACACAGTTCCGTCAGCTTCAATATCTCTATATTTAACACCCAACGTACATTCTACAAACTTAGATGCCATTCCTAAGAAACCAGCAACGATCATCCAAAATGTAGCTCCTGCACCACCAATAGAAACCGCAATTGCAACACCTGCAATGTTTCCTAAACCTACGGTTGCAGATAAAGCCGCTGTTAATGCTTGAAAGTGTGATACTTCTCCTTCATGCCCTTCTACTCTAATGGTATCTGGGTTATCCTCTTCATCTGTAAATTTTGATTTTTCTATTTCTACCTTATGATCTTCTCTACCTTCTAATTCATCATATTTACCTCTTACAATATTTATAGATGTAAAAAAACCTCTAAAATTGATAAAGTTAAAATAAAATGTAAAGTACAATGCTCCTAAAATAAGTGGAAACAACACCCAATAAATACTAACGGTATCTGAAAAAGGAATTTGATAAAAAATTATATCAACAAACCAACCTGTTGCATTTCCAAAAGCTTCATCTATCTGTTCATCTAATCCTTTCTCTTGCGCAAATGTCAAAAATGGTATTGCTAAAAATAGCAACGAAAGCAGTTTTTTATTCATAATATAATTGATTATTTTTTTAATTAGTAGGTCGCAATATCATAAAAAAATGCTCCTTTAACAAGTTTTGTTTGATAAAACTATGTTTTAGGATAGGGTTTCTTTAAATATCTGCAAATCTTCTTGAAATGATTTTGGATAAAACTGCAGTTCTTTATTTGTCTTTGTCAAATCAAAACCAGTTTTAGCAGGTCTTGGAGCCGTCTGGTTTAAGGTTGCTGTTGAAATTGGTTTTATGAAACTTTTGTCTAAACTAAAAGCAACTGCAATTTGCTGCGCAATTTCATAAACGCTTAACAATTCTTTTGAAGATATATTAAAAATTCCAGTCGCTTTTTTATCCATAGAAATTTTACAAGCCATGGCTAAATCTTCTACATAGGTTGGCGCTCTAAATTGATCATCCACTATGGTAATTTCTTTTTGATCTTCCAACATTTTCTTTACCCAAAGTACAATATTACTTCTGCTCATATCAAACACTTGTCCGTAGACTAAAATGGTTCTTAAAATGGTAAAATCAATCTTTGAATTTATGAGAACTTCTTCCGATTTTAATTTAGAGACACCATAATGGCTCAATGGATTTGGAGCGTCTGTTTCTTTGTAGTTTCCTTTTTTACCATCAAAAATAAAATCGGTAGAAATATGAATCACGTGCGCATCAATGTATTTGGAAACTTCTGCTAGCCATTTTACAACTTCAATATTTAAAGTATCACAGGCAACTTTGTTATTTTCACAGGCATCGACGTTTGTCATTGCAGCTGTGTTTATAATAAAGTCTGGTTGAATTTCCTTAATTTGATTCTTCAATAAAACTTCGTCAGTAATGTCAATAGAAATGTATTTAAAATCTTTTCTTCCACTTCTGTTTTCTCCTTTAGAAAAACCAAAAACTTGGTATTTCGTATGTTCTTTTAACAATAACTTCAATAAAGATTGACCTAACAATCCGTTACTTCCTGTCACTACAACTTTTACCATTTGCATATTTAATTTGAGATTCCTGCCTGAGTTTATCTTGAGCGATAGCCGAAAGGCAGGAATGACAGTGTTCTAAAATAATTCTCTTAACATTATAATTTGTTCTGGTCTTCCTAACACAATTAGATGTGAACCTTCAATGAGTTTAATATCTGCTTCAGGATTTATAATGTATTCTTTTTTGGGGTTTCGATAGCCAATAACGGTACAGCCTGTTTGTCTTCTTAAATCTAAATCTAAAATTGTTTTGTTTAAATATTTTTTTGGCAAACCGTCTACTGCAATTTCCTCTAAATTGGCCGTTGTTTCTCCTTCTATAGTTAATCGATCTACAAACTCTATTACGTCTGGTGTAGTTACTAAAGCCGCCATGTGGTTTCCACCCAATTTGTCTGGCATAATTACATTGTCTGCACCCGCAATTTTTAATTTGCTATAGGAAGATTCATTTGATGCCCTACTTATAATCCTACAATTTGGATTCAGTTGACTTGCAGTTAATACAACAAATAAATTATCTGCGTCTGAAGGTAAGGCTGTAATTAAATTATCTGCTTCTATAATACCTGCATTTAATAATGTTTCATCTAAGGTTGCATCTCCTTGGATATTTAAAAATCCTTCAGCGTCTATAACCTCAATCATTTCTTTATCCTTTTCAACAACTACAAATTTCACATTATAATTCACTAATTTTAAAATCGCCTGTTTTCCATTTCTACCAAAGCCACAAACAATAGTATGTCCTTTTAAATGTCCTATTTGTTTTTTCACTTTTCTTAGTTTAAAATGTTCAAATAATTTACCGCTTACCAAATACTCTGAAAATGCTGAAATTGCATATCCAAAAATAGTAATACTCGTTAAAATTAAAAATATTGTAAAAATCTTCTCTTCTGGAGAAAAAGGCCGAAGTTCACCAAACCCGACAGTTGTAACCGTAATTACTGTCATATACAAAGCATCTACAAAATTGTAGTTAGAAAGCCCCATATACCCAATAGTTCCAGTCGCTATGATTGAAACCACCAATAGTGCAATTTTTTTTATTTTAGATGCTATAATTATCATACACTACAAATCAAAAACCGAACTTCTTTTAGTGTACACCATATCTTTTAATTTTAATACAAAAGCCATTGTTAAATACAAACCAAATGACAAACCAGCAGTAAAAAAAGTCACATAAATAAAAAACAAACGCACATTTAAAGCTCTCATACCTAGTCTGTCTGCCAACCTAGAGAAAACTCCAAAACCATTTCTTTCAAAAAAATGTCTAATACTGTCTATCATTCTTATTAAAATATATGGCAAGATACTATTTTATGCTGTTTTTTCAATAAGAATTTACTGCTCGTTTTAGAGAGAATACAGTTAAAAAAACATTGTGAAACGTTACTATAAACCTCCTTAAATTAAATTAGTATTGATTAACTTTGCATTTTTTGATAAAATAAACACCTTTGAAAGACCAAGAATTTATAGAAGTTTACGGAGCAAGAGTTCATAATTTAAAAAATATAGATGTTAAAATTCCCCGAGAAAAACTAGTAGTAATCACTGGTTTAAGCGGAAGCGGGAAGTCTTCTTTGGCTTTTGATACGATCTATGCAGAAGGACAAAGACGTTATATTGAAACCTTTTCTGCCTATGCTAGACAATTTCTTGGCGGCTTAGAAAGACCCGATGTTGATAAAATTGATGGGCTTTCGCCAGTAATTTCTATTGAACAAAAAACAACCAATAAAAGTCCGCGTTCTACCGTAGGTACCATTACAGAGATTTACGATTTTCTGCGTTTATTATTTGCAAGAGCAGCAGATGCCTATTCTTACAACACCAATCAAAAGATGGTGAGTTATTCAGATGAGCAAATAAAACAACTTATTTTAAAAGATTTTGACAATAAAAAAATAGCCGTTTTAGCACCTTTAATTAAATCTAGAAAAGGACATTATAGAGAACTTTTCGAGCAAATTTCTAAACAGGGCTTCTTACGCGTTCGTGTGGATGGAAAAATTCAAGAAATTGAAAAAGGCATGAAATTAGACCGCTACAAAATGCACGATATTGAGGTTGTTATAGATCGATTGGCCATAAATAACTCTGTAGAAAAACGTTTAGACGAAACCATAAAAACAGCTTTGTATTCTGGTAATAACATCATGATGGTGATTGATGTTGATGACAACAATCCTAGATATTTTAGTAGAGAATTGATGTGTCCAACCACAGGAATTGCCTATCCAAATCCTGAACCAAACACATTTTCTTTCAATTCACCTAAAGGCGCTTGTAATGCTTGCAACGGATTAGGTATCACCAATGAAATCAACCTTAAAAAAGTAATTCCAGACAATACTATTTCTATAAAAAGCGGTGGAATTGTTCCTTTAGGAGAACAAAAAAGCAGTTGGATTTTTAAACAAATTCAGAATATTGCTGAACGATATAAGTTTAAATTAACAGATGCCATCAAAGACATTCCAAAAGAAGCATTAGACATTATTTTAAATGGTGGTAATGAATCTTTTGAAATAGAATCTAAAGTTGTTGGAGTTCGAAGAAATTATAAAATTGACTTTGAAGGTATTGTTGCTTTTATCAACAATCAATACAACAATGCAGAAAGCACTTCTATAAAACGTTGGGCAAAAGGTTTTATGGATGAAGTTACGTGTGCTACTTGCAACGGGAAACGTTTAAAAAAAGAAGCACTTCATTTTAAAATTACTGATAAAAATATCAGTGATTTAGTGCAAATGGACATTACAGAATTGGCTTCTTGGTTTGCAACTATTGAAAAAGATTTGTCTGAAAAACAACTACTAATTGCATCAGAAATATTAAAAGAAATCAGCATTAGAATTCAGTTTTTACTAGATGTAGGTTTAGATTATTTAACCTTAGACAGAACTTCTAAATCACTTTCTGGTGGTGAAGCGCAAAGAATTCGTTTGGCCACACAAATTGGTTCACAATTAGTGGGTGTCTTATATATTCTAGATGAACCTAGTATTGGTTTGCATCAAAGAGATAACGAAAAACTAATCGATTCATTAATAAAATTAAGAGATATTGGAAACTCTGTTTTAGTGGTAGAACACGATCAAGATATGATTGAAAAAGCAGATTTTGTTTTTGATATTGGTCCTGGTGCCGGAAAACATGGTGGAGAAATAGTTTCCGCAGGAACTTTTGCTGAATTAAAAAAACAGCGCACACTAACTGCGGATTATATAACAGGAAAAAAGAAAATTGAAGTTCCAACCAAAAGAAGAGAAGGAAACGGAAAAACCATCAAATTGAAAGGAGCAAGTGGAAACAATTTAAAAAATGTTTCTGTAGCATTTCCTTTAGGAAAAATGATTTGTGTGACAGGTGTTTCTGGAAGTGGAAAATCAACTTTAATTAATGAAACGTTATATCCTATTTTAAATGCTCATATTTATAGAGGGGTTAAAAAACCAATGCCCTACAAAAAAATTGAAGGTTTAGAGCATGTAGATAAGGTAATTGATATCGATCAATCTCCTATTGGTAGAACACCACGTTCTAACCCAGCAACCTACACAAAAACCTTTGATGAAATTAGAAGCTTGTTTGCAAAAACTGCAGAAGCTGCCATTCGGGGTTATAAACCTGGTCGTTTTTCTTTTAATGTAAAAGGTGGGCGTTGTGAAACTTGTCAAGGTGGTGGCGTTCGTGTGATAGAAATGAACTTTTTACCAGACGTACAAGTAGAGTGCGAAACTTGCCAAGGAAAACGTTTTAATAGAGAAACCTTAGAGATTAGATACAAAGGAAAATCGATTTCTGATGTTCTAAACATGACCATTGAAGATGCCACAGACTTCTTTATTAAAATTCCTAAAATTCATAGGAAATTAAAAACCATTAAAGATGTTGGTTTAGGATACATTACGCTTGGCCAACAATCTACCACACTTTCTGGTGGTGAAGCGCAAAGAATAAAATTAGCTGCAGAATTGTCTAAAAGAGACACCGGAAATACTTTTTATATTTTAGACGAACCTACCACAGGACTTCATTTTGAAGATATTAGAGTACTCATGGAGGTTTTAAACGAATTGGCTAACAAAGGAAACACAGTACTTATTATAGAGCATAATTTAGATGTGGTAAAGCTAGCAGATTATGTGATTGATGTTGGTATGGAAGGTGGAAAAAAAGGAGGTACTATTTTATGTACGGGAACTCCAGAAGAAGTTGCCAAACATAAAAAAAGTTATACCGCGAAGTTTTTAAAGAAATTACTACTTTAGCAGGCTTTTTCTTTTTTAGAAAAAAATAAAACAAAATTTACTGATTATGACAAATGACGATAGAAAAATAAGAGAGAAACTTCAACAGAAAACCTGGAACGAAATAAAAACAAACGACTCTTGGGCCATCTTTAAAATTATGGCAGAATTTGTGGAAGGATATGAAAAATTAAGTAAAATAGGCCCTTCTGTATCCATTTTTGGTTCTGCAAGAACAAAACCAGATCATCCTTATTATAAGTTGGCAGAAGAAGTTGCTTTTAAATTAACACAAAACGGTTATGGTGTAATTACGGGTGGTGGACCTGGAATTATGGAAGCTGGTAACAAAGGTGCAAACAGAGGAAAAGGAATTTCTGTAGGTTTAAATATAGAATTACCCTTTGAGCAACATGACAATCCTTGGATAGATCCAGGAAAAAGTTTAGATTTCGATTACTTTTTTGTTAGAAAAGTAATGTTTGTAAAATATTCTCAAGGTTTTATTGTAATGCCTGGTGGTTTTGGAACCTTGGACGAGCTTTTTGAAGCCATTACATTAATTCAGACTAAAAAAATTGGACGTTTCCCAATTGTGTTGGTGGGCACTAAATTTTGGGGCGGATTGCTAGATTGGATTAAGCAAACCTTAATTACAGAAAACAATATAGGTCTAGAAGATTTAAAATTATTTAGAGTTGTTGACACGGCAGATGAAGCCATAGATCATTTGAATAAATTTTATGCCAAATACCAATTTAAACCAAACTTTTAAAATATCTTTCAAAATAATATTTAATTGAAAGTAAACAATTACAAAACTCTAAAATTTTAGAAAAATTAATTGAAAAATCGTTTTTACATATTTATACTATTACTATTATTTAGTGGCTTAAATTTCGCACAACAAAATGAGATACATATAAAGGCTACACTAAATTCTGAAGAAGATAAATTATTAATACAACAAGAAATTGTGTTTTATAATAATTCTAAGGACACCTTAAATCATATCTTTTTGCATGATTGGGCAAATAGTTTTAAAGATAGAAATACACCATTATCTAAAAGATTTATAAAAGATTTTAGAAAAGATTTATATTTTGCTGATGATGATGAAATTGGTTTTTCTAAAATTAAAAACATTTCAATAGACTTTAATAGTATCATCTATAAAGAACTAGAAAATCGGCAAGATATTGTTCAATTATTTCTTGAAACACCGCTAGAACCAAAAGATAAAATTACTATTAATGTTACTTACGCTGTTAAGATACCGAGTGCAAGATTCACGAATTATGGAAAAAATGAAAATGGATATAATTTAAGGTATTGGTATATGACGCCAGCAGTCTATGAAGAGGGTTGGCAGCTTATGAGTAATTTAAATTTGGATGATCTATTTGAAGACTACACTACTTTTAATATTGATTTTAAGATTCCTAAAGAACTTACTTTAATTAGTAGCTTAAAGCAAACTAAAAAAACCGATGAAAACTTTAATTACTACAACTTATACGGTACAAACGAAAAAGATGTAATTGTTAATATTCAAAAAGTTAATAAGTTCGAAATTTTTAATACAGATTCTTATATTGTACAGACAGACATTTTAGATGAAAAGTTAGATCCCCATTTAACCAAAGATATTTTAAACAGAGAATTGCTGTTTTTAAAAAATATTTTAGGTGATTTTCCTACAGATAAAATATTCGTTGATGAAGTTATGCGCAGAAAAGACCCGGTGTATGGGTTGAGCCAACTTCCCTCTTTTATACGGCCTTTTTCAGATGTTTTTAAATATGATTTGACATTATTTAAAGCACTTTCAAAGAAATACTTAAAACAAACGCTGCTAGTCAATGAAAGATCTGACTATTGGATCATAGATGGTTTGCAAAATTATTTAATGATTGAATATGTCAACAAATTTTATCCAGAAATTAAACTGATAGGAACCGCGTCTAACTCATGGTTTTTAAAACGATTTAATATTTCCAAATTAAAATTCAATCAAAAATATCAATTTGTTTATCAATTTACAGCACGTAAATTCTTAGACCAATCTTTAAAGACGTCGGCAGATTCTTTATCAAATTTCAATAGAAGAATTGTAAGTAAATACAAAGCAGGTTTAGGTTTTACCTATTTAAAAGGATATTTGGGCAAAGATGCTTTAAATAAAAGTATAAAACTATTTTACCAGAAACACAAACTTACTACTGCAAATAGCACTGATTTTAAAAATGCTCTACATAAAAATACAACGAGGGATATTGATTGGTTTTTTAGTGATTTTATAAAAACAAATAAAAAAATTGACTATACGATTCAATCTGTAAAAGAAGCAAAAGACAGCTTACTCGTAACGCTGAAAAATAAAAGAAATATTACCGCACCCATTGCATTTTATGGCATTAAAGATGATACAATTGCCTATAAAAAGTGGTTCCCAAATATTGATGATCAAAAAACAATTAGTGTACCTAAGGGAAAATTTGACCAACTCGTTTTAAATTATGAAAATATCTATCCAGAGTATAATACCTTAGATAATTACTATAATACAAATAGAGGATTCTTTAATAAGCCATTTAAATTCTCTTTAATAAAAGATGTAAAAGCACCGAATTATAATCAGTTATTTTACCAACCTAACTTTGGTTATAATTTTTATGATGGCTTAATCTTAGGGCTAAAAGTACATAATAAGCCTTTAATCAAGAGGAATCTTGAGTTTAGTCTGGCTCCAAGTTATGCGTTTAAAAGTCAAATGATTAATGGCTCTTTTTCTGTGCTATTTAATCAGTTTTTCGAAGAAACTAGTATTTATAAAATTTCATACGGTATTGCTGGAAACACCTTGCAATATGCACCAGAATTGTCTTACAGTTCTTTAATTCCTTATGTAGATGTTGTTTTTAAAAGAAAATCTTTAAGAGATGCCAGCAATGAATTTATAAGAGCCAAAGTAGTGCATATAGACAAAGAAGTTTCGCCTTTAGTAACAAAAACAGCACAAGACAATTACAGTATTTTTAGTGTAAGCTATAATTATATTTCACCAGATATTATTAAAGAACTTCGTTATAATTTTAATTCAGAAATTTCTAAAAGCTTCTCTAAAATTTCTGCAGATTTAAGGTATAGAAAATTAACATCTACAGATACTCAATTAGATTTTAGAGTATTTGCTGGTGCCTTCTTGCACAACAACTCTAAAGGAGACTATTTTAGCTTTGGTTTAGACAGAGCCAATGATTATCTGTTTGAACTCAATTACTACGGACGTTCAGAAGATTCTGGTATTTTTAGTCAACAATACATTATTACAGAAGGTGGTTTTAAATCTGTTTTACCAACAAGATTTGCCAATCAGTATATGGTCTCTTTAAATTCTAGCATTGGTCTATGGCGTTGGGTAGAATTATATAATGATGTTGCTTTTTTAAAGAATAGAAATGAAGGCCTTTTCTTTGGATATGAAAACGGCATTAGATTGAACTTCATACACAATATTTTCGAAATCTACTTTCCTTTATATTCCAACAATGGCTGGGAAGTTGCGCAACCATCTTATCCTCAGAAAATTCGATTTACATTTACAGGAGATCTCAATAGAGTTTATAATTTTTTCAGAAGAGGCTTATTCTAAAAAAATTAAATACCAATACAACATTCTATTTTTTTTACATTATTCTCAATTAAAATCTATTTTAAGAGCGTTATCTTACGAAATATTTAACGAATATTTAAATTTTTAATTATCAAGTAAAAAAACTATCTTTGCAAAAGCCTAAATATACCCGTTGTGCATTTTGAGTTAAATGTATTCCAAAATGTCAGTTCGAGACCCGAGAAAAATTTTTATCAAGCGATTGGAATGACGTAATGTCTCCTCGAGCGCAGTCGAGAGGTTAAAGAAGGTCTCGACTGCGCTCGACCAGACATATATTAATAATTTGTAAAACAGTAACTTACAAGCTACGTCAATGGTAGTGATTTTTTGATAAAAAAATCGTATCGAGAACTAGTTTAGAAACGAAAATTCTTACCTACCTGACCGACGGTAGGCAGGTTCTCGATACAAATTTCACTTATTTCAATCGTGAAATTCACTCGAATTGACAGAATTTATCAAAATGCACAACAGGTTAAATATATAAAAATGTTGCAAAAAACGCTTACTCAAAAAAACAAGAAAGAACTTTCATTTGAAGATTTTAAAGCAGAAGTTTTAAACGACTATAAAATTGCTAAAATCAGTAGAGAATGTAGTTTGCTTGGAAGAAGAGAGGTTTTAACAGGAAAAGCAAAGTTTGGTATTTTTGGCGATGGTAAAGAAGTACCTCAATTAGCCATGGCAAAAGCCTTTAAAAAGGGCGATTTTAGATCTGGCTACTACAGAGATCAAACCTTTATGATGGCGATTGGTGAATTAACGGCACAACAATTTTTTGCTGGGTTATACGCACATACAGATATAGAAGTTGAACCCATGTCTGCTGGAAGACAAATGGGAGGCCATTTTGCCACTCACAGTTTAAATGAAGACGGAAGCTGGAAAAATCTTACACAACAATACAATTCTAGTGCAGACATCTCTCCTACTGCTGGTCAAATGCCACGTTTGCTAGGTTTAGCACAAGCCTCTAAAATCTATAGAAACGAAAAAAGTGTACAACACAAAAGTAATTTTTCTATCAAAGGAAATGAAGTTGCTTGGGGAACCATTGGAAATGCAAGTACTAGTGAAGGATTGTTTTTTGAAACTATCAACGCTGCGGGTGTTTTACAAGTACCTATGATTATGAGTGTTTGGGATGATGAATATGGAATTTCGGTACATGCAAAACATCAAACTACAAAAGAAAGTATCTCAGAAATTTTAAAAGGATTTCAAAGAGATGAAAAAAATAAAGGTTACGAAATTTTTGTTGTAAATGGTTGGGATTACGTACAATTGGTTGATATTTATAACAAAGCAGCCAAAATTTCTAGAGAAGAACACGTTCCTGTTTTAATTCATGTAAAAGAGTTGACACAACCTCAAGGACATTCTACTTCGGGATCTCATGAAAGATATAAAGGGAAAGACAGACTTCTTTGGGAACAAGACCATGATTGTATTGCCAAAATGCGAAAATGGATTTTAGATTTTGAATTAGAAACAGATGCAGGTGAAACTTTGCGTTTCGTAGATTCTGAAGAAGAAATCATCATCTTAGAAAAAGAAGCAAAAAAAATAGTGACCACCGCGAAAAGAAATGCATGGAATGCATTTAATAATGATGTAAAAGATGAAGTGGTAGTTGCCGTTAAATTGTTAGAAAGAGTAGCTTCTAAAAGTAAAAATGGGGTTTTTATAACCAAATATAAAAACGATTTAGAAAAAATAGACGAACCTATTCGGAAAGAAATTTTAATCGCTACCAGAAAATCGCTCCGTTATTTAAAAGAGGAAGATTTTTCTGAGAAAAGAGAACTTCAAAATTTTATTAAAGACGCCATTAAAAGTGCTGCACAAAAATATTCTTCTTTTTTATTAAGTGAAAGCAATCACAGTGCCTTAAAAGTAGCTGCAAACAAACCAACTTACGCTCAGCATCAGAACTTAGTAGATGCAAGAATTATCATGAGAGATAATTTTGATGCGATCTTAAAAAAGCATCCAGAGGTAATTATTTTTGGTGAAGATGCCGGTTTTATTGGTGATGTAAACCAAGGTTTAGAAGGACTTCAAGAAAAATACGGTGATATTCGAATTTCTGATACAGGCATTAGAGAGGCCACCATTATTGGTCAAGGAATTGGTTTGGCAATGCGTGGGTTAAGACCCATTGCAGAAATACAGTATTTAGATTATTTGTTATATGCACTTCAAATTATGAGTGACGATTTAGCAACACTTCATTATAGAAGTTTTGGGAAACAAAAAGCACCTCTAATTATAAGAACTCGTGGGCACAGATTAGAAGGCATTTGGCATGCAGGATCTCCAATGGGAGGAATTATTAACAACGTTCGTGGAATGCACGTTTTAGTTCCTAGAAACATGACCAAAGCGGCTGGTTTTTACAACACCTTATTAGAAGGTGATGAACCTGCTTTGGTCATAGAATGTTTAAATGGGTATCGCTTAAAAGAAGAATTACCCACCAATTTAGCAGAATTTAAAACACCCATCGGTTTTGTTGAAACTGTAAAAGAAGGAACTGATATCACCATCGTTTCTTATGGTTCTACGCTGCGAATTGTTGAAGAAACAGCAAACGAATTACAACAAGTTGGCATACATATCGAAATTATCGATGCGCAAAGTTTATTACCCTTCGATTTGAATAGCGATTGTGTAAAAAGTTTGGCAAAAACAAACAAATTATTGGTGATAGATGAAGACGTTCCTGGTGGAGCTTCTGCCTATATACTTCAGGAAATACTAGAAAAACAAGACGGATATCAATATTTAGATAGCAAACCAAGTACGTTAACGTCTAAAGCACACAGACCTGCTTATGGTACAGATGGAGATTATTTTTCGAAACCATCTGCAGAAGATATCTTTGAAAAAGTATATGAGATGATGCACGAATCGAACCCTACAAAATTTAAGAGTTTATATTAAGTATACGCTCTTATTAACTGTTTAAAAGCTCGAAAATTATAGATTTTCGAGCTTTTCTTTTAACAAAACTATAAGAATTCACTTCAATGTATTTTGATAATTTAGTAGATGAAATTTTCGACACACCAACTTATGAAAAAACTACTACTATCTTTAGTAATAATTGCTCTTATTACTCCATTAAAGTTCAATGCACAAACCAGAAGGATTAAAAAAAAGAAGCAAAATAAAACCTCAGCACAAACGGTTCCCCAACCCAAAAAAAGTAAAATTCCAAAGTACTCAGATTTTGTAAAAAAAGATACAAAAACAGATGAAGGTTTGTTTAAAGTGCATGAAAACAAAGATCAGTTTATCTATGAAATTCCAAAATCTTATTTAGGAAAAGAAATGCTATTGGTTACCAGAATTAAAGATATTCCTGCAGATTTAGGGGGTGGCTATGTAAACGCGGGTTCTAAAATAAATACACAAGTAATTGTTTGGGAACATTATAAGAACAAGGTTCTTTTAAAAGTAAAATCATACAATGCCATTGCAAACGACTCCTTACCTATTTATAAATCTGTAAGAGCAAACAACTTAGAACCCATTATTTATGCTTTTGATGTAAAATCTCAAAATGCAGACTCTACTGCTGTGTTAATAGATGTTACAAAATTCTTTTCCACAGATATCAAAGCAATTACGGGTTTGCCTGCGTATTTTAGAAAAACGTATAAAGTAAAAAGACTAGATCCTTCTAGAAGTTTTATCAATACGATAAAAAGTTACCCAAAAAACATAGAAGTTGTGCAAGACTTTACATTTGATGCAGATGAGCCACCAAGTAATAGAAGTACAAATACCATTACCATGCGCATCAATCAATCTATGATCTTATTGCCAGAAAACCCGATGATGCCAAGAATGTATGACAAAAGAGTCGGTTATTTTTCTATAGGAAACGTAGATTATAATTCTGAAGCTTTAAAAGCAGATAGCAAAAGATATATTAGACGATGGCGACTAGAACCAAAAGATGAAGCTGCGTATAACCGTGGTGAACTAGTGGAGCCTAAAAAACCAATTATTTATTATTTAGATCCTGCAACTCCAGAGAAGTTGAGAAAATACATCAAACAAGGGGTAGATGATTGGCAAAAAGTTTTTGAAACGGCTGGTTTTAAAAACGCAATTATGGCAAAAATGCCACCAACTGTAGCAGAAGATCCAGAATTTAGCATGGAAGATGTTCGGTATTCTTCCATTAGATATGTAGCGAGTACCACGAGAAATGCAACAGGACCCAGTGTTTCTGATCCAAGATCTGGAGAGATTTTAGAAAGCGATATTATTTGGTATCACAACCATTTACGTTCTTATAGAAACCGATATTTATTAGAAACGGGTGCTGCAAATCCATCAGCAAGAACATTAGACAAACCCGATGAAGAAATTGGAGACATGATGCGAATGGTGATTGCTCATGAAGTTGGTCATGCCTTAGGTTTGCCTCATAACATGGCTGCTAGTTTTGCATATCCAACAGATTCTTTACGTTCAGGTAGTTTTACCCAGAAAAACGGAATTGCAGCAACCATCATGGATTATGCTCGTTATAATTATGTGGCACAACCAGGTGATAAAAACATTCGTTTTATTAGACAATTAGGCCCTTATGATCATTATGCTATTCATTGGGGGTATCGGAAAATTCCAAATGCAAATACCCCAGAAAGTGAAGTTTTAACTTTAAATAAATGGATTTTAGACAAAGCAGACAATCCTATTTATAGGTTTGGCGGACAACGTTTTGACCCTTCTGCACAAACAGAAGGTATTGGAAACGACCAAGTAAAATCGAGTACGTACGGAATTAAAAACTTAAAAATTGTTGCTAGAAATTTACCAAACTGGACTTCAAACCAAACCAATAATTACGAGGATTTAAGTGAATTATATGGAGAATTATTAAGTGTTTGGAGCAGGTATGTGGGCCATGTTGCTGGCAATATTGGGGGTGTTTATGAATACAATAAAAAACCAGAACAAGCTGGTAATATTTACATGCCTGTATCAAAAGCAAAACAAAAAGCATCTTTAAATTGGTTGCAAAAGAATGTTTTTGAAACGCAGAAATGGTTGTTAGATAAAAACATTCTGGCAAACATTAATGAAGCCGGGTATACTGAAATGATGGGCAATTATCAAAACAGATTTTTAAGGACAATTTTAAATGCCAACACCTTAAAAAGAATGATTGACATGGAAGTAATTCAAGACAATAATTATGCTTTGGTTGATCTAATGGGCGATTTAAGAAAAGGCATTTTTTCAGAAACCAGTACCACCAAAAATGTAGACATTTATAGAAGAAATCTACAAAAATCTTTTATCAGTAGAATGGAAACTTTAATGAAAGATCCCGCTGTAAAAAACACAGATATTTCTTCTGTTGTAAGAGGTGAATTAACAACCTTAAAATACCAATTAAATACCGCTAGTAAAAGAGCTGTAAATAAAATCACAAAGTACCATTACAAAGATGCCGTTGTGATGATTGATGAGATTTTAGATCCGAAATAATTTAGTTACTAAAGTTTATTCGCTCGAGACTTAAGATAAAAAATTCAAGTAGTTTTAATAACGTAAAACAATGCTTATAATTATGTCCGTTCGAGACCCGAGAAAAAATTTTATCAAACGATTGGAATGACGTAATGTCTCCTCGAGCATTACTGAAATGAAAAGTCATTTTCATTGAGAGTACCTAGCGAAGCTATCGAGAACTATTAATCTACTTGAAATCAGATAATTATATAAACACGTCAATGGTAGCATTGCCGAGAAGCAAAAGGCATTTTGTGCCGAAGATACATAGCAAAACTAGCGAGAACTATATTCCTAGTGAGTTCTCGATTTGCTTCGCAAGCTACCTTCAATCAAAATACATTTTGATTTTGGCAATGCTCGAACGAACATTTTAAATTTTAAAATATTAATTTTTATTCAAAACCTTAACTCCTATTGCGCACTCTAAGCAACGTTTAGGTGCGCAATAATTATTTTTAAGTTCTAACAAAGCCTGTGTGTCAAAAGCATTTTCTGAAAGCACACCAATTTTTGTAAATTTAGAAATAATATTGTTTTTTTCTGGTTTCATCTTTTTCAAAATCCCTAAAAAAGAAGCTTCATCTACTGCTCCTCTACTTTTTTGATATAAAAATTGCAACGGAATAATTGTATTGATAATTAATAAGTCTACCAATGATTTGGTGAGTTTTTTAGGTGATGATTTTGAGATGGACTCAAAATTATAATGTGTTTTCCAATAGGGATGTATTTCAATAGAAAACAATTCATAAAAATCTTTTAAATGATGTATTGCTATAACTTTAGAAAATAAATTCTGATGTTGATAAAACAAAGAAACCAACTGTGCAATTCTAATGGTTGGAAAATTATGAGGTCGCATTCTAAAAAATGAAAACTGCCCATTGGCAACGGACTGCAAATTATATTTATGCTTTAAATAAGTGTATGCTATTTTTAATTGTTGATAATATTCATCTTCAATTTCTTCCTCTAGAAAACCTGCTTGTCCAAATAACAAAGCCGCAAATTGATTTTCATCAAAGCGTATTTTTTTAATTGTAGCATAATCCACCGAATGTGCCAATTGTAAAAAAGCATCTCCGTTTACCTTCAAGCCAAAATTCTTCACTAACAATTGAAACAAAACAGCTTCAAAATTATTATTTTCTTTTGCTAACATTGCCGTAATTTCTTTCGATTTTCTTTCCAATCGCTCAAAAAACAAGCGTTCTTTCCAATTTTCAACAGTAAAATCATCTATGGTTGCGATGGAATTCTGACAAGGAATCCAACTTGTAGATGTAAAAAATAAACTTCTATAATTTTTTAACACACTGTTATCAACTATTTCTTTTAGCACCAAAGTTGGCAATGATTTGTTATTTTTCATAAAAATTGTAGCATCATGCTCCCAAACAACATGTAAAATAACAGCGTCGTAATTTGCATCAACTTCATGATTGTGCAAATACCAATCTGAAGCTTTTATATGAATTTCAACATTGCCTACCCAAGTTTGATCTTCAATTTTCAACTGTGCATTTAAAAAGTCTGGCCCCGCATTTTTATTATGCAAACCCGCTTTTAAAACCGTTAAATTTTCACTATCGGTGGTTTTTAGAGCTGTCTTAGAAAATAATTTATATTTCCATACATAATGTAGAAAATCTTCACGCATACTTTTTGTTTTAAAATTACAAAAAAATTGATACTTCTATCAATTTATCTAATTAACATCAACTAAAAGTTCAATAATTTTGGGGTATTTTTGCACTTCAAAATATAAAAATGAACATCATAGATAATTTAAAATGGCGTTATGCTGTTAAAAAATTCGATTCAAATAAAGAACTTTCAGCAAATCAATTAACACTGTTAAAAGAAGCCTTTAATTTAACCGCTACTTCTTACGGCTTACAACCCTTAAAATTAGTGGTTGTTAAAAATAAAAAAATTCAAGAACAATTGGTTCCTTTTTCTTGGAATCAACCACAAGTTTTACAAGTTTCTCATCTTTTGGTCATTTGTGTACAAGAAAAATTTACGACTGAGGAAGTTCAGAATTACTTCAATTTAGTCCAAAAAATTAGAAATACCCCAAATGAAGTTCTCAATCCTTTTAAAGAATTTTTAACTGCAGAAATTGAAAAGAAAACACAAGAAGAATTGTTTGTTTGGAATACAAATCAAGCCTATATCGCCATGGGAAATCTACTTACTGTTTGTGCAAATTTAGAAATAGACTCTTGCCCAATGGAAGGTTTTAATCCAGAAAAATATGATGAGATTTTGAATTTAAAAGCGCACAATCTAAAATCGGTTTTGGTTTTACCTGTTGGTTTTAGAGCTAAAGATGATTATATGAAAGACTTGGCAAAGGTTAGAAAAGAAGTAGCAGAAACTGTTATTGAAATTTCGTAAAGATTTTTGCACTTCGACAAGCTCTTCCGAAATTTCGGAAAGGAAATTTTGAATTTTAACTGTATTTTTTAATCTTTTAATAGATAAACTAAAATTTCATTTACAAAATTAGTTTTTAGTTTAACAAAAACCCGTGAGTTCTACAGATGTCTGTCCCGAATGATCGGGAGAGCTTGTCGAAGACTTTTTAATTATTTAATTTTCGCCAATTAAACACTAGTATAAACTCCTTTAAAACTGACGGTAAATCGTCTTTTTTAGCGGAGTTTTAATTTTTAGAAACCACAATAAAGCAGTATTTTTGATTTTCGAAAAATAAATATAAAAAATGAGTACAGCAGTAAGAAATTTAGCACCAAAAGAAGTATGGAATCTATTTGCAGATTTAAATGCTGTGCCGCGTCCTTCAAAAAAAGAAGAGCGTGTAATTCAATTTATGGTTAATTTTGGAAAACAACTACATTTAGAAACTTTTGTAGATAAGGTTGGGAATGTCATCATAAAAAAACCGGCTACAAAAGGTTTAGAAGATCGAAAATCGGTGGTTTTGCAAAGTCATTTAGACATGGTACATCAAAAAAATGGGGACACTAATTTCGATTTCGATACAGAAGGCATAAAAATGTTGGTGGATGGAGACTGGGTAACTGCAGAGGGTACTACTTTAGGCGCAGATAATGGTTTGGGTGTTGCTTCCATAATGGCAGTGTTAGCTTCTACAGAAATTGAACACCCTAATTTAGAAGCTCTTTTTACTATTGATGAAGAAACGGGCATGACGGGTGCCATGGGTTTAGAAGGCGGTATTTTAAAAGGTGCTATTTTACTAAACTTAGATACAGAAGAAGATGATGAAATTGGCATGGGGTGTGCTGGTGGCGTTGATGTAACTGCCACAAGAAGTTATAAAGAAGAAAATTCTCCAGAAAATACAACGGGGTATACTATTTCTGTAAAAGGATTGAATGGTGGGCATTCTGGAATGGACATCATTAAAGGTCTAGGAAATGCCAATAAAATCATGAATCGTTTATTGTTTGACGGGTTTACCAACTTTGGTTTAAGAATTTCTGAAATAAATGGTGGTAGTTTGCGCAACGCAATTCCAAGAGAAAGTATTGCTTTGGTTACTGTTGACACTATTTCTAAAGAAGCTTTTTTGTTTGAAACCAAGCTATTGATCAACACTATTAAAGAAGAGTTTGCAACATTAGAAAGTAATTTAACCATTGAGATTCAAGAAACTACTCTTCCAGAAAAGGTTCTAGATTTAGGCGTTCAAGAAGGACTTTTAAAATCTATATACGCTGCATTGAATGGTGTTTATAGAATGAGTCCAGATATTACAGGTTTGGTAGAAACATCTAACAATATTGCTCGAGTTATAGTAAAAGATGGTGCTATTAAAATTGGTTGTTTAACACGTTCCTCTTCTGAAACAAATAAAATAGATTTAGCAAACTCATTAAAATCTGCTTTTGAATTGGCTGGTTTTGATGTAGCCTTTTCTGGCGAATATCCTGGTTGGCAACCCAATATAAACTCAGAAATTTTAGCTGTTGTTGCTAACTTATACGAAGATTTACATGGCGAAAAAGCAAAGGTTGCAGCTTGTCATGCGGGTTTAGAATGCGGAATTTTAGGTCAGAATTATCCTGAAATGGATATGGTTTCTTTTGGACCAACTATTCGAGGTGCACATGCTCCTGATGAACGTGCAAGCATTTCATCAACCCAAAAATTCTGGAAATTTCTAATTGAAATTTTAAAGAATATTCCAAAAAAGTAATCGAAAACTATAAGCTGAAAACCGAAGAAAATCTTCGGTTTTTCAATGAGCTGCTTTGTGAAAAAAGAATCAAAATATATGTCTAAAAACCTAATAATAAGTGTTTTAAAACTTTATTCTTTTGTTAACATCTTTCATTTCTAAAAGTCAGAAAAATATGTAATTTTACATTTACAAAACATAGGATTATTTTAATGGGCAAAATCATTGCAATAGCAAATCAAAAAGGTGGAGTTGGTAAAACTACAACTAGTATTAATTTAGCAGCTTCTCTAGGTGTTTTAGAAAAGAAAGTGTTGTTGATTGATGCAGATCCACAAGCAAATGCTTCTTCTGGTTTAGGAATTGATGTAGATGCTGTAGAACTTGGTACGTATCAAGTTTTAGAACATAGTATTTCTGCAAGAGAAGCTATTGTTAAAACAGATTCGCCAAACTTAGATATCATTCCTGCACACATAGATTTAGTGGCTATTGAAATTGAATTGGTAGACAAGCAGGAAAGAGAATATATGTTGAAAAAATCGTTAGTAGAAATTAAAGACGATTATGATTATATTTTAATAGACTGCGCACCTTCATTAGGTTTAATCACCTTAAATTCTTTAGTTGCAGCAGATTCTGTAATCATTCCTATTCAATGTGAATATTTTGCTTTAGAAGGCTTAGGGAAATTATTAAATACTATTAAGAGCATTCAAAATATACATAATGCAGAATTAGATATAGAAGGGCTTTTATTAACCATGTTCGATTCTCGTCTGCGTCTTTCCAATCAAGTTGTAGATGAAGTTAGAAAACACTTTTCTAGTATGGTTTTTGATACAATTATTAGAAGAAATACCCGTTTAGGTGAAGCACCAAGTTATGGTGAAAGCATTATTGCTTATGACGCAACTAGTAAAGGCGCAGTAAATTACTTAAATTTAGCCCAAGAATTATTAAAAAAGAATTCGTAAAATGGCAAAAGCAACCAAAAAACAAGCTTTAGGAAGAGGATTGTCTGCTCTTTTAAAAGAATCTCCAAATATTACCTCTGTTTCAGATAAGAACGCAGACAAGTTGGTAGGCAGTATCATAGAATTAGATTTAGATGCCATTGATGTGAACCCGTATCAACCCAGAACTTATTTTGATGAAGAAGCTTTAAGAGAACTAGCAAGTTCTATTAGAGAATTGGGTGTAATACAGCCAATTACAGTTCGAAAATTGGAAGGCAATAAATTTCAATTGGTTTCTGGAGAAAGACGTTTTAGAGCTTCAAAATTAATTGGAAACAAAACAGTACCCGCCTATATAAGAATTGCAAACGATCAAGAAATGCTAGAAATGGCATTGGTTGAAAATATTCAGCGTAAAAATTTAGATCCTATAGAAGTAGCACTTTCTTACCAACGTTTAATTGATGAAATTCAACTAACACAAGAAGAATTGAGTACAAGAGTTGGTAAAAAACGTTCTACAGTAACCAATTATTTACGTCTGCTAAAATTAGACCCTATTTTACAAACAGGAATGAGAGACGGTTTTATTTCTATGGGACATGGACGTGCCATGATTAATGTAGACAATACAGAAGACCAACTTGCGATTTACGAGAAAATTTTACGTGAAAAATTGTCTGTTAGGCAAACCGAAGATTTAGTAAAAAGTCTAAAAACAGGGGCAATCGCTAAACCCAAGAAAAAAGCAATACCCCCATTTGTAAAGGATAGTTTAAAAGATATGAGCGAATATTTTGGGCATAAAATAGACGTGACTGTAAGTACTAATGGTAAAGGTAAAATATCTATTCCTTTTCATTCAGAAGAAGATTTTAATCGAATAAAAAATTTATTAAAATAAGTGTTTTTAAAAAAGAACATAGTATTCTTTTCAATCTTGTTTTTCTCTTTTCATCTTTTTAGTCAAAAAGATTCTACAAATGTAAAAGGTTTAAAGGTTGAAGGAGATGTATTTGTGCAAGAAGGAGTTTACAAACCTTTGGCACCAGCAAGAGCCGCTTTTTATTCAGCAATTTTTCCAGGAATGGGACAAGTTTACAACAAAAAATACTGGAAAGCACCGATTGTTTGGGGAGCATTGGCAATACCCACTTACTTTTATTTAGAAAATAATAGTGAATATAAACGTTTTAGAACTGCCTATAAACTTCGTAAAACGGGTTTTCAGGATGAATTTACAGATGATCTTGGCACCGTTTCGGTTTCTTTAGAAACTTTGGAAAGAGCCCAAAAGCAATTGAGGGAAAATAGAGATTTGTCTTTATTAAGTGGTGTTATCCTATATGTTTTACAAATAGTAGAAGCAAGTGTAAATGCACATTTATTGCAGTTTAATACAGATGATAATTTAACTTTTAGACCTACTTTTGTGCAAGATCCAATATTATTTGACGCACCAAAAGTTGGCTTCACACTAAAATACACATTCTAGAATGAAAATTGCATTGTTAGGTTACGGAAGAATGGGAAAAGAAATTGAAAAAATTGCAATTTCAAGAGGTCATGAAATTGTTATTAAAAAAGAGGTTGATGACATTATTGATATTAATGTAGCCGAGGTAGCCATAGACTTTAGTGTTCCTAATGCTGCTTTTGATAATATTTCTAACTGTTTAAAGCATAGAATTCCTGTAATTTCTGGAACCACGGGTTGGTTAGATAAGTATGATGATGCCGTGGCACTTTGTAAGGAAGAAAAAGGGGCTTTTATTTATGCTTCAAATTTTAGTTTGGGTGTAAATATCTTTTTTGAACTGAATAAGCAATTGGCTAAAATGATGCGTAATTTAGAAGATTACAACATTTCTATGGAAGAAATTCATCATACCAAAAAACTTGATGCACCAAGTGGAACAGCCATTACGTTGGCGGAAGGAATTATAGCAAATTCTGCAAAAGAAAAATGGGAATTATCCAAAACATCTTCCGAAGAAAACATACCCATTGTTGTAAAAAGAATTCCTGAAGTTCCTGGTACGCATACGGTTTGGTATGCGTCTGAAGTTGATACTATAGAAATTAAACACACGGCTCATAATAGAAAAGGTTTTGCTTTAGGTGCTGTGGTTGCGGCAGAATGGATTGTTGGAAAAACAGGCGTTTTCAATATGAAAGATGTGTTAAACCTCCGTTAAAAACTGTAACATACTAATAATAAAAACTACTAACTAAATTATAATTTACATCCTCGAGTGCAGTCGAGAGGTTTCGTTACAATAACAAAATACAAGGTCTCGACTGCGCTCGACCAGACATCAAAATAAAAATTATGACTTTTACTGAATGGTTTATCTTTTTTCTTATAATTCAAGTAATTCATTTCTTAGGCACTTGGAAATTATATGTAAAAGCTGGCAGGAAAGCTTGGGAAGCTGCAGTGCCTATTTATAACGGCGTTATTTTAATGCAGATAATTAACAGACCAAAATGGTGGATTATTTTATTATTTATTCCGATTGTAAACTTGTTAATGTTTCCAGTAATTTGGATTGAAACCATTCGAACTTTTGGTTTTTATAAAAAACTAAATTCACTTTTAGTAGTTGTAACTTTAGGATTGTATATCTTCTACATCAACTATGCAACAGATGCTACCTACAATCCTGAAAGAAGTTTAAAACCTCGTTCTGAATTAGGGGAATGGGTGAGTTCAATCACATTTGCAATTATTGCTGCAACATTGGTGCACACCTATTTTATGCAACCTTTTACCATACCAACTTCTTCTTTAGAGAAGTCTTTATTGGTAGGAGATTATTTATTTGTAAGTAAGTTTCATTATGGTGCTAGAGTGCCGTCTACGGTAATCGCTTTACCGATGGTGCATGATTCTATTCCTTTTACCAAATTGCCTTCTTATTTAAAAAAACCACAACTGCCTTACACAAGATTGCCTGGTTTACAAGAAATAAAAAATAACGACATTGTTTGTTTCAACTGGCCAACAGATTCTTTGGCAACCATGTGGGGAGATAATTCTGGTAAATTCACCTATAAACCTGTTGATAAAAAAACAAATTACGTAAAACGTAGTGTAGGAATTGCAGGAGATTCTTTAGAAATAAAAAATGGTTATGTGTATATTAATGGGAAGAAAAATGAACTTCCTTACAGAGCAAAAATACAATTTTACTATACATACGAAGCAAAAACAGCCATCGACAGAAGTTCGTTTCCTAAGTTTTTAATAGATAAAGAAAGAACTGGTGTTTATAAAATTTTATCTGAATATTGGAACAATTCTAAAGTACAAGATGCGATAAAAAAGAACGGTAATTTGTCTAAAATAACTTCAGATTCTTTGTATACAGAAGTTGCTGGTGGCGTTAATCCTGATTTTGCCAGACGATTAAAGATGGAATCTGTAGCAAATAAAATAAATATCAATTTAACAGAAGAAGAAGCGAATCGTTTAAGAAAGCAACCTCAAACTGTTTCACTAAAGAAATTGAATTTTAGTGCAGATAATGCTATTTTTCCGCATATAGAAAGCAATCAATGGAGTCAAGATAACTTTGGACCAATTTACATTCCCAAAGCAGGAGCTACTGTAAAATTAGACGCAGAATCTTTACCTTACTATCAGCAAATTATCAAAAATTACGAAAATAACGATTTAACTATTGTTGGTGATGCTATTTTTATCAATGGTGAAAAAGCAGATTCTTATACTTTTAAGCAAGATTATTATTGGTTAATGGGAGATAATAGGCACAATTCTTTAGATGCGCGTTATTGGGGTTATGTTCCTTTCGATCATGTATTAGGAAAACCTGTAATGATCTGGTTTAGTTGGGATGCTGACGCACCTTCCTTTGGTGCTAAATTAAAATCGATAAGATGGGATCGAATGTTTACCACGGTTGGTGGAGACGGAGAACCTGTTTCATATAGATATTTTGTATTTGGTTTAATTGCTTTATATATTGGTTACAGCGTTTTTAAAGGGAAGAAAAAAACGTCAAAAAAATAAGCAATGGCGTTGTTTATTCCTACTTACTTCTCTCCTATTTCACAATATGCAGCGATTGTAAATGCTGATGAAATTGTTTTTGAAATGGATGATAATTTTCAAAAGCAAAGCTATAGAAATAGGTGTTATATTTATAATTCGAGTGGTAAGCAATTATTAAACATTCCTGTAAAGCACACTCTAAAAGAAGGTAGAAAAAAAACGAAAGATACTTTGATTGAAAATGTAGTTCCTTGGCAAGACCAACATTTTAAATCTTTAAAGATTGCCTATCGAAACTCTCCTTTCTTCGAGTTTTATGTAGATGATATTGCTCCTATATTTGAAAAAAAATACAAGTATTTACAAGATTTAAATATAGATACCTTTCTATTTATTGAAGATGCTTTACAATTGAATGCTACTTTTAAAAAAACTATAGCATATACAGACACTAATAAAGAACAAGATTTTAGACATTTAGCTGCTATAAAAACACAGCCTGAAATATTGGTAGCTTCTTATGTACAAATGTTCGATGATACACATGGCTTTATTCCGAACCTATCTATTTTAGACCTACTTTTTATGGAGGGCACAAATACGATTAGCTTCTTATAAAAATGGTTTAAAATTAAATATGCTACTGCCTAATTAGCTTTCTTTTATAGATTTTATAGAATTCTTTTATAGATATAATTAAAATACTACAGTTAATTTACATACCTTTCGTTCAAATACTTTTTTACTGCTTCTAGAAAATGGAAATTCTTCAAAAATTTATTGACACACTTACTGATTTAGATCAGGAGTCTGCAGATAAATTAATTGATTTGGTTACTATTAAAAACTTTAATAAAAATGATTTCCTTGCGAAAAAAAATAAAAAACAAGTTGATTTTTTTATTTTAAAATCTGGGATTGTAAGGTCTTACTATTCTGATGAAGATGGCAAAGTTCATATTAGAAATTTTTTTACAACCCTAAAAACGAGTGGAGATATTGGAGCTCTTATAACCAATAAACCTTCAAAATTATATTATGATTGCTTGACAGATTGTGAAGTGTATGCTATTAATTTTAAAGATTTTATAAATTTAGTCAATAGTAATCATAACTTTTCGAAACTTTACAATACCATGTTAACCAACATTGTGTTGGTGCTTCAATCTAAAGTGTATGATTTATCTGTTTTAAACGGAACAGAAAGGTATTTGAAGTTAAGAAAAGAAATCCCAGAATTAGAAAACCTTATTCCGCAATATCACATCGCTTCTTACTTAAACATTACTCCTGTGCAACTAAGTAGAATTCGAAGAGACTTATCTAAGAATACGAATTAGTATGTTTACTAGTCAATTTATTATACATTATAGTTTACATTTTGTAGTTCCACTTTTTATTGCTTTTTTCTTTTTTAAAAGCAAGTGGAAAATAGTGTACGGAATTTTCTTACTGTCTATGTTTGTTGATTTAGATCATCTAATAGCCGACCCTATTTTTGATAAAAATAGGTGCAGTATTAACTTTCACTTTTTACATTCTTACTGGGCAATAGCAGGATATACTATAGGTCTGTTTTTCAAAAAAACAAGAATACTCTGTATGGCTTTGCTTTTCCATATGCTTACAGATTATATTGATTGTTATTTGTAAAATCTTTTTAAAAGACTATCAAATTCATTTGATATTTTAAGTTTCATCACTAAATATATATACAAAATTGTAATGATGATACTTTTTAAAAGTATATTAATTATTGGTGAGATTGAAAATTCTAAAATTTGAATTTCAGGAATAGAAAAATTCCAAAAGTAAAAAGTAAAGAATAAAACGAGTAGTATTAAAAACATTTTCCATGTTTTTGGAGTAAAAGGTGTAATCGAGAATTTACGATTTACAAACCATAATTTAAAGGAATTAAACACTAAAAGTGTTATTAACGTAGCTAAGGCTAATCCATCGGTTCCAAATTCTAAATTGAAATAGAACAATTTGTTTAATAAATATACAGAAATAGACATTCCTAATGCAATTGGTAACGTGACTCTATAAAATTTCGAGTTGTTAATGATAGCTCCATTACTTCCTAAAAACATGGTATATAGTTTTGCTAAAGAAATCATTAAAACCACCAATTCTCCACCAGCATATCCTTTTTCTGGCATTAATTTAAATAATTCTCTCACACCACAATTCACTAGTAAAAAAAATAACCCACCAACTAAAAGTAAGTTTATTGAACTTTTTTTGTATAAATTTTCAACCTCTTTTGTGTCAAATTCGTTTAGAGATTTAGAAGTTAAAGGTTGTAAAATCTGAGTCATTGCTCTACTTGGCGCTTCAATAAAAGAACCTATAAAAACAGCTACAGAGTAATATGCAGCTTTTTCCATAGTGTCATTACCTGGTATCATAACTTTATCTATATCTAATAAAATAGCACCAGCAGAACCTGCTAAAATTATGTAAAGAGAATATCGAAAAACTTCGGTTGCATTTTGTGGTAATTTAAAATAGAACTTTGGTAAATACATATGAAATGCATAAAACATCATTACAAATGCTCTAATAATATAGGCAATTGTTAGATACAGTATAAACTCTGACTTTGTAATAAAATCAAAAAAAACAGCAATTAATAAGATAAAAACAACAATTCTATTCCATAATTCTTTTAAAACATTCCCAAAAACCGTTTGTAATTGCACTTTCGTCCAAGAATAGAAAAGCTCAAAATATGCACAAGCTACTGCCACTAAATAGATATAAAACGTGTAATCTTCTACAATTCTATTTTCTTCTGTTACCTTACTCATAATCCATTCGTGCATATAATCCCAGAAAAATCCTAAAGGAAATGCAATCAGAAGTGGTAAGAATATTACTGAAGATAGAAACTTATCTTTTTCTTCTTTAGTTTCATAAGAAGAATAAAACTTTACAATGGTATATTGAATGCCAAAAGCGGTTAAAGGCATGATTAAGTTAGAAGCTGATAATAGAAAAGCAACCATCCCATAAAATTCTGATCCTAAAAACCTTGGGTAAAATACAATTGTATTTAAGCCTCCGACTAAAAATGCGGAATAAATTATTATTGTATTTCTAAAAGATTGTTTTAAAACAATTCCCATCTAATATTATAATTTTTTAATAAGTTCAGCTAATTGCTTTGTCAATTCTTTTCTATGATATTTCTGAATATTTCTAGAATTTACAACCAAGTTTCCTTGTTTAAATTTAGAGTATAATTCTCTAACTTCTGATGCTAATATCTCTATATTCTTATAATTTGAAATCGTACCAGCGTTTGTATCTTGTAATATTGTAGCTAAGTCACCTTCTTCTGGTCCGATTGCTAAGATAGGTCGTTTTGCGGTTAAATACTCGAATAATTTGCCTGTTAAAATTCCTTTATTATTTGCTACATTCGGAATTAACAATAACAGCACTTGCGATTTTTTTTGATATGCTATCGCTTTCTTATGGTCAACATACCCAATAAAATTTGTATTCTTTTCTAAACTATTAGATTGAATTTCTATTTTTACTTCATTAGAAATATCACCAATAAAATTAAGTTGTAAATCGTTTTTAAATGCGCTATTTTCTGAACATAGTTTTTGTAAAACTGCAAATAAATTTTTAGGGTTGCTTTGTTTTGGTAGCAAACCAATATAAGAAATAGAGAATTTTGTATCTAAAATAACTTCTTCGTCTTCTGTAACTTCATCATCAAAACCGTTTGTAATTACTGCTACCTTATTTGCTATTTTTGAAAACTCCTTTTTTAAAGAATTACTAACGGTTAAAATACCATTTGCATTTTTTAATACAGCTTCTTCTAAATTTTTATTCTTTTTTCTCGAAAATGAAAGCTGGTTAAAATCCTTATTATAATACAAGTCTGACCAAGGATCTCTAAAATCTGCCAACCATTTTATATTATTTTTTTTGTGTAACTTCTGTGCAATTAAATGCATACTATGCGGTGGACCTGATGAAATAATAACATCTATTTTATTTTTATCTAAATATTTTTGAAGATATTTTACAGACGGTTTTACCCAGAATATTTTTGGGTCTGGTATAAAAAAATTTCCACGAATAAAAGATAGAAATCCACCTTTACTTATATTAGAAATTCCTTTTTTTTGCTGATTCTTTTTCCAAAACAATACATCTGTGGGCTCCCAAATTGGTTGTTTTAGAATTTCTATGTCTTTCGAAACTTCATGTATTAATGAGCTATCTTCTTTTGGATACCTCTTACTATCAACCGTATACACAACAGGCTCGATTCCAAAATCTTGCAAATATTTTACAAATTTCAACCAACGTTGTACGCCAGAACCTCCTGCTGGAGGCCAATAATATGTAATGAGTAATACTTTCAAACTTGTAGATTATCGTATAAATTAAGTAATTTTTGACTTTCAGTCTCCCAATTTTCACCTTTATTTATTACAGCATTATATGCATTTTCAGTTTTAGCTTTGTAAATACTATAGTTCATGAAAATATCTATTACTTTCATTGCAAAATCATCAGCATCATCTGCTTTAAAAACAATACCAGCGTCATATTTCTCAACAATCCTTTTTAATGGCTTACAAGAACTAACTAATAGAATACTTTTACTCATCATTATTTGAAATAATTTGTGTGGTATTGTATTGTTTGTATGCTCATTTGCTATGTGTGGTATTATATTTATATGAGTAGTTTGCATGATAGTTGCAACTTCATGGAAAGGTTTGTATCCAACAAAATTAACATATTTTTCAACTTTATGATTTATAGCTACTTCTTTCAATTTATTCTCAACATCCTTACTTCCCTTTCCTATTAAAAAAAGTTTTGCATTTGGAACATCCTCTACTATTTTAGACATTCCTTTAATTGCAGTATGCAAACCTCTATGAGGTCCGAAACCTCCAACATAAGTAATGGAAAAATCATTTCTATTAATAATATTTTGGTTTCTTTTTTCATTAAAATGATCCACAAAATCTTTTTTCTCGTGGTTGGAAACGACCACTAATTTTTTATGGTCTATATTAAAGTTCTTGATTAGCTTTTCTTTCATTTCTTCCACTACACAAATAACTTTATCGTATTTTCTACAATATTTATTTTCTTTTTTAGACCAAATTTTTGGATTCATAAAAAGAGAATTCTTCCATTTTATAATTGTATTCTGTTTCCATAAAAACCATGTTTTAAGAGCTTCTGGATAGTTTTCGTGCAAGTCTAAATATATCTTTTTATTCACTTTTGATTTGAACTTAAAGCCAGTTCCTGCTAAGGGTAAATCATGCACATGTAAGTAATCTACATCATATTTTTTAAATGTCTTTATCAATCCAAAGTAAAATAAAGGATTTACATCTAAAACGCTTTCAATGATATCATAAATTCCTTTTTTAACGGTTGTATAATTGTAACCTATTCTAAAAATCTCTACATTATTAACAGTTTCGAATTGTAAATCATTCTTTTTTTTAGGACAAACAATTACTACTTTTTTTCCATTTTCAACTAAAGCTTCAGCTTCTTTTCTAACTCGAATATCATTAGGATAGGATCCATCAACAATCATACAGATATAACTCATGATAAATATTCAATAGTTCTTTTAATAATTCTTTCTGTAGCATTCCCGTCCCAAAACTCTGGTACGAAACTTTGCTTAATCTTCCCTTCCTCAATATCTATAATCGCTTTTTTTATCTTTTCAGTATCAAAAGACATCAATTGATTGGTTCCTTCAGTTATTGTTGATGGACGTTCAGTATTTTCTCTTAAAGTAATGCATGGAATTTTTTGAAATGTAGTTTCTTCTTGAATACCTCCGCTATCTGTAATAACACAAAATGAATATTTAATTAATTTTTGAAATGAAAAATAGTTTTGCGGTGGTATGATCATTAAATTTTGAATCTGATTTAATGTTTCAAATAAATCAAACTTTGTAAAACTATTTTGAGTTCTTGGATGAATTGAAAAAATTACATTCTTTTTTTGAGTAAGATTTTTAAATAAATCAATTATTTTCAATAACGCTTCTTTTCCATCTACATTTCTTGGCCTATGCATAGTGACCAAAATATATTTATATTTCTTTTGTTGAATTTCTTCTAATATAGTTGATGCTTCAATTTCAGGAGTAAAGTGAACTAAAGTATCTATCATCGTATTCCCAACAAAGGCAATTTGAGCTTCTTTTTTGCCAATGTTTTTTAAATTTTGAATACCACTCTTTTCCGTTACGTAACAAATATCTGATAGTTCATCTGTTAAGATTCTATTAATTTCCTCTGGCATTTTTCTATCTAAACTCCTCAAACCACTTTCTATATGACCTAATTTAACATTTAATTTATTGGCACAAATTGCAGCGGCAAGTGTAGAGTTTACATCTCCAACACATAGTAATAAATTCGGCTTATATTCATTGACAATCTTTTCGAGTTTTATGATAATTTCTCCAATTAAGCTATTTGCTGAAGAATCTTTAATTCCTAAAAAATAATCTATTTCAATTTTAAACTGCTCTAAAAAAACATCAGACATTTTTTTATCATAATGCTGACCAGTATGCACTATTTTTATCTCTAGCTCTGGATATTTCTTTACAACTTTTTTAAATTGAGTTATTTTAACGAAATTTGGCCTTGTTCCTACTACTATTACTATTCTTTTTCTCATTCTATTCTTTTTCAGCATAAACCGCATAATATCTTGGAGTAAAATTCCTTAAAATGGGTCTAAAACCTATTTTCTTAATAGGACTAGTCCATTTTTCTTTTTGTTGAATTTGCCAACCAGATTTTTCTAAAAGCCAATCGAATTGCCAATCCTCAAACTCGTGATAATGTCTATCCCACAAATCTGTTTTACTTCGATATGCTTTTGCGAACCATAAATTTAAAGGAATTGTCGTGACCAACTTAGTCGCTTCAATCTCTTTTAATACATTAAATGGTGCTAATAAATGTTCGAAAATTTCAAATGCAGTAACTGCGTCCACGTTATGCTTTTTTACAATTTCAGGAATTAAATCTAAATCTTCACCTTCAGTATTGATCACAGTATATCCATTTTGTTCCATAATTTCAGAAAATGGATTTCGAATGCCTAAATCTAAAACGGTTGCTGGACTTGGCAGAACTTTTTGAAGAAAAGCTAATGTATGTTGGTATCTTTTAGATGGTATGACAGTGTACATTTTTATAATTTAAAAAAGTAAATTTAACGATTTAAAAATGAAATTAATGAAATGCTGATACCTCAAAGCAAGAATATAATATTAATGAAAAACTAGAAAAAAAAAAAATTGAATATCTTATCTATAAACTTAACAACAATTCTAAATTCAGAAATTATTCAATTAAATCTCTTGCCGAAGAAATAGGTTACACAAATGCTTCCGCCTTTGCTAGGGCTTTTAAGAAGTACAAAGGAATAACTCCATCGGAGTATCTTAAAATGCTAAAATAGATTTATATTCTTCGCTTCTTTTTCTCATCGTAAAAAAACCATCCGATAGATACAAATAGTAAAAGTGCATAAGAGATTAGAGAGAAAATATTTCCTTTCTGAATTACTTTTGGCTCAAATTTGAATTCAATTTTATGTTCTCCTGCTAGAATTGGCATTCCTCGCAAAACATAATTTACTCTATAGTGAGGATTTAATTCATCATCTATATAAGCATTCCAACCATCTTCGTAAAAAACTTCAGAAAATACTGCAAATTGGTCTTTTTCTGATTTTGATTGATATGTTAATGATGTAACATTATAATTTAATAATGCGATTGTTGCTGTAGAATCTTGTTGAATCGGAGGTTTAAAACTTAAATTTTTATAATCTCTTTCTAAAATTACTGCCTCCCTTTTTGTATGTAAAGAATCTAAAGCCTTTATTTCTTCATTTGCAGAATTTACTACTTTTAAATTTTCTACAAACCAAACATTTCCATTTGCAGCTGTATTTTGTTGTGCTTGCGGTTTTCCTTGATCATCTGGAACGATAAAGTATTTGGTATTCAACATGTTTAAAACCTGCGTATTATTTTTTGCTATTTGATAATCAAATAACTCTTGATAACGCCCCAGTTTGGCGGCGTGGTAACCACCAATAGATTGATGAAAATAAGAAGTACTTCCATCATTCATTGGATCTACAGCAAAGTTTAAAACCCTGTAATGGTTTTTATCTTGCAAAATTACCTTGTCTGCATTCGAAGCTGTAAATGGTTTCTCTATTTTTCTAGATGGTTTAAAATCGTCTTCGTTTACATATCTTTTGTTCACAGAAATCAAATCGAAAAGGATAAAAACTGTCAAAGCTAAAATTACATACACAGATTTTAGTTTGTCCTTTAGAAAAAACCATAAAACGCCACCAGAAATCAATACTAAAATTAAAGAACGAACCGTATCTGAAAATAACATTGCTTTTCTATCTGCCATCACAGCATCTAAAAACCCTGGAACTTCGCTATATTGTTGCGCGTCTCTTAAACCCTCAAACGTACCAAATACATGCGCAAGTGCAAAACCAGCAATAATGAGCCCACCAAAAACATACACTGCTTTTTTTAGTGCTTCTTGTTTTTCTACTTTAGAAATTTTCGAAGAAAAGAATTCTTTTAACGCCAAAACGCCTAAAATGGGTACGCATAATTCTGCAATTACTTGTATAGATGAAACTGCCCTAAATTTGTTGTATAACGGAACATAATCAATAAAAAAGTTAGTAACTACTTCAAAATTTCTTCCCCAACTTAATAGTATAGAAAATACGGTTGCTGCTACTAACCATTGTTTTAATCTTCCTTTTACTAAAAACATTCCTAAGAAAAATAAAAAGAAAATTACGGCACCAATATAGGCAGGGGCTTCAACTATTGGTTGGTCTCCCCAATAAGTTAAAACTTGACTTGAATACTCTTTTGCTACTTTTTTACCAGCTTTTTCTTCTATAAATTGATAAAAGTTAGAGCTTTCTCCTAATTCTTCTACCGTTCCTCCACCCATAAATCGGGGAATAAACAGATTAAAAGTCTCTAGTTTTCCATAACTGTATTGTGTAATGTATGCCTTATCTAAACCTTTAGAAATTTCTTTTTCTGAGCCGTCTAAATTGATGGTCAATTCAGATTTTCCTCTTGTACTGTGATCTGCATACTCCTTTAATGCCATTAAACGTGGTGCATTTGCACCAATTCCTAAGATAACTGCGGCAATAATTACTGCTGCTTGTTTTATAAAAGAGGGTAATTTATTTTCCTTTACTGAATTGATAAACTCTACAATTCCTAAAATTAGGAGACAGAAACCAAGGTAATAGGTCATCTGTATATGATTTGTGTAAATCTCTAAAGCCATCCCCAAACCTGTGACGATAAAGCCGAGTACAAATTTTCGTTGAAAAACCCATAAAACTCCTGCTAAAACTAAAGGCATATAGGCAATTGCATGTGCTTTTGCGTTGTGTCCTGCACCAAAAATGATGATTAAATAAGTCGAAAAGCCAAAGGCCAAAGCACCCAAAATGGCCAATCTCCATTCAACTTTTAAAGCCATCATTAGAATAAAGAAACTTAAAAAATACAGAAAAGTATAATCTGCGGGTCTTGGTAAAAAACGAAGAATTTTATCTAAACCTCTCACAAGATCATTTGGGTAGTATGTACTTATTTGATAGGCTGGCATGCCACTAAAAGAAGCGCCTGTCCAATAAGGTTCTGCATCATTTGTTGCTCTATAATCATTTATTTCTTTTACCATACCGGTAAATTGAGTAATATCTGACTGGTTTAATTTTTGTCCGTTTAAAATAGGATGAAAATAAATTACCGATGCTAACACAAAAATAATGATGGCGACTATATAAGGAAATATTTTAGAGAGTTTCACTTTGCGGTTGTTTTGGTTGGTGATGTATAGGTAGATAAAATTAATCAATTTCTTCAAAATCTACATATTCACCAACAGAATTTTTACTCTCTTGTTGGCTTCCTGGTTTTTTATCAATAATAGTTTCTCCTTCTTTTACAGAAGGTGCTTGCTGTTTTCTTTGTTGACCTCCAAACTGTTGTTCTGCTTTTTTTTGAATTGTTTCTGCCGCTTTTTTCATTAAAAAAGGAGCAAAAAGTTTCGCTAAAAATTTAAAAGCATAATAAAATACTAATAAATATAATATGGTTGTAAATAATCCTTTCATCATAATTTCTAAAATAATATATCAAAAATAACAATTTGAGTACAATTGAAGCGTTATGAATCTATAAAACTTTCTTAAAGCTAAAAAAGTATCGTTTGCCTTTAAAAAATAGCTTTTTTATCCTATGTTTGTGAAGCATGTGATCCTTAAAATGTAAACCCTTTTTTTTTAACTATGAACTTCAGTAAGCTATACCTCTCTATTCTATTCTTTTTTCTTAGCTTCCATGTTATTTTTGCACAATATACAGATGTAATTAATTCGAACAAACCTGGTTTTTCTGAAAGCCCGTATAGCGTTGGTACGGGTGTGTATCAATTTGAAAGTAGTATTTTTCTTAGAAACACAAGTATAGAGCCTACTTTTTCGACACCACAATCTTTCGGATTTGATCTTTTGTTTAGAACAAGTTTTCTATTAGAAAAGTTAGAATTGAATGCGCAAGTAACCTATCAAAAAGATAAAGTTGCTTTTAAAAATATTTTTACTTCCCATTATTTTACAACGGGTTTTAGTAGAATGACTATTGGTGCAAAATATTTAGTCTACCAGCAAGCGTATGAAGACAAGTCTAAAGAAGTTAGAAGTTGGAAAAGAAGAAATGCTTTTGATAAAAAACGACTCATTCCTTCGGTAGCCGTGTATTTAGGAATGAATACAGATTTTGTAAATGAGATTCACCAAACAGGAAATATCACTCCAAAAGTGGGCATTTTACTACAACACAACCTCACTAGAGATTTTAATATTATTACCAATCTTTTTTATGACAACATTGGCAGCGATTTTGCTGAATATTCATATATCATAACTGCAACACAGAATTTTAGTGATAGATGGTCTGCCTTTTTTGAAAATCAGACTGTTTTTCAAGAATATCAAAACAATACAAATCTTGGCGTAGGTCTTGCCTATTTATATAGCAGGAATTTGCAATTTAATACTTCTGGAAGATTCCTTTTTGAAGGGGCAGCACAAGGCTTCTATGCAAGCGTAGGTATTTCGTACCGAATTAATAGGCATGAAGATTCTTATACGGAATTAGATGATAGTGGATCAGAATTAAAAGACACGCCCATTTCTAGATATAACAAGCAACAAAACAATTTCTTTAGTAGGATTTTTAGTATTTTTAAGAAAAAAGAAAAAGGTAATTCAAGACCAAAAAGAAGTAGAAAAACAACATCTAGTAAGAAAAATGGTGGTATTTCTGGCTTATTTGGGAAGAAGAAATCAAAAAAGAAGAAAAAAGAAACTGAAATAGAAAAACTAGAAAGAGAAATAAAAGAGCTAGAAGAAGAAATGAAAAAGGAAAATAAGAAAAAGAAAAAAAATGATACTAATTAGAAATCCTTTTTTAAAATGATTACACTAAAAAAAATAACCAATAAAAAGGAAATGAAGCAATTTGTTACATTTCCTTTTTCGTTATATAAAAACAATAAATACTGGGTTCCTCCTATCATTAAAGATGAAGTAGATAATTTTGATCCCAAGAAAAACCCTGTTTTTGAAAACGCAGAAGCACAATTTTTTGTCGCGATTAGAAATGGTGAGATTGTGGGAAGAATCGTGGCAATTATCAATTGGTTTGAAGTTGAACAACAACAGATTAAAAAAATGCGTTTTGGTTGGTTTGATGTGATTGATGACATTGAAGTTTCCAAAGTTTTATTAGAAAAAGTAAAAGAGATAGGTTTAGAAAATAATCTAGATCATATAGAAGGCCCAATCGGGTTTAATAATCTCGATAAAACGGGCGTTTTAACAGAAGGCTTCGATCATTTAGGAACGATGATTACCTGGTACAATCACCCATATTACAAGGATCATTTAGAGCAATTAGGTTTTGTAAAAGAAAAAGAATATTTAGAAAACAAGTTCAAGTTTAAAAATGTTGATGGCGTATATTTTGATAGAATTAGTACCATTCTAAAAAAACGACTGAAGTTAAAAGCATTAGATTTTACAAAAACAAAAGACATCTTACCCTATGTTGATGAAATGTTTGAAGTATTTAGTGCAGCCTATGCTAAACTGTCTACTTTTGTTCCTATTTCTGATGCGCAAATCGCATTTTTCAAAAAGAAATATATTGGTTTTATCAATCCAGAATATATAAAATTTGTGGTAGATGAACATAACAAAGTAGTGGCTTTTGCAATTGTAATGCCTTCTTTTTCTGAAGCTTTACAGAAAGCAAAAGGGAAATTATTTCCATTCGGATTGTTTCATTTATTAAAGGCCAGAAAACATTCAAAAGATGTAACATTTTACTTAATTGGTGTGCATCCAGAGTATCAGAACAAAGGGGTTCATGCAATTATTTTTGATCAATACACCAAAACATTTGCGCCATTAGGAATCGAAAATTGTATTAGAACTCCTGAATTAGAAGATAATGAAGCCATTAAAAAATTATGGGAAAATTTTGACCCTGTAACACATAAAAGACGAAGAACCTATCGGAAAAGTATTCAGTAAGGCAGTAGGCAGTAGGCAGTAGGCAAATTTAAAAAATTCTAACGAATGTCATTTCGCAACCTGCCTACGGCAGTCAGGTGAGCTTTTTTTAAGCGATTGAGAAATCTCAAATTTGAAACCTAAAACTTGAAACTTTGAAACCTAAAACCTGAGGCTTTGAAACTTGAAACCTGAAACTATTTTAAAAAAAACTTCTATAATTTTGAACTTTACATCTCAAATCTTGAACTCTTAAGCATGCAACTATTTTACAATTCAGAAATTTCTACAGAAACCCAACAAATCACTTTCGATAAAATTGAAAGCAGACATATTGTGCGTGTTTTACGAAAAAAAGAAAATGATATTTTAAAAATCACCAACGGAAAAGGATTTTTATTTGATGCTGAAATACTGATTGCGAGCGATAAAAAATGCATTGCAACAATTATCGCTACCGTAGAAAAGCCAAAACCTTGGAATTATTATCTACACATTGCCATTGCGCCTACCAAAAATAACGATAGGGTAGAATGGTTTTTAGAGAAAGCCACAGAAATTGGTATTGATGAAATTACACCGATCATTTGCTCAAATTCAGAAAGACGCGTTGTAAAATTAGAACGTTTTGAGAAAATCATTCAATCTGCGATGAAGCAATCTCTAAAATTTACGCTCCCAAAACTAAATGAGCCTGTAAAATTTAACGAGTTTATAAAGCAAGATTTTGAAGGCACCGTTTGTATTGCACATTGTGAACCCACCGGTGAAAACTCAGGAGAACCAGAAAAAAAATTATTAAAATCAGTTATAAATCCGTCAGAAAAAGTAACCATTTTGATAGGCCCAGAAGGCGATTTTTCTATGGAAGAAATTAGAAAAGCCTTAGATAAAAAACTCACACCTATTTCTTTAGGTGAAAGTAGATTGCGAACAGAAACGGCTGCTCTGGTTGCTGTGAATATGGTATCTTTTATAAATGAATAAGTTTTTTACTATCTTGCTTCCGTTCTAATTATACAGCATATATGAAACAAATTATTTTTCTATTTTTCACTTTTTTATTTTTACATATAAACGCCCAAGAAATAGCAATTCTTAAATACAATGGCGGTGGCGATTGGTATTCAAACCCAACTGCAATTCCGAATTTAGTTGCATTTGCAAATACAGCTATTAAAACGAATCTATCCAAGAATCCACAATCAGTAGCTGTGGGTAGTCAAGATCTTTTCAATTTCCCGATGGTATTTATGACAGGTCATGGAAATGTCTATTTTTCAGACGAGGAAGCAGAAAACTTAAGAAACTATTTAGTTTCTGGAGGTTTTTTGCACATCTCAGATAATTATGGTCTTGACAAATTTATTCGAAGAGAATTAAAAAAGGTTTTTTCGACTTTAGAGTTTAAAGAAATTCCTAGCAATCATCCTATTTACAATCAGACTTTTAAATTCCCAAACGGAATTCCAAAAATTCATGAACATGACAAAAAACCTGCGCAAGGTTTTGGAATTTTCTATGAAGGCAGATTGGTTGTTTTTTATGATTATGAAACCGATTTAAGCGATGGTTGGGAAGACGAAATAATACACAACAATCCTAAAAGTGTAAGAGAAAAAGCTTTAAAAATGGGTGCTAATATTATTGAATATGCTTTTTCTAATTAAAGTTAGCAGTTAGCAGTTAGCAGTTAGCAGTTAGCAGTTAGCAGTTTGTATGTCCCTGATATAGGTTGACCACTTAAACCAAAGTGTAAGCTTATGAAAGCAAATTTAAAACAGTTAAAGAAA
>NZ_CANMVP010000002.1 GCF_947501385.1 uncultured Polaribacter sp.
TTTCTGCTCATTCTTAAAAATACGAAATTCTTCAAAAAAATGCAAAAAAAAAGACTGCCTTTTCAGACAGCCTCTTTAATTTATTAAATGATAAACTTAATTATTCATTAGAACCAATGTTTCCTTGTGCTACAATAGTTCCTAATGCTGCTGCACTTAAATGTACATTGATATAACCATCATAGGTTAAAATTTCATCGTATGTAACAGCTGTATTATTATCTAAAGATCCTACTTGTGTACTACTTAAACCTGTATCTCCATCTACAGTATTAAAAGTAAATGCAATTGCTCCTCCCGTTGCTGCATCATTTTCATGAATATGCGCAGGATGCATTCCACCTTGAGGCGTATTTAAAATTGATAAAACAGCCAATGCAGTTCCGTTTACTCTTTTATAGAAAGTAGCGGATCCTGATATTCCTGTTACATCTTTTTCAGCTAACGCATAAGCCTTAGAGTCTCCAGTTAAATCATTTTGTCCTATATCTCCTTGTGCTACAATCGTTCCTAATGCATTTGCACTCAAATGAACATTTACATATCCATCTAAACCTTCAATATCTGCGTACACGAAAGCAGAACCGTCATCATAAGTAGCAACGTTAGTTGCACTCATTCCCGTATCTCCATTTACTGCTGTAAAAGAAAATAAGATGTCTCCACCTTCCACTGCGGTATTTGCATGAATATGTGCTGGGTGCATTCCTCCTGCTGGAGTTCCGCTTAGCATGATTTCAGCTAAAGCTTCTCCGTTTACTCTTTCAGAGAAAGTAATATCTCCAGAAATTCCAGCTACTGCTTTTTCGCCTAAATCATAGGTTTTTGTAGTTCCTGTTAAGTCATTTTGACCAATATCTCCTTGGGCTACAATTGTTCCTAGTGCATTTGCACTTAAATGAACATTTACATATCCATCTAAACCTTCAATATCTGAATACATAAATGCAGATCCATCATCAAAAGCAGCTAGGTTAGTTGCACTCATTCCCGTATCTCCATTTACTGCTGTAAAAGAAAATAAGATATCTCCACCTTCCACTGCGGTATTTGCATGAATATGTGCTGGGTGCATTCCTCCTGCTGGAGTTCCGCTTAGCATGATTTCAGCTAAAGCTTCTCCATTTACTCTTTCAGAGAAAGTAATATCTCCAGAAATTCCAGCTACTGCTTTTTCGCCTAAATCATAGGTTTTTGTAGTTCCTGTTAAGTCATTTTGACCAATATCTCCTTGGGCTACAATTGTTCCTAGTGCATTTGCACTTAAATGCACATTTACATACCCATCTAAACCTTCGATTTCCGAAAAATTATATGTATCAAAATTAGTTGCACTCATTCCTGTATCTCCATTCACAGAAGTAAATGTTAGCAAGATATCACCACCTTCTACCGCAGTATTTGCATGGATATGGGCTGGATGCATTCCCCCATCAGGAGTTCCGCTTAACTTGATTTCAGCTAAAACTTCTCCGTTAGCTCTTTCATAAAAAGTTATGTCTCCAGAAATTCCAACAACTGCTTTTTCTCCTAAATCATACATTTTTGTAGTTCCTGTCAAGTCATTTTGACCAATATCTCCTTGCGCTACAATAGTTCCTAATTCGGTTGCACTTAAATGAACATTAATGTATCCATCAAAATTTAGCAATTGATCATATGTTAAAGAAGTACCATCATTTAATGCATTCACCGTGATACTACTTTTTCCAGTATCTCCATTAACAGGCTGTAAAGTTAAAGCGATATCTCCACCTTCTACTGCTGTATTGAAATGTATATGAGCTGGATGTTCTCCTCCAGCAGGAGTTCCAGAAATATCTAAAACCACAGTTACAGATGCATCTGTATTTTCTATAAAAGTTGCTGAGCCTGAAATTCCTGTGACAGCTTTTTCACCTAAATCATAGATAGTTGTTTTACCAGATGGTAATGGTAACATTATTTCATCGTCATTATTATTACAGTTGTAAAACAATAATGACATTGCAATTACTATTACAATTGAATTTAATTTTTTCATGATATTTTTGTTTAATTATTTCAATGTAAAGTTAAACAACTTTAATCTTTATTTTTTGTGCTATTTATAATTTTAACAAACCTTTAGTAATTCGAGAATAATATAAAAATCAAAACAAGTCGTTATTTAAGCTAAAAAAAAGAGACAATATAAAATATTTTTCTACAAAAAAAATGATGAAATGAAGTTTAGTAAAAACATAAACAGTTTATGTTTAATGACATATATTTAAACATTTTAAAGAGATTTATTCGATTATCTTAATTAAGAAAAAAGATATAAATAAAAAACTGAAAAAATTATTAATAATTTTAATTTGAAACTTAATCAAAAACCTCTAAAGCTTTATTGTAAGCACTTTCAAAACTCATGGGTTTTATATTTGTATTTGCTTTTTCAGCAGTAAAATAAGAAAGTAATTTTTCTGTAGGCATGTTTCCTGTTAGTTCATCTTTTGCCATTGGGCAACCTCCATAGCCTTTTATAGCACCATCAAAACGGCAACAACCTGCTTTAAAAGCTGCATCTACTTTTTCGTGCCATTTGTCTGGTGTTGTGTGTAAATGTGCACCAAATTCAATTGCTGGATATTCTGGAATTAAGTTTGAAAATAGGTAATCAATTACTTCGGGTGTAGAACTACCAATCGTGTCTGAAAGCGATAAAATTTTTACACCCATTTTAGACAATTTCTCTGTCCACTCGCCTACGATTTCCACATTCCAAGGATCTCCATATGGATTTCCAAATCCCATAGATAAATAGGCAACTACTTCTTTTTTAGATTTGTCTGCAATATTTAAAATGGTATCTAAAGCTTCTATAGATTGCGCAATTGTTTTGTGCGTATTTCGCATTTGAAAATTTTCTGAAATTGAAAAAGGATACCCTAGATAATCAATCTCTTCGAATTGTGCAGCGTCACTTGCACCTCTTACATTTGCAATAATGGCCAACAATTTACTTTCGGTATTAGACAAATCTAATTTCGCTAAGACGTCTGCAGTATCTCTCATTTGCGGAATTGCCTTTGGAGACACAAAACTGCCAAAATCAATAGTATCAAAACCTACTTTTAATAGCGAATTGATATACAATGCTTTCTTTTCTGTAGCAATAAAATGAGATTTTATTCCTTGCATCGCATCTCTAGGACATTCTATGATTTTGACTTTTTTCATCTTCTCAAAGATATATAAACTAATGAAGTTGCAAAATGTTTTCAGTTGATTATTACATCCTTTTTGTACTTTCGTTCTCTTTATGAAGAAATCGAATTTTATACTTCCCATCATTGTCATTTCTCAGTTTTGTTGTACTTCTTTGTGGTTTGCAGGAAACGCTGTATTGAATGATTTGATCGTAAACTTCAATTTAAGTAGCAACGCTTTGCAAAATTTGACTTCTGCGGTGCAGTTTGGTTTTATAGTAGGAACACTTTTGTTCGCTTTATTTACAATTGTAGATCGATTTTCTCCTTCTAAAGTGTTTTTTATATGCGCGATTTTAGGCGCGCTGTTTAATAGTTGCTTGATTTTAGAGCGCAACACATTATCTAGCTTAGTTTTATTGCGTTTTTTAACAGGATTTTTCTTAGCTGGAATTTATCCTGTGGGCATGAAAATCGCTACAGACTATTATCAGAAAGGTTTGGGTAGATCCTTAGGTTTTTTGGTGGGCGCTTTGGTTTTAGGAACCGCTTTGCCTCATTTGTTAAAAGACATCATGCCAAGTTTTTCTTGGAAAAACATCATACTCTTTATTTCTATCTTAGCCATTTTTGGAGGATTTCTATTGTTTCTTTTGGTACCAAATGGACCTTATAGGAAAAAGGGAACCTCTTTAGATTTTTCTATCAGTTATAAAGTTTTTAAAAACACCACTTTTAGAAAAGCTGCTTTTGGTTATTTCGGCCATATGTGGGAATTGTACACCTTTTGGGCATTTGTACCTATATTTCTAAAAATCTATGATGATTTGTATGCTTCAGTTCATTTTAATATTCCTTTACTTTCTTTTTTGATTATAGGAATTGGAAGTATTTCTTGTGTTCTAGGAAGTTATTTAGCTGCAAGATTCGGAACTAAGAAAATAGCTTTTTCATCTTTATTACTATCTTGTATTTGCTGTTTAGCTTCTCCATTCTTTTTTATGATTGAAAATGAAATCATATTTATGCTATTCTTACTTTTCTGGGGAATGGTGGTTATTGCAGATTCGCCTTTATTTTCTACTTTGGTTGCGCAAAATGCTCCTGAAAAAGACAAAGGAACTGCGCTTACGATTGTCAATTGTATTGGTTTTTCTATCACCATTATTAGCATTCAAATTATAAGTCAGCTATACAATTTAACGAATTCTAACTTTGTATTTTTAATGCTAGCAATTGGTCCTATTTTGGGCTTGATTGCTTTAAGAGAGAAAGAACTATTTTAAATCCTAATGTTTTCACTCTTGATTTTCTCCTCAAAAAAATATAACTTAGCTAATTCCAAAACATCGGAATTAAAAAATAGGTAAAAAACACACGCTATGAAAACTAAAATATTAATACTTTTTACAGCTGCTTTATTTACAATAAATTTCCAAATAAAAGCACAAGAAAGCACTTCTAATTTATTAAAAAAAGCAACTGCAAAAGCAAAAAAAGAAAAGAAAGCCATCTTTATAAAGTTTGAGGCTTCCTGGTGTGGTTGGTGTCATAAAATGACCAAAGACATGAATGCAAAGAGCACAAAAAAATTCTTTGAAGATAATTATGTAATAGTGCCAGTTGTTGTAAATGAATCTAAAGGAAAAGAGAATTTAGAAAACCCTGGTGCCAGAGATTTGTTAAAGAAATACAAAGGAGATAAAGCCGGTTTACCTTTCTGGTTAATTTTAGATGCAGATTTGCATATAATTACAGATTCTTATGATGCTAACGGTCAGAATTTAGGGGGTCCTGCAAGTGTAGAAGAAGTGAAAGAATTTATCAAAAAGATAAAAAAAACAGCCAAAAAAATTACGGATGAAGATGTTGCCAATATTACAGAACAATTTGTAAAAATATAGATCAAGTTTACACAAAAGAGCTCAAGTCTTAAAACTTGAGTTTTTAACTTTATGGATTCCTAACAAAGCTAATGTTGAGTAATAATTCTACATTAATTGGATCTTTTAATTTTATTCCAATCAAAAAAACATTAATAACTACGACGATTGTGGTGGGATTTCTGGCAATTTATTTTTAAAACTTGGTGCGTTATCTCTGTAAGAAACTAGTTTCTTCTTAGATACCAAAACGAGCAAATCTTCATCTAAAGTAAATAAAGTACCTGTTCTAAAAGAAGCCAATAATAGTTTTTCTAATTCAACAATTGCCTCACTTAATGAGAATTTCTTGAATTTATGCTCTTCAGTATAACGGTATTTAAATTCGAAGGTTTCTTTTCCATCAATGGTAAATAAACGCATGTATACATTTAACAAGCCCTCACTCTTTTTAATAGGTTTGCTTAAGGTTAGCTTTACAAAAGCGTCATTTGTAAGGCTTTGTTGTAATGTTTCAAAAAAAACTTTAAATTCACTCATACTGCAAAGATAAAAAAGCTCAAGTTTTAAAACTTGAGCTTGTGGTATTTTATAATTTACTATTGATTATTAGATTCCTGCCTTCGCAGGAATGACAATAACTCTTAATACTTTAATAAAAAAATTATGCTTTAAAAGTAATTTTACGCATACGTAAGCTTTCTGGAGTCACTTCTAAATACTCATCTGCTTTAATGTATTCCATATTTTCTTCTAGAGAAAAATCTATTTTAGGAGCAATTTTCATGGCATCATCTGTTCCCGATTTACGCATGTTTGTCAATTGCTTTCCTTTAATTAAGTTTACAGCCATATCATCTGATTTGCTGTTTTCTCCAATTACTTGACCAACGTAAATTTCTTGATTGATATCAATAAAGAAACGTCCTCTATCTTGTAAACGGTTTAATGCATAAGCAGTTGCTTTACCAGCAGCAGATGAAACAATAGCTCCTTTAATTTCTTCTGTAAAGTCTCCTTTATAAGGACCATATTCAGAAAAACGATGATTGATAATTGCAGTACCTGCAGTAGCTGTTAAAATTCTGTTTCTTAAACCAATCAAGCCACGAGATGGTATTGTAAATTCTAAGTGTTGTAAATCTCCTTTAGGCTCCATAATCATTAAATCTCCCTTACGTAAAGAAACTAAGTTTACAGCTTTCGAAGCCACTTCTTCTGGCACATCAATAGATAATGTTTCCATGGGTTCGTGTTTCTTACCATCAATCATTTTAATAATTACTTGCGGTCTTCCCACTTGCAATTCATAGCCTTCTCTACGCATGGTTTCAATTAAAACAGATAGGTGTAAAACTCCACGTCCAAAAACATTAAATTTATCTTCAGAATCTGTAGTTTCAACTTTTAATGCTAAATTCTTTTCTAATTCTTTAAACAGTCTGTCTCTAATGTGACGAGAGGTTACATATTTTCCTTCTTTCCCAAAGAAAGGAGAGTTGTTAATGGTAAACAACATACTCATGGTAGGTTGATCTATTTCTGTTCTTGGCAACGCTTCTGGATTTTCTAAATCTGCAATGGTATCACCAATTTCAAAACCATCAATACCTGTAATTGCACAAATATCTCCACAAGGCACTTTGTCTACCTGCGCTTTACCCATTCCTTCGAATACGTGTAATTCTTTAATTCTTACTTTTTTGGTTGAACCATCAGCTTTACATAACATGTAATCTTTACCTACTTCTAAATCTCCTCTAAAAACACGTCCAATAGCTATTCTACCTGTAAAAGAAGAAAAGTCTAAAGAAGTAATTTGCATTTGCGGTGTTCCTTCGTTATATGTAGTTGCTGGAATCGATTCTAAAACAGCATCTAATAATGGAATGATATTATCAGTTTCATTTTTCCAATCTGTAGACATCCAATTGTTCTTTGCAGAACCATAAATAGTTGCAAAATCTAATTGCTCTTCTGTAGCTTCTAATGCAAACATTAAATCGAAAACTTTTTCATGTACAATATCTGGCGTACAGTTTTCTTTATCCACTTTATTTACAACTACAATTGGTGTTAATCCTAATTCTAAAGCTTTACCTAGTACAAAACGAGTTTGTGGCATTGGACCTTCAAATGCATCTACTAATAATAAAACACCATCAGCCATTTTTAAAACACGCTCTACCTCTCCACCAAAATCGGCGTGACCAGGAGTATCAATAACATTTATTTTTGTATTTTTATACATTACAGAAACGTTTTTAGAAAGAATTGTAATTCCTCTTTCTCTTTCTAAATCGTTGTTATCTAACAATAAATCTGTACGTTCTTTACGATCGTCTAGCACCTTTGCTTGATCTATAATTTTATCTACTAAAGTTGTTTTTCCGTGATCGACGTGGGCAATAATTGCGATGTTTCTAATTTCCTGCATTTGTACTTTCTTAAATTTCGTGCAAAAGTAGTTGTTTCTAAGTAATTTAAACAAATTCTAACCGCTTATTTTTAGTTGCTGATGATTCTTAAACGGTTATTGTAGGAAATATGGCTATTTTTAAAGATCTTTCTAAATAATTATCTAATATATAAAACCCTTCAGGTTTTAAAAACCTGAAGGGTTTGTATGTCGTAATTTAAATTTTAAATTTTTCAGAATTAAAAAAGTTGCCAAAATGTTCGATCAGACATCTAACTATTCTGCATCTATATGACTTCCAAACTAAAAGTTATCTTTCTTTTGGAGCATCTCTAAATGCTGAGGGTAAAATATCTGGTATTAATTTTATTAAAAGTGGTAATAACAGCGCACCTCCAGGAAGCATAAAAACAGTAAATGCGGGTATTACTTTACAAATATCTAATAATTGAATTTTAATTTTTAACCGCTCCTCTTCTGTTAATTGTGTATGCGTCGCTTTTTTTATTAGATGCATTGCTTCTTTACTTTGTATCAACTCTTGGTGAAGTCTCAACTTATTTCTATGAAGCAACATCTTTATTTCATCTAAAGTTTGCATTATATTTTCCTACGTTTTCTTTCCGTTTTTATCAAATTTAATTCTCTGCTTGTTTGACCAGCTACAGATGTATTTTCTTCTGCTCTTCTTATTAAGTAAGGCATCACATCTCTTACAGGACCAAAAGGTAAATACTTAGCAACATTATAGCCTTCATTGGCTAAATTAAAACTGATATGCTCGCTCATGCCATATAATTGACCGAACCACAAACGTTGGTCGTCTTTAGAAATATGGTGTTTTTTAGCGAGCTCCATCACTAAATAAGAACTTTCTTCATTATGAGTTCCTGCAAAAAGTGCCATCTTTTTATGTTCCATCATATAGGTAATAGCAGCATCATAATTAATATCTGTTGCTTTTTTATCTGCACAAATTGGAGACTCGTAGCCTTTTTCTTCTGCTCTTATGCGTTCTTTTTCCATATAAGCACCACGTACTACTTTTAAACCAATGTAAAAACCTTTTTCTTTGGCTCTTTCATGTAAGCCTTTTAAATAGTCTAATCTATCATGCCGATACATTTGTAATGTATTGAAAATTAGTGCTTTTTCTGTGTTGTACAATTCCATCATTTCTTCGACTAAGTTGTCTGCAGCATCTTGCATCCAACTTTCTTCACCGTCGATTAACAAAGGTACATTTTGTTTAAAAGAAGCTTTACACACCGTATTAAAACGTTCTCGAACTCTTAACCATTCAGATTTTTCTTCTGCTGTCAATTCCTTCTTTTCAGATATTTTTTGAAACAAAGCAAAGCGTCCGAATCCTGTAGGCTTAAAAACTGCAAATGGAATCGATTCTTTTTCTTCTCCGAAATTGATGATTTTTAGAATTTTAGTTACCGTATCATCAAATTCCTTTTCATCTTCTTTCCCTTCTACTGAATAATCCAACACCGATGAAACTCCCTTTGTATACAACTTTGCTATGTTTGGCAAGCAATCCTCTTCTGTTACACCACCACAAAAATGATCAAAAACAGTAGAACGAATAAGCCCTTCTACGGGTAAGTGTGCTTTTAGAGCAAAATTGGTAACAGCTGTACCGATTCTTACCATTGGCTGGTTTTGAATCATTTTAAAAAGAAAATAAGCTCTTTCTAACTCAGAATCTGACTTTAATGCAAAAGCGATTTCAGTATTATCAAAAAGTTTCATTGATTTGTTTTTTATTTGAAACAAAGATAGGTGAAGACTATAAATAATTCAATAATTTCTATTTAATTTGCACATTCAATATTTTTATGATGAAATCTATAAAAGCAGCAAGCTACCCTGTTCATTTTCAGGAAAAAGGATACCAAGAAATCTCTAGTTTAATTTCTAAAAACAACTATTCTACTATCTTTATTATGGTAGATGAGAATACTTTTGAACTTTGTTATCCTAAATTTATTCAAAACTTAGAGACAGACAAAAGAATTGAAGTCATAGAAATTGAATCTGGAGAAATTCATAAAAACATAGAAACCTGTATTGGTGTTTGGAATGCCATTACTGAATTAGGCGGAGATCGTAAAAGTGTGTTGATTACTTTAGGTGGTGGCGTAATTACAGATTTAGGTGGTTTTGTGGCTTCTTGTTTTAAGCGTGGAATTGATTTTATAAATATTCCGACAACATTACTTTCTATGGTTGATGCTTCTGTTGGAGGAAAAACGGGTGTTGATTTAGGTGTTTTAAAAAATCAGATTGGTTTGTTTGCAAACCCAGAAATGGTATTGGTAGATACTGATTATTTAACCACTGTTTCTGAGAGAGAGATTAAGTCTGGAACTGCAGAAATTATCAAATATGGGATCACGTATGATCGTAAACTATTCAATGAAATAAAGAATAATAAAGGGTTAAATATCAATGATTTAATATTTAGATCTATAGAAATAAAAAACGAAGTTGTTTTACAAGATCCTAAGGAACAAAATCTACGTAAAATTTTAAATTTCGGACATACTTTAGGGCACGCAATTGAGTCTTTTTATTTAAAGTCTAAAGACAAAGAAAACTTAACACATGGTGAAGCGATTGCCATTGGAATGGTTTGTGAAAGTTATATGTCTGAGAAATTATTGGGTTTCCCAGCAAATAAAGTAAGCGAAATAAAAGAAGTTATTTTAGCGATCTATAAGAAAACAGCTCTCTTGAAAAAAGATTTTTCTGCGATTATGGATTTGCTAAAACATGATAAGAAAAACGTAAACGGACAAGTAAATTTTGTACTTTTAAAAGATTTTGAAGATTGTCAACTAGATTGTAAAGTTCCTGAAGAACTGATTATAGAGAGTATGGAGTTTTATAATAGTTAAAAAATATTTGCCGTAAGATAAAAAGAGTCTTTAGCTTTTAAAAATCTAAAGTTAAATATTATTTCATTTTCTTTCCTTCTAAAATCATTTTTGATTGCCATTTTAACCTTTCTAAAGAACCAATATCTAAAGCTCTTTGTCCTGAGAGCATTCCAGAAAAGATAATCGGAATTTTTTTATTGTTTAATTCAATTTCGTATGTTCCTATTTCATAATTAAATGTTGACTTTTTATTTTTTCTTTCATCATTATAAAAAAATAAATCAAAACTTCTCCATATATTATTTAAAAGATGATGCTTTGCTTTCATTTTGCCAAAAAACTCAGAAGCGAATGCATTTGATACAATAATTAACTTGGGTTCAGATTTTTCTATAATTTCAAATGAAATTCTTAATTGTGCATTTAAAAATTCTATATTTTCTAAACTTAGTTTTTCTATTATTTTTTGATTTGTTTCTCTTAGAAAAAATAAATCTAAATGTGTCCATTCTGTTTTGCAAAAATTTGCAACTTCTTTTATTTTCTCAAAATATGGAATATCTTTTTTACTTTGATCTAATTGTTCTGAGTAAAACCCAATATCATTATTTTTATCTTTTTCTGGAATTGTTGAACCTTTAGTAAAAGAAGGGTTTATTCCAATAAATAGGAGTTTATTTTTATAAACTTTTTCAGGTAAAAGAGGATATCTTCTATATTCTTTTTCTGCATCAGAAAATATATTAGAATTTTCAAAATCTTTCCAAATCTGCTTAACAGTTTGTTTATAATCAGCCTCTATATCAATAAAATATTCTTTCATTATTAACTGAATTATACAGACCCTTCAGGTTTTAAAAACCTGAAGAGTCCAATTTATACTTTTCTAAATCTAGAATTCCCTTTTCCCAAATTCACTATCAATAAATTTCGATTTATTTTTAGCCGCATTAAACGTATAAGAAAGGTTTAAAGAAACCATATCAACTTCATATCTATAGTTTGTAGTAGTATAAAACTGATTTGCTCTAGACGTTGTTATTCGTTGTTCGTTTGTATTTAACAAGCCCATATCTATATTTTGCCATTGCAATGTTGCCGTTAATTTATCATCTAAAAATGTTTTTCTAAAGGTGAAGTTTGGTGAATAAAATCGAGAATCTTCACCCATAGCGGTATTTCTATCTGATACATAGTTAAAAGTGAATTGTACAGAAGCATTTTCCCAAAAACTATAGGTAGCATTTAAATTGAAAGAGTAAATAGTTGCTTTGGTATCTATGTTGTAACTTCTTTCCACGCCATCTCTATGCCTAAAGTTTAAAGTACCATCAATATCATACTTATAAATATTTGCACCAATAAAGTTTGTCCAGTTTTTGGTAGGTTTTAAGGTTGCGCCAATTTCTAAACCAATCGAATTACTTTTTCCAACATTCGAATATACTCTATTGATAATGCTATCTATAACAGCTCCATTAGACTCATAAGCCAACGTATTCACACGATTTATTACGTTTTTTACATGCCTATAATATGCTGTTGCATAGATAGAATTTCCACCTTTTAACTTTTTTGTTAAGCCCAATTCAACCAAATCTATAAATTCTGGCAATAAGGTGTTGTCTCCTTGTTCAAAAACTTCGGAATGTTCGCGTTCAGCAAAACTATTCATTTTAAAAGTGGTTGTACGTTCAACTCTTTTACTGTATGCTGTTTTTATGTTTGTTTTATCATCAATTTTGTATTGGAATGATGCTGATGGAAACAGTCTTACAAAATCATAATTGTATACACTTTCAACAGTTTCACTTTGCAGCGCTTCTTTATATACTCTATCCATAGATTCTAAACGCACGCCAGCTGCATAATCCCAATTGCTTTTTGCTCCAGTAACTTGTGCATATCCAGAATGAATGACTCTTTTTAAACTTACGTCACTAGAAAATTCAGGAACTAAAACACCATCTCTTTCATAAACAAACTTCCCAGTATGGTCTAAATCACGGTATTGATATCCTGTTTCGAAGATTCCAAAAGAAAATGGTTTCCATTGGTAATCTAAGTTAAATCGTGTTCCGTACAAAGGATTGTCATTTGTATTGAATTCTTTTTGATATACAATCGTATTATCTGGAAAGCCTAAATTGTCATTTTCTGTGGGACCTCCTAAAAAAGTATATTCATATAGAATGGAAGTCGAAATTTTAGATTCGTTTGAGAATGTATGCGAATAGTCAAAACTTCCTAAAGCAAAATCTCCTTTTCTAACTCTTAAATTATGGTTGAAATAGGTAAATTCATACAACACATTGTTACTACCAATGGGCGAAACTACAGAATTACGATATACTATATCTGCTAACCTCTCTTTGGTACGTTTTCCTGCGAAAAAACCCAAGGAAAAATGATCCGGTTTATTTGGTGTATAATCTATATGAAATCTTCCGTTATAGGTTATTTCATCGAAACTTCGCTCTCCGTCAGAAGGCAAAAACGTTGTTTTATTTTCTGGAGTATTTATAATGAATAAATCTCCTTCTCTTCTACCCGTCTTATCATTTCTTTGATAACTTGCACCAATAGAAACATTCCAATTGTCTGTTCTTTTATTTACAGTTGCATCAATTCCGTATCTTTTTGCAGCTACTTGCGTATCGTACTCTTCTATGGATGGAAATCCGCCACGAATATTCACCTGCGTAAATGTTCCGTTAATTGCGCCTTTTTTAGTAATGATGTTTAAAATACCTCCTTTTCCTTCAGGATCGTATTTTGCAGAAGGTGCCGTAATCAACTCAACACTTTCTAAAGCATTTGCTGGCAATTGCGCTAAGATTGAATTGGCATCTCCTTGAGTTGGTTTTCCATTTATTAACACGGTAAACCCCTTGCTTCCTCTTACACTTATTTCTCCTAAACCATCAACAGTAATAGACGGTAAATTCCGAACCACATCTACCGCATTTCCTCCAACCGTGTTTTGGTATTTCTTAGTATCAAAAACTTGTCGGTCTATTTTATGAGAAACTGTTTGTTTTTCTGATTTTACAATGACTTCATTTAATTGATTTCCAGCACCTAACACTAATTTGATACTTCCTAAATCTTTCTTTTCTCCTTTTTTAGTGATTGAAATTGATGGAATTTTATTTATTTGATACCCTATAAATGAGGCTTCTATATAGTAGTTTCCTGGTTGTATGTTTTCAATGATAAAAAAACCCTCCTTGTTTGTAACAACTCCAGTAACTAATTTTTTATCTATTGTTTCATAAACTGCTACACTTGCGTATTCTAAAGAATACTTGTCTTTACTGTCTACTACTTTACCTGTAATTTGTGCTGCTATATTTTGAAAGCAAACAAAAAAAAGAAGTGTAGCAACTATTTTAGGAATATTTAGTTTCATTTTTATGATCAATGATGAATACGGAAACAAAGAAAATAAAATTTAGCAATCTTATTTGGCTTTTCACATTAAATTATTAAAAATAGTTCAAATCAAAAAAAAAAGCCTCTTCATTAAAATGAAAAGGCTCTGTTTATTTTTTTTTAAAAAGAAATAAATAATTTTTTGAAACCAATTATACTCGAAGCAGAGCCATAGAAGTATTTCGCTGGTTTCATACCCAATAAAATTGGGCACAAGCTTTGACCTAAAAAGGTCAAAAACCAAAATTTTATATTTAGATTCCCGTTTTCACGGGAATGACAATTTCAACGGAAACCCTGAGGCAGAGCCTCGAGGAATTCTTTTCGATTAAATCTTAGTTACTTTTACTGCATTCATACCGCGCATACCTCTTTCTAATTCGAAAGAAACCTTATCGTTTTCAGCAATTTCATCTACTAAACCACTAACATGCGTAAAATACTTCTCGTTATTTTCCATATCGATAATAAAACCAAAACCTTTAGAAGTATCAAAAAAGGAAACTTTTCCTTTTCTAACAGGATCTTCTTCTGGTAAGTCTTCTTTCTTAGTTACAGAAATCTGAATATCTTCTAATTCATATTCTACTTTTAATTCTGGATCTGGCGGAGTATCTGTTAGGTTTCCATTATGATCTACATAAGCAAACTGAATTCCTGTAGATCCATGTTCTTCCTTTTCGGCTTTTCTAGCCTCCATTTTCTTTAACTTGTCTTGACGTTTTTTTAAACGTTTTTTCTCTTTTTCACTTTTACTAAATGTCTGTTGCGATTTTGCCATTAAAATACAAAAGGTTTTTTTAATTAATATTCTGGGAAAGATAGAACACTTAACTGGAAAATTAAACTAAAGTTAACTAGTAAATTGAGTGGAGTGTATGCTGTCTTATTCCTGCAAATATACAATATAATAAGGAATTATTAGCAATAGAAATAAGCTAGATGTTAAAAAAAGTTTAAATAATTAAAAAATAATGCTATTTTAATAGCGTTACTATTATATTTGCAACCAATAAAATTTCACTTATGAAGAATTTATTATCAGTATTAAAAATCTCTGTACCAGATAAAATATTTATCAAAGATCCAGAAACATCAGATTTGGGAAAACGAATTGTTGAGAATAGTATCTTATTAATTGATGACATTGGTTTTGATAGTTTTACTTTTAAAAAATTAGGCACAAAAATAGGTTCTAATGAGAGTTCTATTTACCGTTATTTTGAAAGTAAGCATAAATTACTCTTGTATTTATCTTCTTGGTATTGGGCTTGGTTAGAGTATCAATTAGTCATAGAAACCTTTAGTATTTCTAATCCTTTAGAAAAGTTAGAAAAGGCAATAGCTATTGTAACTAGAACGGTAAAAGAAGATTCTAATTTTTCTCATATTAATGAAACTGTTTTGTACAAAATTATTGTGAATGAAAGTTCTAAATCGTTTTTAACCAAAGAAGTAGATTTAGAAAACAGAGAAGGTTATTTTGAAATTTATAAAAGACTCATTACCAGATTAAATGAAATGATTTTAGTTATAAAACCAAAATATACTTTCTCTTTAAGTTTGGCGAGTACAATTTTAGAAGGTGGTTTACATCAGCATTTTTTACAAAATCACTTTCCGTCTATTACAGATTCTAAAGATGAAGAATTACCTACAAAATTCTTTATCCAATTAACAAAAAACAACTTGCAGTAAACATGAAAGATGCGCAACTAACTCCTTGGAAACGCTTTGTTGGCTTATTACAACTCGAAAAGAAAGATATTTTTCAAATTTTTTATTATGCCATATTTGGCGGAATTGTTGCACTTACCTTACCGCTTGGTATACAGGCAATTATAAATCTAATTCAAGGAGCACAGATTTCTACTTCTTGGATCGTTTTAGTCGTATTAGTAACGGTAGGTGTTGTTTTTTCTGGTGCTTTACAGCTCATGCAATTAAGAATTATAGAAACCATTCAACAAAGAATCTTTACAAGAGCTTCTTTTGAATTAAGTTATCGTTTTCCTAAAATAAAAATGAAGGAGTTGCGAGATTACTATCCACCAGAACTAGCAAATCGTTTTTTTGATACGCTAACAATTCAAAAAGGACTCTCAAAAATATTATTAGATGTACCAACAGCATTACTACAAATTATTTTTGCGTTAATTTTATTATCCTTTTACCATCCATTTTTTATCATATTTGGTATTCTTTTACTTTTGTTAGTATACATTGTTTTTAAATTTACTGCACAAAAAGGTTTGCAAACTAGTTTATTAGAATCTAAAATTAAATACAAAGTTGCACATTGGATTCAAGAAGTTGCAAGAACCGTTGTTAGCTTCAAATTATCTGGAAACACCAACTTAGCAATCGAGAAAAATGATGATTTAGTAAGTAAATATTTAGAAGCTAGGGAGAATCACTTTAAAATTCTTATTCTACAATTTTCTCAAATGATAGGTTTTAAAGTAATTGTAACCGCAAGTTTGCTTTTAATTGGTGGCGGTTTGGTATTGAGACAAGAAATGAATATTGGGCAATTTGTTGCCGCAGAAATCATTATTTTATTGGTCATACAATCTGTAGAAAAATTAATTATTGGTTTAGAATCTTTTTATGATGTTTTAACTTCTATTGAAAAGATAGGTCAAGTTGTAGACAAAGAATTAGAGTCTCAAATTGGAGAAAAACCCATGTTTAAAAATGGTTTAACTATTGAATTAGACGATGTTTCTTATAGTGTAACCAATAGAAAAAAACATATTTTAAAAGATATTTCTCTCACATTAAATTCAAAAAGTAGAATTTTAATTCTGGGAGAAAGTGGTGCAGGAAAATCGAGCCTATTGCGTTTGTTAGCGGGTGTGAACGAACCTACTTCTGGTAATATTTATATCAATAATTTATCGTTAAGCAGTTTACATTTAAACCATTATCGCTCACAGTTGGGTTTGTCACTTTCAGATGAAACCCCTTTTGAAGGTACTATTAAAGACAACTTGGTTTTTGGAAATAGAGATATAAAAGATGATCTTATTTATGAAGCTCTAGATTCGGTTGGGTTAAATCAGTTTTTAAAAGAGCAACCTGACGGTTTAGACACCATAATTTATCCTGAAGGAAAACAAATGTCTTATACCATTGCTAAAAAAATAATTTTAGCGAGAGCCATTATCAAGCAACCAAAAGTAATGATTTTAGAAGATCCATTAGATCAATTTAACTTAGATGAAACTATAAAAATCATTAGTTATTTAACAGATTCAGAAAGACCTTGGTCTTTAATTGTAGTAAGTAGTAAAAAAAGTTGGAGAACTCAATGTAGTAAAATAATAACCTTAGACAAAGGAGAAATTAAATCTATAAATTAATAGCAATGTTAAATATTTCTAACAATCAATTACACAAACAAGTAGATTTAAAAAACTTTAAATCTGGTGAAAAAATTTTTACCAAAGAATATTACAAAGCATTAAACAAGTTTTTATTAGTTTTTGCTGTGATAGGTTTTATCATTTTATTTTTACCATGGACCCAAAATATCACTGCTCAAGGGCAAGTAACCACGTTAACTCCAGATCAACGACCACAAAGTATTCAATCTCAAATTCCTGGTAGAATTGAAGAATGGTTTGTAAGAGAAGGAGATTTTGTAGAAAAAGGTGATACAATTCTTAGAATTTCTGAAATTAAAAGTGATTATTTTGACAGTCGACTAATTGAAAGAACTAATGATCAGATTGATGCAAAAACATCTTCTGTAAGTGCATATCAAGGAAAAGTGCAAGCTTTAAAAAGACAAGTGCAAGCTTTAAAACAAGAACGTGGTTTAAAGACAGAACAAACAAAAAATAAGCTCTTACAAGCCCGATTAAAAGTGCAAAGTGATAGCATTGCTTTTGAAGCTGCAAAAACAAATTTGAAAATTGCAGAAAAGCAGTATGAAAGAACCGAAACTCTTCAAAAAGAAGGTTTAAAAGCGGTAGTAGATGTTGAACAGAAACGTTTAAAACTGCAAGAGACACAAGCAAAACTAATTGCACAAGAAAACAAATTATTAGCAAGTAAAAATGAAGTGCTCAATGCCAAATTAGAGTTGACAAGAATTGGTGCAACTTTCGCAGATAAAATTTCAAAGGCGCAAAGTGATATGTTTACTGCTCAATCTAGTGGTTTTGATGCAAAAGCTCAAGTTTCTAAATTAGAGAATAGCAATAGCAATTACAGAGTAAGAAATAGTCTTTTGTATGTTACAGCTCCTCAAAACGGATATATAAACAAAGCTATTAAAGGCGGCATAGGAGGTACTTTTAAAGAAGGAGAATCTTTAGTGGGTATTATGCCAGAAAAATATGATTTGGCAGTAGAAACGTTTGTGAGGCCTATAGATTTGCCCTTATTGCATATCGGTGAAGAAGTACGTGTACAATTTGATGGTTGGCCAGCAATTGTTTTCTCTGGTTGGCCAAACGTTTCTTACGGAACCTATGGTGCAAAGGTAGTTGCCATAGAAAATTTTATAAGTGATAATGGCAAATACAGAATTCTTTTAGCACCAGATGAAAAAGATCATAATTGGCCAACAGCCATTAGAGTAGGTTCTGGGGCAAGAACAATTGCACTTTTAGAAGACGTGCCAATTTGGTTTGAATTGTGGAGACAGTTAAACAGCTTCCCTCCTAACTACTATCAACCAGAAGGTGGAAAAAAAGGAAAATCTGACGTAAAAAAATAGTCGAATGAAAAATTATATAATTATTATATTTTTATTGATTTTTTCTCAACTAAAGGCACAAGATACAGTTAACAACATCATGACTTTATCAGAGTATTTGGGCTATGTAAAAAACTATCATCCTATTGTAAAACAAGCAAACCTTGTAATTAATAATAGTGAAGCTAAATTGCTAAAAGCCAGAGGTGCTTTTGATCCTAAAATTGAAGTAGATTTCGATAAAAAACTCTTTAAAGAGAAAGAATATTACAACCAATTAAACGGAGCATTCAAAATACCAACTTGGTACGGTGTAGAATTTAAGGCAAATTTTGAACAGAATGATGGGGTTTTCTTAAATCCAGAAAATAATGTTCCTTTAGACGGCTTATATAGTGCTGGTGTTTCTGTTTCTTTGGCTAGAAATTTGTTAATTAACAAACGAATGGCTTCCTTAAAGCAAGCTAAATTCTTTTTAAATCAAGCAAAGGAAGATCAACAAATATTGGTAAATACCATTTTATATGAAGCCTCGCTTACTTATTTTAATTGGCTAAAAACATTCAATGAAAAACTTGTGTATGACTCATTTTTAAACAATGCTAGAATTCGTTTTGAAGGAACAAAAAGAGCTTTTCAAGAAGGAGAAAAACCTGCAATAGATACTTTAGAAGCAGGAATCACGCTAAACTCTAGAAAACTAAATTTAGAAAAAGCACGAATTAAATTAGTAAAATCTTCATTAGAATTATCTAATTATTTATGGTTGAATGAAAATACTCCTATAGAATTAAGAGAAAATATAATTCCAGATTTAAATACAATCAATAAAATAGACGGTACATTTAATATCGCTTTGTTTAATAATGAAAATTTTGAAATTGATAACCATCCTAAAATTAGATCTTTAGAATTTAAAATCAAAAGCTTAGATGTAAACAGACGCCTAAAATTAAACAACTTATTACCAAAAATAGATGTTCAGTATAATTTTTTATCACCAAACGGAGATCAAATAAATTCTTTCAATACCAATAATTACAAAGCGGGGGTTAATTTTAGTATGCCTTTGTTCATCAGGAAAGAAAGGGGAGATTTAAAATTAGCTAAAATAAAATTACAAGACAAAAAACTAGAAAATGAGACTGCCAAAGTGGTTATTACAAATAAAATAAATGCCATTCAGCAAGAATTAGATTCTTATGTAATTCAAAACGATTTTACCTTTAGAATTGTTAGAGATTATGATGTGTTGTTGAAAGCAGAAGAACGTAAATTTTTCTTAGGAGAAAGCTCCTTATTTCTCGTAAATTATAGAGAAGAAAAGTTTATAGATTCTAAATTAAAAGCTATTAGCTTAGAAAACTCTTATTTTAAAGCGAAAGCTAGTTTGTTTAAAGAAGCAGTTATTTCTATCAATTAAAATATAGAAAACACCTAGTTTAGTAGTAAGAAGATGATTAGAATTATTATGTTAGTCATCTTCTTCTAGCTTAAAGAATTCGTTTACAGAAATCTTAAAAACAGCAGAAAGTTTTAAAGCCAACAATGTAGAAGGAACATATCTGTTTTTTTCAATAGAATTAATTGTCTGCCTAGAAACACCAATTTTTTTTGCCAAATCGTCTTGTGTTAAATCTAAAATAGCGCGTTGCACTTTTAGTGTATTTTTCATGTTATTTGTTCATTCTTTTTAAATTCCAAAATACCATCAACTGTACCAACAACATATAAAATAATACTTGAAAATAATCTAGACTTTCTAATTTTTCATTTTCATTAAACAATAAACCAACTCCATAATTAATGAAAGGTTGTACAAGAGTGTAAAGAATGACTAAAATAAATGCGATTCTATAAGATTGTGCTCTTAAGGTTTCAATAAATTCATCTTCGATTTTATCTTTTGAAATAGATAATAGCAACATTCCAACTAATAAAATCCCAGACAAAAGTGGTTTTACCCAATCTGGTTCGTCAAAAAATTTCTTTGCAATCATACCCCCAAAAGCAATAAAGGTGATATAATAACCAAATTTTTTAAATTTATGAGCCAATTGAAACTTATTCATTCTCTCTAAATAACTTCTTTCTCTTTCACAAATGGATGTATTTTTCATACTATATATTTTATAATTAGACAAGTTTACTTTATATAATGACAAATATACTTTACATTTTTGGATTTTACAATTTTTTTTTATTACATTTAAACAATCAATTCACTAAACTTTTAATTATGGAAATTAATTCAACAAAACCAACAACATCTTTTTGGATAATTGGTGTATGTGCGCTTCTTTGGAATTTAATGGGCGTAGGTGCTTACTTATTGCAAGTTTTTATGACAGATGAAATGATTGCCAAACTACCAAAAGAACAACAAGCAGAAATGATGATAACATATCCTGCTTGGATAACTGCCTTATTTGCTTTGGCCGTTTTTGGCGGACTTTTAGGATGTATATTCCTTTTAGCAAGAAAGAAAGTAGCTTATTATTTATTTATCATTTCAGGAATTTGCGCAACGATTCAGCAAGTATATATTTTAACAAATATTGAATTGAATATGATCATCATGCCAGTTATGGTTATTATTGTTTGTGCTTTCTTAATTTGGTATTCTAAGAAATGTATTCAAGATGGAATTCTAAAATAGTAATAATAACGATCTACTAAAAAAAAGCCTGCAACTTGCAGGCTTTTTTATTCGTATAAAGCCGCTAAAAATTCAGCGACACAGGCTGGTTTTTCTTGCCCTTGAATTTCTATAATACAAGAAAAAGTAGCTTTAATACCGTTGTTCGCTAGATCGTCAATGCCAATAACTTTTGCATGCATTCTTAATTTACTTTGTACAGTAACTGGATTTGGAAAACGGACTTTATTCAAACCATAATTCAAGCCCATCTTTAAACTTTTAATGACAAAAACATCTTCTAGTAATTTAGAAATCATCGCAACAGACATAAAGCCATGTGCGATGGTACTTTTATAAGGAGACTCTTTGGCTGCTCTAACTTCGTCTACATGAATCCACTGTTTGTCTAGTGTTGCATTGGCAAAATCATGAATCATTTCCTGGGTTACTGAGTACCAATTTCCTTTAGGTAAACTTCTACCTAGCATAGTTCTAAATTCATTTATATTATTAAATAATTGCCTATCCATACTTCTATCAGTTTAATTTTTTAAGCGTTAAGCTTTTTTTAACATATTAAAAATGTAACATCTTAGTTCAAATTATTAAATTAGGAAAAATTTAATAAATGAAACAACTAATCTTATTTTTTACACTTTTCTCCATATCAATATATGGTCAAAACAATCCTCAATGGATGAGACATTCTTCAATTTCTCCTGATGGATCACAAATTGCATTTACCTATAAAGGTGATTTATACAAAGTAAATTCAGCTGGCGGAAATGCGCAACAATTAACCTATCACAGTGCACACGATTATAAAGCTGTTTGGAACAAGGACGGAAGCAAAATTGCTTTTGCATCTAACAGATATGGTAATTTTGACATTTTTGTGATGAGTTCAAATGGTGGTCAAGCTACCAGATTGACCTTCCATTCTAATGATGAACATCCTTATTCATTTTCTGCAAATGATAATGAAGTTGTTTTTGGGGCATTGAGACAAGATGCTGCAAGTCATAGACAATTCCCTCACTCCTCACAATCAGAATTGTATAGCGTACCAATAAGTTCAGGAAAAGTAACACAACTCTTAACAATTCCTGCAGAATATGTACAATATTCTAAAGATGGAAAAAAGATGATTTATCATGATAAAAAAGGAGGTGAAAATGAATGGAGAAAACATCATACTTCTTCAATCACAAGAGATATTTGGACATATGATACAAAATCTGGTGCGCACAAGATGATTACTTCTCACCATGCAGAAGACAGACAACCTATTTTTAGTAAAGATGAAAAAAGTATTTATTATTTGAGTGAAAGAAGCGGCACTTTTAACATTCATAAGCTTTCTTTAGAAAACCCAAATCAAGATGAACAATTAACAAACTTTAAACTGCATCCAATTCGTTTTTTAAGTGTTGGAAATGGGGTGGTTTCTTTTGGTTATGATGGTGAATTGTATACAATGAGAGAAGGCGAAAAAGCGAAAAAAATATATGTAAATATCATTACTCAAGATAAAGAAAATACAGATAAATTTATTTCCGTAAATGGTGGCATTAATGAAATTTCTGTATCTCCGAACGGAAAAGAAATTGCTTTTATAGCAAGAGGAGAAGTTTTTGTTACTTCTGTAGATAAATCGTTCACCAAAAGATTAACAAATACGCCAGAAAGAGAACGTTTTGTTTCTTGGGGACCTAAAGGTGAATCTGTTATTTACAGTAGTGAAAGAAATGGAAAATGGAGTGTTTTTAAAACTAAAAAAACAAGAATGCAAGAACCGTTTTTTTACGCTGCAACTTTAATAAAAGAAGAAGTTTTAATTGATAATACGTTAGACAATTATTTAGCAGAATATTCTCCCGATGGAAAAAAAATAGCGTTCATTGAAGGAAGAAGAACTTTAAAAATTAGAGATGTAAAAACAAATAAAGAAGTAACACTTTTAACACCAAAAGATTTGTTTCACATGAGAGATGGAGACAAATATTTTACATGGAGTCCAGATAGCAAATGGTTATTAGTAGATTGGAGCAAAACATTAAGTAATAGTGAAGTTTTATTAATGGCAGCAGACGGTTCTAAAAGAATAAATTTAAACGAAAGTGGCTATTATGATGCTTCACCTAAATGGGTAAATGATGGTAAGCAAATGATATGGTTTAGTAATAAAAACGGATTGAAATCATACGCTACAAGTGGTCGTTCTCAAAATGATGTGTATAGTATGTTTTTTACGCAAGATGCTTGGGACGAATTTAACTTAAGTGATGAAGATTATAAATTAAAAGAAGCGATAAAAGAAGTAGAAAAAAAGAAAAAAGAAAAAGAAGAAAAAAATAAAAAGGATGATAAGAAAAAAGGTAAAAATAAGAAGGAGGAAAAAAAAGAAGAAAACCCTTTAACTTTTGATTGGGATAATATGAAAGATAGAACGAAGAGGTTAACCATTCATTCATCACGTCTAGGAGATGCTGTATTATCTAAAAAAGGAGACAAATTATACTATTTAGCGAGTTTTGAAGGTAAATCTAATCTTTGGAGTACAAATTTACGTACTCGAGAAACTAAAATGTTAATGAAACTAAATGTTGGTTTTGGAAGTTTACAATGGGATAAAGAAATGAAAAACTTATATCTTTTAAGTAGCGGAAAAATCACCAAACTAGATCCTGAAACTAAAAAACAAAAAGGAGTTCAAATTAAAGGAGAAATAAAATTAGACGAATATGCAGAAAGAGAAGCTATGTTCTCCCATGTTTGGATTCGTACAAATGCTATTTTTTATCATCCAGATTTTCACGGTGTGGATTGGGGGAAAATGAAGAATGAGTATCAAAAATATTTACCACATATTAGTAATACATATGAATTTTCTGAAATGTTATCAGAAATGTTAGGCGAATTAAATGTATCTCATGCTGGTGCAGGTTATAGAGGTAGTAATGTTTCAAATGCAGATACCACAGCTTCTTTGGGTATTTTTATGAACTATAATTATACTGATGATGGAATTTTGATTGAAGAAATTATTAAAGATGGTCCATTAGATAAAGCGAAATTTAAAGTTACTGCTGGAATGATTATCAAAAAAATTGATGGTGTTTCAATCGAAAAAAATGAGGATGTTGCAAAATATTTTAATAGAAAAGTAGGCAAATTTATGTTATTGGATATATTAGATCCTAAAACTAAAAAAACACAAACTATTACTATAAAACCAATTTCTTTGGGAGACGAAAATCGATTATTATATGATAGGTGGGTGAAAATAAATGAGAAAGAAGTTGAAAAATTAAGTAATGGGCAGTTAGGTTATGTTCACATTCCAGGAATGGGTGATGGTCCTTACAGAAGCATTTACCAAGATATGATGGGAAAATATTCAGAAAAAAAAGGGGTCATTGTTGATACGCGATTTAATGGCGGTGGAGATTTAGTGGCAGATTTAGCAATGTTTTTTACAGGTGTTCCTTTTATAACGTATGCAACTGAAGCTAAGGTTGTTGGTGGAGAACCAACTTCACGCTGGGTAAAACCAACTTTATCTATTTTTAATGAAAGTATGTATTCTGATGGACATTGTTATGCTTCTGGTTACACAGATCTAAAAATTGGAAAAACAGTTGGAATGCCAGTTCCTGGTACTTGTAGTTTTGCAGGATGGGAAAGTTTACCAAATGGATCTTACTGGGGAGTTGTTCCGATAAGCGCAAAAAATAAAGCAGGAGAATGGATGGAAAATAATCAAACTGAACCATTAATACAGGTTAAAAATATGCCTGGACAAATCGATAATGGAATAGATCAACAATTATTACGTTCTATAAGAGAATTGATGAAAGATGTAGAGTAAGTATAATGACTTAAAATAAAAGCGAAGTATTAACTTCGCTTTTTTATATTATTTACCAAAAATATCATCTTTTACCTTCGGAAGTTCTAAGTGGAATTTTACAGCAATCACTCTAATAATTACCACTATAGAAGCAGAAATGATAAAGTTTATATCTTCTTCAACTTTAAAATAATTTAAAATTAAATAGGTAATTCCACCTGCTAAACAAGCAGAGGCATATACTTCTTTTTCAAAGATTAACGGTACTTTATTTGTTAGAACATCACGCAAGACACCACCAAAAACAGCTGAAATCATCCCCATAATTAAGGCAATTAATGGGTGTAAATCATAAGTCAATCCTTTTTCTAAACCTAATAAAGTAAAAACACCCAAACCAATAGTATCAAACAAAAACATCGTTTTACTTAGTGGTAAAATTTTACTTTTAAAAAGAAACGTTAAAAAAACCGCCGAAAAAATAGTGTATAAATAATTTAAATCGCCAATCCAATTAATTGGATGCGCATTTATTAAAATATCTCTTAACATTCCGCCACCTACAGCAGTTACAAATGCAATAATTATCACCCCAAATAAATCGAATTTTTTATCTGAAGCGACCAAAGCACCACTTACTGCAAAAGCAAAGGTGCCTAAAATATCTAACGCATAAATAACATCCATTTTAGGCTGTAATTTCTGTGAATTTTATATGTAAGTCTTTTTGAATTTCATGAATTCTTTCCAATTCACTTGGTAAAATAAAAGCAATCGAATTCCCAGTTTTTCCAGCTCTTGCTGTTCTTCCACTTCTATGTGTGTAGTATTCTAATTGCTCTGGCAATTGGTGGTGGATTATAAACTCTAAACCTCTTACATCAATTCCTCTTGCAGCAACATCAGTTGAAATTAAGTATTGAACGCTCTCATTCTTAAAAGCTCTCATTGCTTTTTCACGATCTCTTTGCTGCATATCTCCTTCTAGAGCACCCACAGAAAAACCTTCGTCTTTTAATTGATTAAAAAGGTTTTGAACGCCTAATTTTGTTCTACAAAAAATAATTCCTCTTTCAGTTCCTCTTCTTCCTATATAAGAAATAATATCGTTCGTTTTTTGCTTAATGGTAGTCTTAACATATTGATGTCTAATATTCTCATTTACCAAAGAATTTCTATCAATTTCTATTCTTTGTGCATTAGCATCCATGTAGGTTTTAATAATACGTTGAATTTCATCTGGCATTGTTGCAGAAAACAACCAGGTATTTCTTTCTCCTGTTGTAAACTTCAAGATTCTATTTAAATCTTGTTTAAAACCCATAGACAGCATTTCATCTGCTTCATCTAAAACCAAGGTTTTAATATTGCTAATGTCAATTTCTCCACGTTCAATTAAATCTACTAACCTACCTGGAGTTGCAACCACAACATGTGTGGTTCTTTTTAATTTACCAATCTGAATGTCAATTTTCTCACCACCAAAAACAGCTTCTAAAAAGATTTTTTCAGAACAGTATTTTGTATATTTAAAAAGCTGTTTTTTAATTTGTTGCACCAACTCTCTTGTTGGCGATAAAATTAATGCTTGAATTTCATCTTTGCTTGTATCAATATGATGTAATATTGGCAAACCAAAAGCAGCCGTTTTCCCTGTACCTGTTTGCGCTAAACCTACAAAGTCTACTTTTGAGTTTAATAAAATAGGAATTGCTTTTTCTTGAATTTCTGAAGGAACTTTAATTCCCAATTCCTTTAATCCTTGAATGTATTCTTTTTGAATTCCTAACGCTGTAAATGTTGACATAATTGCTATTTCTAATATATTTTGCAAAGATACTTTTATTTAGGTGGTTGCAATACTTTCAATACATTTTCTCTAATTCTAGCGGGTTTGTAGCTTTTAGCATCTAACATTCCCCAAATAGTTTTTGCTTTTACTAATAACTCGTTGTTTTTATAAAATTCCATCAAACGTTCAGATTGAAAACCTCTTGTTTCTCCTACCCAAGTTTTTACGGTAATTACATCTCCTAAAACAGCTTGTTTTAAGTACTCAATTTCATGTTTTAACACCACCCAAATATATTCTGGTAAAGGGTTTTCTAAAGTTAGAAAAGACCAATGTTTAAAAGCAACGGTATCCATCCATTTTACGTAAACCACGTTGTTTACATGATTTAAATCATCAATATCTTCTGATGTTACTTCTAATTTTAGTTCAAAAATAGTTTCCATTATTCAATTTTTAACAAACTTAGAAATTTTAATAGTCCTATAATAATTATTGATGTTTCAATTTCGAAAAAACATAAATTATTTAGTTTCTTTGCACGACTTTTATGAACAAACTAGCAAGCGATTTAGGTACAGAAAAAATTAGTAAATTATTGATAAAACAAGCGGTTCCTGCAACTATAGGAATCCTTGTAATGTCTTTAAATATGATTGTAGACACGATTTTCGTGGGACAATGGATTGGTGTTTTGGCAATTGCTGCAATTACGGTGGTTTTACCTATTGCTTTTTTAATTTCTTCGATAGGAATGGGAATTGGTATTGGAGGAAGTTCCATTATTTCTAGAGCCTTGGGCGCCAATAATTCTGAAAAAGCCTTCTTAACTTTCGGAAATCAGATTTGCTTAACCGTTATTTTAGCCATTCTCTTTGTAGTGCTGGGAAATGTTTTTAGTGTTCCCATTCTGAATTTATTTGGAGCCAAAGGAGCTATTTTACCCATTGCATCCGAATATTTTGGCGTGATTATTTATGGCGTTCCATTTTTAGCCTTTGCAATGATGGGAAATCCTGTAATTAGAGCCGAAGGAAAACCCAAATTTGCCATGTATGCGATGATGGTTCCTGCCGTTCTAAACGTTCTGTTAGATATTCTTTTTATAAAAGTTTTTGATTGGGGAATGTGGGGCGCAGGTTTGGCGACTTCCATATCCTATGCAAGTTGTGGTTTGTATATTTTATCTTTCTTTTTATCTTCGAAAAGTGAATTGAAAATAATTCCAAAAAACTTTAAATTAGATTTTAAAATTGTAAAAGAAATCACGAAACTGGGTGGTGTTTCTATCGTAAGACAAGGTGCCATAAGTATTTTAATGATTGTTTTAAATTATTCACTTTTTACCTATGGTGGCGAAATTTCTATTGCCGTTTTTGGAATTATAAATAGAGTAATGATGTTTGCTTTATCTCCTGTTTTAGGGGTTTCTCAAGGATTTTTACCAGTTGCTGGCTTTAATATTGGTGCAGAAAAAAATGATCGTGTTAAAGAAACCATCAAGAAGTCTATTTATTTTGGATCCATTTTAGGAACTATCATTTTTATTGCAATTCTTATTTTTAAAGAACAAATTATTTGGATTTTCACCAATGATGCAACGCTATTAGAACAAACACCAGATGCAATGCTAGTTGTATTTTTGGTAACGCCAATTGTTACCATGCAACTAATTGGTTCCGCATATTTTCAAGCAGCAGGAAAGGCGATGCCCGCATTATTATTAACGCTTCTAAAACAAGGAATATTCTTGATTCCTCTAGCCTACTTTTTACCCATCTATTATGGAGTGAACGGTGTTTGGTGGTCTTTCCCAATTGCAGATACCTTATCTACAATAATAACCGTTTTGGTTTTAAAGCGTGAAGTTGATAAGAATCTAAAACCTCTTTAATTCCAACTTTAAACTTGGAACTTTAAAACCGTAAATCTAAAGAGTTTCTCCATTCAAATTAGTGGTTAAAATATCACTAAACAAATTAAAAAACGGACGTAAAGCCTTAAAACTCTTATCTACTTCTTCTACAAAATTAGGAGATAGCACTTCTGCATCTGTAAAATTTTTACTCGCTATAAATCCTTTTTTACGCAATAGATCAACATCTGGGTGTTCTTTATCAAAACCTCTGGGTGCCGTTTTTAACTCGCTAAAGCTTTCAAATTTACCGCCAAAATGTTTTTTATAATGTTTATTTTCTAAAATGTTTTTAATTTCTGAAGCGTCCAATTCAATTTCTTTTCTAATTCTAAATAAATCTTCTTTGTTTGGATCCCAAAATCCGCCAGCTAAAAAAGACTCTCCTGGTCTAATTCTTAAAAAATAACCACCTCTTAATTCTTTACCTAATCTAGAGTATGAATTTGCAAAATGAACCTTATAAGGAGTTTTATCTTTAGAAAAACGTACATCTCTATAAATTCGCATCATTTTAGATTTCTCTATTTCATCGTGCTTTTGCAAGTTGATGTGTATTTCTGCAAACACGTCTTTTGCATTTTGCTGTGCTTTTAAATAGGTATCTTTATGATCTGCAAACCAATCTCTGTTATTGTTTTTCTTTAAATTCTGAAGGTACTCAAAAGTGGATTTTTCAAATTGCATTTTTTAATAAAATTTTAGAGGATCAATTTACAAAATAGATTTGTAACTTCGAATTTGAAATGCATCAAAAAACAAAAGAGATTCAAAAAAGATTTGAAGGTTTTTTACAGACTTCTTGTTTGTGGAATGGTAATACCGTTTATGAATTAGATCAATTTTATATTCAATTGAAATCTACAAAAATAGATCTTGAAATTAATGAAAATTTACGTTTGGGAAAATATATAGAACGTTTTGTTTCTTACCAATTAGCTCAAGATTTATCCGTAGAAATCATATCAGAAAATATTCAAATTCAACAAGAAAAAAGAACTTTAGGAGAATTAGATTGTATTGTTTTAAGAGATCAAAAAACCATTCATTTAGAAATTATTTATAAGTTCTACCTGTATCATGCTTCTGTTGGAGAAACTGAAATTGAACATTTTATTGGTCCAAATAGAAAAGATTCTTTGGTTGAAAAACTTTCTAAATTGAAAGAAAAACAATTGCCACTACTCTACTCTGATGAATGTTCAGCCTATTTAAGTACCCTCAACTTAAATGCTAAAAACATGGAACAACAAGTTTATTTTAAAGCACAATTATTTGTTCCTTATGCTAATCTAAACATACAATTAAAGCAACTCAATCTAGATTGTATTGTTGGGTTTTATATCAATCAAAAAGAATTAAAACAGTTTTCTAATTGCAAATTCTATATTCCTAATAAAAAAGATTGGTTGGTAATTCCGAACCAAAATGTACCTTGGCTAAACTATACGGATTTTAATCAGAAATCTAATGACTATTTAGAAAGACAGTTTTCGCCATTGTGTTGGTTAAAAAAACAAAATGGAGAAATTAAAAAGTTCTTTTTAGTTTGGTGGGTTTGAAAATGGTTTGAGGTTTGAGGTTTAAGGTTTAAGGTTTAAAATTCAAGATTCCAAATAACACCTTAACAACATTAACTTTGTTAAGGTTTAGTTATCTCATGTAAAAGCTTTAAATAATTATTACAAACTATATAAAATAAAAAAGAGGAGCTTAAATAAATAAGTTCCTCTTTTTAAAATCAGCTAATTCTTAAAATTAGTTCTCTTTATTTTTATCATCTTTAGAAACTTTGTTCCAAATTTTTATTTCATCATCTTTGGTAACACCTGCTAAAACTTCTACATTTACGCCGTCTGAAGTTCCTAATTCTAAAGTTCTTTTTTCAAAAGTACCTTCGCCTGTTTTAACTTCTACATAAGGTTCTTCTGTTTTTTTATCAAACTTTAATAATCCTTCTTTAATAGAAAGAACACTGTCTTTTTTCACCAAAACAATATCTGCATTTGCACTATACCCTGCTCTTATAAAGAATTTATCATCTAAAGAAACATCTGCTTTAATTTTAAATTGTACTGCGCCACCTTCTTCGGTTCCTTTAGGAGCAATAAAGTTTAATTTTGCAGGAAATTTCTTACCTTCAATAGCACCAATTGAAACTTCAATATCTGTTCCATTCACTAATTTTCCAACTTCAGATTCATCTACTTTTCCTTCAAAAATCATTTTACTCATATCTGCTATAGAAGCAATAGTTGTACCTGCATTAAAGTTGTTAGATTGAATTACTTGATCACCCTCTTTTACAGGAATTTCTAAAATGGTTCCAGACATTTGTGCCATAATATTTGTGTTTGCTGAACCTCCAGAACCAGCAGAACCTCTTTTGATAATCAAATAATCATTCTGAGCATTTTTTAAATCTTGTTTCGCTTGATCATAAGTCAATTCTACACCTTCATATTCTGCTCTGGCAATTACACCTTTATCAAATAAATTCTTAGTTCTTTTGTAAGAAACTGCTGCATTATTTACTCTCAGTTTTGCATTGTCTACTCTACCTCTTGCACTTATTAAAGATTGCTCGTTTGGCACTACTCTTACCGTTGCAATCAAGTCTCCTTTTTTCACTTTAGAACCTTCTAACAACATAATTTTGTCGATAATTCCTGTTATTTGAGGCTTAATTTCAATTTCCTCTAAAGGTGTTACTTTACCAGTAGCAACTGTTTTTTTAATGATGGTTGTTCTAAACGGGGTTTCAGTTTCATATTCTACAATACCTTTTTTGTTCTTTTTACCGAACCAAACAAGTGCTGCAATAAAAAATACTGCGATAACTATTAAAATAATTTTTGATCTCTTACTCATGATTTGTTGTTAATTGATTTTATTCTTCTCTTAATGCTTCTATTGGTTTTACTACTGTTGCCATATGCGCAGGAATTAATCCTATTAAAGTTCCTAGAACTATTAGTGTGGCAAATGCTATCAAAATAATGGGAATATTTACTGTTGGGTTTATCAAAGCAGCATCTTCTCCTTGACCAAATGCGGAATCAATTATAAACAGCACAAAACTCCCAAATATAATACCTAGCATTCCTGCAATAGTTGTTAGAAAAACAGACTCTAAAATAATTTGTTGCCTGATGCTTTTAGGTGTTGCACCTAAGGCTCTTCTAATTCCTATTTCTTTTGTTCTTTCTTTTACAGTGATTAATAGAATATTCCCAATCGCAAAAACTCCTGCAATTAAGGTTGCAATTCCTACAAACCAGGTTAAAAACTGCATTCCAGTTATAAAACCTGTAATTTTCCCAATTTCTTTTCCTAAATTCACGCTACCAAAAGCTCTTTCATCTTCAGGGTGTACTTTATGAAGTCCTTTTAGTGTTAATAACACATCTTTCTCCATTTGCTCTATATCGGTTCCTTCATTTGCAGTAATCATCATCCAATCTACTTTATTGGCTGTATTGTATACTTTTCTAAAAGTCGTAAAAGGAATATAGGCACAATCTCCATCAAAATCTATGGTGTTTGAAGGTTTGTAAACTCCAATAACTTTATAATTAATACTATTTATTTTTATATATTGACCAATAGGCATTACATCCTTATCAAACAATTGTTTGTACATATCTTCTGATATGACTGCTACTTTTGCTGTTGACAAAATATCATTTTCATTTAAAAATCGTCCATATAACAAAGATTTCTTTTGAATTTGATCTAATACAGGATAATCTCCACTAACCCTAAAATCACCCGATTTAAAATCATGTATAATTAAGTTACTTGTTTGGTTTCTAGGTGCAAGTAATTTAATTTCTTCAGAATATTCAGAATTTAAAACGGCAATATCATTCATTGTCAATTTAAATCTTCTTCCTTCTTGAAAACCTTTAAAAGGGGTATCTGTAGATTGTGTCCATACAAAAACGCTATTGGTTGCAAAATTTCCAAATAATTTATTAAAACCGTTTTCCATACCTCTTGCAGCACCTAATAGCACTACTAAAAGAAAAATCCCCCATAATACTCCAATGATAGTAATTGCAGTTCTAACTTTGTTTTTACGGATGCTTCCGTAAATTTCCTGCCAAGTATCTGAATCAAATAAAAATTTCATAATTAGTCTGCTCTTAGTGCTTCAATAGGTTTAATATTTGCGGCTCTTTTTGCGGGTACGTAGCCTGCAATTAAGCCTGATAAGATCAATACAATTGTTGCTCCAATAACAATTCCAGGACTTACACTTGGGTCTTTGATAAAATAATCTTCTTCTAAACTGTCTCCAATTAAAGTTAAAATATAGGTTCCCAAGGAGAGCCCGAGATATCCTGCAATGGTTGTAATTAATACTGATTCTTGAACCACCATACCTACAATAGAAGACGGTACTGCACCTAAAGCTTTTCGAATTCCAAATTCTTTGGTTCTTTCTTTTATCACAAAAATCATAATATTAGAAATCCCAATAATTCCTGCCACTAAAGTTCCAGAGCCTATTAAAATTACAATGGCATATAGAATTCCCATAAACTGTCCTACACCTTTGTTTGCTTCTGCCATATTTCTAACAGAAAGTGCACTTTGATCATCTGGATGAATATTTAACTTCTTCCGTAAATCTCTTTCCATTTGATTCCCAAAAGCAATCGCTCGGTCTAAGCTCAAATTAGGATTATACCCCAACACAATCTGACTGATGTAATCATTATTACCATACATCATTTGTGCAGTAGTAACTGGTATATAAGCCATCCTCTCTTCATTATCACCACCTTCATCAGAAAAAATACCAATCACTAAATAAGAACTTCCGTTTACATTTACTCTTTTCCCTAAAGCAGGTCTTTCTCCAAATAAATCTTCTTTAACTAACCTTCCAATTACAATCGATTTCGATTTTTCTCTTAAATCTCTTTCATTTAAAAATCTACCTTCATCTATAATTGTTTTTTCTAAAAATTGATGATCTGGATTTACAGCTCTAACATTGTATGTGCTTGCTTCGTTTTTATATTTTATCGTAAAGTTTTTATAAATTCGTGCAGATTGGTATTGAATTTTATTTGCGTATTCGTCTGCAACATAATTATAATCGTCATTTCTAAGCTGAATTCTTCTTCCTGTTTGTAAACCCTTGAAAGGTTTAGAAGTTTTCCAAACACGAACTCTCATAGAGTTTTGAGCATCATCTGCAAAAGCACCTTTAAAAGAATTACTTAGTCCGCTTACAATACCAAATAATAATGTAAACAATAAAATTGCAAAAGCTACAGTAAAACCAGACATTACAGAACGTAACCTGTTTTTATTAATACTTTGAAAAATTTCTCTCCAACGATCTAAATCAAACATATTAAACCGCTTTAGCTGCTTTGGTTAACTCGTCACTAATGATGACACCATCTTTTAGACGAACAATCCTTTTTGTTTGGGCTGCAACTTCCTCTTCGTGTGTAATGACAAAGACGGTCATTCCTTTATCATTAATATCTTTTAATAGATCCATTACAGAATCTGTTGTTGTAGAATCTAAAGCTCCCGTTGGTTCATCTGCTAAAACTACTTTTGGTTTGGTCACCAAGGCTCTAGCAATAGCAACACGCTGTTTTTGCCCACCAGAAAGTTCATTTGGTAAGTGGTTTGCCCAATCTTTCAACTCTACTTGATCTAAGTAATCTAATGCTATTTTTAAACGTTCTTTTCTATTGATCCCTTTGTAATACAAAGGCAATGCCACATTTTCTAGCGCAGTTTTATAAGATATCAAATTAAAGGACTGAAAGACAAAGCCTAAGAATTTATTACGCAATTGCGCCGCTTTTTTCTCATTCATGTCTTTAATTAGCTGTCCATTCAAGTAATAATTACCTTCATCATGCACATCTAATAAGCCAACAATGTTTAATAGAGTAGATTTTCCAGAACCAGAAGAACCCATAATAGAAACAAATTCGCCTTCTTTTATATGTAAATCTATTCCTTTTAATACGTGTAAAGAATCTTTTCCTATTGGATAAGATTTGTGTAGTTGTTCTATTTTAATCATCAGTTGGTTTTTGATATAAAAGTATTGATTGCTATTGAGTACCGTTGCTAATTTTATGTTAAAAGCAACAAGAAAAACAATTCAAATACACACATAAGACGCCTCAAAATAAAATATGTTACAAGAAAATAGTTATTTTTTTAAAATCATCTTTTTTTTAATATTGGTAACTAAAAATGCTATTACTAAATCTCCCCAAAAAAAAATTATTTTAGATTCCCGTTTTCACGGGAATGACATTATCAATTGATACCTCTTGGAAAACCAAGAGGGAAATTTATTCAATTAAAAAAAGTTAAAGTATCTTTGCAATTCATAAAATTTAAGTAGTTAAATGATTGATATTCCCAAAAATAAGAAAGTAATTTTGTTTGATGGTATTTGTAATTTATGCAATAATTCAGTGATAAAAGCAATTCGTCACGATAAAAAAAATACTTTTTTATTTGCTGCAATTCAGTCTGAATCGGGAAAACAAATTATCGATTATTTAAAAATTGATACTTCTAAAACAGATGCTATTATTTTATATGAACCAGGAATTTCTTACGATGTAAAATCTACAGCCGCATTAAAAGTGATGAATGATTTTGGCGGAATGTGGAACCTGACCAAAGTTTTATGGATTTTTCCTGAGGGATTTAGAGATTTCATCTACGATTATATTGCTAAAAACAGATACCAATGGTTTGGACAAAAAGAAAGTTGTATGATACCCACTCCTGAATTAAAAGCAAAATTTTTAAATTAAAATGAATTTACCAATAGAAATTGAATGTGTCATATTTGATATGGATGGTGTTATTATAGATTCTGAAGAGATCCATAAAAAAGCCTATTACGAAACCTTTAACTCTTTAGGTGTAGCTGTTTCAGATGGACTGTACAAATCTTTTACAGGTTCTTCTACCATCAATGCTTTTCAAAGACTGGTTGCGCATTTTAATTTAGATAGCAATCCTGAAGAATTGGTTCTAGAAAAGAGAAAACGCTATGTGAACTTTTTTGAAAACGACCCAAATCTACATTTGGTAGACGGAGTCGAGGAAATTATCAATTATTTCTATAACAGGGGAATCACATTGATTTTAGCTTCCTCTTCTGCAATGATCAATATAGATCGTGTTTTTAAGAGATTTAATCTCAACCAATATTTTACGGCGAAAATATCTGGCGCAGATTTAATGGAATCAAAACCACACCCAGAAATTTTTGAAAAAGCGGCTGTTTTAGGAAATATACCTAAAGAAAATTGTATTGTAATTGAAGATTCTGATAATGGAATTAAAGCTGCGAATGATGCCAATATCTTTGTCTTTGGCTATGCTAATAAACTTTCTGAAGGTCAAACATTAGAAAATGCAGATGTTGTAATTGACAAATTCAATCAATTGAAAGCATTTGTTTAGAAAATAGGTGTTTCTCTGTTGATTTTCTCCTCAAAAAAATAGATCACTTAACTATCAGTAAATCTTCAAATTCAATAAAAAATGAATATTTACTGAATTATTTTCTTCAAAATTGTAAAGACTTTTTTTTCTTGAATGTCCACAGAGCCATCAGCAAAAAACACTTTTTTCACCTCTCTTAATAAGCTGTCTTTTTCTTCTTGTGTAAAATCATTTTCAAAATAATATTGCTCAATTTTATTCAAACTCACTTCGTCTGAATCTACTACAACTTCTGTATGGATTTTATGAAATGTTTTTTCATCTACTTTAGAATAAATATAATTTTGTTCTTCAATATCTTCTATATGGTTGCAATGCGCTGCATATAAAAGCAAATAGGCTTCAAACTCTTTTTTGGTCCAATCTAAATTCATAACTTATAATGAAATTGGTAAATGATCTGTACTTCCCCAGGCTGTCCAAGAACCGTCATAAACTGAAACGTTTTTGATGTTCGCAATTTCAGCTCCTAAAGCCAAAATAGCGGCAGTAATTCCTGAACCACAGGTAAAAATCACTTCTTTTTTATTTTGATATTCTTTAAAAATACTTTTTAACTCCTCGTTAGATTTCATTTTTCCAGCTTGCTGAACTTCGCCAAAAGGCAAATTTACAGAATTCGGAATATGTCCGCTTTTTAAATTATTTCTTGGCTCTGGCTCGGTTCCATAAAATCTTCCTTTAGAACGTGCATCTACAATTAAAGTTTCTTTGTTTTCTATGGAATTGAGAACATCTTCAGTACATTTTAATTTCTCTGATGTATAATCAACTTTAAAGTTTCCTTGTTTAGGTTGATGATTTTCAGGATTTTCTATCGGATAATTTTTTATTTTCCATTCAGGCAAACCTCCATCTAACACAGCGATATTTTTAAAACCCATCAGTTGAAACATCCACCAGACTCTGGGTGATGAATAGATGCCTAAATCGTCATAACAAACGAGTACTGAATCTTGGTTAATCCCTATTTCCTGTGCTTTTCTCTCAAATTCTATTGGTGGTAAAACCGTATTTGGAAATGCTGCTTTTGTATCTGAAAAATTATTTTTAATGTCAAAAAATAAAGCTCCTTTAATTTGTTTTTTTTCTTCAGAAATTATGGAATCATCTGTAACTTTAGGAAGGGTACAATCTAATATGATTAAATTTTTATTATTTAAAATTGTATACAACCAATCTACAGAAACTAAAGGACTTGGAATTTTTGGACTCATTTATATTTAAAATTGAGATTTTTTAATCGTATCTCTTTCTGAATGACAAACAAAACTGTTTACAAATACTCTCAACTGGAAACTATCTTACTTCACTTTATCATAATTATCATCCCAGTCTTTAGGTTTAGGATCATGTAATTTGCCTAAAGATTTTGCTACCATCATAGACACTGTTGCATCTCCTGTAACATTTACGGTAGTTCTACACATATCTAATGGTCTGTCTACTGCGAAAATTAATGCCAAACCAATTGGTAATAACTCCTCTGGAAAACCGATAGATTCTAATACAATAACCAGCATTACCATACCGGCACTTGGTACCGCTGCAGAACCAATGGAAGCTAATAAAGCCGTTAAAACAATAACCAATTGATTCGAAAAGGTTAAGCCTTCTGGCCAAATTACCTGCATGATAAAAACGGCAGCAATTCCTTGATACAAACTTGTACCATCCATATTTATGGTGGCTCCTACGGGTAAAACAAATCCTGAAACCTCTTTATCAACTCCTAAATGTTCTTCAACTCTTTCCATAGTTACTGGTAAAGTTGCGGCACTTGAGCTTGTTGAAAAAGCCAATAATTGCGCTGGACTTATTTGTCTTAAAAACCACATCGGTGATTTTTTTGTATACACACTTATTAAAATCAAGTAGAAACCAATCATTAATATTAAACCACCAACAACACATAAAGCATACACGAGTAGTTTTAAGAGTATTTCTGTATCATCAAAAGCAATAATAACGTTTGCTAATAGTGCAAAAACTGCGTAAGGAGCAAAAATCATAATTAAATCGACCATTTTCATCACCATTTCATTTAATGAATCAAAGAAATCTATTAATGGTTTTGCTTTTTTCTCTGGAATTAATAATAACGAAATCCCAACAAACATTGCAAAAAAGATAATTTGCAACATGCTTGCATCTACAAAAGATTGAAATATATTACTTGGAAAAATATCTACCAAAGCCTGTAATGGCCCTGCATCATTTTGGGCAGATGCTTTTACGAGCTTATCTGTTACACCCGAAGAAGTTTCGTACTTCATTTTAATTTTTTCGATGGTTTCTGGAGACATTCCTTCACCAGGTTTTACCACGTTTACAATGGTTAAACCTATAATTATTGCAATTAAAGTGGTACCAATGTAAATAGATATGGTTCTTAAACCCATTTTTTTAATTTTAGAAATATCTTTTAAATCAGATATTCCTTTTATTAAAGAAGCTAGTATTAACGGTACTGCTATTAATTTTAAGAGATTGATAAAAATGGTTCCGAATGGTTTGATCCAATCTGTTACAAAATCTTTACCTCCATCTACAGTATTCATTATAAAACCAAAAAGGATACCTAGTACCATTCCAATTAATATTTTCCAGTGTAATGCTAATTTCTTCATTAAAATATTTAAAATTATTTTGAATTTGAAAGATAAAAAAAAAATAAAAATATTGGTGACTTTAATTTGTATATTGTGTCAAATTTCAAGAAAACAAACATATTAATTATTAAATATATAAAATGGCAGGTATTTTAGACTTATTAAATAGTGATTTAGGAAAACAAATTGTTTCTGGCGTTGCAGGTTCTACTGGAACTGATACTACCAAAACAGGTAGTGTTTTAGCGATGGCATTACCCGTTTTAATGAAAGCAATGGAAAGAAATGCTGCTACTCCTGAGGGTGCTGCAGGTTTAATGGGAGCTCTATCTAATAAACACGATGGTAGCATCTTAGACAATCTAGGCGGTTTGTTTGGTGGTGGAGTTGATGAAAATGTAAAACAAGACGGAGCAGGAATTTTAAGTCATATTTTAGGTAATAAACAACAAGGTGTTCAGCAAATTATTGGGCAGAAATCTGGTCTAGATGCTGGTTCTGTTGCAAATATTTTAAAAATTGCAGCGCCTATTTTGATGGGTGTTTTAGGAAAACAAAAAAGAGAACAGAATGTTAGCAACTCTGGAGATTTAAAAGGTCTTTTAGGAGGTTTATTAGGAGGTAATTCAGTTAATAAAGATCAAAGTATCTTAGAAAAAATATTAGACGCAGATGGTGATGGTAGTGTTATTGATGATGTTGCTGGAATGTTTTTAGGTGGAAATAAAAAATCTGGTGGACTTGGAGGTATGTTAGGTGGACTTTTCGGAAAATAAATCAAAAGAATTTTAAGTAATAAAAAAGCTCAAACAATTAATTTGTTTGAGCTTTTTCTTTATACCTTACTTTTAAAACACGATTTATAAATATCTTCATAAACAGGAAGTATATTTTCTAATGAAAATCTTTTTGCATGATTTTTTGCGTTTTGTTTAAAACGAGCTAAAGTTGTATCGTCTTTTAAAATGGAAATGGCATTTTTTGCCATATCATGAACATCTCCTAAATTACTTAAATATCCCGTTTCTCCTTGAATATTTACTTCTGGCAATCCTCCTGTATTAGTAGAAATAACAGCGGTACCAGCAGCCATAGCTTCCAAAGCAGCCAAACCAAAACTTTCTGTTTGAGAGGGCAGTAGAAAAATATCTGTATAGCATAATATTTTTGCAACTTCGGTACTATTGCCTAAAAAGAAAACATCTTCAGCAATTTTTAATTCTTTCGTTAATTTTTTGGCTTTCACTTTTTCTGGTCCTTCACCAATCATTAATAATTTAGACGGAATTTTTTTTCGTACTTCACTAAAAACTCTTATAACATCTTCTACCCTTTTTACAGGTCTAAAATTACTAATATGCGTTAAAATTCTTTCTTCTGGTTTTGCCAATGCCAACCGTTTGCATTCTTCTTTATTGGCATTGTCGTATTTTTCTGTGTCAATAAAATTGTAAACAACCTCAATATTATTTGTAATATTGAATAATTTATTGGTGGTTTCCTTCAAATTATTAGAAACTGCGGTTACCACATCAGAATTATTAATACTAAATTCTACAGCAGTTTTATAGGTTGGGTGACTACCTACCAAAGTAATATCGGTTCCATGAAGTGTTGTAACAACTCTTACATCTAATCCTTTTTCTCTTAACATTTGTTTTGCCATAAAAGCGGCATAGGCATGAGGAATGGCATAATGTACATGTAAAACTTCTAATTCGTGTTTTCTTACTACTTCTACCATTTTACTAGACAAAGCGAGCTCATAAGGTTGGTATTCAAATAATGGGTATTCTTCTATTTGTACCTGATGAAAATGCAATTTATGTGAAAGAAAATCTAACCTAACAGGCTGATTGTAGGTAATGAAATGAATTTCATGTCCTTTGTCTGCCAAAGCAATTCCCAACTCTGTAGCTACTACTCCACTTCCACCAAATGTTGGATAACATACAATACCTATTTTCATATATACTCTTAAAAGATTAAATAATTATAAATTCAAAGATTAAAGATTGTTGAATCATTTTTGATTACAACTATTTTTTATTAGTTGTAAATATAAAGGTATTCTTACAGGAAAATTAAAATGAAATCATAAAAAAAAGAGCTTTTCAAAATTAATGAAAAGCTCTTTTTTAAATTTATTTATTAAGATTATTTTTTATAAAAGTTCCTTCCCTTTGGGAATCCCGAAGTTTCGGGAAGGATGGGCTATTAATAATCTCCTAAAGTGGCTGGGTTTTGAGCTAAAGCACTTTCTAACTGCTCCTCATTTGGTGCTTTTCCATGCCATGCGTGTGTATGCATCATAAAATCAACACCATTTCCCATTTCTGTATGTAGTAAGATACAAACTGGTTTTCCTTTTCCTGTTCTTGATTTTGCTTCAGATAAACCTGCCAAAACAGCTTCAATATCATTTCCTTTTTCAACATCTAAAACATCCCAATCAAAAGCTTCAAATTTTGCTTTGATACTTCCCATTGGTAAAACATCATCCGTGGCTCCATCAATTTGTTTTTCATTTACATCTATGGTACAAATAATATTGTCTACTTTTTTTGCTGATGCGTACATAATTGCTTCCCAGTTCTGACCCTCTTGCAATTCACCATCACCATGTAATGTATACACAATTTTAGCATCTCCATTTAATTTTTTTGCTTGGGCAGCACCCAAAGCAACAGACATTCCTTGGCCTAAAGAACCAGATGCAATTCTTACACCAGGCAAACCTTCGTGCGTAGTTGGGTGTCCTTGTAACCTAGAGTCTAACAATCTAAAAGTTGCTAATTCTTCCACAGGAAAAAAGCCACTATGTGCCAAAACACTGTAAAAAACTGGAGAAATATGTCCGTTTGATAAAAAGAAGAGATCTTCATTTTTTCCATCCATAGAAAAATCTGTATCATATTCCATTACTTCTTGATATAAACAAGTAATAAACTCTGCACATCCTAAAGAACCTCCTGGATGACCAGAATTTACTTTATGAACCATGCGTAAAATATCTCTACGAACTTGTTGCGTAAAATCTTGTAATTGTTGTGTTGTTGACATTTTTAGTTATAATTTGTTGCGAACAAAAATACAAAAGTGATTGGATTTGTATTCGCTTTAAAATTTATTTATTGAAGATTTATTAACAAAAAAACTGAATAGAAAAGATGAATAGTTTCTAATTTTATTGGAAACTAATTTCGAAAATTAACACGGATAAAAATCCTGATTACTCTTTGATTTAAAAATAGCTTTCAAATATTTCACAGAATAAAATTCACAGATTTTTTTTACAAAATTATAGCTAATCTGTGAAATCATTGTCATTCAAACATTTACGTTTTTTGCTTCTTCTTTTTAGCTGCGGGAAACAATACATTATTCAAAATTAAACGATATCCTGGTGATGTTGGATGCAAATCTAATTCCGTTTTTGGATCGCCAACCCTGTGTGTATAATCTTCAGGATCGTGACCGCCATAAAAAGTAAACATTCCTTTTCCTTTGGTTCCGTGAATATAACGTGCTTCTCTATTTACTTTATTTTCACCTAACACTAAAACGTTACTTTTTACTGTATTTCTATCGAACGAAGTGGTTTGCCCCATAAATCCTTTTACGATAGTAGTATGATTTTGCGTTAACATGCTAGGAACAGGATCCCATTTTGCGGAAAATTCTACCAATGAAAAATAATCGGATGTTTTTGGAATTTTTCTCTTTCGAGTCATGTCAATTGTTGAAAATTCATAAGTTGTTGGACTTCTAATCAATTGATAATTTTTAAATGCGAACGTTTTGTTATAATTTATTTTAGATTGATAATTGGGTGTGGATGCATCTCCGTCAAACATTGCTTCTGCAATATCTACTCCTTCTGCAGACAATGCAATGTCAAAACTATCGGTTGCAGAACACATCGCAAACATAAAACCGCCACCAACAACATAATCTCTAATCTTTTTTGCAACCGCTAATTTTTCTTGTGAAACTTTCGAATAACCCAATTCTGTTGCTAATTTTTCTGCTCTTTGTTTGCCTTTAATGTACCAAGGTGCAGTTCTAAACGCCCCATAGAAACGTCCGAATTGTCCTGTAAAATCTTCATGATGCAAATGCAACCATTCGTAAATTAATAATTTATCTTCTAAAACTTCTTTGTCATAAATAACATCAAACGGAATTTCTGCATAGGTTAACACCATGGTTACAGCATCGTCCCAAGGCATTTTGTCTTTTGGCGAATACACCGCAATTTTTGGTGCTTTTTCTAAAGTTACCGCATCTTGATTTGAAGATGGTGCCGCAATTTCTTGCAATATCAATTGCGATTTTGCATCTGAAATTATTTGGTACGAAACACCACGAATTTTACATTCATTTTCTACAATTCTATTGTTTTCAATTAAAAATGCGCCTCCATCGTAATTTAATAACCATTTCGATTTTAAACCCGCTTCTAAAGAGAAATAAACAATTCCGTATGCTTTCAAATGGTTTTTCTGATTATCATTACTCATCGGAACATATATAAAGGATGCCCAAATTGAGTTTGAAATAAAAAGGAATGTTACTATGGTAAGGAGTTTTTTCAAATTATAAGGTATTTAAAAATTCATCTGGAGATAATACTGGAATTGTAGATTTTTTAAAATCTTTACTATTTCTTGTAATTATAATATCACAATTAGAATCTATTGCATTGTAAAATTGAAGTGCATCTTCAAAATCAGTAAAATCTGAATTCAATCCTTTTTCAATAGTTTGTTCATTTATAATGCAAACCTCTGTAATTACTTTAAATTTTCGTAATTTTTGAATAGCAACTTTTGAACCTTCAGATTTTGTTAAGAAATAGCTAACAGTAGCATAAGAAATTGGTGACACAATTAAAGTATATTGGTTTTTATCAGAAAGCGACAATATTTTTGCGGCAGAAATATAAAAAGGTAACCTTTCTCCTAAAAAATCTAACATTACATTAGTATCTAGAAATATACGTTTTTTCATTTATATTTTTTTATCAAGTAATCTCCATACTCTTTTTTAATATCAATATCATTTGAAATACTAACTCCTGTAGAAATACTTTTTACAAAAGGTGAAATTTCAAATTCGTCCTCTTTTTTTTCTTTAGAAGTTAAAAGCGCTAAATAACTTTCAATCAAACGAGATAAACTTGTTTGATGCTCTTTTGCATATTCTTTTGCCTGTTCAATAACAGTTTTGTCTAACTTCAATGTGAGTTTTGAATCCATAATAATTAATTATACGTACAAATATAATAAATTTTTACGTGCAAATGAATTTGCTATTTAGTTTTAACTATTTTTTATACAGTTAGGTTATTGGAACATAAATAAATGATGTCTAAATTGAGTGTGAAATGAAAAGGAATCTTAATATTTAGGAGTTTTTTCAAAACTCTATTTATAGTATGTCTTAACTATTATAATTAAAATAGCTCTTATTTTCAAAAAACTAATTTAAATGTTTTGATAATCCTTCTAAATCTGGGAATTGAGATAAATAATTTATACCATATTGATTAAGCATAAATAAAAATTTCTTTTTTAATTGGTTTTCTAAAAGAAGTGAGAAGTAATTGTAAATCTTCTAAATTTTCAATTAGTTTTTTATTCATAATTAAAAAGGTAAGTTTTCATCGTCTCCACCAAAAGCATCTTTAGGCTCAATTCTTTGGTCTGGAAAAACATCATCTGGGAAATCTGCATTCATAGAAGATTGGAATTCTGAACTAAAACCTTCTTCTAAATCAGAGAATTTAGCCAAATGACCTGTAAATTTTAAACGAATATTATCCAAACCACCATTTCTGTGTTTTGCCACAATAAATTCTCCTTGTCCTTCACATGGCGTGTGTTCGTCATCATCCCATTCTGTCATTCCGTAATATTCTGGACGGAAAATAAAACTTACAATATCTGCATCTTGCTCAATGGCTCCAGATTCACGTAAATCTGATAATAGTGGTCTTTTAGATCCTCCACGCGTCTCAACAGCACGCGATAATTGAGAAAGTGCAATTACAGGAACTGCTAACTCTTTTGCCAGTGCTTTTAAGTTTCTCGAAATCATAGAGATTTCTTGTTCACGGTTTCCTCCTGCTTTTCCACCCGCTGTCATTAACTGTAAATAATCAATTACTATAATTCTAACATTGTGTTGCGATACCAATCTACGTGCTTTTGCGCGCAAATCAAAAATAGATAAAGATGGTGTGTCATCAATAAAGATAGGTGCATCAGATAATTTCTTAACTTTTACATTTAATTGTTCCCATTCATGAGGTTCTAAGTTTCCTTTTCTTAGTTTTTCTGAAGTCAAACCTGTTTCTGAAGAAATCATCCGCGTAATCAACTGTACAGAAGACATCTCTAAAGAAAATACAGCAACACCATGATTAAAATCGATGGCCATGTTTTTTGCCATTGAAATTACAAAGGCTGTTTTTCCCATACCAGGACGTGCCGCAATAATTACCAAATCAGACGGTTGCCAACCCGAAGTTAAAGCATCTAATTTGGTAAACCCTGTCTGTAAACCAGACATTCCTTCTTGATTTCCTATTTCTTGAATCTTCGCCAATGCTTGTTTTACCAAAGAACCTGCATCTTCTGAGCTCTTTTTTAAATTTCCTTGAGTTACTTCAAACAGTTTTCCTTCTGCATCATCTAATAAATCGAAAACGTCTGTACTTTCGTCATAAGCATTCTCTATAATTTCACTTGAAATTGAGATCAATCTACGTTGAATGTATTTTTGAAGAATAATTCTTGCGTGGAATTCGATATGCGCAGAAGAAGCTACTTTTTGTGTCAAACGAATTAAATAAAAGTCCCCACCAACAAATTCTAGCTTTCCGTTCTTTTTTAACAAATTAGAAACGGTTAAAAGGTCGATAGGTTCAGAATTCTGGAACAATTCATAAATCGCAGCATAGACTTCTTGGTGTTTTGAGTCGTAAAAAGCATCAGAACTCAAAATGTCAATTACATCATCAATTCCTTTTTTATCGATCATCATTGCACCCAATACAGCTTCTTCTAACTCTACTGCTTGTGGCGGAATTTTACCTTTTTCAAGGCTAATAATTCTGCTCTTATCTATCTTTTTGCCTGCGACCGCATTCGTTTTTTCCATGATTACAAATGTAATTTTTTACTTCGACTAACGTTTCTAAAATACAACTTTTATTTGTACACATTTATTGTAAACTAAATTGTTATTATCTTGTTAATAACCAGTCAACTTCTAAATTGATTCGCTATTTTTACCCACGAAGTAAGTTTTATTAAAATTTACTTTTCTGTTTTTTCAACTAAGAAAAAGGAGTATTTAAAATTGATGTTTATTTGAAAATTAATAAATTACATACTGCATTAGCTGTTCTCTTACCAATTCAAATTCTTTTGGTGCAATTGGCTGCTAAAAATTCTGCATTTATTGAACGTTATTATTCAAACGGAATTTATCCACCTATTTCTTCATCTTTAAGAATTCTGTTGGGTTGGATTCCTTTTTCTGTTGGTGATCTTTTGATTGCTTTTCTTCTATTTATTTTTATTCGTTTTTTATATCGATTGATAAAATATAAATTTAGAAATATTCTTCCTAAAATGATTCATTTCGTCTCAATTTTATCAATAATTTATTTTTGCTTTTACCTATTTTGGGGTTTGAATTATTACAGAGAACCTTTAGCAAAAAACTTAGGATACAATCCCTCTAAATATAGCACAGCACAACTACAGGAAGCAACAGAACACATCGTTAAAGAACTAAATTTCTATCAATTAGAGATTACTAAAAACGATACTTTAAAAGTTGAGAATCCATATCATCAAAAAGAAATGTACAACATGGCAATTGCTGGATATGACAAGCTATCCAATGACTTTCCGCAATTAACATATCAGCACAAATCTGTAAAAAGCTCTTTGATGAGTCTGCTACAAACCTATAATGGAACGTCGGGATATTTGAATCCATTAACAGGAGAAGCACAAGTAAATGACAGAATTCCTAAAACGAATTATCCAACAACAACTTGTCATGAAATGGCGCATCAAATTGGTTTTGCAGCCGAAAATGAAGCAAATTTTGTTGGTTTTTTAGCGGCGAATTATAATGAAGATATTTATTTTAAATATGCAAGTTATAGAATGGCTTTTGGCTATTGTATTTCTGAAATTAGAAAAAGAGACAAAAATTTATCAAAAGAACTCTGGAAAACGGTGAATAAGGGAATTCGAAAAGATTTTAATGCGAGTTATCAATTTTGGAAAGCTTATAAAAATCCGTTTGAACCCATTTTAAAAAAGGGATACAACGCTTATCTAAAAGCCAACAATCAAGACAAAGGAATACAATCTTACAATTACGTTGTCGACTTACTAATCACTTATTTTGAAACTTCCAAAGAAATTTAGATTTCTTAAAGATTTGTTAAATTAACTTGATTTAACAGTTTACAAATCACTTCTATTTAAATTTAGCAACTAATAACCTTAACTAATTCAAACTAATATGAGAAAACTACTTTTATTCTTCTCGCTACTATTGGCTTTTTCTTTGCAATCGCAAGATTATTTTCCAACAGACGCAGGAGTAAAAACAACCGAAAACACCTTAGTAGCTTTTACAAATGCTACTATTTATGTAACACCCGAAAAGATAATTCAAAAGGGAACTCTACTCATTAAAGATAGTAAAGTTGTAGCAACTGGAAAATCAGTAAAAATTCCTGTTGGCACAAAAACAGTTGATCTTACCGGAAAAACGATTTATCCTTCGTTTATAGATTTGTATTCCGATTTCGGAATTACAAAGCCCAAAAGAGCTTCTAGCAATGCTAGAACTACACAATATGCGGCTTCACGTGAAGGTTATTATTGGAATGATCATATTAGACCAGATGTAGATCCTTTAAAAGATTTTTCTTTTGATAAAAAGAAAGCTTCAGAAATGATAAAAGCAGGATTTGGCGTTGTAAACACACACATGCAAGATGGTATTATTCGTGGAAATGGGTTGCTAATTGCTTTGAATCCTAATTCTTCAGACGCATACAGAATCTTAGATACTGAATCTGCACAATATTTGTCCTTCTCTAAAAGTGCCCTCTCAAGACAAGCCTATCCAGGTTCTAGAATGGGCGCTATGGCTTTATTACGTCAAGTGTATAACGATGCAAGCTGGTACTCGAAAGGAAATATGAAGAACAAAGATTTGGCTTTAGAAGCTTTAAATAATAATAAAAATTTAGTTCAAATTTTTGAAACTGGCAATCTTTTAGATGCTCTAAGGGCAGATAAGGTAGGTGATGAATTCGGAATTCAATATACAATTGTGGGTTCTGGAGATGAATTTGAAAGAATTAGTGACATCAAAGGAACAAATGCAAACTTTATCATTCCTATTAATTTTAGCAAAGCGTACGATGTTTCGAATCCGCTTTTAGCACAACAAATCTCTTTAAGAGATATGCGTAAATGGAATCAAGAACCTTCTAATTTAAAGGTTTTGTCTGAAAACGGTGTTAATTTTGCGTTGACCACACGTTCTCTAAAATCGGTTGCTTCTTTTCATAAAAATTTACAAAAAGCGATTAAGTATGGTTTTGATACAAAAAAGGCATTGGCTTCTTTAACCACAATTCCTGCGACTATTATTGGTAATAATTCCGTTGGAAACTTAAATACAGGTAGTCATGCAAACTTTATCATCACTTCTGGTGATGTATTTGATGCAAAAACTACCATTTATGAAAACTGGGTGCAAGGTGATAAAAATGTCGTGAACGACATGAATATCAAAGACCTTACTGGAACCTATATGTTGTATGTAAATAATAAAAACTACGATTTAACAATTTCTGGTAAAGGAGCTAAACAAACGGCAGCAATCAAATTAGATAGTGCAAAAGTAAAATCTAAATTTTCTTTTAAAGACGATTGGATTTCTATCACCTTAAATGAAAATAATGGGTATACTAGAATGATGGGGAAAATCATCAACGCTTCCAATGTAATGCAAGGAACCGCTTTTGACACACAAGGGAATGAAACTGCTTGGTCTGCTAGTAAAAAAGTAAAAAAAGATCCCAAGAAAAAAGAAGATAAAAAGAAAAAAGAAGAAGCTATTGTTGTAGTACCTGTAAGCTATCCGAATCTTGGTTTTGGAAATTACACATTGCCAGAAGCGGAAACCATTTTAATTAAAAATGCAACTGTTTGGACCAGTGAAGTTGCCGGAATTTTAGAAAATACAGATGTTCTTTTAAAAGATGGTAAAATTGCTGAAATTGGTAAAAACTTAAAAGCAAGAAGGGCAACAGAAATTGACGGCACTGGCAAACATTTAACTGCTGGTATCGTAGATGAGCATTCACATATTGCCACTTCTGCAGTAAATGAATGGGCGCAAAACTCATCCGCAGAAGTAACCATAGAAGATGTTGTAGATCCTAATGACATCAATATTTATAGAAACCTTTCTGGTGGAACAACTTCTGCACAGATTTTACATGGTTCTGCAAATCCTATTGGTGGGCGTTCTGCAATTATCAAACTAAAATGGGGCGAAAATGCAGCAAATATGATTTATGACAATTCACCTAAATTTATAAAATTTGCTTTGGGTGAAAATGTAAAACAATCTAGAAGCCCCAACGGAACCCGTTTTCCGCAGACAAGAATGGGCGTTGAACAAATGTTTACAGATTACTTTACAAGAGCACAAGAGTATGAAGTTTTAAAGAAAAGTGGAAATCCGTATAGAAAAGATGAAGAAATGGAAACTTTGGTTGAAATTTTAAACGGAGAACGTTTTATATCTTGTCATTCTTATGTACAATCTGAAATAAATATGTTGATGAAAGTTGCAGAGAAATTCAATTTTAGAATCAACACATTTACACACATTTTAGAAGGATATAAAGTAGCTGATAAAATGAGAGAACACGGTGTTGGTGGTTCTACGTTCTCAGATTGGTGGGCGTATAAATATGAAGTAAATGATGCCATTCCTTACAATGCTGCAATTATGCACAATGCTGGGGTAACTGTCGCTATAAATTCTGATGATAGAGAAATGTCTAGGCGTTTGAATCAAGAAGCAGCAAAAACCATCAAATACGGAGGCATGTCTGAATTAGAAGCTTGGAAAACCGTCACTATAAATCCTGCAAAATTATTACATATCGATGATAAAGTAGGAAGTATCAAAGAAGGGAAAGATGCAGATGTTGTTTTATGGAGCCATCACCCAATGTCTATTTATGCAAAAGCAGAAAAAACAATTGTAGACGGTCGTGTTTTCTTTGACAGACAAGAAGACATCAAAAAAAGAGCTGCAATTACTGCAGAAAAAAGCAAATTGATGAACATGATGTTAAATGAAAAAATGAACGGTGGCAAAACACAAGCACCCGTAAAAAGAAAAGACAGAAATTTTCAATGTGATACTTTAGAAGAACTTAAAAACTAAAAATAATGAAAAAAATAATATATAGTTTGCTCTATTTCTTCTTAGTAGGAAATATTCTAGCGCAACAAACACCCGCAGAAAAACAAAGTACTCCTTTTTCTATTGAAGGTGCCACGGCACATTTAGGAAACGGGCAAGTAATAAAAAACTCGCTGATTATGTTTAATGATGGTAAAATTACCTTTGTTGGCAGTGCAATGGCTAAAATTGCAAGATCAGGAAATGTAATAAATGCAAATGGAAAACATGTATATCCTGGATTTATTGCTGCGAACTCTACTTTGGGTTTGGTAGAAATTGATGCTGTAAAAGCAAGTGATGACCAAAGAGAAATTGGAATTACAAATCCACATATTAGAAGTTTAATCGCTTATAACGCAGAAAGTAAAGTAGTGGAATCTATGAGACCAAATGGCGTTTTAATGGCACAAATAACTCCAAGAGGAGGCACACTTTCAGGAACATCATCTATTGTGCAATTAGATGCTTGGAACTGGGAAGATGCTGCTATTAAAGTTGATGACGGAATTCACATGAATTGGCCAGGGAGTTTTACTAGTGGAAGATGGTGGTTGGGAGAAGACCCTGCATTGAAACCAGATCCTAAATATGGTGAGAATTTAGATAAGGTAAAATCGTACTTTAGAAATGCTAAAAATTATTTAGCCAGCAATAAAGAAAAAACGCATTTACCGTATCAAGCTACAGCAGGTTTGTTTAATGGTTCTAAAAAGTTTTTTATTCATGTAAGCGGACAAAAAGAAATTACAGATGCCATTACTATTTCTAAAGAATTAGGCATTAACAATATTGTAATTGTACATGGACAAGGTGCTGATAAAGTAGCAGATTTATTAGTAAAAAATAATGTTGCTGTTATTCTAGACAGGCCTCATAGAAACCCTAATAGTGAAGACGATGCCTACGACTCTACTTATACAATTGCAAAAACACTAATAGACAAAGGTATTTTAGTAAGTTTAGGAATGGAAGGACAAATGGAACGTATGAATACTAGAAATCTGCCTTTTTATGCAGGTACTTTTGCTGCACATGGTTTAGACAAGGAAGTTGCTTTGCAATTACTCACTTTAAATACTGCTAAGGTTTTAGGAATTGATACTTTTACAGGTTCTTTAGAAGTGGGTAAAGATGCAACCTTATTTATTTCTGAAGGAGATGCTTTAGAAATGCGGGGTAATATTTTAACAGCTGCTTTTATTCAAGGTAGAAAAATTAGTTTAGAGACGCACCAAACAGAACTTTGGAAACGCTATTCTAACAAATACAAAACAAAATAGATCTAATGAAAAACCTCGACCCAAGGGTATGAGGTATCAAGTAGAAATTTATTTTTATTTCGACGCAGAGCGTCGGGGAATAAAACCCATAGATCCCGCTAAAAAAGCGGGATTAGTTCAGCTAGCAATTTTTAATTCATTGCTTCGCAACTTTTAAAAATTGAGTTTCACTAATTTATTTTGTTATAAAAAAGGCTCGCTTCCAAAATTTTGGAATAGCGAGCCTTTTCAATCAAAAATAGTTAACAGTAATAAAAGTTAATCAAGAATTTTCTTTTCATAACAAATCTTCTCTTCAAATAATGTGTCTAAACAAATAATAACTAATCTTTTATTACACTTACAAATATTGTGATAAATCTGTTTTTCTACAATACCTATAATTAGGTATATTACTTATCACAACTATAATAATCATACCCGTAATCTTTAGCGCCTATTCTTACCTTATTTACGTAAACATAAACGGATGAGTTTGACTTTACTAGATAATATGTTTTGTAAGTACCACTATTTCCATTCACATGAATTCTATCTGTAGTTTTTCCAGATTTTTTAATTTCATATTTTTCTCCAGGAGAAACTGCTTTATAACTTAAATGTATTTTTTCTCTATACCTGTTTCTAAATTCGATAGACCATCTTGTTTTTTTAGCGTACTTATTATAACCATCATTTCTAACTCTAAAATCTAAGCCTTCTAAACAATCTGTAGTATTCCAAGAACCCCAACCTTGATTGTTTATATTTTCTAATGGAATCTCAATTTTAATAAAATCTGATTCTAAATTTATTTTTTCTTTCTTAGTGAATGACATACTTATGAATCCGCAAAAAAGAATTAGCAATACATATTTTAATGTTTTCATAAAACTAAATTTTAAGTGAATAACAAAGATTAGAAAAAAAGAAACCTTTTGAAATACCTATAATTAGGTATATTTGCGTTTATGAAAGAAATTACCAGTATTCACAATTCATACATCAAAGAAATACTAAAACTACAAGAGAAATCTCGAGAACGTAAAAAAAAGGGGCTTTTTATTATTGAAGGAAAAAGAGAAATTACGCTTGCTATTCATGCAAATTATGAGTTTGACACCATCCTATTTTTAGAAGAAATTATTTCTGAACAAGAAATATTGCATCTCTTTAATGAAAATATAAATCGAATTAAAATTTCGAAAGAAGTATATCAAAAATTAGCCTACAGAGGTTCTACGGAAGGGATTATTGCTGTTACCAAATCAAAAAAATTCTCTTTAGAAAACATTCAATTTAAAACCGAAAAACCATTGATCTTAGTTGCAGAAGGCATTGAAAAACCAGGAAATATTGGTGCGCTCTTAAGAACAGCAGATGCTGCAAATATAGATGCTGTATTCATTGTAAATCCTAAAAGCGATTTATACAATGCTAATATTATAAGAGCAAGTGTGGGTTGTATCTTTACCAATCAAATTGGCGTTGGAACGTCCGAAGAAATTATTGAATTTCTTCAAGAAAAAGAAGTAAATATCTATGCAGCTACCTTACAAAACTCAAATGAATATCATCAAGAAAACTACAAAGAAAGTACAGCAATTGTGGTAGGTACAGAAGCTACTGGTTTAACGGAAGTTTGGAGAGAAAATGCAACACAAAACATACACATTCCCATGCAAGGAAAAATAGATTCTATGAATGTTTCTGTAGCAGCAGCTATTGTTTTATTTGAAGCAAAAAGACAAAGAGATTTTAAAATATAAGTGATGAAATTACTAGGCATAGATATTGGAGGTTCTGGAATAAAAGGAGCCATTGTAAATACAAAAACAGGCGAGTTGACAACAGAAAGACATCGCATTCCAACGCCAAAACCAGCAACACCAGAAGCTATTGCAGTAGTTGTGCAACAAATGGTCATTCACTTTAATTGGAAAAAAGCGGTGGGTTGTAGTTTTCCTACCACAATTGTAGATGGAAAATGCATTCACTCTGGTAATTTAAGTGAAAAATGGTTGAATATAAAAGTAGATAAACTTTTAAAAAAACATTGTAAATTGCCTTTTTTTGTTAGCAATGATGCAGATTTGGCAGGCTTAGCAGAAGTTCGTTTAGGTGCTGCAAAAGATGAAAAAGGAGTCGTTATTGTTATTACCATTGGTACAGGAATTGGTTCTGGGCTCTTTTACAACGGGAAATTAATTCCGAATGTAGAAATTGGTAAAATGCTACACACCAATGGTAAAATCATTGAATTTTACACAGCAGATTCTGTGAGGAAAAAAGAAAACCTGACGTTAGAAAGTTGGGCAAAAAGATTTGATGCTTTGCTAGAATATATTAGAATTGTGTACACACCCAATGTAATTATTTTGGGCGGTGGAATTAGCAAAAAACATGACGATTTCAAACAATATTTAACCACTGATGTAGAGGTAAAAGTTGCTGCATTTAGAAATAATGCTGGTATTATTGGTGCTGCAATGTATGCTAGCAAAAAAAGTAAGTAAAATTACATGTTAATTTATCACTTGACTTAAAAAAGGAATAATAAAATCGGTAATTTCGAAATTAGAAGTAAACAGAACCTAGCAAACTAAATGAACTCAAATACTTTATTCTATATCTTAATCGCAATTTTAGTCATCAGTTTTATGATTGATAAAATTTTAGACACCTTAAATGCAAAACATTTTGATGATAAAATTCCCGCAGCATTAGCAGACGTTTATGATGCAGAGGAATACAAGAAGTCTCAAGCTTACAAAAAAACAAACGAGAAATTTTCTAATATTACAGGTACTTTTTCATTTGTGCTCACCCTTGTTTTTTTCTTTTCAGATGGCTTTAAATATGTAGATGATATTTCCAGAAGTTTTACAGATAATTCTATTTTGGTGGCTTTAATTTTCTTCGGAATTATTATGTTGGGCTCAGATATTTTAACAATTCCTTTCTCTTACTACAAAACATTTGTAATTGAAGAAAAATTTGGTTTTAACAAATCCACAAAAAAAACGTTTTGGTTAGACAAATTAAAAGGTTTATTAATGACCGCTCTTATTGGTGGCGTAGTTTTAGCAATTATCATTTGGTTTTACGAGCAAACAGGAGCCGATTTTTGGATCTATGCTTGGGTTTTGGTCGCAGTTTTTTCATTATTTATGAATCTGTTTTATGCAAAGTTAATTGTGCCATTATTCAACAAGCAAACTCCGTTAGAAGATGGTGAATTAAAATTTGCAATTGAAAAGTATGCACAAAAAGTCGGTTTTAAACTAAATAATATTTTTGTGATTGACGGTTCTAAACGTTCTACAAAAGCAAATGCTTATTTCTCTGGTTTTGGTGCTCAGAAAAGAATCACCTTATTTGATACATTGATCAATGATTTAGAAACTGACGAAATTGTAGCTGTTTTGGCACATGAAGTAGGTCATTATAAAAGAAAACACATTATTTTTAACTTGATTACTTCCATCCTGCTTACAGGTTTTACACTGTATATTTTATCGTTTTTTATCAATGCGCCAATATTTTCTGAAGCTTTAGGCGTTGCAACACCAAGTTTTCATATTGGTTTAATTGCTTTCGGAATTTTATATTCGCCAATTTCTGAAATTACAGGTTTGTTTATGAATTACGTTTCAAGAAAGTTTGAATACCAAGCAGATAATTTTGCCAAAGAAACCTTTGCTGCAAAACCATTAATTACTTCACTCAAAAAATTATCTAAAAATAGTTTGAGTAATTTAACACCACATCCTGCCTATGTTTTTATGCATTACTCGCATCCCACTTTATTAAAAAGAGTCAAAAATTTAGATGCTTAATTAAAAAAGTTAGGCTTGCCTAAATGCTTCCTTTAAAATTGTCATTCCTGTGAAAACGGGAATCTAAATAATAGCATTTTGTAGTATATCATTTTTTATGAATGAAAAAAAATTCGTGAATTCGTAGCTAAAATTAGTATCAAATTCTTTGGCAACAAAGTAGAATTCTGCCCTACAAAAATTCTTTATTTCCTTGTTTGTTAAAATTCTTATTCCTAAATTCACTTTAGAATTTAATACAGATCTCTAAAGTTATTTATGGAATACAAAGCCACCATAGAAGAAGAAAATAAAGAAATTGCCAAAAGATATAAAGATCTATTAAAAGGTACTTATGAAATTTTGTCTAAAGAAGACAAAGAACTGATAAGAAAGGCTTTTGAAATTGCTGTAGATGCACATTCTGAACAACGCAGAAAAACAGGCGAACCCTATATTTTTCACCCAATAGCGGTGGCAAAAATTGTGGCTATGGAAATTGGTCTAGGCGCAACTTCTATTGCTGCTGCGCTATTGCATGATGTTGTTGAAGATACAAAATATACCACAAATGATATAGAACAATTGTTTGGTGAAACCATTGCTAGAATAGTAAACGGACTCACAAAAATTTCTCGTTTAAATAAAGAGCAAGACGCATCTATACAAGCCGAGAATTTTAGAAAAATGCTCTTAACATTAAATGATGATGTAAGAGTTATTTTAATAAAAATTGCCGACAGATTGCACAACATGCAAACGATGGATGCAATGCCTGCCTACAAGCAAGTAAAAATAGCTTCAGAAACACTTTACATTTATGCACCTTTAGCCCATAGATTAGGACTGTACAATATCAAAGCAGAATTGGAAGATTTGGGCTTAAAATATACAGAACCCGAAGTCTTTAAAGATATTGTAACTAAAATAAAAGAAAGTAAAGAAGAGCAACAAAAATATTTAGAAACATTTACAGAAACCTTAAAAAAAGGACTAGATCAAGAGAGTTTTACTTATGAAATAAAAGGACGCTTTAAATCTATTTATTCCATTCGGAAAAAAATGAGGAGTCAGAATGTAACTTTTGATGAAGTGTATGACAAGTATGCCATTCGTATTATTTTCACACCAATTACTGCAGATGAAAAATTTGAAGCTTGGAAAATTTATTCGATTGTAACAGATTACTTCAAACCAAATCCATCAAGATTAAGAGATTGGATTTCGCAACCTAAAACTACAGGGTATGAAGCTTTACACATTACCGTTGTTGGGCCAGATGCACAATGGGTAGAAGTTCAGATTCGCTCTAGTAGAATGAATGAAATTGCAGAAAAAGGCTATGCTGCACATTTTAAATACAAACAAGGAGATACTAATGAAAGTGGTTTAGAAGCTTGGTTAAATAAACTAAAAGAATCTTTAGAAAATCAAAGTTTAAATGCTGTAGATTTTGTTGAAGAATTTAAATTGAATTTATATTCGAAAGAAATTTATGTGTTTACACCCAAAGGAGATTTAAAATCTTTGCCAAAAGATGCTTCTGCCTTAGATTTCGCATTTTCAATACACACAGATATTGGTTTAAAATGTAGAGGCGCAAAAGTAAACGGTAAATTGGTTCCTTTAAGTCATACGTTAAAAAGTGGAGATCAGATAGAAGTCATTACAAGTGCTACAAACAAACCAAATGCAAGATGGTTAGATTTTGTAATTACAGCAAGAGCTAAGACGAAAATTAGAGCAGCTTTAAAAGACGAAGAAAAGAAAATTGCTGAAGAGGGAAAAGCCATTTTAATGAGAAAATTACGTCATTTAAAAATTCCTTTTAATGAGAAAACGACCAATGAACTTGTCAATTACTTTCAATTAAGAACAAGTTTCGATTTATTTTTTAGGATTGGAAATGGCGCTATAGACAATACAAAATTAAAAGCGTTTGTTGCGCAAAGAAATAGTACCATTTTAAATTTCTTTAAAACCAAATTAAGAAGATCTACATCCTCAAAAGATCTTGTTGATAGTGATGAGGTAACCAGTAAATATGATGCACTTGTTTTTGGGAAAGAAGAAGAAAAATTAGATTACAAACTTTCTAAATGTTGCAATCCCATTCCAGGAGATGCTGTTTTTGGTTTTTTAACCATTAATGAAGGTATAAAAGTGCATAAAAAGAATTGTCCGAATGCAATCTCGCTTCAATCTAACTATGCCTATAGAATTATGCTTGCCAAGTGGATCGATTCTACCAAACAAGACTTTAAAGCTATTTTGCACATTAGTGGTGTAGATCATAAAGGAATTGTTAACAACTTAACACGAATAATTTCTAATAATATGGATGTTTTTATTCACAGTATCAATATTACAGGAGATGAAGGTGTTTTTGATGGTAAACTGAGCATAAGTGTTAAAAATAGTGCACAACTTAGTAAAATGATACGTAGTATTCAAAAATTAGAAGGCGTAAAAAATGTAGAACGTGTTAATACTTTGTAAATATCATCATTAAAAAAAAGTAATTTATTCAGAAATAACTGTAAATTTGTTCTTTCGTAAAATTTTAAGAAAATGAGTAATTCTCTTGAAAATCAAGAAGTAGTAAAAAAAGTATTTACAACATATTTAGAAGAAAACAAACACAGGAAAACTCCTGAACGTTATGCTATTCTTCAAGAAATATATGATGCAGATGAGCATTTTGATATCGAGTCATTATATATCAAAATGAAAAATAAAAATTACAGAGTTAGTAGAGCTACGCTGTATAATACGATAGATATTCTTTTAAATTGTGGTTTGGTTAGAAAACATCAATTTGAAGGACAATCTATGGCGCGGTATGAAAAAAGTTACTTCGATAAAAACCACGATCATGTAATTTTTACAGACTCTGGAGATGTAAAAGAATTTTGTGATCCTAGAATTCAAATTATAAAGAAAACCATTGAAGATATTTTTGAAATTGACATTCATAACCATTCACTTTATTTTTACGGAACAAAAAAGAAAAAATAACACAAGAGAGCATGCTCGCTTGCACAAAACAACAAACAACACTCCCGAAATTTCGGGGCTAACTAAGACTAAAAAATGGCTGTAGATTTATTACTCGGATTGCAATGGGGAGATGAAGGAAAAGGTAAAATTGTAGATGTTTTAACCAAAAACTATGATATTATTGCGCGCTTTCAAGGTGGTCCAAATGCAGGACACACATTAATTTTTGATGGACACAAACATGTTTTACATACAATTCCTTCAGGAATTTTTCATAAAACGGCTTTAAATGTAGTGGGAAATGGTGTAGTCATAGATCCTGTTATTTTTAAAAAAGAATTAGAAAACTTAGACAAACATAAAATAGATTATACTTCTAAATTATTAATTTCTAGAAAAGCACATTTAATTTTACCAACACATAGATTGTTAGATGCAGCTTCAGAAACCTCTAAAGGAAAAGCAAAAATTGGTTCTACTTTAAAGGGAATTGGTCCTACTTATATGGACAAGACTGGTAGAAACGGAATGCGAGTTGGTGATTTAGAATTAGAAAACTGGAAAGAAAAATATGATGCTTTAACAGAAAAGCATATAAAAATGCTAAAGTTTTTTGATGTTAAAATTGAATACAACTTAGACGAATTAGAAGCAGAATTTAGAAAAGGAATTGATAAATTAAAAACACTCGCGTTTATTGATAGTGAAGAGTTTTTAAACCAAGCCATAAAAGACAAGAAAACAATTTTAGCAGAAGGCGCACAAGGTTCTCTACTAGATATCGATTTTGGAACCTATCCTTTTGTAACATCTTCTAATACAACCGCTGCGGGTGCTTGTACAGGTTTGGGGGTTGCGCCCAATAGAATTGGCGAAGTTTTCGGCATTTTTAAAGCCTACACTACCCGTGTTGGTTCTGGCCCGTTTCCTACAGAGTTATTTGATAAAGACGGAGCAGAAATGGCTAAAATAGGTCATGAATTTGGCGCAACTACTGGAAGACCAAGACGTTGTGGCTGGTTAGATTTGGTTGCTTTAAAGTATGCTGTAGATGTGAACGGAGTGACACAATTAATGATGATGAAAGGTGATGTACTTTCTGGATTTGACACCTTAAAAATATGTACTTCTTACAACTATAAAGACAAAGAGATTTCTCATTTCCCATATAATATTGAACCAGAAAACGTTTCTGTAAATTATTCAGAATTTAAAGGTTGGGATGAAGATTTAACAAAAATGACTTCTGAAGATCAATTGCCTAAAAATTTATTAGACTATGTGGCTTTTATTGAAAAAGAAACAGGAGTTCCAGTAAAAATAGTTTCTGTTGGTCCGGATAGAAAACAAACTATTATGAGAGCATAGAACCTTAATACCTTTCAAAAAAAGCATCTTTTAAATTCAAAAGATGCTTTTTTTGTGGGAATAAATTTTTAATTAAACTTTAAGTCTCTACGGATATTCTTTTCAGTATTTTTGCTTAAAATCATTTCTTTTGAAAAAAATACTTTTTTTATTTTTAATAGGTATGTCCTCTTTGTTGTTCGCTCAGTCTAAACAACTTGTGTATACTTCAGAATATCAAAACACTGACGAAGATAAATATCCTGGAGCTACCATGCTTATCGGGAAAGTTAAAATGACACAGGATGGAATTGTATTAACCTGCAAACAAGCATTGTATTATAGAAAAGAAAATTTCTTTAAGGCAATTGGAAAAGTTCTAATCAAACAAGGAGATACCATTACGCAAACGAGTGATTATGCAGATTATGATGCAAATTCTAAACAAGCTTTATCTTGGGGAAATGTCGTGTTAAAAGATCCTACAATGACATTGACTACAGACACTTTACAGTTTGATCGGTTAAATCAAAAATTATATTATAGAAGTTACGCAACCATTAAAGATGCTACCAACACTTTAAATAGTAAGTACGGAAATTATTATTTAGAAACCAAAAAATTTACAGCAACTACTAGAGTTACTGTGGTAAATCCTGAACATAATTTAGAATCAAATCACTTAGATTATTACACAAATTCGGGTTTGACCTATTTATACGGACCATCAACCATTACAAACACTCAAAATGAAAATAGAATTTATTGTGAACGGGGTTTCTACAACACAAAAACAGATATTTCTTATTTTGTAAAAAATGCAAAACTCTATTTAAAAGAAAGAACGGTAGAAGGTGATAGTTTGTATTATGATAAAAAGAAAGGTTTTGCTTCTGCAACTAATAATATTGAAGTAATAGATACCGTAAAAAACTTTGTTACGAGAGGAAATTATGCAGAAATTTTTGAAGAAAAAGATTCGCTTTTTATCATCAAAAGAGCAATTGCCATTTCTATTGTAGACAAAGATTCTACTTTTATTCATGGAGATACTTTATTGGTTACTGGCATTCCAGAAAAAAGAATTGTTAGAACGTATCACAATGTAAAGATTTTTAAATCTGACTTACAAGGCAAATGCGATTCTATTTTTACGGACCAACAAACGGGCTATACCAAAATGTTTAGAAACCCTGTTTTATGGTCAGATGGAAATCAAATTACGGGAGACACTATTCATTTAATATCTAATGTTGAAACCGAAAAATTAGACTCTCTAAAAGTACTGAACAATGCATTTATTGTCTCTAAAGATTCAGTTGCAGATAATGATTTCAACCAAATAAAAGGTAGAAACATGTTTGGTAAGTTTAAAGAAAACAAGCTCAATTTACTATTGGTAAAAGGAAATGCAGAATCTGTATATTATAATAGAAATGAAGAAACCAATATTTTAGAAACCATTACAAAAGAGATTTCTAGTAATATTGAATTTATTTTAGAAGACGGACAAATTGTAAATATCAAATACTTAAAATTGTCTGAAGGAAAAACATATCCGCCTTCGAAATTCCCTGAAGAAGACAGAAAATTAAAAGGTTTTGTTTGGCGAGAAACTGAACAACCCAAAACAAAAGAAGATATTTTTAAAAAAGATCAAGAAGAAAAGCCCCCAATTAAAAGCGATAAAGATCTCGTAAAACCGCTATTGATGAACGATCCTAAAAATACCAAAGAAGTTGTTTCTTCTAAAAAGAATTAGATGAAAGATGATTTCTTTAAATACCAAGCACAAACCTCTCCTCACCCACTTGCTTTAGAAATTTCTCACGCAAAAGGAAGTTATATTTATGACACTTCTGGTAAAAAATACCTAGATTTTGTTGCTGGGGTTTCTGCAAATAGTTTGGGGCACAATCATCCGAAAGTAACTGAAGCTATAAAAAACCAATTAGATGCTTATGCACATGTAATGGTGTATGGTGAGTTTATTCAAAAACCACAAGTAGATTTATGCAAGCTTTTGGTTGAAAATTCTCCTGAAAATCTAAACTCCGTTTACATTACTAATTCTGGAACAGAAGCTACGGAAGGTGCTTTAAAATTAGCCAAAAGAGTTACCAAAAGAGCTGAAATTATTGCTGCAAAAAAATCATATCATGGCAATACGATGGGTGCAATGAGTGTTTCTGGTGTAGAAGAACAGAACCAAGCATTTAGACCTTTAATACCTGGTACTCGGTATATTGAATTTAATAATGAAGCTGATATTGAAAAAATTACACATAAAACTGCTGCTGTCATTTTAGAAACAATTCAAGGTGGTGCAGGTTTTATAGAGCCACAAAATGATTTTCTTTCGAAAATAAAGAAAAAATGTGACGAAGTATGTACGCTTTTAATTCTAGATGAAATTCAGACTGGAATTGGTAGAACGGGTACTTTTTGGGGATTTGAAAACTATAATGTAGTTCCAGACATCATAATTACTGGAAAAGGTTTGGGCGGTGGAATGCCCATTGGTGCATTTATTGCATCCTTTAAAATGATGGCATTATTAAAAGACAATCCGAAATTAGGTCATATTTCTACGTTTGCAGGAAATCCTGTAATTGCTGCTGCAGGATATGCCACTGTTAAAGAGATTCTGAATCAAAATTTCCTTACAGAGAGTTTAAGAAAAGAGCAACTTATTAGAAAACATTTACAGCATCCATCTATAAAAGAAATTAGAGGAAAAGGTTTAATGCTTGCTGCTTTTGTAGAAACTCCAGATTTGGCAGCAAATATTATTCACAAATGTATAGAAAAAGGGTTAATTCTTTTCTTTCTTTTGTTTGAAGGTTGTGCTATGCGAATTACACCTCCATTAACTATTTCTGATGAAGAAATAAAATTAGGCTGCAAAATTATAAAAGAAAGCATCGATCAAATAACGAAGAAACTTCTTTAGTATTCGTTTTAACAATCTTCTTCACTTTAAAATACTTTAAATTCTTGATTATTTTTCGGTTGTTGAGAAAACATACAATTTTTCTTAATTTCAGTTAAATAGCGTTAATAAAATCCCAAACTCTAGAATACTTGAAACGTTTTTAGAATGAAACCGTCTTTACCATATAACATTAACCTAAAAAAACACTTATAATGAAGAATTTAAAAACAATTATCGCCGTTATTGCAATTAGTTTATCTACTGTATTTTCAGTTTCAGCAACAGACCCAAAGCCGAAGGATTCAAAAGAAACAAAAACATTAAGAAAAGAGATGTCTTCTTTTATTGGGAAAAACATTCCTATCGAATTGAAAAAAACCACTAAAGTTGAAGTTTCTTTTATCATCAATAATAGCAATGAAATTGTTGTGGTATCTATAAATTCTGAAGTCTCGAAATTGAATTCTTTTTTAAAGAGAAAATTAAATTATAAAAAAATTATTACCAAAGGAATAAAAAGAGGTGAAATCTATAAAATGCCTTTAAAAATAAATGTAAAGTAAAACAACTGGTTGGTTAGTTGGTGCCCGAATTAAAGTTAGACTTTGTTTGGGCATTTTTTTCTAAAATAATCTATAAAAAAACTCCTGAATAAATTCAGGAGTTTTCAAATTATAATTTACAAATTAGACTATATGTTTTCTAATTTAATTAAATTTAAAGCAGAACCTTGATTGTACCACTCTATTTGTCCTTGATTGTAGGTATGGTTTGTTACAATAATATCTTTTGTACCATCTGCATGAACAACTTCAATAGTCAAAGGTTTACCCGGTGCAAAGGCATTTAAATCTAAAAAGTTGAATGTATCATCTTCTTGAATTAAATCATAATCTGCTTCATTGGCAAATGTTAACCCTAACATTCCTTGCTTTTTCAAATTTGTTTCATGAATTCTAGCAAAAGATTTTACTAAAACAGCAGCGACACCTAAATGTCTAGGTTGCATTGCAGCATGTTCTCTAGAAGAACCTTCACCGTAATTATGATCTCCAACTACAAGTGTTTTAATTCCAGCCTTTTTATATGCTCTCTGTGTTGCAGGAACAGCGTCATAATCTCCTGTTAATTGATTTTTAACAAAGTTTGTCTTTTTATTAAATGCATTTACTGCACCAATTAAGGTATTATTGGCAATATTGTCTAAGTGACCTCTGTAGCGCAACCAAGGTCCAGCCATAGAAATATGATCTGTGGTACATTTTCCGAAAGCCTTTATTAGTAATTTTGCACCCGTTATAGAGTCTCCTAATGGAGTAAAAGGTTCTAGTAATTGCAATCTTTCTGAATCATCTTTTACAGCTATTTTAACGTGACTTCCATCTTCTTCAGGAGCCAAATAACCATCATCTTTTACTTCAAAACCTTTTGGAGGCAATTCCCATCCCGTTGGTTCCTCTAACATTACTTCTTCGCCGTTTTTATTGATTAATTTATCCGTCATTGGATTAAAATCTAAACGACCAGCAATTGCTACAGCTGCAACCATTTCTGGTGAAGCAACAAAAGCATGTGTATTTGGGTTTCCATCTGCACGTTTTGCAAAGTTTCTATTAAAAGAATGAATGATTGAGTTTTTCGGTGCATTTGCAGGATCACTATATCTTGCCCATTGCCCAATACATGGTCCACAGGCATTTGTGAATATTTTAGCATCTAATTTCTCGAAAATTCCGATGATACCATCTCTATCTGCTGTATATCTTACTTTTTCTGAACCTGGATTGATACCTAGTTCTGATTTCATTGTTAATCCTTTATCAATTGCTTGTTGTGCAATTGAAGAAGCTCTAGATAAATCTTCATAAGAAGAGTTTGTACAAGAACCTATTAAACCCCATTCAACTTTTAAAGGCCAATCATTTTCATTGGCTCTTTTCGTCATATCTGAACCTGCTTTTGTAGATAAATCTGGTGTAAAGGGGCCGTTTAATAATGGACTTAATTCTGACAAATTGATCTCAATAACTTGATCGAAATACATTTCTGGGTTTGTATAAACTTCATCATCTCCAGTTAAATACTCTTTTACTTTATTTGCTGCCTCAGCAACATCGCTTCTATCTGTAGCACGTAAATAACGTTCCATAGATTCGTCATAACCAAAAGTAGAAGTGGTTGCTCCTATTTCTGCACCCATATTACAAATTGTACCTTTACCAGTACAAGACATTCCTATAGCTCCATCACCAAAGTATTCTACGATAGCTCCTGTTCCTCCTTTTACAGTTAAAATATCTGCTACTTTCAAAATAACATCTTTTGGGGCTGTCCAACCAGAAAGTTTTCCTGTTAGTTTTACACCAATTAATTTTGGAAACTTTAATTCCCAAGGCATTCCAGCCATTACATCTACGGCATCAGCACCACCTACACCAATGGCAACCATACCCAATCCTCCTGCATTTACTGTATGAGAATCTGTACCAATCATCATTCCTCCAGGAAATGCATAATTTTCTAAAACTACTTGGTGAATAATACCTGCTCCTGGTTTCCAAAAACCTAAACCGTATTTATTAGAAACAGATTCTAAAAAATTAAAAACTTCATTACTTGTATTTAAAGCAGATTGTAAATCTGAACTTGCTCCGTTTTTGGCTTGAATTAAATGATCACAGTGTGTTGTTGTAGGAACAGCAACTTTTGTTTTTCCAGCTTGCATGAATTGTAACAAAGCCATTTGTGCAGTTGCATCTTGTAGTGCAATTCTATCGGGTGCAAAATCCACATAATCTTTTCCTCTTGAAAAAGTTTTACTTGGCGTTCCATCCCAAAGGTGAGCATATAGTATCTTCTCTGCTAGCGTTAAAGGTTTTCCTGTAATTTCTCTTGCTGCATCTACGCGTTCTACAAAGCTTGCGTACACATTTTTGATCATCTCAATATCAAAAGCCATATTCTAGTTAAATTTTATAAATTATAAGTAAAACAAATTTACATTTTTTAAGTCAATTTTAAAAGATAAATAATAGATAGCTACAATTAATGAATAAAGAAAAGCTATTTTTAAAAAGACTGATTATTCTGTAAAGAAAAGAAGTGAATTCTATAAAATAATAAAAATATGATAATTGTAAATATTAAAAAAGCAGGCTAATAAGCCGAATTCTGTTCCCTTAAAAAGGTTCTTATCATTTATCTAGTTCTAAAATTACTCTTAGAATCCATCTGTCTACCCTTTAGAATCGAGCGAGTAGCCCTCAAACTCTAATATACATGACATTGCACCTCATAGAGTTTACCTGGTTTCACTACAGCCGAACTGTACATTCTTTCTGTTGCACTGGTCCTCAACTTACGTTGGACGGTTGTTATCCGCTATGATTACTCTTTGGTGTCCGGACTTTCCTCTGTGTTCCGAACTTGATACGGAATCTTTTTCAATCATATTTCTATCATTTATAAGATACTGAAACAAGTTCAGTACAAAGCGATAAGATAAGCCTGCTATTTTTTTAATATTCTGTAAAATTACAAATTCTTTTTATAAAAAAACCCACTCAATAAATTGAGTGGGAAAAATTGCTATGAAAAAGAAAAAGTGTTACTGATAAATCAGCAACACCACAAATATATGCTAAATCTTATAAAAAAACGTTTTTTTACCGAAATATTTATATTATTTTATCCTTCTTTAATTCTATTTAAGAAAACATGTCTTTTACTTTTTCAAAAAAGGACTTATCTGAGGTATTTGGAGCGGGTGCAAAGTTCTCATCATCAGCCATATTTTCAAAGAACTGTCTTTGCTCTTTATTTAATTCTTGAGGTGTCCAAACATTAATATGAATTAAGAAATCTCCTGTTCCATATCTTTCAATACTTGGCAAACCTTTTCCTTTCAATCTTAAAATTTTACCAGATTGTGTACCTGCATCTATTTTAATTTTTACTTTTCCTGTAACTGTATCGACTTCTTTATTTACCCCTAAAACTGCTTCAGAATAGTTTACATACAAATCATAATGAATGTTTGTACCTTCTCTTTTTAAAGTTTTATGCGGAATTTCTTCAATTAGAACTAATAAATCTCCAGAAATTGAATTTTTACCTGGAGCGTCGTTTCCTTTGCCTCCAACTTTTAATTGTACACCTTCTGTTACACCTGCAGGAATGTTAATAGGTACCGTTTCTTCTTTTATAATTAAACCTTGTGCATCTGCACCACTTGGTTTAGAACTTATAATTTCTCCAGCTCCAGAACAAGTACCACAAGTTGTTGCCGTTTGCATTCTACCTAAAATAGTATTGGTAACACGCATTTGTTGGCCAGAACCATTACAAGTTGTACAGGTTTTATACTTTACGCCATCTGCTTGTACTTTTCTACGAACTTTTACCTTCTTCTCTACGCCCTTAGCAATTTCTTCTAAAGTTAGTTTTACACGAATACGCATATTGCTTCCTTTTACTCTAGCTTGCCGTTGGCCTCCGCCCCCACCAAAACCGCCAAAGCCACCTCCGCCTCCGCCAAAAATATCTCCAAACTGACTGAATATGTCATCCATATTCATTCCGCCACCGCCAAAACCGCCACCGCCACCTTGAGGACCTTCAAAAGCTTGGTGCCCATATTGGTCGTAACGCGCTTTTTTGTTTTCATCACTTAAAACTTCGTAAGCTTCTGCTGCTTTTTTGAAATTTGCTTCTGCAGTTGTATCATCTGGGTTTTTATCTGGATGATATTTAATCGCCATTTTTCTATAGCCTTTCTTTATTTCTGCTTGAGAAGCCGATTTTGAAATGCCTAATACTTCGTAAAAATCTTGTTTTGCCATTCTTTTTAGTTTTCAGTCTTCAGTATGCAGTTTTCAGTCAGTTACTTACTGCTTACTTTCAACTTTAGACTTCGTGATTTTTAGTTTACAACAGCAATTTTCAGCCAGTTTTACACTGTTTACTGAAGCCTGCCAACTGCCAACTCTTTTACCTACTGTCCTATTACCACTTTGGGGTAACGAATAATTTTATCTCCTAATTTGTATCCTTTTTCAACACAATCTATTACCTTGCCTTTTAAATCTTCTGAAGGTGCAGGAATTTGAGTGATTGCTTCATGAATTTCCGCATCAAAAAGATCACCAGCATTGGTTTCAATTTTTGATAACCCTTTCTGCTCTAAAGTATTGTAGAATTTTTGATAAATTAATAAAACTCCTTTTCTTAATTCTTCTGCTTCCTTATCTTCTTCAATATGAGTTAGAGCACGTTCAAAATCGTCAACAACTGGCAGTAAAGATGTCATTAATTCTTGTCCTGCAGTTTTAAACAACTCTATTCTTTCTCTTGTTGTTCTCTTTTTATAGTTCTCAAACTCTGCAAACAAACGTAAAAACTTGTCTTTTTCAGCTTGTAATAACTCTTCTGAAGTAGGCTCTTCTGTTACAATTTCTTCTACAACTTCTTGATTTTCTTCAACTTGTTGTGTTTCTTCTGTAGTATTTATTCCTTCTTCTTTTATATCTTCTTTCTTACTCATTTCTTTGTAATCATTAAATTATCTATCAATGATTGGCAAAAATGTTGCCAACAAAAAAATAGTGTCAAACTGACACTATTTTTTATACAACAAGGCACTTAAGTGTCTTGCTAGTCATTAATTCTTTCAATTTTCGCACCAATAGATTTTAAACGCGCTTCGATGTTTTCATAACCTCTATCTATTTGTTCTATATTATTGATGATAGATGTTCCTGTTGCTGAAAGTGCTGCAATTAATAAGGATATTCCTGCTCTAATGTCTGGAGAAGTCATCTTTGTTGCTTTTAAACTCGATTTAAAATTCATTCCAATCACAGTAGCTCTATGGGGATCGCACAAAATTACTTTTGCGCCCATATCTATCAATTTATCAACAAAAAATAAACGGCTTTCAAACATCTTTTGATGAATTAAAACAGTTCCTTTTGCTTGTGTAGCAATCACCAAAACAATACTTAATAAATCGGGTGTAAAACCTGGCCAAGGGGCATCTGCAACCGTTAAAACAGAACCATCTATATAATTCTGAATTTTATACGATTCTTGTGCTGGAATGTAAATATCATCGCCTCTTTTTTCTAAAGTGATGCCTAATTTTCTGAATACATTAGGAATTTGTCCAAGATTCTGCCAACTTACATCTTTTATGGTTAATTCAGATCGTGTCATAATTGCAACACCAATCCAAGAACCAATTTCTATCATATCTGGTAAAACCGTATGCTTACAACCACCCAAAGCATCTACACCTTCTACAATTAGTAAATTAGAACCAACTCCAGAGATTTTTGCACCCATAGCATTTAGCATTTTAGACAATTGCTGAATATAAGGTTCACAAGCTGCATTGTAAATTTTGGTAGTTCCTGTTGCTAAAACAGCCGCCATTAAAATATTTGCTGTTCCTGTTACAGAAGCTTCATCAAGTAACATTTCTACACCGTGCAATTCTTCTGCTTCAACACCATAAAAATGCTCTTCTTTGTTATATCTAAATTTTGCACCTAGTCTAATAAAACCTTCAAAATGGGTATCTAAACGTCTTCGACCAATTTTATCTCCTCCAGGGCGCGGAATGTATCCTCTTCCAAAACGTGCCAGTAATGGACCAACAATCATGATTGAGCCACGTAAAGAGCTTCCGTCTCTTTTAAAATTTGCAGATTCTAAATAATCTAAATTTACTTCATCTGCTTGAAAAGCATAAGAATTACTTGATAATTTTTCAACTTTTACACCTAATTCACCAAGAATAAAAATTAATTTATTTACGTCTATAATATCTGGAACATTGTTTACAACAACTCTTTCTGGAGTTAATAAAACTGCACAAAGTATTTGTAATACTTCATTTTTTGCTCCTTGTGGCGTTATGGTTCCGTTTAATTTATGTCCGCCTTCAATTTTAAATGATGCCATTAAATCTTATCTTTTTCTATTTTTATGTTGGTTGTTATGATGTGGTTTCTTGTGAACGGTTTTGGTATTGTTCTGCCCTTGAGAATTTCTTTTTCTCAACAAATTCTTACTTTCAGACAATTCTTCTTCAGAATTTCTTAGATCAAATTTTCCGTCAGATAAATCATATAAATGATTAAAAATTACAGCATCATCTACCGTGTCTTTGTTCCAATTTAAATAACACTTTTTCATGTGATTTGCAATAGTAAAAACCAATGCTTCTTTCTTATCACCATCTTCCCAACTTAGCGCTACATCTATCATCGTTTGAATATTATTTCCATAATAACGATATTTTGATGCATATTTAGGATATGGCAAGCTCTCTGGTTTTTCTTGCAATTCTTCTCTAGAAGGAATCGGATATGGAGATTCTGCGTCTAATTTAAAATCTGACATGATATACAACTGATCCCATAGTTTGTGCTTAAAATCTGGAACATCACGTAAATGTGGCTGTAAATTTCCCATGACATCTACAATTGCTTTTGCCATTTTATCACGTTCTTCTTTGCTTTCTAAAGCCACACAATGGTCTACTAATTTTTGTATATGTCTGCCGTATTCTGGTATTATCATTAACGGTCTTGCTGAATTGTATTCTAAATCGAATGTCATTTATTTATTTTAGTGAAGTCTTCTTGACTTAGACTCAAGAATGCTTATTGTATTGAAGTTATTTGAGGGTGCAAAATAACAATTTATTTTTAGTTTTTTTGAATGAATTTTACCCAATGACTTTTAATTTAGCAAATTGCAGTAATAATTTCTTCTTTCCTGCGGTTGCAAATTGAATTTCTGCCTTTTTATCGGGCCCTTTTCCTTCTACTCCAACAACGGTTCCTTTACCAAATCTATTGTGTTCAACAATATTTCCTGTAACAATATCACCATCAAAAAGATTTGTTTTTTGTACAATTTGAGAAACTTTTTTTAAGTTTTTAGGAACGATGATTTCTTTCTTTTGTGCCAAATCTCGCTCTATTTTTTTACGTTGAATGGGTTTTTGAAAACGAATTCCTTTAGGTGCATCTTCAAAAATACTTTTATCTACAAATCTATTTATAGAGGGTTCTGGTGCTTTTGGAGTAATATAATGTAAAAATTGATCGTCAATTTCCTCTAAAAACCTACTGGGTTCTGCATCAATCAATTTTCCCCATCTGTAACGGGTTTGCGCGTAGGTTAAATAGGCTACTTTTTCTGCTCTTGTTAATGCCACATAAAACAATCTGCGTTCTTCTTCTAATTCACTTCTTGTATTCATACTCATGGCAGAAGGAAATAAATTTTCCTCTAAACCCACAATATAGACATACAAATATTCCAATCCTTTAGATTGGTGAATGGTCATTAAAGAAACAGTTGGTTTGTCATCATTTTTTTCTGAATCGAAGTCTGTAGCCAACGCAACATCTTCTAAAAATGACGTTAAAGAAGCATCTTCTCCTTGTTCTATCTTATCGGTTATAAAATCTTTAATTCCGTTTAATAATTCTTGAATATTTTCTACTTTACTTACTGCCTCTGGCGTTCCGTCTTTTTCTAAATCTTTAATTAATTGAATTTGTTTTACAACAACTTCTGCAATTTCAAAAGCATTTTTTGTTTGCGATTCAATTTGCAAACGCAACATCATATTCATAAAGTTCTGCAACTTATTTTTTGTTCCAGAATTAATTTTTAAATCGATTTTATCAATATATTTTATAATATCGAAAATTGATTTTTTATAATGATTTGCAGCAATTGTTAACTTATCTATGGTAGTTGCACCGATACCACGTGCAGGATAGTTGATAATTCTTTTTAACGCTTCTTCGTCATTCGGGTTGATTAAAATACGCAAATAAGACAAAATATCTTTGATTTCTTTTCTTTGGTAAAAAGAAATTCCACCATAAATTTTATAGTCAATTCCTTTTTTTCTTAACGCATCTTCAATAGCTCTTGATTGTGAATTTGTTCTGTACAATACACAAAAATCATCAGGTGTTAATTGGTAATTCATTTGATTTTCCCAAATAGATTGTGCTACAAAACGCCCTTCTTCCCCATCAGAAATGGTACGCATTACGTTTATAGAATCTCCGGCATCATTAGAAGTCCAAACTTCTTTGTCTAATTTGGTTTTATTTTTTGCAATTACCGAATTGGCAGCATTTACAATATTACTAGTAGATCTATAATTTTGCTCTAATTTAAAGGTTTTTACGTCTGGATAATCTTTCTGAAAATTTAAAATATTCTGAATATTTGCACCCCTAAAGCTATAAATACTTTGAGAATCATCTCCAACCACACAAATATTTTGAAAACGATCTGCCAAAGCTCTTACAATAATGTATTGAGAATGGTTTGTATCTTGATACTCATCTACCATAATGTATCGAAAACGATCTTGGTATTTTGCCAAAGTTTCAGGAAAACGTGCTAATAATTCGTTAGTTCTTAATAATAAATCATCAAAATCCATCGCGCCTGCTTTAAAACATCGGTCTACATATTCTTTATAAATATCACCAACTTTTGGTCTGCTTGCATGCATGTCTGCTTCCTGCAAATCGGCACTATTAAAATAGGCTCTTACCGTTATTAAGCTATTTTTAAACGATGAGATTCTACCTAAAATCTGTTTGGGTTTATAGCGCTCTTTGTCTAAGCTCTTTTCTTTAATAATAGCAGAGATCAAACGAACTGAATCTTGCGTATCATAAATGGTGAAATTTGATGGAAAGCCTAATTTATCTGCTTCTGATCGTAGAATTCTTGCAAAAACCGAGTGAAAAGTTCCCATCCAAAGATTTTTTGCTTCACTAACACCAACTACAGTAGCAATTCTGTTTTTCATTTCTTTTGCCGCTTTGTTGGTAAATGTGAGCGATAAAATATTAAACGAATCTACACCTTGTTGCATTAAATGTGCAATTCTGTAAGTCAACACACGTGTTTTCCCAGAACCTGCACCAGCAATAATAATCATGGGGCCATCTTTTTGTAAAACAGCCTGTTTTTGAGCTTCGTTTAAAGAATTTAAGTAACTATTCAAGTGCTTTTTTTTTGGAAGTATTTAAAACGTGAATTTAGCCAAACTATTCGTTTATTTAAAGGATGCTTGCTGTTTTTTATTCACAAGTTTTTAGTGATACTATCTGTCTTAAAAACTGAATTATTTTGAAAACGTTTAAAATATCTGCCTGAGAGCAGATAAATTAAAATATCTGCCTGAGAGCAGATAAATTGAAATATCTGCCTGAGAGCAGATAATTTTGTTATATTAACGAATAAATTATACATTTGTCAGTAAATATAATTATTCATGACAAGTATTTTAACGGGAGATATTATAAATTCAAGAAAAAAAAAGGATGCTTTTTGGCTAGAAGCCTTAAAAAAGACGTTAAAAACTTTTGGTGAATCTCCTGAAAATTGGCAGGTTTATAGAGGTGATAGTTTTCAATTAGAGATAAAAAATAGTGAAGAAGCATTATTTGCTACTTTAAAAATAAAATCTCATTTAAAAAAAGCCGAAAATATTGATGTAAGAATTGGAATTGGCATTGGAAAAAAAGAATATAAAAATGCGCATATTACAGAATCTAATGGCGAAGCTTTTATAAATTCTGGTTTTGCATTTGATAATTACCTAAAAAAACAAAATTTAGCAATAAAAACACCTTGGCAAGATGTTGATGAAGAATTAAATATTGCGCTAGATTTAGCCTTATTAACAATAGATTCTTGGACACAAAATTCTGCGGAAGTTTTCAATTTTTCATTAGAAAAAGAAGATGCTACACAAAAAGAAATTGCCGATATTTTAGGAATTACTCAAGGCAGAGTTAGTGAAAGACAAAAACGTGCGGGTTTTGAACCTATTATGAAGTTAGAAAAGCGTTTTAGAAAATTAATTCAACAAAAAATAAATCAATAATTATGTTCTTGTTTTTAAAGATCTTATTGGCACATATTTTAGGAGATTTTGTTTTTCAATCAGAAAAATGGGTAAAAGACAAAGAAGAACAAAAAATTAAATCTTCTAAACTTTATCTTCATATTGCTATCCATGCTCTTTTATTATTAATTGTGCTTCAATTAAATTTGGCAACCTATGGCTTTGGTTTTATAATGATTATTATTTCTCACTTTATTTTTGATGTTGCAAAACTTTACTTTCAGAAGAAAAAAACAAAAAGAGTGTGGTTTTTTATAGACCAAGTTTTACATCTATCTGCATTAATTTTTGTAGCTGCTATGTATGCTAATTTTAATTTTTCTGTGGAAGATTTTTTTACAGATAAAACGTTATTATTAGCCATTGCAATTCTTTTAGTAACCAGTGTTTCAGCAATTATTATAAAAGTATTTATTACCCAATGGAATCCTGAGAGTAAAAATGAAAACGATGATTCTTTAGCAAAAGCAGGACGCTATATTGGTATCTTAGAACGCTTATTCGTTTTTGTTTTTGTCATTACCAATCATTGGGAAGCTATTGGCTTTCTATTGGCAGCAAAGTCTGTTTTTAGATTCGGAGATTTAAAATCTTCTAAAGACAGAAAACTAACAGAATATATTTTAATTGGCACTTTATTAAGTTTCGGGTTGGCAATTATAATAGGAATCTTATATTCGTATGTAGTTACAATTGTATAGTTTATGGAAGATAAAATTTTAGAAAGTATTGCATACATTTTGCCAGCTATTGTTACTGGTTTTGTAGCTTATTACATGTTTAAGGGATTCATCAATAATAAAAATTCTGAGAAGAAATTAGAATTGTTAGCGCAACAAAGAAAGGAAGGTTTGCCCATTAAACTAAAAGCTTATGAGCGTTTAATGTTATTTTGCGACAGAATAAATCCTGTAAAAATGTTGATGCGTATTCCGCCAATTTCAACAAATACAAATGATTATCTACAACTTTTAATTGCCAATATAGAACAGGAATTTGAACATAATTTAGTACAACAAATTTATATTTCTGAAAATGCTTGGACAGCAATTCACGCAGCTAAAAATGCAGTGACCAATAAGTTAAAACAAGTTGCAGAAACTTCTGCTTCTGCAAATGATTTAAGAGAAAATGTGTTGATTGACTACTCTAGAGCTGTTCCGCCTACAGAAACTGCAGTAGATTTCATTAAAAACGAAGTAAGAAAGCTTTTATAATGAAAAAGCCCTCTTAATGAAAAGAAGGCTTTCCTATTATATAAAACATATAAATTAGGGATAATTATAATTTTTTCTTTTTGAGTCTATTTTCTCTGCTCTAAAATTGTAACCTTAGGCCTACTTTATAGTTTCTGCCTCTTGTAGCATAACCAAAAATATCATCATAATCTTCGTTTAAAATGTTAGTAACAGCCGCGAAAACGGTAACGGTATCTCCTAGTAATTTATAATTGGTCATAAAATCTAATACTTGGTAACTTTCTAAAATAACATCTTCTCCTGCAGTTGTAAAAGAACCATACCTATCAAAAACTGTTCTTTCACCTACATTTCTATAGGTAAAATTAAAAAATACATTTTCAAATGGCGTTATATCTAATCCTGCAACAAATTTGTTTTCAGGAATGTAATCGTTAAAATCTTCAAATTGATCTCTATCAACATATGTATATGAAGCATTTATTGATAAAAAATGGGTAGGTATAATTCTAGTATTTACTTCAAAACCATTTGCATCTGAGGTTCCATTACCATACTTAAAAGTAGTATTGTCATAAATAATGGCATCGGTTTCTTTTCTATTGAAATAAACGGCATCAAACTGTAACCAATCTTTATAATTTACATCAAAACCAGCTTCAAAAGTTTCATTTGTTTCTGGTTTTAAATCGACGTTTCCAGCAAAACCATCGTATAGTTGATACAAACTTGGTGCAATAAATGCAGTACTGTAAGATGTAAATAATTTTACAGAAGCACTCTCATTTTTTAATACTGAATATGCTAAATTTCCATCGTAGACAAACTGATTTCCATATACATTGTGCATATTTAAACGTCCGCCAACGTTTACACTTAAACCGTAATCTGAGATATAAACAATACTCGCATAAGGATCGACTGTATTAAAATTAGCGATTCCTTTTTCAATCATTCCAAAAGGTGTCACTGTGTTGTTACTGTGAATTTGATAATTTAAACCTGTAATCAACTGAATATTGGTTGCAGAAAACTCATATTTATTTACCAAATCTACATTTACACTTCTTCCAACAAACTCGTAATTGTCTAAAGTATTTGCAAAAGAATTATACTGATCTAAATTTCTTTTGACCACATTCGCTGAAGCTAACACATAAAATTGTCCGTTATTATAAGTATAATTGGGTCTAATTCCTACTCTAAATTGTTGTTGATTTCCTTGGTTTACATCACTATCTGAAAACGCACCAGCATCAAAATCATAATCAAATTCATCATAATTTAAAAAAGATTCAATACTTAATTTTTTATTGACTTTATAGCCTAATTTCAACAATCCGTTTTTAGAATAAAAAGCATCGTTTTCAAAAACTGCATTGGTAGTGCTTTTTGCTGAAGACATTACGTCAACACCTGTTAAACTAAAAGAACCTAAAAAGTTGAAATCTCCTAAAGATCCGTTAACAGTTACATTTTGATTTCTGTCAGACAAACTACTTTCTGAAGTATTTGCCGTATTATTTGTACCTACGCTCGTTTCAAAAGAACCAGAAATTTTATCTTTTGCAGCTTTTTTCAAAATAATATTTATCACAGCTGTTGCTGCACCAGAACCATATAAAGTTGAAGACGCTCCTTTTAAAATCTCAATACTTTCTATTTGGTTTATTGCTAATAAACGCAAATCGAATTCTTGATTAATAGCAGATTGATCTGTTACGGGAACACCATCAATTAATACCAAAACCTGTCTACTTCTTCCACCTCTAACATTAATACTTCTTGGTTCCGACGGATTTGCATTTACTCCTCTTACATCAATACCAGCAATTGTATTTAAAATTTCAATAACAGATTTACCTGCATTTTGCTGCAGTTGTTTTTGTGTAATTTTATGAATTACTTTTCCTGTATTTTCTTTTTTCAGGTTGAATTTTGTTGCAGTTACCACAACTTCTTTTAACGTTTCTACGTTGTCTTTTTGCTTTACAGTTTTTTGTGCAAAAAGATTTGTGCTGACAAAACTACATGTCAAAGCACCCACAATTAATAATTGTTTCTTCATTTTAATACGTTTGATTTAGATTCCCGTTTTCAAGGGAATAACATTTTCATTAGAAACCTTTTCAGCAAAGCTAAAAAAGTGTCATTTTTTGAATAAATCAGGTAAATTTCGTGTACGAATATAAATTGGTACATAAACTTCTATCCCGAAAGTTTTTATATCTTGATATTAGGCAGGTCTCCTGACTTGTTTTTATGTTACTATGCCTTCCCAATAATAATTTATCAGTGGCAAAAGTTGAAGTAACATCCTTTAAAAAGGTGCTGAATGATACTGAAATAAATTCAGTACATGTTTCAACATAAACTTACAGTTGCGGGAACAGTTCTGGATTTTAACCAGATTCCCTTTTAATTTGATGCAAAACGATGGGTACATCAAAACCAAAAATCATGTCAAAAGTACTATAAAAATTGTTCTTACAACAATTGTTTTGTAATCTTGTTCTCAAAAATATTTCTGATGAAAAGTATCTCCTTAAAAATTTTATCCATTTTATTGCTAACTATTTCTATATCATGTAAAAAGGAAAAAAATACAGAAATACCAGAAATTGCATCCACAAGAATTAAATATGCGAAGGGTTTTGATATTGTAGATAAAAAAGGAATCAAACAATTAATTATAAAAGCTGCTTATCAAAACGCTGCAGAAGTTTTTGTATATACGATAGAGAAAAAAACAACTCAAAAATCAGCATCTAAAAGTGAAGTGCTACAAGTTCCTATTGATAAAATTGTAGTTACCTCTACCACTCACATTCCAATGGTTGAGTTGTTGGGCGAAGAAACTTCCATTGTTGGCTTTCCACATTCTAAATATGTTTCATCAGAAAAAACAAGACAACTAATTGATGCTGGAAAAATCACAGAAATAGGAAAAGAAAGCTCGCTAAATACCGAAATTTTATTGGATTTACAACCTGAATTGGTGGTAGGTTACAGTGTAACTTCTGCAGATAAAAGTCTAACAACTATTAAAAAATCGGGCATACATGTCATTTATAATGGAGATTGGTTAGAAGAAACTCCATTAGGACGCGCAGAATGGCTTAAATTTTTTGGTGTTTTATTTGACAAAGAAAAGCAAGCAGATAGTATTTTTAAAGTAATTGAAGCAAATTATTTAGAAGCTAAACATATTGCTTTCAAAGCGAAAAAACAACCAACAATTTTATCTGGCGCTATTATGAGTAAAGACATTTGGAATTTACCCGCAGGAGAAAGTTTTGTTGCCCAATATTTAAAAGATGCCAATTTGAATTATTTATGGCAAAATTCCGAAGGAAAAGGAAGCTTGTCTTTAAGTTTTGAAAGTGTTTTTGACAAAGCTAAAAATGCTGATTTTTGGATTGCTCCCGGCTATTTTTCATCGAAAGAACAGCTTTTAAAAAGTAATGGTTTGTATGCCGAATTTGATTCTTTTAAAAATGATAGAATTTATTCACCCGCCATAAAAAAAGGAAAAACGGGTGGTGTTCTTTACTATGAATTGGCACTTACAAGACCCGATTTGGTGCTAAAAGATATTATTAAAATTACACATCCTAATTTGCTACCTAATTACAGCTTAACTTTCTTTGAAAAGATGCAATAACTATTGATTCTTTTGAAGATTCGAAAATTCAAATGCGGCAGTTGCATGAATTTTAGTAGTATCAAAAATGGGTGCAGAAACGTCTTCTTGTTGAATTAATAGCGGAATTTCTGTACATCCTAAAATAATACCTTCTGCTCCGTTTTTAATTTGTCTATTGATAATATTGATGTAGTTTTCTTTAGATGTTGCGTTGAACTCTCCTTTTGATAACTCATCATAAATAACTCCGTGAATTTCTTCTCTATCTTCTGCATTCGGAATAATCACTTCAATACCAAACGAAATCAAGATCTCTTTAAAAAAGTCTTTCTCCATGGTGTATTTTGTTCCTAGCAAAGCTACTTTTTTTAATTTTTGATTTGTTATTTCTTTGGCTGTTGCTTCTGCAATATGAATCACAGGGATTTTTACTACTTTTCTTACAGCATCAATGCACAAATGCATGGTATTTGCGCAAATTAAAATACACGTTGCACCAGCATTTTCTAAACTTTTGCCAGCATTTGCCATCATTTCATTTAACAAGTCCCATTTTCCTGCTGATTGCAATTGAGAAACCTCACCAAAATCTAATGTATTTATAAGTATGGCTGCGGAATGTTTTTCGCCTAATTTAGAAGCATTTAATCGATTTAAAATTCGGTAATACAATATGGTCGATTCTGGTGTAATTCCACCAATAAGTCCTATTTTGTTCATTTTGATTGCAGATTTTCAAGCGTATTTGCTCTCATATATAAAAATAATGGAAAGGTAAATGCAATGGCAATTAAAAAAGTCAGCGGAATTAAAATCCACCAAAACTTAATTTTTAGTTTGATGCTCTCTGGAATCATAAATACAAAAAACGTTAACACAACCACGGTTAAATCTGCACCAAAAGATTTCCCAGCAAAATTGACTTGTGCGTCTTGCATAAAACTGAAGAAAGTAGGGTTTTCCACCGTTTGAAACCATTGTATATTGTAATACCAAGTATAACAAATACCTAAAACGGATAGTGCCAAATAGAGGTGCTTGAGTTTCATAGAAATATTATTATTTAATATTTTTTAAATCTTGTCTTCCAACAATTGTCATAATTTCTATAATATCGTTGTTCATTCTATAATAAATACTATCGGAACCACAAACACAGCGTCTATAACCTACTTTTATAAAATCTACAGATTCAAAAGAAAAAGGACGCTCTGTTATTATATCAAAATATTCGAAAAACATATTAAAATATTTATCTACCTGAAGCATTCCAAATTTTTCAACCGCATATTGATGAATTCTAATTAAATCTTCTTTAGCAATATTACTTAACCTATAATTCGTCATTCAATAAAGACTTTGATTCTGCTAAAATTTGAGCTTGAGTTTGATTTGTAAATCCACTTTTTTCTGCCAGTTCTATTTTAGAGCTAATCCAATCTATTTGTCTTTGTTGCTTTCTGGCTTGTCTAATTAAATCGTTTACCAATTCACTTTTACTAGAATACTCTTTTGTTTCTACTTGAGATTTTAGCCATTCATCATTAGGTTGTGTGAAAGAAATACTTTGTCTTGACATTTGATTCGTTTTTGATGTAAATTTACACCAAAAATATGTTTTTTTAAAATATTTTAATGTTATTTTGATTGAATTACTCTCTTTCCACAGATCATTCCGTAGGAATCTCTATGTGTTATTTAAGCAATGTTTAACTAAGTGGCTTCTCCTGCAAGGTCTTTATTTTACCTTGTAGGTATCATAAAATAACGGTACAAAAACACCTACAAGGTTTTTGAAACCTTGCAGGAGAACATAATTTCTAAAACAGTTTCTGTTGCGTATCATCATCAGTATTCTCTTTTTTCTTCTGAATTGCTTTCTTTAAAAGTGCCTCTTTTTTATCCTCTTTATTTAATGCTGAACTTGGTTCAGTATCTTTTTTCTCAACAATAGGCACATCCATAGGCAAGGTTTCTTCTACAATCTCTTCATCTACCACTTCTATTTCTTCTGTCTTTTCTTCTTCTGGTTCCTCAAAAGGCAAAGAATCTAACAAGTTTACCTGCTTAATTTTATTGGTGGTAAATACATTGCCTTGTGCCTTGATGCCTTTTACAGCAATAAAAGCTTCAAAATTAATCTTCTCATTTTCTAAACTTCGTTTCGAATACTGCACTTCTGCAACGGGTCTGTAATCTGTCGCAATAATTTCTAATTGACTTTTAGGGTGTTCAGAAATAAACAGTTCTTCTTTCTCTGTAGTTTCAATCAAGAAGCGTTTTACATAATAACGTTCTTTTTCTCCATCTAAATAAATGGCAGAAATGGGTTTGTTCGGCTTCCATTTTTCTAACACAATCATATCGTCTTCAAAATGCATGGCCAAATCTGGTTTAACCGCTTTTGCTTTTCCACTTTGGGTGATGATTAATAATTTATCTTCCGCCTTAAACTCCCCTAACAATTCGCCTCTATCATCTACATTTAAACGCTGTACAGCATCGTCAAACCAAATTTTACGCGGTTTTAACGTAGAAACTCCTTCCGATTTAAAATCGACAGACCTTATGGTATATTTTGTAATTGTATTTCCTCTTACCGCTCTGCCTTTTACCGCTAAATCTGCAAAGTCAATATCCCATTTCAACTTTTTAACACTTCCAACAGCACGTAAATTAATGGTAACCACTTCTGCTTCTCCATTTGGATTTGCAGAAAAATAGAGTACTTTAGAGCCTTTATTTCCGTTTGCTAAATCGTATTCTTTATCTCTTGTTACAGAAGTCACATTAAAACGTTTCATATAAGACGCACCTTTTACACCATCTTTATACATAAAGTTATATACTGTTCTTTTGTCTTTCTTTTTAAACACCGCAACATGAATGATGTCTTTACCTACAAAAGTTTTCGAATCTACTTTTGTCACCATCATTTTACCATCTTTTCTAAAAACGATGATATCATCTATATCTGAACAATCGGTTACAAATTCGTCTCTTTTCAAAGAAGTTCCAATAAAACCTTCTGTCCGATTTACATAGAGTTTTGCATTGTTCATCGCAACCTTTGAGGCAACAATGTCATCAAAAATTCTGATTTCTGTCTTCCGCTCTTTTCCTTTTCCGTAAGTATCTTTTAAACGTTTGAAATAATCGATTGCAAATTCAATTAGATTTGCCAAATGCCCTTTTACCACTTCAATTTTAGCTTCTAAACCTTCAATAAATTGCTTAGCCTTATCGATATCAAATTTTGATATTTTCTTAATTCGAATTTCTGTTAAACGAACAATATCTTCCTCAGTAATGGCACGTTTTAAATGCTTGATATGCGGTTGTAAACCTGTATCGATTGCTTTGATTACGCCTTCCCAAGTTTCTTCCTCTTCAATATCTCGATAGATTCTGTTTTCTATAAAAATGCGTTCTAAGGAAGAGAAATGCCATTGTTCTTCCAATTCATTTAATTGAATTTCTAATTCTTTTTTCAGCAAATCGACTGTTAAATCTGTGGAGTGTTTCAATATTTCTGAAACACCTACAAAAACAGGTGTATTGTCTTCAATGGTACAAGCCAAAGGCGAAATAGAATTCTCACAATTGGTAAAAGCATACAACGCATCAATGGTTTTGTCTGGCGAAACGTTTGGTGGCAAATGCACCAATATTTCTACTTCTGCAGCGGTATTGTCTTCAATCTTACGAATCTTTATTTTTCCTTTTTCATTGGCTTTTATAATACTCTCAATCAATGAGGTTGTTGTGGTACCAAAAGGAATCTCATTAATTACTAAGGTCTTTTTATCGAATTGTGCAATTTTTGCACGCACACGCACCTTTCCTCCTCTTTTTCCATCGTTATAATTGGTGAAATCTGCGATTCCGCCCGTTAAAAAATCGGGAACAATTCTAAAACTTCTTCCTTTTAAGTATTTTATGGAAGCATCAATCAGCTCAATAAAATTATGAGGTAATATTTTGGTAGATAAACCTACTGCAATTCCCTCTGCTCCTTGTGCCAACAATAATGGAAATTTTACGGGTAAATCGATGGGTTCTTTTCTTCTTCCGTCATAAGACATTTTCCAATCCGTAGTTTTCGGGTTAAAAACAACGTCAAGTGCGAACTTAGATAATCTAGCTTCTATATAACGAGAAGCCGCTGCGCGGTCGCCTGTTAAGATATTTCCCCAGTTTCCTTGCATATCAATCAGCAATTCTTTCTGGCCAATCTGCACCATTGCGTCGGCAATGGAAGCATCTCCATGTGGATGGTATTGCATGGTATGACCCACGATATTCGCTACTTTATTGTAACGGCCATCGTCTAAATCTTTCATAGAATGCATAATTCTACGCTGTACAGGTTTTAAACCGTCTTCCAAAGAAGGCACTGCTCTTTCTAAAATTACATACGAAGCATAATCTAAAAACCACTCCTTGTACATTCCTGTGACTTTGGTAATGGTTTCTACAGCATCGTTCTCATTATCAAGAATTTCTTCTTGATTTTCTGGATTCGTTAATTCTTCTTCGCGTTCGTTTTCGTTTATTTCTTCACTCATCTAAAAACGTTAAATCGTTTAATTCTGTACTTATTTATTTGGGCGTTCGAGCGGGCTTTCCGCTATATCTTTTTGTAAAAAAACAAAAAGGATGTCGCTTCAATCCCTAACGCGGGGGTATTTAATAACTAATTGTTTTAATCATCAGCTTTTTTATAGCCAATTTTAGTTCTTTCTTTTTCGTTCTCTTTTTTATCAATCAATTCATCTAAATAAGAAAACACCAACTCTATATTTTTACTTTGATTCGTTACTTTTTTCTTGATTTCTTCAATTTCCAATCGCAGACTCAAATTATCACTTAATAATTCTCGCATTTTCGTGAAAATCCTGATAATTTTAATGTTTACAGCAATCGCTCTATCACTATTTAAAACGCTCGATAACATGGCAACTCCTTGTTCTGTAAAAACCATTGGAAGATATTTTGAATGCTCTCCTCTCTTTAAGGTGCCAAATTGACTCCTTAAAGAATCGTATTCTTCTTTAGACATTTCAAACATAAAATCTTCAGGAAAACGATTTATATTTCTACGGACTTGTCTTTTCAAAATTTTAGTTTCCACTTGATATAATTCCGCCAAATGGCTATCTAACAGTACCTTTTGATTCCGAATCAGATAGATTTTGTTAGTAATAATTTCATCAGGAATTATTAAACTTTCTTTTGCTGTCATTTTTTATAATCTTGAGGTCATAGTTTGTGACCTCAAGTTTGTCTTTTCTTTTTCTCTTAATTGGAGGTCGCAAATTGCGATCTCCAATCTTTAGTCTCCAGACCTCACAGGTTTTTAAAACCTGTGAGGTCTTTATAAAATCTTAAGGTGCCAATTTTACACTTCACATTTCAATAAATATTGTTAGTAAATTCTCATAGAGTTTTTTTAAAACACTATTATTATCTAACTTTTCTTACCAATGCATATTTTACTTCTAAAAGTTCAATTTTATTTAAATCTAAAATATTCCCTCCATCATTTCCCTTAATCTCAACAATTATTGTACAATTTGAATTCGATTAGATCTGTAGAATTGTCATCACAAGCTACTTGTATTGTTTCAGTGTAATAGTAAGCTTTTCCACCAAAACCTGTTATATAATCTTGATCGATATTCCTATAACAATCTTCTTCTTTATTTGATGTACAACTTGCAAAAATAATTATTACAGTTACTATTAGTAGTTTTAATAATTTCATATGATTATTATTTTATTTATTAATTTATGTTAACTTGAAAGTTTATTTGTAATTAGTATTTACAATATTAAATTTAAAACAGTCAGTTTCATACTTCCTCCTCAATCGTATCCAACTCAACCTTCAAATTCTCAATAATAAATTTCTGTCTATCAGGTGTATTTTTTCCCATATAGAATTGCAACATTGCTTCAATAGACATTTCTTTATCTAACATTACAGGATCTAAACGAATGTCATCACCAATAAAATGAACAAATTCGTTTGGCGAAATCTCACCCAAACCTTTAAATCTTGTAATTTCTGGTTTTCCTCTTAACTTTTCAATGGCATCTCGTTTTTCTTCTTCAGAATAACAATAAAAAGTTTGTTTCTTATTTCTGACTCTAAACAATGGGGTTTCTAAAATATATAAATGTCCTTCTTTGATTAATTCTGGAAAAAATTGCAAGAAAAAAGTAATTAATAACAAACGAATGTGCATTCCATCCACATCGGCATCCGTTGCAATAACAATATTATTGTAACGCAGATCTTCTAATCCGTCTTCAATATTTAAAGCTGCTTGTAACAAATTAAATTCCTCATTTTCATACACAATTTTTTTACTTAGTCCGAAAGAATTCAAAGGCTTTCCTTTTAAACTAAAAACCGCTTGCGTGTTTACATTTCTCGATTTTGTAATCGATCCAGAAGCAGAATCTCCCTCTGTGATAAACAAAGTAGATTCTAAGTAATTATCTTTTTTAATATCTCCTAAATGAATTCTACAATCACGTAATTTTTTATTGTGTAAACTCGATTTTTTAGCTCTGTCTCTTGCCAATTTCCGAATACCAGAAAGTTCTTTACGTTCTTTCTCAGCTTGCATTATTTTTTTTTGAAGCATTTCTGCTACAACCGTGTTCTTATGTAGGTAATTATCTAATTGTGTTTTTACAAAATCGTTGATATAGGTTCTAACCGTCGGCAAACCATCGCCCATTTCTGTAGATCCTAACTTTGTTTTTGTCTGACTTTCAAATACAGGTTCCATCACTTTAATCGCAATGGCAGAAATAATGGATTTACGAACATCTGAAGCTTCAAAATTCTTTCCGTAAAACTCACGAATCGTTTTTACAACCGCTTCTCTAAATGCCGCTTGGTGCGTTCCACCTTGTGTGGTATGTTGTCCGTTTACAAATGAATGGTATTCTTCTGAATATTGTGTCTTACTATGTGTAATGGCAACTTCAATATCATCACCTTTTAAATGAATTATGGGATACAACATATCTTCTTGATTGTTGTTATCTTCCAATAAATCTTTTAAACCATTTTCTGAAAAGAATTTTTCTCCATTAAAAATAATGGTCAAACCCGGATTCAAGTACACATAATACTTCAGCATTTTTGCTACATATTCATTTCTGTATTTGTATTTTTTAAAAATCTCTTCATCTGGAATAAAAGATACTTTGGTTCCTTTTCTTCTGGAGGTTTCTTCTAAAAATTCTTGATTTTCTAGATTTCCTTGGCTGAATTCTGCCGATGCAGATTTTCCATCTCTGGAAGATTCCACTCTAAAAAAAGAAGAAAGTGCGTTTACAGCTTTTGTACCCACTCCGTTTAAACCCACCGATTTTTTAAAGGCTTTCGAATCGTATTTTCCACCAGTGTTCATTTTAGAAACAACGTCTACAACCTTTCCTAAAGGAATTCCACGACCATAATCGCGCACCGTAACTTTGGTTCCTTGAATAGAAATTTCGATGGTTTTTCCAGCGCCCATCACATATTCATCAATAGAATTGTCTAAAACTTCTTTCACTAAAATATAGATTCCGTCATCCGCAGAAGATCCGTCACCCAATTTACCAATGTACATTCCTGGACGCATTCTAATATGCTCTTTCCAATCTAAAGACCTGATATTATCTTCTGTATATTTTGTTTCTTGACTCATAAAATGGCGTACTACAGTTAGCTTTGAAGTACTTGTAAAAATAGAGTTTCACAAAGAAAAATGAAATGGCTTTGACAATTAGTTATCAACAGGATTTCAACGAAAAATTAACGAATTTTTTCCGCGAATGCACGAATGAATAAAAAATAAAAAAAAGACACTAATTTCACGGATTTCACAAATAAAAATCTTTAGATTTTTTGTTTGTGAAACTTTTTAATTCGCATTTATTTGTGAAATGGGTGTGTCTTTAAAACTTTAATTCGTGCATTCGTGGTAAAATCAAACATTATTTTTAGCGTAAAAACCACAATAAAAAACAATTTGTTATATTTTTAAACAAATCAAAGTATATTAAACAATTTTATTACTTTTGAAGAAAAATAAAAAGATAGTATTGTGGAAAGAACGCAACTTTTAGAAATAGCAAACAAATACGGAAGCCCTATATATGTTTACGATACAGATAAAATCGAATCGCAATACAATAGGTTAACAGATGCTTTTAGCACGGTTAAAAACTTAAAATTGAATTATGCTGTAAAAGCACTTTCAAATATTAATATTTTAAAATTTTTGACAAATATTGGTGCTGGTTTAGATACAGTTTCCATTCAAGAAGTGCAATTGGGATTAACTACAGGAATCGACCCAAAGAAAATCATTTTTACGCCAAACGGTGTTTCTTTAATAGAAATTGAAGAAGTGGCGAAGTTAGGTGTTCAAATTAATATTGATAATTTGTCTATTCTAGAATTATTCGGTCAAAAACATCCTGAAATTCCTGTTTGTGTTCGTATCAATCCGCATATTATGGCAGGCGGAAATTCTAAAATTTCTGTAGGTCATATCGATTCTAAATTTGGAATTTCCATTCATCAGGTTCCTCATATCAAACGTGTTGTTGAAAACACAGGGATGAATATCAACGGTATTCACATGCACACAGGTTCTGATATTTTAGATATTGATACCTTTTTACGAGCTTCAGAAATCTTATTTGATGTGGCAAAACAATTTGAAAACATCGATTTTATCGACTTTGGAAGTGGATTTAAAGTACCTTATAAAGAAGGTGATATTTCTACAGATATTGAGCAATTAGGTTTGCAATTATCAAAAAGATTCAACGATTTTTGTGTTGAATATGGCAAAGAAATCACGCTAATGTTTGAACCAGGGAAATTTTTAGTGTCTGAAGCAGGTGTTTTTCTTGCAAAAGTAAATGTGGTAAAACAAACAACTTCTACCGTTTTTGCGCACGTAGATTCTGGTTTTAACCACTTGGTAAGACCTATGATGTATGATGCTTATCATCATATTACCAACATTTCAAATCCTACAGGAAGAGATCGTTATTACTCTGTGGTTGGTTATATTTGTGAAACAGATACCTTTGGCTCTAACAGAAGAATTGCAGAAATTTCTGAAGAAGATGTGCTATGTTTCTATAACGCTGGTGCGTATTGTTTCTCAATGGCATCTAACTACAATTCACGTTATTTACCCGCAGAAGTGATGGTATATCAAGGAAAAGACTATTTAATTAGAAAAAGACAAACGATTCAAGATATTTTACACAATCAAGAAATTGTTGAGTTTACTCCGAAAAATAAAAGCAAAAAAAAAGAAGAAGTACCTACTTAAAAATTTCTAAAAATAAATTAATTTAGCCACAGAAACACAAAATTATAATTTGTGAATTTGTGGCTATTTTTTATACCTAATTTATCAATGAAAATTCAACTTTCTAGTTTTGAAGATATTCCTAAAATCATGGTAATTATTGACGATGCAAAAACATACTTAGCCTCGCAAAAAATAGATCAATGGCAAAATGGATACCCCAATGCGGAACAAGTAGAAAACGATCTAAAAAATGGAGAAAGTTATATAGTTACAAATGATGAAAATCAAGTGATGGCCACTGCTATGTTTACTACAAACAAAGAACCAACCTACAAGACTATTGAAGGAAATTGGATCATTGATGAAACCGAAAAATATGGCGTAGTTCATAGAATGGCCATTAAAAAAGAATTTCGAAAATTTGGTTTGGCAACTTTTATGCTTCATGAATTTCATTTGCAACTGTTAGAAAAAAACATCAAAAGTTTAAAGATAGACACACATGAAAATAATTTAGGAATGCAATCACTAATAAAAAAATTAGGCTATATATATTGTGGCATTATTTATACTGATTATGGCGCTAAAAGATTGGCTTTTGAGAAAGTGATTTCTTAATATTTTTTTTGCCACAAATTCACTAATAAAAAGACATCTCGATACAAAATTCTTGAAAAAAGAATTTTACTCGATGTGATAGCACGTGAGTCGTTTAGCCCAACAGTAAGGAACACACTGTCACTTCTGTATAAGTTAACTAATTCGGAACCCAAGAAAAAATTGTCAAGCGGTTATAAATGACGTGAATTGGTCTATAAATATGTCTGTTCGAGACCCGAGAAAAAAAATTTCAAGCGATTGGAATGACGTGAGATAAATGCTTGTAAGCATGTCTGTTCGAGCGCAGTCGAGAACTAATAAGTATCTAATAATCAATAAATTAAATAAATACGTCAATGGTAACGTTCCGAAACTTCGGAAGAGAACTATTAAGTATCTAAAAATCAATAAATTTAAAAAACATATCAATGGTCTCGATTTTGTTGAAGAATTAAACAAAATTGTATCGAGAAGTTTTATCAATTTAGAAATTCGTGAATTCGTGGCTGATTTCAAAAAAATTCAAAATAAAAAATGCAATTACTTTCCTACATAATTCAACAAACACAGATTCCAGAGAAATCTATTCAAAATACCCTTTCATTATTAAATGAAGATGCCACCATTCCTTTTATCTCAAGATATAGAAAGGAAATGACTGGAAATCTAGATGAAGTTCAGATTGGAGAAATTGTAAAGTTTAAAGAAATTTTTGAAGGGTTAGAAAAGCGAAAAAAAGCCATTTTAAAGGCTTTGGAGGAACAAAACGTTCTATCATCTGAATTAGAGCAAAAAGTTAGTAACTCTAAAAATCTTATTTCTTTAGAAGATTTGTATCTACCTTTTAAGAAAAAACGAAAAACCAAAGCAGAAACTGCGCGTTTGCAAGGTTTAGAACCATTGGCAAAAATAATCATGAGTCAACGTGTAAATGATTTGGAGCATACGGCTTCAAAATACACTTCCAACGAGGTTGAAACCATTGAAAATGCTTTAGAAGGTGCTCGTTTTATCATTGCAGAATGGATCAATGAGCGCACAGATATTCGAAATAATATTCGGTATCAATTAGAGCGTTTTGCACAAATTTCATCAAAAGTGATTAAAACTAAAAAGGATGGTACTTCGACTGCGCTCAGTACAGGCTCTCAAGCACAAAAATTCAAAGATTATTTTGATTGGGAAGAATCTTTAAATAGAATTCCATCACACAGATTATTGGCAATTTTAAGAGCAGAAAACGAAGGTTTTATTCGCGTAAAAATAGCAATTGACAAAGAAAAAGCGCTTCAAAAAATGGAAGACCGAATGATTCGTTCTCAAAACGAGTGTTCAGAGCAAATTCAATTGGCAATTCAAGATGCTTATAAACGTTTATTATATCCCTCTTTATCAAATGAAGCGTTATCAATCGCAAAAGAAAAAGCAGATGAAGCTGCCATTGCAGTTTTTACAAAAAACTTAAAGCAACTATTATTGGGGGCTCCTCTAGGCGAAAAAAGAATTTTAGCAATTGATCCTGGATTTAGATCCGGTTGTAAAGTGGTTTGTTTGAATGAACAAGGTGATTTGCTATACAATGAAAACATTTATCCACATGCGCCACAAAATCAAACACGAGAAGCATCAGAAAAAATTAACTTATTAGTTGATACATATACAATTGAAGCGATTGCCATTGGAAACGGAACAGCATCTAGAGAAACCAAACAATTAGTACAGAAAATTCAATTTAAAAATGATATCGAAGTTTTTGTAGTGAGTGAAGCTGGTGCCTCTATTTATTCCGCTTCTAAAATTGCAAGAGATGAATTTCCAAATCACGATGTTACCGTTCGTGGTTCGGTTTCGATTGGACGTAGATTGCAAGATCCCTTGGCAGAATTGGTAAAGATTGATGCAAAATCAATTGGAGTTGGACAATATCAGCATGATGTGGATCAATTAAAATTAAAAAAATCTTTAGATACAACAGTTGAAAGTTGTGTAAACACAGTTGGGGTAAACATCAACACAGCAAGTGAATCTTTATTGAGTTATGTTTCAGGAATTGGACCAAAAATTGCAGAAAACATTGTGAATTATAGAAATAAAAATGGTTCTTTTACTTCAAGAATTGCCATTAAAAAAGTACCACGTTTGGGCGGAAAAGCCTTTGAACAAGCGGCTGGTTTTTTACGAATTAAGAATGCTAAGAATCCGTTGGATGATTCTGGAGTCCATCCAGAAAGTTATGCTTTGGTTGATAAAATGGCAAAAGATTTAAAAGTTAAAGTTTCCAATTTAATTGGAAATAAAGAAATCCTTCAAAAAATAAATTTAAAAAATTATATTTCGGAAATCATTGGTTTACCAACTTTAGAAGATATTATTAAAGAATTGGAAAAACCAGGTGTTGACCCAAGAGAAAAGGCAAAAGCATTTTCTTTTGATCAAAATATAAAGGCAATTTCCGACTTAAGAACTGGACAAATCTTACCAGGAATTGTAAATAACATTACCAATTTTGGTTGTTTTGTAGATATCGGAATCAAAGAAAGTGGCCTAATTCATGTTTCTAATTTATCAGATACTTTTGTAAAAGATGTAAATAGTATTGTGTCTTTAAATCAACAAATTAAGGTGAAAGTTTTAGAGGTTGATGTGGTGAGGAAGCGCATTCAATTGGCTTTGGTGAAGTAATTCTTGAACTCAAAAAAAAAATCTTATCTTTATAAAAAGAAAAAAAAATGGACATTCAAATAACAAAAATAGAATTAATTAAGGAAATTTTGGATATTGAAAATCCAGAACTAATAGAAAAATTTGTAAATCTTTTGAAAAAAGAAAAAAAAGATTTTTGGGATGAATTAAGTTTATCACAAAAAGTAGAAATTGAAAAAGCTGATTTAGAAATTCTCAATGAAGAAACTTCAGACTATAAAACCTTCATGGCTTCGCATAGAAATTCTAAATTAGATTTTGTCAAGGATTTTATTAATTTAAATGATGAAGAAACAATCAGGAAACTTGAAAATATTCTTTGGCAAAAAAAGGATTTTTGGAATGAACTAAGTGCTTCTCAAAAAGATGAAATAAATCTTGGAATCAAACAATTAGATGAAGGAAAAAAAGTGTCATTCGAATCTTTTTTAAACAAAGTATCTTAATGAAAGCTGTTCTTTCTGAACTTGCCGAGTCTAAATTATTAATACTATCTACTTATCTTACAGAAAACTGGAGTTTACAAGTTAAAAACAATTTCTTTAAGAAATTAGCCAATAAAGTTCATCAAATAGAATCTCAACCATACAGTTGCATAGAATCTTTTGAGTTTAAAGGACTTTATAAGTGCGTCGTGACAAAACAAACTACTTTTTATTATCGAATTTCCGAAAAACAACAAGAAATAGAAATAATTACAATCTTCGACACGAGACAAAATCCTAATAAGTTATACAAGGATTTATAAAACTTACTTAATATTTTATTACTTTCGATTTCTTAAAAATTATTATGAAAAAAATTAAATATTTTCTTTTCGCAGCTATTTTAGTATTTGTATTATCATGTAACTCGAATTCAAAAGATGATTGCACAAAAACAATTATTGTTCAGTATGAGTATAATATTACGACTCAATATGGTTCAATATATTACCCAGAAATTACACAAGAAGTGCCTTGTGATTTCCCTGACCCAGATCTAGTTGGAACAATTACAAGCCCTCCAAAATTAAAAGAATTTTCTTACGAAATATTAGAATTAAGTATAATAACTGATACTGGAAATAACACAAGCAAGATATCATACAAAATTCAACTCAATAATTTAAGTAATAATTTAGTTAATGGTCTTCCTTATTTAACAGTCAGATTAAATAATGATAGCTCTACGGTTTCTTATGCTTTTAAAGATGGATGTTCAGTGTTGGAGGCAAACTCTAATTGCATTATATCTTATGAAGCTGAAGATTCATTAGATTTAGGTATAATTACTGCTTTTTCAATTGAAAATGTAGAATATTTAATAATTAAATAATTAAGATTTTGAAAGTCTGTATTGCCGAAAAACCAAGTGTAGCAAGAGAAATTGCTAATATTCTGGGAGCCAACACAAAACGTGATGGTTTCTACGAAGGAAATGGCTATGCGGTCACCTATACTTTTGGGCATTTGTGTACCCTTTTAGAACCGAAAGATTACAAACCGCATTGGAAAAGTTGGGATTTGAACAATTTACCAATGTTACCAGAACGTTTTGATACAAAAGTTACGGGTGATGCAGGAATTAAAAAGCAATTTAATATTGTAAAATCTTTATTCGATAAGGCAGATGTTGTCATTAATTGCGGAGATGCAGGAACCGAAGGAGAACTCATTCAACGTTGGGTAATTAATCAATGTAATTACAAAGGAAAAGTACAACGTTTATGGATTTCTTCATTGACTGAAGAAGCGATTAAAGAAGGATTCAAAAATTTAAAACCTTCAGAACAATATGACAATCTCTATTATGCAGGATTTTCTCGCGCCATTGGAGATTGGCTGTTAGGTTTAAATGCAACTCGTTTATACACCGTAAAATATGGCGGCTACAAACAAGTTTTATCCGTTGGTAGAGTGCAAACTCCTACCCTAGCTATGTTGGTGAATCGTTTTGTTGAAATTCAGAATTTTAAACCACAACCGTATTGGGAATTACAAACAACGTATAGAAATACACTTTTTAATTATGAAGATGGACGTTTTCTAAAACAAGAAGACGGACAAGTTTTAGCGAATAAAGTAAAGGAATCAGATTTTGAAATTGTTTCTGTCACCAAAAAGAAAGGAAAAGAATACGCCCCAAAATTGTTCGATTTAACAGGTTTACAAGTGTATTGCAATAATAAATTTGGATTTTCTGCGGATGAAACCCTAAAAATGGTTCAGAAATTATATGAAATGAAAGTGGTTACCTATCCAAGAGTAGATACTACTTTTTTACCCAATGATGTATATCCTAAAATTGCTGGAATCTTATCTAAACTGACAAATTACAGTGCATTAACACAACCTCTTTTAGGAAGTAAAATAAAGAAATCGAAACGAGTTTTTGATGATAAAAAAGTAACAGATCACCACGCAATTATCCCAACAGGAATTCAAGGGAATCTGCAATACAATCAACAACAGGTGTATGATATTATCACCAGAAGATTTATTGGTGTGTTTTATCCAGATTCTGATGTTTCTAACACCTCTGTAATTGGTAAAGCTGCCGACGTTCCTTTTAAAACAACAGGAAAAGAAATTCTAACCAAAGGTTGGCGTGTTGCTTTCGAAACTGAAGAGAGTAAGATAAAAAAGGAATTAAATGAACAGCAAACATTACCTGCATTTGTAAAAGGCGAAAAAGGACCACACGAACCCTCGTTTTTAGAAAAGGAAACAAAACCACCAAGAAATTTTACAGAAGCAAGTTTATTACGTGCCATGGAAACTGCTGGAAAGCAGGTAGACGATGATGAAATGCGTGAGTTAATGAAAGAAAACGGAATTGGAAGACCTTCAACTAGAGCAAGTATTATAGAAACTTTATTCCGAAGAAAATATATAGAACGGAAGAAAAAACTAGTTTTACCAACACAAACAGGCATCGACTTAATCAATTTAATTGATAATGAATTGTTAAAATCTGCTGAACTCACAGGACGTTGGGAAAAGCGCTTAAAGGAAATAGAACGAGGAGAATTCAATGCAGGAACTTTCATCAACAACATGAAAAAAATGGTAGATGAATTGGTCTATGAAGTTCGCGCAAACAAAACTTCTAAACGAATTTCCTCTAACGATGTCCGTTCGAGCATTTCGACTTCGCTCAATACAGGCTCTGTCGAGAACTCATCAAAACCTCAAAAAACAAAAAACTCTGACAAATCCAAAAAGCAAGTTGTTGGAAAAACCTGTCCGAAATGTAAAAAAGGACAATTGATAAAAGGTTCTGCTGCTTTTGGTTGCTCTGAATATAAACACAATTGTGATTTAAAAATTCCATTTGAAATTTACGGAAAGAAAATTTCTGAAAATCAATTAATTCGTTTGCTTGATAAAGGTTGTACCACCAATTTAAAAGGTTTTAAAACAGATGCCAAAAAAGTTGATGGCTTAATTCGTTTTGATGAAAATTTTAATTTAAAATTAGAACCAAAAGCAACTACATCTAAAATGTCCCCTCGAGCGGAGTCGAGAGGTCAATCATCAAATAAAATACCTTGTCCGAAATGTAAAAAAGGAACTGTTTTAAAAGGAAAAGCTGCGTATGGTTGTTCAGGTTATAAAACGGGTTGTGACTTTGTTTTTACGTTTGAAAACATCAAAAAAATGGCTAATGGAAAATCTTTAACGAAAGAGTTGGTTTTAGATATTATTTCTAAATAGTTAATTTTTCTAACAATTATCATTCCTGTTAAAACAGGAATCTATATTTGGTAAATTGAAATTCTAAGAATGAATTATGGGTTCCTGCCTTCGCAGGAATGACAAGGAGATTGCTCCTCGTTCCTCAATCGGAATGATCTGTGTTAATTTTTTTTTTCTTTGTTAAACTAATCTCTATTTTAGAAATATAAATTTTGATGATTTTCATCATAATATCTCTTATTGGTAGCAATAGAAATATTTGTTTTATTAATTTATTTGCCAATACTACTTTCTGGTTTTCCTTTTTCTTTTAACTGTGTATGCATGACGTGCTAAATGGGATGAAAAAGTAAGACAAGCTGGTTTTAAAAGTTTCAACACAATCGCCAGAACAATGTCCATACATTATCAAAACATCTTAAACTACTTTGATAACCGAAGTACAAATGCGTCAGCAGAATCTTTCAACGCAAAGATCAAAGCATTTAGAGCACAATTTAGAGGGGTCAGGAACGTAGGTTTTTTTCTATTTAGATTAACCACAAGTTTTGGACTTGATCCTTGATCCTTTTTGACTTGATCGTTTTTAAATTTCAAATAAAATTTGAACCACAAAAAAAGCTCCTTATTTCTAAGAAGCTTTATTTTTTGGGTGGAAGACGGGATTCGAACCCGCGACCCTCGGTACCACAAACCGATACTCTAACCAACTGAGCTACAACCACCATATAATTGCGGGTGCAAATATAAATATTTTTTCTTTTCTAAAACAATAAAAATTAGATTAATTTATCTAAATTTTCTACGGCTACATAACGTTCTGAGGTAAAACCTTCTGCGCATTCTACTCCAATTAACCTTCCAAAATCTCTAGATCTATAATTAATACTATCTATAAAATTTTTACTTGTAATTGGGGTTTCTGGCTTGTTGCTATTCGGGTCGTAAAATTGAGAAGAATATGCCAAAACTGCTTTCATTTTAACACCCATAAAACCCGTAACATCTACTACAAAATCAGGTTTTATATTTTTCCATTGTATATAATGATATACATGTTTTGGTCTCCATTTTTCTTGTAATTTCCCTGCTACTTCAGTTTCAACCTTTAGCAATCCACTTAAAAAACAAGCGTCAGAAACCAACTTGCTACCTTTTCCATGATCTATATGTCGATCATCAATTGCGTTACACAACACGATTTCTGGTTGGTATTTACGAATCATTTTAATGATTTCTAACTGATGCTCTTTATCATTTGTAAAAAATCCATCCGCAAAACTTAAATTTTTACGAACCGAGACACCCATAATTTTCGCTGCATTGTTCGCTTCAACTTCTCGCAACGCTGCGGAACCACGCGTTCCTAATTCCCCACGAGTCAAATCTATAATTCCTACTTTTTTCCCTAAAGAAACTTCTTTAGTAATTGTTGCACCACAACCCAATTCTACATCATCAGGATGCGCGCCAAAGGCTAATATGTCTAATTTCATATATATTTATTCTTAATTTCTATAACAACTTGAAGGAATTCTTACTATTTTTTTCAATTGAAAGCATCAAATTGAAGAATTTACAAATCAAAAATAACTCTTTTTCAAAGATTATATATCAAGCTATTATATCTATTACGTTTTCGAATTCATTTTATCACAAAATTGTACTATAAATTTTAATAAAATCATAATAATTATATGATTCATAGAAGTATGATTTATGTCATAAAAAGGATTTTTTTCTAGTTATAAATTTACTCTAAAGTAAATAAATGCGATTCTGAACAACAAAATTATGATTTATACAATGCTCATCATATTAACAATTACAATCACATTATTTGTGTGGGGAAAATATTCACCAGATGTTGTTGCATTGCTTTCTATGTTGAGTTTATTTCTTTGTGGAATATTAGATTTAAGTGAAACTTTAAGCGGATTTAGCAATCCTACAGTTATAATGATTGCTTCATTATTTATAATTGGAGAAGGACTATCGCAAACAGGTTGGACAGCTTTAGCAGGTAAAAAGTTAATAGAACTAGCAGGGAAAAGTGTGCCAAAATTATTAGTCATTATTACATTAGGTGCTGGCGTTCTGTCTGGTTTTGTAAGTAACACAGGTACTGTAGCAACTTTATTACCAGCTTCAATTTCTTCTGCTTGGAGTATTGGTACAATGCCTTCTAAGATATTAATTCCTGTTGCATTTGGTTCTAATACTGGTGGATTATTAACTTTAACAGGAACGCCACCTAACATTATTGTAAATAATGCTTTAATTGAAGCTGGTTTAAAAGGTTTTTCTTTCTTCGAGTTTGGATTGATTGGTTTACCACTTTTAATAATTGCAATTCTTTATTTTAGATATATAGGCTTTAAGTTATTACCGAAAAATAAAACAAATAATAAGCCTATAAATATAGATGCTACATTACACGAATGGATAGAGGCGTATCAAATTGAAAACGATTATTATCGTTTAAGAATTAGATCTATTTCTCCGCTTATAAATACCAAAATCAGCAAATGGGATTTAGAAAACACCTATAAAATAAATATTATACGTCTAAAAAGAAGGCATCCGAATAGATTAAAAGGAACACCATCTTTTATTGAATTTCCAGAAAAAAATACAAAACTAAAATACCATGATATTATTACTGTAAAAGGAAATACAGAAGATATCAACAGACTAATGATTTCTTTTAGGTTAGGTTTATTACACAAAAAATCTGCAGAAAATGAATTAAGACATAACTTAATAAATCAAGAAGTTGGCATGTCTGAAGTTTTAATTACACCTAAATCCCGTTTAGTTGGAAGAGAAATAAAATTACATGAATATTTTAAAAGATACGGCATTCAATTATTAGCAACTTCTAGACATAGAAAACCTTATTTAGAAGACATTATTACAGTAAAAGTAGGAGATAGTTTTATTATTAGAGGCTCTTGGAAAAACATCGAAAAGTTAAAAGACCAACATCAAAACGTAGTAGTTCTTGGCAGACCAGAAGAAATGTTAAAAGATATAGATGAATTAACCCTAAAATCTTACATCGCTTTAGCAGCATTGGTTCTAATGATTGTTTTATTAGTTCTAAAAACTGTTCCAGGAGCAATAGCTGCATTAATTTCTGCAGGAATTATATTATTTGCTGGTTGTGTTCCTTTCTCTAAAGCCTATAAATGTATTAGTTGGACTAGTGTAATAATGATTTCAGCAATGATTCCTATGGGAATTGCGATACAAAAAACAGGAACCGCAGCATTAATTTCTAATTCAATTATAAATATTCTAGGACAAGAAAATCCGACTTTATTGGTAGGAGGAATTTTTTTACTAACAACAACATTTAGTCAATTTATAAACAATTCTGCAACAGCAGTTTTAATGGTGCCGATTGTTCTGTTAGCAGCAAATACATTACAAATATCTCCAGAACCATTATTAATTACAATTGCAATTAGTGCATCAACAGCTTTTTTAACGCCAATAGGAACCACCACAAATGCCATGGTTATGAGTTCTGGAAACTATAAATTTTCAGATTACTTTAAAGTAGGTTTTCCACTTCTAGTACTCTTTTTAATAACAACATTAATTCTCGTGCCAATTATTTGGCCATTTTAATACATTAATATTTAACCTTTAAATGAAACTATTATGAAAACAAAATCTATTATTCCAAAAAAATCAGACTTAGGCGTTTACGGTATCAAAAACGTAACTGCAAATTGGAACTTATCTCCTGAAGAACTTCAGAAAATAACTGTAGAAAAAGGAATGGGAAGAGAAACTAAGAACAGAACTTTAGCAATTAATACAGGAAAATTTACGGGTAGATCTCCACAAGATAGATTTATTGTAAAAGACGATTATACTGTAGATAAAGTTTGGTGGGGAAAAACCAACAAACCAATTTCTCCCGCAAATTTTGATAGACTTCAAAACAATGTTCAAGAATATTTATCAAACAGAGAATTATATGTTAGAGACGGGTACGTTTGTGCAGACCCAACATACAGGACTAATATTAGAACTATAACAGAATATCCTTGGTCTAATTTGTTTATTTACAATATGTTTTTAAGACCTACAGAAGAAGAATTAACAGTCTTTAATGAAGATTGGTTAATTTTATGTGCACCAGGTTATGTCTGCGATGATCCAAAAGGGTATGGAATTCGTCAAGGAAACTTTTCAATCATCAACTTTACTAAAAAAATAGCGTTAGTTGGAGGTTCTGCATATACAGGAGAAATGAAAAAAGGTGTTTTTTCTGCATTAAATTTAATTTTACCAGTAGAAAGAAATGTTTTACCAATGCATTGCTCTGCAAATGTTGGTGAAGATGGAGACACAGCCATTTTCTTCGGATTATCAGGTACAGGAAAAACAACACTTTCTGCAGATCCTAGTAGAAAATTAATTGGAGATGATGAACATGGTTGGACGGCTGAAAACACTATTTTTAATTTTGAAGGTGGATGTTATGCAAAAGTTATTGATTTAACAGAAGAAAAAGAACCAGAGATTTTTAGAGCAATTAAACCAGGTGCTATCTTAGAAAATGTGGTTTTTAAAGAAGACGGAGACGTAGATTATATGGATGCATCTATTACACAAAACACACGAGTAAGTTACCCAATATATCATATAGATAATATTCAAGAACCTTCTTTTGCAGGAAATCCTAAAAATATTTTCTTTTTAACTTGTGATGCTTTTGGTGTGTTACCCCCAGTTTCTAAACTAACTCCAGGACAAGCTGCATATCACTTTATATCTGGTTATACCGCAAAAGTTGCAGGAACAGAAGCTGGTATTACTGAACCTGTACCTTCTTTTTCTGCTTGTTTTGGTGAACCTTTTATGCCATTACACCCAACAAAATATGCAGAAATGTTAAGTAAAAAAATGACAGAAGCTGGCGTAAATGTTTGGTTGTTAAATACTGGGTGGTCTGGCGGACCTTATGGAACTGGATCAAGAATTAAACTAAAATATACAAGAGCAATGATTACAGAAATCTTAAACGGAAGTTTAGACAATGTAGCATTTGAACAACACCCAATCTTTGGTTTGTTTATGCCAAAGTATTGCCCTAGTGTTCCAATAGAAATATTAGATCCTATGAACACTTGGTTGCAAAAAGGTGCCTACATAAGTAAAGCAATCCATTTAGCACATTTTTTCCATTTAAACTTTGAGAAATTTGCTGATGAAGCTTCAGAATATATTATTGAAGGTGGTCCATTAATTGATCAGCACCATCATTTAGAACATATGTAGTTTCTTTTAAGGCTGGGTTTTTATGAGAATTAAAAACCTAGCTTTTTTAGTTCTTAATGTTATGAAAAAAACAATTTTAGGATTCCTCTTCTTTTTTTCTTTTATTCACTTAAACGCACAAACAAAAGCAGAAAAAAACTTCGGAAGTTGGTATATGTATTATGGCAACCATATAATTTCTGATAAATGGAGTATTCTTACAGGTTTCGAAGAAAGAAATTACCAAACGTTTCAAAACTATAATTTAGTACTTTATAACATTGGTGTAAACTATAAAATTTCTAAAAAGTTTACAGCAACTACAAGTTATATGTATTTAGATATTGATAGGACTTTTGATCCTGATGTAAATCCAAATACAATAGAACACAGATATTATGGACAAATTTTTTATCCAACGAACTATTTTAAAATTCCATTTTCTCATCGCATAAGAGTTGAACATAGAAATCTCAATGCTATCGGCATAAAAACATTAATAAACAGAGTTCGATATCGATTTAAAACAAAGATTCCTCTTTATAAAAAGCTTTACATTACTGCAAGTAATGAATCTTTCTTAAATTTTAAAGGAAATCTCTATGCAGAAAATAGATTTTATGCAGCTTTTGGATTAAAAGCTTCAAAAAATATTTCTATAGAAATTGGCTATTTAGGGCATTATATAAATGATCTTCATTTAGATAGATTACAAGTTGGTTTGTTTTTAAAAACAGATTTTAGAAAAAAAGTAAAGCATTAACTCTTTACTTTTTCAATCGCTTGTTCAATATCTGCAATTAAATCTTCTGCTTCTTCAATGCCTACAGAAAAACGAATCAACCCATCTTTTATTCCTCTTTCTAAACGTTGTTTTTCACTTAATAAAGCATGCGTAGTTTGTGCAGGACTTACCGTGGTGCTCTCTAAACCAGCCAAACTCATAGAAGGTTTTATCAATTGCAAAGCATTTTGAAATTCCATCGCATCAATACCTTCTTTCAATTCAAAAGATAACATGGCACCAAAACCTTTCATCTGTTTTTTTGCCAATTCATACTGTGGATGACTTTTTAAACCTGGATAATAAACGCGATCTATATTTTCATTTCCTTCTAAATATGTTGCCATTTCTTGCGCATTTTTAGTTTGTTCCTTTACACGAAGGTTTAATGTTTTTAAACTTCTTTCTAACAACCAAACGGTTTGGTCGCTTAAATTTCCACCAAAATTAATGGCTGTTTTCCAAATTTGTTCAATATGTTTTTTAGACGCAGCAATGGCACCAGCAGAAATATCTGAATGACCGCCCATATATTTCGTTGCAGAGTGCAAAATAATATCAATTCCAAGATCAGCAGGATTTTGATTGATGGGTGAAGCAAATGTATTATCAATCATTGTTAGCATTCCATGTGCTTTCGCTAAACTAGAAATTGCTGCTATGTCTGTAATTCCTAATAACGGATTTGAAGGGGTTTCAATATATAGAATTTTGGTATTATCTTTTATCAACGCTTTAAAATCTGCTACTTTATCAGACTCCGTAAAAGAATATTCAATTCCGTATTTATCAAATTCTGAAACAATAAAATTATAGGTCCCGCCATAAATTACTTGTTGAATAATTACATGATCTCCAGTTTTTAAAAAAGCAAACATCGCTGCGGAAATTGCTGCCATTCCAGAACTAAAAATTAATCCATCTTCTGTATGTTCTAAAGCTGCTATTTTCTTACATAACATTTCTTGATTTGGTGTATTAAAATACCGCGGATATCTTTTTATAGCTACATCGTCAAAAGCATATGATGTAGACATATACATTGGAGAAACTGCACCTTTAAATTGTTCGTCTTTTACTTCACCAACGTGAACGCAGCTTGTATTTATTCCTAGTTTTTTTGAATTATTCATTTTAAAAAATTTCTGTATGCTAATTTAAGAAAACAATTAGACTTGTACTGTTTTCCATTTTCCCTTTTTAAAGAGAATTATTCCAATAACTGCTATTAAAATTTCAGCTAGTGTAATTGAAATAAAAACTCCTATGGGTCCAAAATCTAAATACAGTGCAAACAAATACGCAAATGGTAACTGAAACAACCAAAAACAAACAAAATTGATATAAGTTGGAGTTTTTGTATCTCCTGCTCCATTAAAAGATTGAATTACAACCATTCCGTAACCATAGAAAATATAACCAGCAGCAATTATTTGTAAGCATAAAGCGCCGTTTTTAATCACTTCAGGATTGTCTGTAAACCAGCTTAAAAAAGTAGGCGCAAAAAAGATATAAATTATGGAAACAATTCCCATAAAATAAGCACTATATTTTCCTGTTTCCCAAACTGATCTTTCTGCGCGTTCTGGCTGTTTTGCTCCTAAATTTTGCCCAACTAAAGTTGCGGCAGCATTACTTAAACCCCATGCAGGCATCATAGTAAACATCATAATTCTTATTGCAATTGTATAACCCGCAAGAACTTCACTTCCAAATTCTGACATGATTCTCATAAGAAAAACCCAACTAGAAGTCCCTATCAGGAATTGTCCAATTCCTCCTAAAGAGACCTTTATTAAATTTACCATTATAGCAACTCTTAAAACAATATCCTTAAATAGAATTTTAATTTTCCCAACGCCATAGAAAAGAATAAAAAGTTGAGAAACAACAGCAGTTCCTCTTCCAATTGTGGTTGCAATTGCTGCTCCTTCTACTCCATAAGCAGGAACTGGCCCAAAACCGAAAATGAAAATTGGATCTAAAATAATATTCAATCCATTTGATAAAATAAGTGTCCACATTGCAATAGAAGCATTTCCTGCACCTCTAAAAATTGCATTTATTAAAAACAGCAACACCACTGTAATGTTACCGCCTAAAAGTACTTTTGTATAACCAGAACCTTCTTCAATTAAAGAAGATTCACCTCCCATTAATTGCAAAATTTCTTTTGAATAAATGATTCCAATAGCACTAATTATTACTGATAAAAAAAATCCTAAAAAAATAACTTGGACAGCAGCTTGATTTGCGCCTTCTCTGTCTTTTTCTCCAATTCTTCTAGCAACAACAGCAGTTGCAGCCATACTTAAACCAATAGCAATTGCATATACTAAAGTTAAAACTGATTCTGTTAAACCTACCGTAGCAACTGCATTTACACTTACTTGAGATACATAAATAATGTCTACCAAAGCAAAAATGGATTCCATCAGCATTTCTAAAATCATAGGAATTGCCAACATAAAAATGGCTTTTTTAATGCTTCCTTTTGTGAAATCTTGTTGTTTACCTACTATTGCGTCTTTAAAAAGTGAAAATATACTTTGTTTTGATTGTTGATTGTCTTCTGACATTTCTAAAAAAATTAAATGAATTAGATTTATCATTGAAAGAATTTATCAATGATGTAATTTGGGTATCGTTAAAAAAACGAAACAGACAAAATGTAGAATTATACAAACATAAGACTACAATTATACAAAAAAAGTATGAAAAATTTCAATATCTTCGCTCATATGATTTCTATTTTAATTGTTGGTAATGGAAATGTGGCAACACATTTATACAACGCTTTTTTAAAAGCTGACCAGCTTACTGTTACACAATTAAATTCGAGAAATCTTAGAGAAATTCCAAAAGCAACTATTACCATCATTGCCGTTTCAGATGATGCAATCGCAACAATTTCATCTAAAATCAACAATTCTTTAGTGGTGCATACTTCTGGCAGTGTTGCTATGGAAGATTTAAAAAACACGAGTAGTAAAGGTGTTTTTTACATGTTACAAACGTTTTCTAAAAACAAGAAAATCGACTTTTCTAGGGTTCCTTTTTGTTTGGAAGCTGAAAATAAGGAAGATTACCAATTATTAGCAATTTTAGCAAAATCAATTGGAAAAAAAATATACCCTGTAAATTCAGAACAAAGAAAAGCATTGCATGTTGCAGCTGTTTTTGTAAATAATTTTACAAATCATCTATATAAAATTGGGAATGATATTTGTATTGAAAACAATGTGCCTTTCGAAATTTTGCATCCTTTAATTTATGAAACTGCTCAAAAAATAAAAACACTTTCCCCAGAAGAAGCACAAACCGGGCCTGCAATTAGAAACGATAAGAAAACAATAAAAAATCATTTAGAGTTGTTGAATGATCAGCAACAGAAAATTTACAAATTGATTACAACATCTATAAAAAATTAAAATACCTCCTTAAATTGGAGTCGAATAATACTTTAAATAAAATATGGAAATTAGTTACAAGCAATTATTACCTAGAATTAACACCTTTATTTTTGATGTAGATGGAGTGCTAACAAACGGAATGTTAACCATAATGCCAGACGGTGAATTGGTAAGACACATGAATGTTAAAGATGGTTATGCGATGAAAAACGCTTTAAATAAAGGATATCGAGTTTGTATCATTTCTGGTGGAACAAATGAAGCCGTAAGAAGTAGATTGGCTATGTTGGGCATTGAAGATATTTATTTAGGTGCTCATGATAAAATAAAACAATATCAGGAATTGGTGACAAAATACAATTTACAACCAGAAAATGTTTTGTATATGGGTGACGACGTTCCGGATTATCCTGTGATGAAATTGGTTGGTTTAGCAGCCTGCCCTAATGATGCCGTTCAAGAAATTCAAAGTATATCAAACTATATTTCTAATAAAAAAGGCGGTGAAGGTTGTGTGAGAGATGTTATTGAACAAGTGATGCGCGTGCAACAAAAATGGGATGAAAATTTCGATGCCAGTTTATAATTTTTTTAACGGTATCTTTCTCAAATTATTTATAAATTTCAGGTCATTATTTCTAATAATTCATATTTCTTTAAAATGAAAAAAACACTTTCTACTATTTTATTTATAACCGTTGCATTTTCTATAAACTCACAAACAATTTTTGGTAAATGGAATTCCAAAAATGATGCTGGTAAAGTAGATTCGGTTTTAGAAGTTTACGAAAAAGATGGAAAAGCACATGCAAAAGTGGTAGAAATTTTAAATCCTAATAGAAAAGATGCACTTTGTCAAGATTGTAAAGGTGAATATAAAGACCAGCCAATTCTTGGTTTAAATATTTTATCTGGTTTAGAAAAAGATGATGACGAATGGTCTGGAGGTACTGTATTAGATCCTAGAAACGGTAAAGTCTATAAATGCTATATCAAACTTGTAAAACCAAATAAATTAAAGTTACGTGGTTATGTTGGTCTTTCTTTATTTGGAAAAACAGCGTATTGGGAAAGAGCTGAGTAATTAGTATTCAGTATTCAGTATTCAGTATTCAGTATTCAGTATTCAGTATTCAGTATTCAGTATTCAAAATTAAAAAATATTTTTTTAACACATATCATTTCGAGTGATTTTGACTTTTTGTCAAAATTGTATCTAATATAAACAATTCCAATTTATCTAACCAATGTCAGTCTGAGCTTGTCGAAGCCTTCTATTTTTTATTTATACTCCAACTTTTTATTTATACTTCAACAATCTAGACGAATCCTTTTGAGTTTTAATTGAGTTAAAAACAAACTTTCAACTTCGTTCTAAATCTAAAATTTACAAAATCAGCATTAATTCTTCTCCTCTAACATTGGTACAAAAGCAAAATCTCCTAATTCATGTTTTTCAAATTCTTTAGCAGATGTACGAATAAACAATGTCATGATTTGTGTTTTATCACCAACAGGAATTAACAGCTTACCTCCTATTTTTAATTGTGCCAATAAAGGATTCGGAACAAAAGGTGCACCCGCAGTAACAATTATTTTATCAAAAGGAGCTTGTTCTTTTAAACCTTTATAACCATCACCAAAAATAAATTTCTTTGGTTTATAACCAATTTTGGGTAAGAATAAAGATGTTTTCTTAAACAATTCTTTTTGTCTTTCTATAGAATATACTTCGGCTTTTAATTCCAATAATACAGCTGTTTGATACCCAGAACCTGTACCTATCTCCAAAACCTTTTCGCCTGCTTTTATTTCTAAAGTTTGCGATTGAAATGCAACTGTGTATGGTTGAGAAATGGTTTGTTCTGCAGCAATAGGAAACGCTTTGTCTTGATATGCATGCGCCTCGAAACTAGAGTCTATAAATAGATGGCGAGGAATTTTTCGCACCGCGTCTAACACATTTTTATCGGTAATGCCTTTTGCAATTAATACAGTAGCTAACTGATTTCTAAGCCCTTGATGTTTTGAAGTATCTTTCAATTTTAAGAATTTTCTAAAGTCTAAAAATAAGAATAAATCTAAATACATTCTTATAAAATTGTATCTTTGTTTTTGATGATTTTTTACATCGTAACATCATTTCGGGCGCACTTAAGAACATTAAAAGAACCTCTCGATTGCGCTTGAGAGTACAATAAAATTGTTTTATGCTAAAAGCTGGAGTATTAGGTGCTGGTCATCTTGGAAAAATTCATTTACGTTTACTAGAACAATCAGACAAATACGAACTGGTTGGTTTTTATGATCCATATACAGAAAATGCCCAAAAAGTTGCCAAAGAATTTGGTTATAAATTATTCGATTCTATAGAAGCATTAATTGCTGCCGTAGAAGTTGTAGATATTGTTACACCAACCTTGTCTCATTTTGAATGTGCCAAAATGGCTATTGAAAGTGGTTGTCATATTTTTGTTGAAAAACCAATTACAAAAACCGTTTTAGAAGCTGAAGCAATAAAAACCTTGGCCAGTCAATACCATGTAAAAGGTCAAGTAGGTCATGTAGAGCGTTTTAATCCTGCATTTTCAGCTGTAAAAGATAAGATTGATACACCAATGTTTATAGAAACGCATAGATTAGCAGAATTTAATCCGAGAGGAACAGATGTTCCTGTGGTATTAGATTTAATGATTCACGATATTGATATTATTTTATCTGTTGTAGACTCTAAAGTGAAAAATATACATGCTAGTGGAATTTCCGTAATTTCTGAAACTCCCGATATTGCCAACGCAAGAATTGAGTTCGAAAATGGTTGTGTTGCCAATTTAACTGCCAGTAGAATTTCTATGAAAAACATGCGTAAAACACGCTTCTTTCAAAAGGATGCTTATATTTCTGTTGATTTTTTAGAGAAGAAATCTGAAATTGTGAGAATGAAAGACGTTCCGAACAATCCAGATGAATTTGCAATGATTTTACAGAATGCAGAAGGTGTTAAAAAGCAAATTTATTTTGACAATCCTGATGTTGAAAATAACAATGCCATTCTTGATGAATTAGAAGCTTTTGCAGACGCCATTGAAAACGGAACAAAACCTGTAGTTTCTCTGGGTCAAGGAGCTGAAGCATTGCGTGTTGCTCAAATGATTATTGATTGTTTTTAGAAAAAACGAAAAATATTGAGCGTTAGATACAAGAAGAAGTTAGAGAACTAAAAACAATTTTCTAATCTTACAAAAAGTTAACAAATAAGTGCGTTAGGGATTGAGCGGTATGCTTGAGCTCTTTTTTAGGTGTCAATTCGTATAAATTTATGAGAAAGAAATAAATTAATCACAAAAGTTTCGGGAAAGAATAAACCTAAAAAAAGCGAGTAGCGAAAGCCCGTTAAAACGCCCAAATAATTATAAAAAAATTAAAAAAAAACACATGAAGAACATCGCTGTAATAGGAGCCGGAACAATGGGAAATGGAATTGCGCATACTTTTGCACAATTTAATTATAATGTTCATTTAATAGATATTTCTCAAGCTGCATTAGATAAAGGAATTGCAACTATTTCTAAGAATTTAGATAGAATGGTGGCAAAAGAAAAGATTTCTGAAGCTGATAAAACAAATACTTTAAACAATATTTCTACCTTTATTTCTATTCCAGAAGGGGTAAAAAATATAGATTTAGTAGTGGAGGCTGCTACTGAAAATGCTTCTTTAAAATCGAAAATTTTTAAGCAGTTAGATGAAGTTTGTGATGAAGATACCATTTTAGCAACCAACACATCATCGATTTCTATTACGCAAATTGCCGCGGTTACAAACAGACCCGACAAGGTTATTGGAATGCACTTTATGAATCCGGTACCCATTATGAAGTTGGTAGAGATTATTAGAGGCTATAATACCTCTGACATTGTGATGCGTACAATTGTTAATCTGTCTAAAGAAATCAAAAAAACACCTGTTGAAGTAAACGACTACCCTGGTTTTGTTGCCAACAGAATTTTAATGCCAATGATTAATGAAGCTATTGAAACCTTATATAACGGTGTTGCTGGTGTTGCTGAAATTGATACCGTAATGAAACTTGGTATGGCACATCCAATGGGACCTTTGCAATTGGCAGATTTTATTGGTTTAGATGTTTGTTTATCTATTATGAATGTGTTGTATGATGGTTTTAAAAACCCTAAATATGCTCCTTGTCCGTTATTAGTAAATATGGTTATGGCGGGAAAATTCGGAGTGAAATCTGGCGAAGGTTTTTATGATTATTCTGAAAATAGAAAGGCAGAGAACGTTGCTAAAATGTTTTCTTAAACTAGCTACTATATTTGAAATTGTAAAAAATACATGCAGCAACAACCAGCTCTTTTTCTTGTAATTCTTTTATTCTTTTTAAGTGCTGCTGCGCAAGAAACTAAAAAAGGAATTTTCAATATTAAAAAAGTAGGTTTTTTGTATAATCATGCTGATGAACAAAATTTTATTTTTGATGATAAAGATTACACCTACACTACAAACATTTTTAAACTACAAGGTTTTTATAATTTAGGAAAATGGAAAACTTTTAATTTTGAATTGATTTTACAACCACAAATTCAGGTTGTAAAGCATCAATTGCAAAATGAACAATTTGTACTGCCTTCAGAAGAGGATTATCAAGAAAAAAGAACTGAATTCACGACTCCAAAAACAATGCATTTATATGCTTTTGAATTGGGTTTTGTTATAAAAAAAGAAGTTATCAAAGACCTCCATTTTTTGGTAACCTTTGGTTTGGGTTTTGGTGCGGTTGATACGAGAACTGAACGTTTAGCAAAAGGGTTTACCTTCATCGAAAATGCGTCTTTAGGTTTTTCATATAAAACCTCGCAAAAAACCGCTTTGTATTTAGGAAGTAATATTGGGCATGTGTCTAATTTTGATACAAAATCGCCAAATAATGGCTATTCTTTTTTAGGTTTTGAACTTGGAGTATCTTACAAATTAAAATAGTAAACAAAGTAAAAACTGTCTACTTGAGCTGAGACGAAAAGTTATGAATCTACATTTATGTAGTTCTTTTTCGAAGCCTCGGAACGCTCAAACAGACAGTTTATAATGTAAACTTTTAAAATTATTTTCCTAACCAAGAATTTAACATCCAAATTGTTTTCTCTTGTTCTACAATTAAATCGCTCATCATGGCATTCGTCCCTTCATCATTAGATTCATCAGATGCATTTAAAATGGCTCTTTCTATTTTAAGTAACTCAGAAAGAGAATTCACCACCAAATTAACAGCTTCTACATCATTCGAAATATCTTTTCCAACAGGAACCGAAGAGTTTTCTATGTAATCTGTAAATGTGTGTAATGGTTTCCCTTGTAGGGTTAAAATACGTTCTGCAATGTCATCTATTTTTACTTGAGAGTCTGTGTAAAGTTCTTCAAATTTTACATGCAATTCAAAGAAATTTTTCCCTTTGATATTCCAATGCAATCCACGTAAATTCTGATAATATATTTGAAAATTTGATAACAATCCATTTAAATTATCTACTAAATTTGCGCTTTCTTCTTTGTCTAATCCTAAAATTGATTTGTTCATTATCTTTATTATTATTTTATATTTTCAAAATTAAGAGAAATTTAATAACAATTGCTATAATTATAATTGATAGTTTTAATATCTTTATCAAAATATTTGATTAAAGATGACTATTACCCAATTAAAGTACGTTTTATCTGTGGCAGAGTACCAAAACTTTACAGTTGCGGCAGAACATAGTTTTGTAACTCAGCCTACATTGAGCATGCAAATACAAAAATTAGAAGATGAATTAGATGTTAAAATATTCAATCGTTCTAAAAAACCAATTGAACTAACAGAAGTTGGTCGTAAAATTGTGGAGCAAGCAAAAGTGATTGTAGACGAAAGCAATCGAATTTTAGACATTGTACACCAACAAAAAGGATATATTGGTGGCGAGTTTAAATTAGGAATTATACCTACAATCATGCCAACATTGCTTCCTATGTTTTTGCAAAATTTTACAAAAAAATATCCGAAAGTAAAATTAATTATTGAAGAATTAACAACCGAAGAGATTGTAAGGAAATTGACAGACGGACATATAGATGCTGCCATTGCTGCAACGCCTTTAGAAAACGAAGCTATTAAAGAAAAGCCTTTGTACTACGAGCCATTTGTAGGACTAATACCTCAAAACCACAGATTGTTTAACAAAAAACAAATTTCTGCTGATGAGCTAGAAATGGAAGATATTTTATTGTTAGAAGATGGTCATTGTTTTAAAGACAGCGTAATTAATTTATGTAGAACGCATAAAATTGACAACAAAAAAGGATTTCAATTAGCTAGCGGAAGTTTTGACACGCTAATAAAGCTTTCTAAAGAAGGCTTAGGAATGACTTTGTTACCATATTTGCACACCCTAGATTTAAATGATATTGATAAAACTCATTTGCGCGAATTTACAAATCCTCCTCCAGCGAGAGAAGTCAGTTTAATTTACCATAAATCTCAATTAAAAATGCAGCTAATTGAAGCACTAAAAAAATCAATTGATGGTGTAATAAGAGGAGCTATTTCTTTTTCTGATGTAAAGATTATTAGTCCTTTATCAAAAAAATAAATGCCAACACACATAGCAAAAAAAAAAAGTTCGCAAAGATAAATTAATAACCTTTGCGAACTTTGCGAAAAACTTTGTGTGTCTGCGTTTAAAGCCTAAGCATACATCTTCTCGCGTAATTCTTTAATTTTTGGATCCGATAAAAATTCCTCAAAAGTAGTATATCTGTCAATGGCTCCTTTTGGCGTTAATTCGATAATTCTATTTGCTACAGTTTGCGCAAACTCATGATCATGCGTAGAGAACAAAACCGTTCCTTTAAAGTTGATTAATGCATTGTTTAAAGACTGAATAGATTCTAAATCTAAATGATTTGTTGGTTCATCTAAAATTAAAACATTTCCTCTTTTCATCATCATTCTAGAAAGCATACAACGTACTTTTTCACCTCCAGAAAGTACATTACTTTTCTTTAAAGCTTCTTCACCAGAAAAAATCATCTTTCCTAAAAAACCACGTAAATAAACTTCTTCGCGTTCTTCTTCGGTTTGTGCATATTGTCTTAACCAGTCTACCAAATTCAAATTTCCGTTTTGAAAAAATCCTGAGTTATCTAGCGGCAAATAAGATTGTGTGGTAGTTACACCCCAAGAAAACTTACCAGCATCTTGTTTTGCATTGTCTGTAATGATTTGATAAAAAGCAGTAATTGCTCTAGAATTTCTAGAAATAACAGCTATTTTATCTCCTTTATTTAAATTGATATGGACATGGTTAAAAAGTTTTTCGCCTTCAAATTCTTTCGACAAAGCTTCTACATTTAAAATTTGATCTCCAGCTTCTCTATCTCTATCAAAAATAATGGCAGGGTACCTTCTACTTGATGGTTTGATATCTTCTACATTTAATTTTTCAATCATTTTTTTACGAGAAGTTGCTTGTTTTGACTTGGCAACATTGGCAGAAAAACGTCTGATAAATTCTTCTAATTCTTTCTTTTTATCTTCTGATTTTTTATTTTGTTGTGCTCTTTGTTTTGCTGCTAATTGACTCGATTCATACCAAAATGTATAATTTCCAGAATAATGATTTATTTTTCCGAAATCGATATCAGAAATATGGGTACAAACTGCATCTAAAAAGTGTCTATCATGAGAAACCACAATCACTGTATTTTCAAAATTTGCCAAGAAATTTTCTAACCAAGAAATTGTCTCAAAATCTAAATCGTTGGTAGGCTCATCCATAATTAAAACATCCGGATTTCCAAAAAGTGCCTGTGCAATTAATACACGTACTTTTTGTTTACCATCTAGATCTTTCATTAATGTATAATGCAAATCTTCTCTAATTCCCAAATTAGAAAGCATGGCAGCTGCATTAGAATCTGCATTCCAACCATCCATTTCTTCAAAAGTAATTTGCAACTCTCCTATTTTCTCTGCATTTTCGTCTGTATAATCTGCATACAAAGCATCAATTTGTTTTTTTATCTTAAACAAATCTTTGTTTCCCATGACTACCGTTTCTAACACAGGAAATTCATCAAAAGCATAGTGGTCTTGAGTTAATACAGACATCCGTTTGCCTTTTTCTAAATGTACATGACCTGATGTAGGATCTTGTATTCCTGAAATAATTTTCAAAAAAGTAGATTTACCTGCTCCGTTAGCACCAATAATACCGTAGCAATTTCCTTGAAGAAATTGAGTATTTACTTCATCAAACAAAACACGTTTTCCAAATTGAACAGATAAGTTAGAAACTGATAACATAATAATCTTTTTAAATTTTGTGCAAAAATACAAATTACATTTTTCTTTTCAACTTATAAATACAATACTTTTAGAAGTTAAAGCATGTGAATTTTGGCACTTTATTTACAGGTATTTTAACAGTGAATTAACAAGCCCACCTCATTGTTATTTTTACATTTGTCTATTACAAACTGTTAATATATATATGACAAAAAAATTAGTTCATTTTATTAGTTTTTCTTTTCTACTATTTGCTGTAATACGTTGTGATGATAGCTCAAAAACATCAAATACGTATTTTGGTGGAAAAATTATAAATCCGAAAACTAAATTTGTTGTTTTACATGCAAATGATAAAATTATCGACACGCTTTTTTTAGACGAAAGAAATAAGTTTTTTGCCAATTATGCTGAGTTTGATGAAGGCTTGTATTATTTTCAACATGGCAATGAAAGTCAGTATATTTATTTAGAACCAAAAGATAGTTTAATGCTTCGTTTAAATACTTGGGATTTTGATGAATCTTTAGTGTTTGCAGGCAAAGGAGCAGAAAGAAATAATATTTTGGTTGATATTTTTTTAGAAGATGAAAGTGACAATAAATTTTATTATCAATTGAATGAATTGGCACCTAGAATTTATAAAAAGAAAATTGATTCTATTTTAGATTTTAAATTAGGAACTTATAATGATTATATAGAAAAGCATCCCAAAGAAACTTCTAGTTATTTTAAGATTTTAAAAGTTGCCCTAACACATCCTATTTATTCAAGATTAGAAAGATATCCTATACAGCACGTATATGCTCTTAGAAAAGACAATTTTCCAAAAATTGAGGCATCATTTTATGAGTATAGATCAGACATAGATTACAACAATAATTCTTTAATGTACTATACACCTTACACTCGATACATTAGAAATTATTTATACAATACCACATACGCCTTAGGTCATAAACCTATAAAAAATAATTTCTCATCAGAATTTACAGTCGATTTATTAAAAACCATCAATTCTAAAATCGATTCTGAAGACTCGAGAAATGCATTTCTAAAAAGAACAATTTTAGATCATTTTTATGAAAAATCTAGCTGTAATGTAAATCTAAATACTTTTGATACTTTTTTCGAACTATCGACTAATGAAAAAGATAAGGATTTGATTAAAGATCTTTTAGACAACAATAAGGCAATTCATAAAGGTGATGAATTAAAAGATTTTACAATTTCAGATTTTACAAATCAAGTTTTAGATATTGAAGATTTTGTGATCAATAAAAACTCTGTGCTGTTATTTTGGAATGAAAAATACATCTCAAAAGCTTTTATAGGTTCTAGAATTGCTTATCTACAAAAAAGATATCCTTCCTTAAATTTTGCCGTGATAGAAATTGATGGCAACAATACCAATAGAATAAAAAATATTGATATTAAAAATCAGTATTTTATCAATTCTCAGAAGCTTAAAAATAACTTTTTAAGTAGCAAACTGCACAGAACAGTTCTTGTTGATCAGAACGGAATTGTAGTGAATGGTTATGCTTCGCTTTCTTCTCTTAAAATTTACCATCAACTTAAAGAATTGAGTAAAAATAATTAAACTGGTTTTAAAATTGCCATTCATTTAATTTCGTGTACCTTTGCACGGTTTTATTTTTGGGTACAAACTCAATAAGAACAAGTCGAAAAATTATAAAAACGGGTTTGCAGATGGCGTTCTGTGAATCTACAAAAATCACAGTAATGTCATTATTTTTAGAATTAGGCCTAAAAGAGCCTATAAACAAAGCATTAACAGATTTAGGATATGAAAAACCTACTGTTATTCAAGAAAAAGCAATTCCTCAAATTATCTCTTCAACAGACGATTTAAAAGCATTTGCACAAACAGGTACAGGAAAAACAGCAGCCTTTAGTTTACCCATATTACAACTTTTAGATTCTAACAGTGGTAATGTTCAAGCAATTATTTTATCACCAACAAGAGAACTTGCAGTTCAAATTGGTAATAATATTAAAGACTTTTGTAAATATTTACCTAGCGTAAAAGTAACTACCGTGTATGGTGGTTCTAGTATGGAAGATCAAATAAGATCTTTAAAAAGAGGATCTCAGATTGTTGTTGGAACTCCAGGTAGAACTGTAGATTTAATTAAAAGAAGAGCTTTAAAATTAGGAAACGTTCAATGGTTGGTCTTAGACGAAGCTGATGAAATGTTAAACATGGGTTTTAAAGACGAATTAGATAAAGTTTTAGAAGCAACACCAGATACAAAACAAACATTATTATTTTCTGCAACATTTCCAAGAGAAGTTGAATCGATTGCAAAAAATTATATGACCAACCCAGTAGAAATTACTTCTGGTCAGAAAAATCAAGGTTCAGACAATGTAAATCATGAGTATTATGCAGTTACAGAAAGAACACGTTACCCAGCTTTAAAAAGAATTGCAGATTTAAATCCTAATATTTATGCAATCATTTTTTGTAGAACTCGAAGAGAAACTCAAGAAGTGGCAGACAATTTAATAAAAGATGGGTATAGTGCAGATGCTTTGCATGGAGATTTATCTCAAGGGCAAAGAGATTCTGTAATGGGTAAATTCAGAAAAAAAACAATTCAGATATTAGTGGCTACAGATGTTGCAGCGCGTGGTTTGGATGTTACAGAATTAACACATGTTATAAACCATAAGTTACCAGACCAAATAGAAAATTATACACATAGAAGTGGTAGAACAGGTAGAGCAGGAAATAAAGGAATTTCTATTGTTTTAGTGAATGGAAAAGAAAAAGGGAAATTACGTCCTATAGAAAAAATAATTCAGAAAAAGTTTGTAGAAGCTAAAGTTCCTTCTGGAAAAGATATTTGTCAAAATCAATTGATGAATTTAATTGACAAGGTTCAAGACATTGAAGTAAACGAAACTCAAATAAATGAGTTTTTACCAAATATTTACGAGAAGCTAGAAGGTTTAGATAGAGAACAATTAATTCAAAAATTTGTTTCTTTAGAGTTTAATACCATGTTAGCCTATTATGAAAATGCGAAAGACTTAAATGATTTATCTTCTAGAGACAATTCTAGAGCTAGAACAGTAGATGAAAATATGACTCGTTTTTTCATCAATATTGGTAGAAAAGATAATTTGAATCCTGGTAAGCTGATTGGTTTGATAAACGAACAAAATATTGGAGATAAAGTTGAAATTGGCTCTATCGACATTTTAGATACGTTCTCTTTCTTTGAAATTGATAAAAATTTCGAAGACAAAACATTAGAAGCATTTTCTTCAAATCAACCAGATTTTGATGGAAGATCTGTAAATGTAGAAATTACTAAAAAAGAACGTTCTGGTGGCGGAAGAAGAGGCGGTAAAAAACCTTTTGGTAAAAAAGATGGTGGTTTTGGAAGACGTAGAAGTTCTGAAGGAAGTTCTTCATCTTCAAGAAGAAGCAGTGATTCTGGAAATAGCAGAGGAAGATCTTCTGATAGACCAGATAGAAGCTCTGGCGGAGAAAGAAGATCTTCTGGCGGATTTGGAAGAAAACGTAGAGAAAGTTAGAAACCTAACCTATTAAAAATACAACCTCATAAGCTATACTAGTTTATGAGGTTTTTTTATATTGGAAAATTTATGTTTTATAAAAATAAACCAAATATTTGCTTTTAAGCACAATTCATTCCGAATTAGGTACGACGGGAAATCTTATTAGCGTAAGATTTCTCGTCACTCGTTCCTCGCTCTGTCGAAATGACAATATGCTTTTGAAACCTTATAGAAACTAAAGTAGCTGCAATAAATTACATCAAAATAAAAATGGCAATTAAAACAAACACAAGAACTTGCGCCCATTTTAAGTAAAATCCAATATTTTTATTTGTTTTTATCGTCTCAGAAATTGCGCCAGCAAGCACTGCCAGGGTAGAAAAAATAATTAATGAAACGAACATAAAAATAAAACCAAGTACATAAAACTGAAGTATTGTATTCAATGTATCGCTAAATAGAAATCCTGGAAAAAATGCTAAAAAGAAAATAGAAACTTTAGGGTTTAAAACATTCATTATAAAACCTTGTTTAAATAATTGTTTGGTTGTTTTCTTTTCCACATTTTCTTCCGATAAGGCAATGGTAGCATCTGATTTATAAACTTTATAAGCCAAATACAAAAGATAAATGGCTCCAAATATTTTGATTCCAATAAATAAATTTTCAGATTCTTTGATAATAGCAGAAACACCAAAAGCGAGCAACGTTGTATGAACTAAACAACCAGAAATTAGACCAAAAACAGTTGCAATTCCGTATTTTTTACCATTCACAATACTTTGGGTTAATACAAAAATATTATCTGGTCCTGGGGAAATTGCTAGTATGGAAGTTGCCAATACAAAAGATAAAAGTGTTTCTAACATTAAAGTAAAAATACACTTTTTTGTTGTTCCTTCTAAAATAACATCCTTTAGATATTTATTAATTTGTTGAACTAGATAATTAACTATTTACTAAAAATTTAGAGAAAATACAACTTCTTTCTGTTTCATAAATTAACAAAAAAGATAAACAAAAACAACAAACTTATCTGCTAAATTCCTTACTTTTGCTTTGTTTTAATAAACTGAAAAAAAATATTTTTTAGTTAATTAAACACTTCTTATAAGTATCCAATTTTTATTTTATGATGCATATTTGAAAACTAAATGTACATGATCATAAAAAGAATAGATAAACATATTTTACAAGTATAGATGGATTTTTTAATTGTTTTTATTACTTTTTGGGGAATGGAATTCATGGCTTGGTTTACACATAAGTTTGTAATGCACGGCTTTCTATGGAATTTACACCTAGACCACCACGTTCCCAATAGAAAGAGTTTTTTTGAAAAAAATGATGTTTTTTTCTTAATCTATGCAATTCCATCTTGGCTTTGCATTATGTTGGGCTCTATGTTTGCGATATGGACAGTAATGTATATTGGTTTCGGCATATTGGTTTATGGTATTGCCTATTTCTTAGTCCATGAAGTATTTATTCACCAAAGGTTTCAATGGTTTAGAAATAGTAAAAATGTGTATTTAAAAGCGATTCGAAGAGCACATAAGATACACCATAAACATATTGGAAAAGAACAAGGAGAATGTTTTGGAATGTTGATAGTTCCTTGGAAATATTTAAAACAAGAACTAGAAAGAGTAAAAGTTTAGTATTTGATATTAAATAAAGTACTTAATGAGCCAATATGATTTGTGCAAAATAACAAATTTAAACCTTACAAATTTTTAATATAAATTCGCTGTGAAAAAAGCTGTTATTGTTGGTTCCGGAATTGCTGGTATTGCTTCAGCAATTAGATTACGTAATAAAGGATATGCAGTTAAAGTTCTCGAAAAAAACTCCTATCCTGGAGGAAAACTTACCCAACTTAGTGGCAATGGGTTCCGTTTTGATGCAGGACCTTCGCTTTTTACCATGCCTAATTTAGTGACTGAACTTTTTAAAATTTCTGGTAAAAACCCTTTTGATTACTTCAACTTTGAAAAACTTGATATTTTATGTAACTATTTTTATGAAGATGGAACGAAGATATCAGCGAATTCAGATATCAATATTTTTGCAAATCAAATTGCCCAAAAAACAACCGATTCTGCTAAAAGTGTAAAAAATCATCTAAAAAAAAGCAAATTTATTTATGGTGCCACAGAAAAACAATTTCTAAACAAATCACTTCATAAAATAAGTTCGTTTCTCTCTTTTTCTACATTGATTTCTACCTTAAAACTTCCTTTTTTAACTATTTTTAGTTCGATGAATCAAGTGAATGAAAGAGCGTTTAAAGATCCAAAAACAATTCAATTGTTTAATAGATACGCTACTTATAATGGCTCTAATCCTTACAAAGCACCAGGTATTTTAAATATAATTCCTCATTTAGAGTTTGGTCTAGGTGCTTATTTACCAAAGGGTGGTATGCACGAAATTACAAATAGTTTGGTAAAATTGGCCAAAGAAATTGGAGTTGAGTTTTACTTCAATGAAGAAGTAACCACTATTCGTATAGAAAACAATTTAGCAAAAAGCGTAAGCACAAAATCAGCAAATTACCCAGCTGATATTGTTATCTGTAACGCAGACATACATACCGTGTATGAAAAATTGATACCCTCAGAAAAAAAACTAAAAAAGGTTGATAGACAAGAGAGATCGAGCTCTGCACTTATTTTTTATTGGGGAATTGGTAAAGAATTTCCAGCATTAGATGTTCATAACATTATGTTTACCGAAGATTATAAAACAGAATTCAATCATCTATTTGATAGTAAAACCATTTACGAAGATCCAACTGTTTACATCAATATTACCAGCAAAAAAATTAAAGCAGACGCACCCAAAGGAAAAGAAAATTGGTTTGTAATGATCAATGTACCTTCTGTTTACAATCAAGATTGGGACAAAATAATTTTGGAAGCTAGACAAAATATCTTATCAAAAATTTCAAGAAATCTAGGGGAAAATATAGAAAACCTTATAGAGTTTGAAGAACTATTAACACCCCAACTAATACAAGATAAAACAAATTCTTTTAAAGGTTCATTATACGGAACATCGAGTAATAACAGGTTCTCGGCATTTTTTAGGCATAAGAATTTCTCTTCTAAATACAAGAATCTCTATTTCTGCGGTGGAAGTGTACATCCAGGTGGTGGAATTCCTTTGGCACTATATTCAGCAAAAATTATTGACAAACTAATTAAATGATAAAAAACAACTCTGTAGAAAATCGGTGGATATTACTTTTACTTTTATTCTATTTCTTTGGGTTTCTCGGAATAGCAATACCCGAATACCGAGATTTCTTTTTACCACTTACTCCACTTAATTTATTACTTACTTTTGTTGTGTTTTATAAAGTTAATAAAGACTTTAGCCAACGGTTCGTAATTCTTTCTTTGCTTGTTTTTCTTATTGGGTTTTCTGTAGAAAGTATTGGAGTGGCCACAGGTGTTCTATTCGGAAGTTATTCTTATGGAAATTCGTTCGGATTTAAACTTTTTGAAACACCCGTAATGATTGGTGTAAATTGGTTGTTTTTAGCATTTAGTACTTACGGAATCGTGCAATTCTTTACAAAAAAAGCACTTTGGCTTATTTTTATTCCTCCTTTATTAATGACAACATTAGACTTTTTGGTAGAACCTGTTGCTATGAAATTAAGCTTTTGGTCTTGGGAAAACGATATCATTCCAATGCAAAATTATGCCATGTGGTTTATAACTAGCATTGCTATTCATGGATTAATTTATCTTTTGCGTCCAAAAATAAATGCTAAAATTAGTTTCATAATTATTGGAGTTCAAGTACTCTTTTTTGGATTCTTAAATATTTTCCTATAAAATATTTAAATGTCAGGAATTTTTAATTTTATGATCCAATTATTATTGCTAGATTCTTACTTTTATAGGAATAACAAATCGAAGTTTGTATTAATTTGTAAAATTCGTATCTAAAAAAGCCTTGTTAATTTTTTTAATCAAACTAGGGCCTTCATAAATAAAACCCGTATAAATCTGTACCAAATCTGCACCAGCTTTTATTTTCTCTAACGCGTCTTCTGCAGAATGAATACCTCCTACTCCAATTATTGGAAAAGACTTATTAGATTTTTCTGCTAAATATTGAATCACTTTTGTGCTTTGATTTTTTATAGGCTGTCCACTAACACCACCGTTTCCGATTTCTTCTAAACGCTCTTTAGAAACTTTTAAATGATCTCTATTGGTTGATGTATTTGATGCAATAACACCATCTATTTTTGTTTCTGCAACCAATGCTATAATTTCATCTAATTGTTGATTGTTTAAATCTGGAGCAATTTTTAACAAGATAGGTCTCGACTTCGATAGACCAGAATTAGAAAGTGCTGCATTTAATTTTTGACAAGCAGTGATTAGTTCAATCAAATATTCCTTATCATTCAATTTTGTATGACTCCCCACATTTGGGCAGCTAACATTTAGTACAAAATAATCTACAAAAGGATGTAATTCTTTAAAAACAGCTAGGTAATCTTGTGTATAGTTCTCTGGACTCGTATCGGTATTTTTACCAATATTACCTCCAATAATTACCCTTTGTTTGTTTTTCTTTAAATTTTTTATGGCTTCGGCTATTCCATCATTATTAAAACCCATTCTATTGATAATTCCCTGATCGTCTTTTAAACGAAACAATCTTTTCTTAGGATTTCCTATCTGACCTTTTGGAGTTACCGTACCAATTTCTATAAAACCAAAACCGAAGTTTGCCAATTCATTATACAAAACTGCGTTTTTGTCAAAACCAGCTGCTAAACCAACAGGGTTTTTAAAAGTTAAACCAAACAAGGTTCGTTCTAATTTCTTGTCATTTACTTGATATAAGCTTCTAAAAATAGAAGAAACAAAAGGAATTTTACATAAAGTTCTAATTAACGAAAATGTAAAATAATGAACCTTTTCTGGATCGAATTGGAAAAATATGGGTCTGATAATCTTTTTATACATAAGTTTTGTCATTCCTGCGTAGGCAGGAATCTATTTTATATGTTACTTTCAATTCAAAGATTCCTGCTTTCGCAGGAATGACAGCAAGTGCCAAAAAAGCCCAAAATAAATGAAGCTTTTATAATTATCTCAAAACAGCCTCTAAATTCTTTTCGAATGTTTGCTGTAATTTTTGCATTATTTTATCAATTTGTTTGTCTGTCAACGTTTTTGTTTCGTCTTGAATTAAAAAGCTAACGGCATACGATTTTTTACCTTCAGGTAATTTATCTCCTTCATAAACATCAAACAAATCTACTTCTTTTAATAAACTTTTTTCAGATTGAAAAGCCAAGTTGTAAATTTCTTTAAATTCAATTTTTGAATCTAATAACAAAGCTAAATCACGCTTTACAGCAGGAAATTTAGGCAAATCTTTTACTTTACTATTTTTATTACCTACTAATTTTAAAATTGTATCCCAATTAAAATCTGCAAATAAAACTTCTTGCTTAATACTAAATTCCTTTAAAAGTGATTTTTTTACAACTCCGAATTCTACCAACTTCATTTTCCCTAAACTTAATGAAACTCCTTCAGAAAAAACATCTTGTTTTGTTGGTGAAGTTTTTAGATTGTCGATTCCTAACCTACTTAAAACACTGGTTATAATCCCTTTTAAATAGAAAAAATCAGAAGTTTTATTTTCTAATGTCCAACTATCATTAGTTCTATTTCCTGTGACAAATAATGTAAGATGTTTGTCTTCTTGGTATTTTTCATTGTATTTATGATAGGTTTTACCAAACTCGTAAAACTTTAAAGAATTATTTCTTCTATTGATATTGTAAGAAACAGATTCTAAACCACTAAACAACAAAGATTGGCGCATCACTTTTAAATCGTTGCTTAACGGATTTAACATCACCACATTCGCTTCTTCATTGATGTTTTCAGACAAGGTACTGTAGGAGGGTTTTGTTAATGAATTTGCCATGGTTTCATTAAAACCTAAAGAAGACAACTGATTTGCAACAACATTTTCAATCTTCGTTTCTTTATTAGAGTCGAAAGAAATAGACGTGTTTAATTTGTGCGAAAATTCAATATTATTATACCCGTAAACTCTTAAAATCTCTTCTATAATGTCTGCTTCGCGTTGCACATCTGTTCTGTAAGAGGGTATTGTTAAACCTAAACCTCCTTCAGTTTCACTATTAATTTTAATTTCTAAAGAAGCCAATATATTTTTAATGGTTTCTTTCGGAATTTCCTGTCCTATTAATCGATAGGCATTTTCATAAGATAAGAAAACCTGATAATCTTCAATTTTTTCTGGATAAAAATCAGAAATGTCAGATCCCATTTTTCCACCAGCATATTCTTCAATTAACAAAGCAGCACGTTTTAACGCATACTCTGTGATATTGATATCAATTCCTCGTTCAAAACGAAAAGATGCATCTGTATTTAAAGCATGTCTTTTCGCTGTTTTTCGAATAGAAACGGGATTAAAATAGGCACTTTCTAAAAAAATTGATGTGGTATTTTCTGTAACTCCAGATTTAATTCCCCCAAAAACACCTGCAATACAAAGCGGATTCGAATCTGCATCACAAATCATAATATCTTCGGATGATAATTTTCTTTCAACTGTATCTAAAGTGGTAAACTTGGTACCTTCTTTTAAAGTCTTTACTAAAATTTTATTTCCTTTCACTTTCTGGGCATCGAAAGCATGTAAAGGTTGCCCTAGTTCGTGCAAAACATAATTTGTAATATCTACAATATTATTTTTTGGCGTTACACCAATAGACTTTAATCTATTTTGAATCCATTCAGGAGAATCTTTTACTTCAACATCTGTAATGGTAATTCCACAATATCTTGGCGCTTGCTCTTTATTTGCAACTTCTACATCGAAACGTAAAGTTCTTTCATCTACATGAAAATCGCTCACAGAGGGTGATATCAATTCTAAATTAATGTCTTGTTGCATTAAACCAGCTTTTAAATCTCTGGCAACACCAAAATGGCTCATGGCGTCAGACCTGTTTGGTGTCAAACCAATTTCAAAAACTTGATCTTTTTCTATCTTAAAAACGTCAGCAGCAGCAATGCCCACTTTTAATTTTTTATCAAGAATTAGTATTCCATCATGACTAGAGCCCAAACCTAATTCGTCTTCGGCGCAAATCATTCCATGACTTTCTTCTCCTCTAATTTTACCTTTTTTAATTTTAAAACCTTCTCCTTTATCATCATATAAAGTGGTGCCAATTGTTGCCACAGGTACTTTCTGCCCAGCAGCTACATTTGGTGCACCGCAAACAATTTGCACGGGCACTCCAGTTCCCAAATCTACCGTTGTAATTTTTAAGCGGTCTGCATTTGGATGTTGTACGCAAGTTAAAACTTCACCAACAACAATGCCTTCTAAACTTCCTTTTATAGATTCTTTGGTTTCGATTCCTTCGACCTCTAAACCTAAATCGGTTAATAACTCACCTGTTTTTACAACATCCCAATCTGTTTGTAAAAACTGCTTTAACCAATTGTATGAAATTTTCATATTTTTTTTTTGATATTTTCAAGGGCAAATTTACTGATTTTTATCGTTTTTCAGATCATTTTCTTACTTAAAAGGAGTATTATTCACAATAATTTAAGAAAACCATTTATCTAATTATGAAGAAAATAATTCTTCAATTTTTGCATCTTTTGGAGACCATAACACTCCAATGAAAAAAACAGCATTATTTTCAAAAGAGCACGATTTAAATATTCTATTACAACATGTTCCGTTGATTATTTATGCTCCTAAATTTATACACCCTAAATTAATTCAAAAGAATGGAAAACTGATTGATCTTTTTCCGACGCTGATTCATCTTGCAAAAGTGAATCCTACAAATTACACTTTAGGAACTGATTTATTAGACACCAACTATATAAATATAGCATCTTTTGTGTACTTAAAAATTAACGGAGAACCTGCAGCTGGTTTATTACAAGACAGTTTATACTATTCTAAAAACAATAGCACCAATGGTAGTGGAGTGTATCATTTAAATGAAAAGAGCTTGGTAGATATAAAAGCAAAACTCCCTTTAAAAACAAAGGAAATGGATCGCTTATTGGAAGCCTATTATCATACTACAAAATACTTGTACTTCAATAATAAAAAGTTAGTTGAATGATATTTTATCTATCTTTTTGTAAAGTGTAAAATATAGATTCCCAAAAATGGTTCCTACGGTTAAGCCTACAAAAATATCAATCGGAAAATGAACCCCTAAATACAACCTACTGTAAGCAAAGATTGCTGGAAAGAATAGTATTAAATAAATATACTTGTACTTTCCTTTTAACAATAATGTGGTGTATACTGTAAAAAAAGTAGAAGTTGTTGCATGCCCAGACATAAAACTATAGCTCTGAGGTCTTATTAAAGTTCTTAAGAGGTTTTTAATTTCAGGATCATTATTGGGCCTTAATCTTTGGGTAGTGTTCTTAATTAGATTTGTAAATTGATCAGAAAATGCAACCAATACAATTAAAGACAATATCATAAAACCACCGCGTTTCCAACCAAATGATTTTATAATTAGAAAAACAATTAAAATGAACAAAGGAGCCCAATTGAATTGGTGTGTTACCGCCAACCAAAACGGGTCCCAGTGTTCATTTCCTAAATTATTTAATAAAATAAGTAACTCTTTATCTTTCTGAATGATATCTAACAAACTATTTACCTACTTTTAAAATTTCTACCTCAAAAACTAAATCAGCTTTTGCTGGAAAAGGACCATTTTTTTCTTCACCAAAACCAATATAATAAGGAATAAACAATCTTGCTTTTTCACCTTCTCTAAGTCTTAAAACACCTTCTTTAAAACCCGTTATCATTGGTCTCGCTTTATCGTCTAGCTGACAAACTAAAGGCTGTCCGCCATCTTCTGTAGATTGAATTTTTTTACCATCAGCAACATAAATCGTATAATTTACTGATAATGGTTTATTCGCTACAACCTTTTTGCCTTTCGTTTCTTTCAATTTTAAAATACGTAAGCCAGAATCTGTTTTTAAAGCGTTTCCTTCATTCATTTCTGCTAAGAAAGCTTTTTTATCTTCTAAATATTTAGCATATCTTCTTTCTTCTGCTTGCTTTTCTTGTTTAATTTCGTCTTCTTTAGATTTGTTAAAATTTGCAACTTCTCTATCAAAAATGGCAGCTGCATTAAAATCTTCTGCTTTAGAACCTATTCTAATAATTTTAATTGTTTCTATGGTATCGTTCTGAACAATTCTATTTACAATTGCCATTCTTGTAGAATCTATTGCTTTTTTTAATTGTAGAGAATCAGAATATCTTTTCTTTAACTTTTTGAACACTTTAGAATTTACAATTGTTTTACCAAAAACACTGTGTTTACCATCTAAATGTGGTATTGCTCTGTGTGTGATAAAAAACTGACTATTGTTTGTTGTTGGTCCTCCATTTGCCATAGAAAGCACACCTTGATCATCATGTTTATAAATGATATTTCCTAAGCTATCTTTTGGAAATTCATCACCAAACAAAAAACCAGGCTTTTTTCTTCCTTCGGGTGTAAAACCACCACCTTGAATTACAAAATTAGGCACTACTCTATGAAAAATAATGCCTTCATAAAAATTTTCACCTTTCAAAGAATCTGGAAGTCTATTGTTTGTACCTTCAACCAAAGCAACAAAATTTGCTACGGTTTTGGGTACATCATCTGCATATAGTTCTAATAAAATGCTTCCTTTATTAGTTGTTATTTCTGCATACAAACCTTCTTCTAGATCTTTATATGCTGTTGGTGTACAAGATAAAAGTAAAGCAATTATTAAGAATAGATAGAAAAATTTTTGCATGTTATTTTTCAAGAATATCTAAAATTTCAACTTCAAACATTAAAGCTGAAAATGGTTTGATATCTGCACCTCTTTGTTGTGCACCATATGCAATGTCTTGAGGAATAAAAAACTTGAATTTAGAACCTTCTTTCATTAACTGTAAACCTTCTGTAAAACCAGGAATAAATTGATTTGCTAAAGACTCATAAGGCGTGTTTTTCTCTACGGTACTATCAAAAACCTTACCTTCGATATTTGTACCATGGTAATGAATTTTAATCTTATCTGTCGCTTTTACGAAATCTCCTTTTCCTTCTTTTAAAACGATGTACTGTAAACCACTTTCTGTAGTTTTTACGCCTTCTTTCGTTTTATTTTCAGCTAAAAAATCTTCACCGGCTTTTTTGTTATCGCCAAATTTTAATTCTGCCTCTTTTGCAGCTTTTTCTTGCTGTTCTTTCATTTTAGCCATTTGTTTCTTTTGAAAAAATGAGCTCAAAACTTTCTGAATTTCTTTCGATTCAATTAATAAATTAGTAGAATCTAAACCATTTCTAATTCCTTGCGCTAAAAGATCTTTGTTTACTTCTTCGAAGTTAGATTTTAACTGAGCAGACATACTTAAACCTACTGCATAACTTACAGAGTCTAATTCTGTTTCTAACGATTTTACTTCTTTTACTTGATTTCCGCAAGAAAACATACTTACTGTAATTACTACTGCTACTAAACTTTTAATACTCTTCATTTTGTTTAATTTAATTTATATTTAATAATGTTACTGTACTCTTTATGGTTTGATTGATTCCTATTTTATTTCCATCTCCAGAAATACCAAAAGCATTGTAGGATGGAATGACAAATGTAATCGTTTCTCCTATTTTCATCAACTTTATTCCTTTCTGAATTCCAGAAATAAAATCTTCTCTGTCTATTTTATATTTTTTTATACCCAATTCCTCTTTACTATAGATGATTGAATCGTTTAAATCTCTTATGTCATATTGCAAAGTTACTTCGTCTCCAATTTTTGGTGAACTTATATTTTCTTCAACTTTAGTAGTATAATAATACCAAAAACCATTATTAGAAGCAATATATTTTTTTGTGGAATCTCTTTTTAGATGTTGAAGAATGTTTATTTCTTCTAACTGTATTAATTTCTTAGAGGCTTCAATAGTTGTTTGAAAAATAGTTGTTGAAGGTTTTGGATTGATAGGTCTTCTCGGTTGAGAAGTTGAGCAACTTACCAAAACTAAAATTCCTAAGATAAAAAACAGCTTATGCTTCATAAGACGAATTTAATTCATTTTTATATTTTGGCAAAAGCGCTTTAAATGTTTCTATAATTTCTTCTATAGAACCTTCAAACCTACCTCCTGCAGCATTGTCATGTCCGCCCCCATTAAAATGATTTCTTGCAAATTGGTTTACAGAGAATTTTCCTTTAGATCGAAAAGAAATTTTAATAATATTTTGCTCTACATCTTCAATAAAAATAGCTGCAAAAACAATTTCTTTTAAAGAAAGTGCGTAGTTTACAACACCTTCTGTATCTCCTTTTTGGAAATCGAACTTTTTCTTTTCAGCTTCTGTTAGTGTGATAAATGCTGTTTTATATTCTGGAAATATTTGTAAATTACTTAAAGCTTGCCCTAACAATAACAACCTTCCATAAGAATTTGCATCATATACATTGTTATGAATTTTGTCGTTTTGAGCACCTCTATCAATTAAATCGGCAATAATTCTATGTGTTTTACTGGTGGTAGATCTAAACCGGAAAGAACCTGTGTCTGTCATAATGCCCGTATACAGACAAGTTGCTATGTCTTCATCAATCAAATCTAAATCGTTATTCATTTCAATAAATTGATACACCATTTGACAAGTAGAACAAATTTCAACATCAGAATACATGTATTTTACATTATCTGGCTGTTGATGATGATCTATCATTGCAAATTCGTTCGAATAATTCTCTAAGGTTTTCTGCATGTCATGACCTACTCTATGCAATGCATTAAAATCTAATAAAAAAATGATATCAGAATTCTTAATTGCTTTTTGAGATTGAGTATTTTGCCAATCGAAACGATAGGTACTCTCAGAACCGGGCAACCAATGTAAAAAATCGGGATATTCATTAGGTACCACAACAGTTGTGCTGTGCCCTTTTTTAGAAAAATAGTGTTTTAAACCCAAGGTTGACCCCATAGCATCTCCATCAGGATTTCTATGTCCTACAATTACGATGTTTCTTGATTTGCTAAGAAACGTATTTAATTCGTCGAATCCTTTTAAAATCATAGTTCGCGAAGATACAATTTTATAGTATTTGGTAAAATTAATTTTATTCTCTTTTATAACCAACTGATTTTTACTGTCATTGAACATAAAACCACGAATTACAAGAGATTGTTCACTTGTTTTTAATAATAAAAGATGTATTTTTGCCAAAATTTTAAAAAAATAAAATGGCAACAAATAGAACATTTACAATGATTAAACCAGATGGTGTTGAAAACGGACATACTGGTGCTATATTAGATAAAATTAATGCTGCAGGTTTTAGAATTGTAGCTTTAAAGAAAACACAAATGACAACAGCGGATGCTGAAACTTTTTATGCTGTGCATAATGAGCGTCCGTTTTTTGGTGAGTTGGTAGCATTTATGACTCGCGGACCTGTGGTAGCTGCCATTTTAGAAAAAGACAATGCTGTAGAAGATTTTAGAACTTTAATTGGTGCTACAAATCCTGCAGATGCTGCTGAAGGAACTATTAGAAAATTATATGCAACTTCTATGGGAGAAAATGCTGTACATGGTTCTGATTCTGATGAAAATGCTACTATTGAAGGAAACTTTCACTTTTCTGGAAGAGAGCAATTTTAAAGATTCTTAGGCTACACTATATTTAGTAAAAACTCGCAACGAAAGTTGCGAGTTTTTTATTTGAGAAAATATTTATTGAATCATTTTAGTTTGTTTCTGAATTTATTTTCATATAATTTCGCTAAAGATTAATATAGTTTATTTAAAAAAATGTGTCTGTGCTAGGTTATCACTAATACAAAAAAAGATTATGCTATAATTTAAGTATCTTGCATAAAGAAAATAAAATGGAAAATTTGGTGATATCTAAATAAAGTACTAAAAAAGTATTTTGGCTATTTAACTTAGATAACAGCTCCAAAAAAAGTCTAATTATCAAATTGACCAAATCTATGGAGCCCAAATCGAAAAAAGCATTGGTGCTTGGGAAGACGATAAAACTTCAGACAATATCATCAGCGAAATTAAAGCTTCAAGAGTTATGAAGCGTGATAATACGCGTTTAGGATGAAGTATTTATTGGATACGAATATTTATATTCACCTTTTTCGTGGAAAATTCAATCTGATAGAGAAATTTCAAGAAATCAATTTAGACGATTGTGTAATTTCAGAAATTACTTTTCCAAACTGTGGACATAAAAAAGTAGAAAATATGCCAACAAACGCTAGCCAGTTTTAGTGCTAAATCGAAATATTAGTTTATAGAATCCGCTACTTTTCAAGATATACAAGACCCTTAGCGAAATATCAAATCAACTATACCAACATCAATTTAGTCACTACTTCCTCTCCTATTTCTTCATTCATTAATTTAATAATTTTATCTTTTCCATAGCTCAATTCTTCTCGTAGCACTGAAGAATTTAATTGAATCACTAAAGTTTTGTTTTGTAGTTTTACAGAAGTGGTGTGTGTTGCCACGCCTGGGCCCATCATCTGATTCCAAATTTCTTCAATTTTTATTTTCTGCATTCCTTTTGTTAAATTATTTTCTTTGATAAAAAGTTGCATTAAATCTTTTACTGAAAAGGAATCGTTTTCTCTTTTGGACATTATTTTGTTTCGCTTTTAGCTTTGGCAATTTGCCTTTTGCTAGTTATTGGTTAGTTGTCATTGCGAAGTTTTTGATAAAAAACTGTGGCAATCTCATTATTAATTAACAGATTACTTCGTCATTCTTCGTAATGACATTACAATTTAAAAATCTGATAGGGTTTATTACTTTTTTTAACGATATTTTCTGTTCTTTCTGAATGTGTATCTGTAATAAATATTTGACCAAATTCATCATTATTCACCAAGTTTATAATTTGTGATACACGATTTTCGTCTAATTTATCAAAAATATCATCCAATAACAAGATAGGAATCACATGAGATTGTTTTTTTATAAATTCAAACTGCGCAAATTTTAAAGCAATTAAATACGATTTTTGTTGTCCTTGAGAACCAAATTTTTTGATAGGGTATTCGCCAATATCAAAACTTAAATCGTCTTTATGAATTCCTGATGTGGTGTATTGTAAAATCTTATCTTTTTCTAATGATTTTTGTAATAAATCTTTCATAGAAAAATCATGCAATTGACTTTTATATAACAGATTCACATGTTCTTTGTCATCAGAAATTACTTGATATTTTTCATTAAAGATAGGAATAAATGCGGCAAGAAATGTTTTTCTAACTTCATATATTCTTGCGCCGTATTCAGAGAGCTGGTCATCATAAACGCTTAAATTTAAAGCATCAAAAGTTCTGTTGGCTGCAAAATACTTTAACAACGCATTTCTTTGACTCAATACCTTATTATATGCCAATAAATCTTTTAAATAGGTTTTGTTTTGCTGAGAAATTACGCCATCAATAAATTTTCTTCGAGTATCACTTCCTTCTGTAACCAAATCTCTATCTGCTGGAGAAATAATAACCAATGGCAATTGCCCAATATGTTCAGAAAACTTCTCGTAACTTTTTCCGTTTCTTTTTAAAACCTTTTTTTGTCCTTTTTTTAAACTACAAACAATTTTTTCATTTCTATCATTCAAATAGTAGTCTCCTTCCACCATAAAAAAAGCTTCACCATGTCTAATATTCTGAATTGCGACCGAATTGAAATAACTTTTTGCGAAAGACAAGTAATAAATAGCATCTAAAACATTGGTTTTACCTACGCCATTATCACCCACAAAACAATTTATCTTCTGCTGAAAATCAAAAGTTTGCGACTCAATATTCTTAAAATTAACCAAAGAAAGTTTCTGTAAATACATAAATAAAATATGTTCTTAAAAATGAATTGCAAATTATTGAAAATTTTGCGAATTATCTCCTTTTAAAATCCAATTAAAAAAACTATTTTTGTCGCCACTAATTTTTAATGAAACAATGGCAACATACAAGAAGAAATATAAACCAGAAGGCAAGAAAGAACAACAAGAATTTGATGAATCTGAATTCGAAACTGCTGGTGTATTAAATACTTTAGACGAAACTGCTTCGAAGTCTGAACAATGGATCGAGAAAAACAGCAAACCATTATTCTTAGCTTTAGTAGGAATAGTTGTACTATTTTTAGCATACTTGGGTTACAATAAATACGTTGTAGAACCAAACGAAATAGAAGCTTCTAACGAATTGGCCTTTCCAAGAAAATATTTTGACGAAGCTGCAACAGCGGGTTCAGGAATAGATTCTTTATTAACTTTAGGTTTAGAAGGTGCTGATGGTAAATATGGTTTCTTAGACATTGCAGATGCTTACAGTAGCACAAATGCTGGTAATTTAGCAAACTATTATGCTGGGGTTTCTTATTTACAAATGAAAAAATACGACAAAGCAATAGAGCATTTAGAAAAATTTAATTCTGATGATGAAATGTTAGGTCCTGTTGCTTTAGGTGCTGTTGGTGATGCTTTTGCAGATATCGACCAACCAGAGCAAGCTTTAGAATACTATGAAAAAGCAGCAAACAAAAAGAATAACGACTTTACAACACCTTTATTTTTGTACAAAGCAGGACAAACGGCAATGCAATTAAATAAGTTTGACAAAGCAGCTTCTTTATTTACAAAAATAAAAGACAACTACCCAACGTCAGATCAAGGTAGAGATGTCGAGAAGTTTATAAATGCAGCTAAATTCGCAACAAATAAGTAGGCAATAAAGCAGTAGCAGTTTGCAGTTAAATGCTGACTGAATACTGAAGACTGCCAACTGAATACTTTAGAAAAATGGCAACAACTAATTTATCTTATTACGATAAAACAACAATCCCAAATGCGAAGTCTTTTCGATTTGGGATTGTGGTTTCTGAATGGAATCCAGAAATTACAAAGAATCTTCAAAAAGGGGCAATTGACACTTTTATTGATTGCGGTGCAAAAAAAGAAAATATCATTTCTTGGGATGTTCCAGGAAGTTTCGAACTTGTTTTTGGTTGCAAAAAGATGATTCAAACTGAAAATCTAGATGCAATTATTGCCATCGGCAATGTAATTCAAGGAGAAACAAAACATTTCGATTTTGTTTGTGAAGGTGTAACGCAAGGCATCGTAGATTTAAATATCAAATTCGATATTCCAGTAATCTTTTGTGTTTTAACAGACAATACCAGACAACAATCTTTAGATAGATCTGGAGGTAAATTGGGCAATAAAGGAATTGAATGCGCTATTGCAGCTGTAAAAATGGCAGCACTTAAAAATTTAGGAAGAACTAAAGAAAACATTGGGTTTTAAGAAAATCAATTATAAAGTCTATTTTGTTCGTCCAAAGCTTCGGAAGAGAGCTTTAAATTAGGTTTCTTCCGAAGCTTCAGAACGCTCAACCAGCCATTTTGAAAATAAATAAAAATTATCTCCTAAATTTAAGAACACTTTTAACATCAATTTTAGGCAATTTCCTTTAAATTCTTTAAATTTGAAAAGCTTTTACAATTGGTATGAATATTGATTTATTCTAAAAAAATAGCCACCAATTATTTCTAAAATTATGGGATTTTTAAAACGTACAAATAAAAAATTTGATTACCAACCTCGCTACTATAAAGGCGAAGGAAGCCCCTATAAAATTGAGCATACACTAGATAAATATAGAAAAACTGCAGGAAAAAACAAAGGACTTAAAGGAAAGTTTGGTGATGCTTTTGACGAGTTAAAAAATCCTGACAAAAGCGTTAACAAAACCCTTTTAATCATTATAGCTGTCTTGGTATTGATGTTTCTTTATATCATCGATTTCGATTTATCTATATTCACAAAAAATTAATGTCTGATATTATACAACTTTTACCAGATCATGTGGCAAACCAAATTGCTGCAGGAGAAGTGGTACAACGTCCTGCCTCTGTTGTAAAAGAATTGCTAGAAAATGCAATTGATGCAGGTGCAACTCATATAAAATTATTAGTAAAAGATGCAGGTAAAACGCTTATTCAAGTAATTGATGATGGCAAAGGTATGAGTACTACAGATGCTAGAATGTGTTTTGAGCGCCATGCAACCTCTAAAATTAAAAAAGCAGAAGATTTATTCAATTTACATACAAAAGGTTTTCGTGGTGAAGCTTTGGCGTCTATCGCGGCAATTGCACATGTAGAGCTAAAAACAAAACCCATAGCAGAAGAGTTAGGAACCTGTATTAAAATTGAAGGTAGTAAAGTAATTTCTCAAGAGTTTATTTCTACAGGAGAAGGTACAAGTTTGGCCATAAAAAACTTATTCTACAACATTCCTGCGAGAAGAAATTTCTTAAAATCAGATACTGTAGAAACTCGCCATATTATTGATGAATTTCAGCGTGTTGCATTGGCACATCCAGATATTTCTTTTCTGCTACATCATAATAACAACGAAGTTTATCATCTAAAAAAAGGAAACTTCAGACAAAGAATTGTTGCTATTTTTGGTTCTAAAATGAATGAAAAATTAGTACCTATTCAAGAAAATACAGACATTGTTTCTATTGAAGGTTTTGTAGCTAAACCAGAATTTTCTAAAAGAAAAAGAGGCGAACAATTCTTTTTTGTAAACAATAGATTTATAAAAAGTTCTTATCTAAATCATGCAGTAGTGAGTGCTTTTGATGGTTTGTTAGAACAGGGCGCGCATCCCTCCTATTTTTTATATTTAACCGTTCCCGCGAATACAATAGATATCAACATTCATCCAACGAAAACAGAAATTAAGTTTGATAATGAAAAAGCCTTGTATGCCATGTTGCGTGCAACTGTAAAACATAGTTTAGGCCAATACAATGTGGCACCTGTCTTAGATTTTAACCGAGATGCCAATTTAGATACACCGTATCATTTTAAATCGAATGCTACAACAGCAACTGTTCCTAAAATTTCTGTAGATCCAGATTTTAATCCTTTTAAAGAAGAACAACAGAAAGAAAACAGTTTTTCATTTAAAAGAGAAAAACAAACGCAAAGTTGGGAATCTTTGTATACTGCTACAGATGCTATCGATTTAAAACCAAGTGAAACTTTATTTGAACATCAACAAGAAGAAAAAACACAGAAAACATTTCAAATTCAGCGTAAATATGTGATGAGTTTGATAAAATCTGGTGTGGTTTTAATCAATCAATCTTTGGCGCATCAAAGAGTTTTGTACGAACAATTTTTAGAAAGTATTACCGTTAAAGAAGCCAATAGTCAGCAATTATTATTTCCGGTAAAAATCTCTTTTTCTTCCGCAGAAATAGAAATGATTTACACAATTAAAACAGAATTAGAAAATGCTGGTTTTTCTTTTGATAAATTTACAAAAGACAGCGTTACCATAAAAGGAATTCCTGTTTCTGTAACGGAGAGTAAAATCACCATTATTTTAGAAGAATTGTTAAATGATATTAATTTAGAAGTACCAGATGCAAGTTTTAGCCATTTTGATATTATGGCAAAATCTTTTGCAAAAACACTTTCTATAAAAACAGGGACTTTGCTATCTGAAAAAGAACAAGAAAGTTTGGTGAATAATTTATTCTCTTGCAAAGAACCTACTATTTCACCATTTGGAAAGGCAACTTTTAAAACACTAACACTAAACCAAATAGACAATCTGTTTAATAGTTAATATATGAACAAACTTACAGACGGTATAAAACATCTGATTATTATCAATGTAATTTTATTTGTAGCACCACAATTGTTACAAATAGATATTACGAATATTATGGCATTGCATTTTCCTAAAAATGAAAATTTTGGCATTTGGCAATATATCACGCACATGTTTATGCATGGTAGTTTTGGTCACATTCTATTTAATATGTATGGTTTGTGGGCTTTTGGAACACCTTTAGAACAAATGTGGGGAAAGAAAAAATTTCTATTTTTCTATTTTTCAGCCGGTATTGGAGCAGGTCTTATTTATACTTTGGTAAACTATTATCAATTTAATGGAGTGTACGAACTTTTTGTAAGCGCAGGTTTAAATCCTTCTGAAATATTAACCGTTTTAGAAAAAGGCAGTACCAATGATGCAAGAGTTGTAAATGCAATATCACAAGAGCAGTTTAATAAAATAACAATGCTTTATAATACACCAGCAGTAGGTGCTTCTGGAGCCGTTTATGGTATTTTAGTTGCCTTTGGCTTGTTTTTTAAAGATGCAAAGTTAGCTTTGATATTTTTCCCAGTTCCTATCGCTGCAAAATACTTTATTCCTATTATGATTTTAGGTGATTTATTTTTTGGAATGACAAAATACTCCATTGGGAATATTGCCCATTTTGCGCATATTGGAGGTGCCTTGATTGGTTTTATAATTGCTTATTATTGGAAAAGAAATCAATTTAAAACAAATTAATGAGTTTTATAGACAACATAAAATCTAAATATATCACGGGTACTATTATAGAAAAATTTATCTATATAAATATTGGTGTTTTTGCGCTTACCATCTTCATTAAAGTTTTAGGAGGTTTGTACAACGGAGAACAGAATTTCTTAATGGAATGGTTTTCTTTAGATGACAATTTACATGAATTGCTAACAAAACCTTGGTCTATAATTTCCTACGGTTTTTTACATGCAGGTTTTGTTCACTTAATTTTTAATATGATGGCCTTGTATTTTATTGGAAATCTTTTTATTCAATATTTTACACAGAAGCAAGCTTTAAACTTCTATATTTTAGGAACTTTATTTGGTGGGGTTTTTTATCTACTAAGTCAAAATTATTTTCCGCTTTTTGACGGAATGAACACTACTTTGGTGGGAGCTTCTGCAGGAATATCTGCAATTATTATGGGTATAACTACGTATATGCCGAATTATCAAATTAAAATACCTTTGCTTGGCTTTGTAAAATTATGGCACATTACTGCTGTTTGGTTGGCATTCGACTTTATAGGTCTTATCGGACCAAATGCCGGTGGTAGTTTTTCTCATTTAGGTGGAAGCTTGTTTGGCTTTCTATATGTAAACCAAGCGAGTAATAAAAAAATAAACTTTTTAGACCTTTTTTCTTCATTTTTTAAAAGAAAAGAAAAACCTTTAAAGACAGTCCATAAATCAGCAAAAAGAAAACAAAACACAGTAAAGAATACTGCCCCTAATCAGGAACAAATAGATGCTATTTTAGATAAAATTAGCAAATCTGGCTATGACACGCTTACAAAGTCAGAAAAAGAGTTTCTATTTAAACAAGGGAAAAGATAAATGAAGAAACTTTCATTTTTAGACAAAATTCTGTATTTGGTAAATTCATTAATGGCTACCTTGCTATTATTGACATATCTGCTTCCGTATATTTCTCCAAAAACGATTGCTAGTTTTGCTATTTTAAGTCTTTTCGCGCCTTTTTTATTACTTATTAATATGGCTTTTACAATTTACTGGCTTATAAAATTAAAAAAACAATTTATACTTTCTTTTAGCATCTTAGTTATTGGTTGGTTATTTGTTACTCCTTTTTATAAAATATCTGGTAATAATTCTTCTTTTAATTCAGATTTAAAAGTAATGAGCTACAACGTTAAGGCATTTGATTTATTCACTCAAAAGCAGGATACTACAAAAATGCAAAACGGCTTCGATTTTATTACTGCCAAACAACCAGATATTTTAATGTTACAAGAATATTACCAGTCTAATAAAATAGACCTCTCCTTTCCTTATAGATTTATAAAGCTAAAATCTAATAATGGTAAATTTGGATTGGCAATCTATTCTAAATACAAGATTATAAATTCTGGCTCTTTAGATTTAAACAGTTCTGGTAATAACATTATTTACGCAGATATTTTAAAAGAAAAAGATACCATAAGAGTTTACAACGTACATTTCGAATCTTTAAGAATTAAGCCGAATGAAGAGAATTTCGGACAAGAAAATTCAGAAATATTAGTAAAAAGAATTTCTACGGCATTTAGAAAACAAGCCGCACAAACTGAACTATTTTTAGATCACGAAAAACAATGGAAAGGTAAAAAAATTGTTTGTGGAGATTTTAATAACACAGCTTATTCTTGGATGTACCATGAAATTTCTAAAAATAAAAAAGACGCTTTTATAGAAGCTGGTAAAGGTTTTGGTAAAACATTTAATTACTGGTTTCCGTTGCGAATAGATTTTATTTTAACGGATGAAAACGCTATTATAAATCAGTTTGTAACCTATTCAGAAAAACATTCAGACCACTTCCCTATTCAGGCGAAAATTAACTGGTAAGTTTCTTATATTCGTACAAAAATTATCAAACTCTTTATGACACATTTTGATGTTGCTATTATTGGTAGTGGTCCTTCTGGAGCTTCTACAGCTTTTTATTTAGGTCAAAAAGGCATTTCTACTGTAATCATAGAAAAAGAATCCTTACCACGTTATAAAACTTGTGGTGGAGGTTTTGTGAACAGAGGTAGAAAAAATATGCCTTTTGAAATTGCAGCTGTAATAGAACGTGAGTTTTTTAAAGTAGATAGTTATTTTAATGATGGTAAAATTCATTATCATTCTTCTAAAGAAGAGCCAATAATTACGATGATTATGCGCGATGCTTTTGATAATTTAATTGTTGAAAAAGCGAAAGAATTTGGAGTAACGCTTTTAGAAAATCATAAGTTATTAAATTTAGAATTTAAAGAAAAACATACAATTTTAAAGACTTCTCAAGGAACTATTACTGCGGATTTTGTAATTGCTGCAGATGGTGTTTTAAGCACTACAGCTAAGATGGCTGGTTGGCTAGAAGAAACGAGAAAATTAATTCCTGCTTTAGAATATGAAGTTGAAGTCTCTAAGGCAGATTTTGAACGTTTGTCTAAAAGTGTGCGATTTGACATTGATGCAGTTCCTTATGGATATGCTTGGAGTTTCCCCAAGAAAAATCATTTATCTTTAGGTGTTTTAACGACTAAAAAAGGAAAGATCAATTTAAAGGACTATTATAAAAAATACCTTAAAACTTTAGGAATTACAAACATCATAAAAGAAGATGCGCATGGTTTTCAAATTCCTATTGCTCCAAGAACAGATGGATTCGTAAAAAACAATGTGTTTTTAATTGGTGATGCTGCTGGTTTTGCAGAACCAATAACTGCAGAAGGAATTTCTAACGCAATTTTAAGTGGTAAATATGTTGCCGAAGCGATTATAGAAAGTAATCTCGATCCAATTTTAGCAGAAAGAAAATATCTAGAAAAACTAAATATAAAATTATTACCAGAATTAAAATCGGGCGTACTTTTATCAAAGTATTTTTACAATAACAATGCTGTTAGAAATGTAATATTAAAAAAATACGGGCAAGTTTTTAGTGATTTAATGGTCGCTATTTTACATGGAGACCGACCTTTTCCTACAAATGTTTCAAAAAAACTAAAAGCAAAAATAAAAGAAGCCATATTTTAAGATGTTTTCTCAAATCCATATTCACGCTCTACTTTACAAATACGAAGTTGGTATTTTTGATACCATTTTTCTCTTCCTAAATTTCTAACTTTTGTATGTTCTATATTATTTTTCCAAGCAGTAATAGCCTCTAAACTTTCCCAATAAGAAATTGTGATGCCAATTTCATTTCTTGCTGTTTCTATTCCTAAATATCCTTTTTGAAGTTTTGCTAGTGCTTCCATTCTTTCAGCTGTCTCAGCATAATTCTCTAAATTATTAGTTAAAATAGTAGAAAATATAACCGCATAATAAGGTGGTTTTAAAAAATCAACAATCATAATATTATCTCGTATTTTGTTTCTGGTAATTGGATATCTTCGCTCATAAAATGTTTTACTTTTTTAAAATTCAATCGTTCTAATATTTTTGCTGACGCTTTGTTTTCATCAACTACATAAGCGATTAGTTTTGTTTTTCCTATCTGCTTACAATAAGAAATTAATCCTTTACAAATCTCTAAACCATAACCATTTCCCCAATATTTCTTTAAAAAACGATAGCCAATTTCATCTTCCATTCCGTCTTTAACCAAAGCAACAGTTCCTAAAAAGGTAGCATCCGATTTTCTTTTTACTGCATAAATCCAAAAATTATTATCCTTTATATTGTATTTAGAAACAATAGCATTTAAATCTATACGACTCTCTTCTAAATTTTTAATAGTTCCTGTGGCAAATTTTAAAACCTCAGGATCACTTTCCAACTTATAAAAGTCATCCAAATCTTTTAAAATTAGTTTCGTAATTAGTAGTCTTTCGGTTCTAAATATCATAAATAATAACTTACTTTTGCAGACGCTATACTGTCTCAGACAGCATTTGTAAATATAATATATCAACTTTAAAAAATGATGAACTCATTTAAAGTTTCTATTTTTAATTATACAGATAAAAAAAATGAAGAAAGAAAATAAGGTTGCTTTTTATACCCTAGGATGCAAATTAAATTTCTCTGAAACTTCTACGATTGCTAGAAACTTTGTGAGCGAAGGCTTTGAGCGCGTAGAATTTGATGAAATGGCAGATATTTATGTGATAAATACCTGCTCTGTAACAGAGAATGCAGATAAGCGCTTTAAATCTATCGTTAAAAATGCACTCAAAAAAAATGAAGATGCATTTTTAATAGCAGTGGGTTGTTATGCGCAATTAAAACCAGAAGAATTGGCCAATGTAGATGGTGTTGATTTAGTATTAGGCGCAACAGAAAAATTTAATGTTACCAGTTATATCAACGATTTAACTAAAAACGATACTGGTAAAATTCACTCTTGCGAAATTTCTGATGCCGATTTTTATGTAGGTTCTTACTCTATAGGAGACAGAACTCGTGCTTTTTTAAAAGTACAAGACGGCTGTGATTACAAATGTACCTATTGCACAATTCCGTTAGCAAGAGGAATCTCAAGAAGCGATACTTTACAAAACGTTTTAGATAATGCCAAAGAAATTTCTTCTAAAGGCATTAAAGAAATTGTTTTAACTGGTGTAAATATTGGCGATTATGGTAAAGGCGAATTTGGAAATAAAAAACACGAACATACTTTTTTAGAACTGGTAAAAGAGTTGGATAAGGTAGACGGAATTCATCGATTACGTATTTCTTCTATAGAACCTAATTTATTAAAAGATGAAACCATCGATTTTGTCTCTAAATCTTCTTCTTTTGTCCCACATTTTCATATTCCACTGCAATCTGGTAGCGACGAATTACTCAAAAAAATGAAACGCAGGTATTTATCAAATACCTACACAAATAGAGTTTCAAAAATTAAAGAGTTAATGCCAAACGCTTGTATTGGTGTAGATGTTATTGTTGGTTTTCCTGGTGAAACAGAAGCACTTTTCTTAGAAACTTATAATTATCTAACTCATTTAGATATTTCCTATTTACATGTTTTCACCTATTCAGAAAGACCAAATACAGAAGCGGTAGCTATGAGTGGCATTGTTCCTAAAAATATAAGAGCAAAACGCAGTAAAATGTTACGAGGTTTGTCTGCTAAAAAAAGACGTGCTTTTTATGAATCTCAATTGGGTAATACGCTAACAGTTTTATTTGAAAGTGAAAATAAAGAAGGGTTTATTCATGGCTTTACAGAAAATTATGTAAAAGTAAAAACACCTTGGAACCCTAATTTAGTAAATACTTTACATACCATTTGCTTAACTGAAATTGACGAAGATGGTCTGGTTCGATTTCAATTTGCAGCATCTAAAGTAGCCATTTAAAAAATAGATTATGAAATTATATTTCCTTTTATTCTTTTTAGTAGTTCTTACTTGTAGCCAAAGTAAGAATGAACCATCCGTAAAAAACTCAAAAAAAAATGAACTTATCATTGAGGATTTAGATGCTTTAAAGGAAAATAATTTTAAAGAATTAATTTTGGTATTAAAAAATCCTAAAGAAATTAGTGATATTAAAGAAATCCTCATAGAAAATAATTTAACAATAAGTAATTTAATTGCAAATAAAAAAACATACAAAGCTGCAATTATTAGTGTTCCATCAGATAATTTTGATTTTTGGAACAATAAATTAAAAAAAACAAATTTGTTTTCTACGATTACATTAAATACGGAAGCTGTTTTAAACAGCGTTAAAAACCTGGCAGAAAACACATTAATTAACGTAATTAAAACTTCGTGTTTTGGAGATTGTCCTGTTTTTGAAGTCACATTTTTTAAAAACGGAGAAGTACAGTTTTTTGGCAAGGAATTTGTACTTGTTGAAGGAGCGACTACTTTTACCTTAGAAAAAAGTGAATTAAAGAAGTTGAATGACATGTTTGAAAAAACGATGTTCAAAGATTTTGAAGATGCTAAAGAAACAGACGCTGTTAAAGATTTCTCAGACACATTTATTACTTACAATGATGAGCAAATAAAAATAATACTTTGGAGAAACATTCCTGATGAAATAGCGTATGCTTATGATTATATTGAAGAATTATTATTGAAAGAAAAACTAATAGAATAAAAATGAAAAAAACCCCCATTTATTTCGTTCCAGGCTTAGCCGCTAGTCCCAGAATTTTTGAAAATTTAGAATTAGATCCAGAAAAATACACTTTCCATTATTTAGAATGGATAAGGCCTCTTGCTGTAGAAGAAGATATTGATAATTATGCGTGTAGACTAAGTGATGATATTACTGAAGAAAACCCGGTATTAATTGGAGTTTCATTTGGTGGCATCATGGCGCAAGAATTAGCGAAATTTGTAAATCCTAAAAAGGTCATCATCATCTCTAGCGTTAAGAACCAAAACGAGCTTCCAAAAAGATTCAGATTTGCAAAGTTTACTAAAATCTATAGAATTTTCCCAACCATAGTTGTAGAGAATTTTGAAGAATATGCTTGTTTCTTTTTAGGGAAATCTTTAAAGAAAAAGGCTGAATTGTATCAGAAATACCTTTCTGTAAGAAGTAAAAAATATTTAAAATGGTCTATTTTTAATATCATACAATGGGAACAAATGAAACCTGTTGAAAATATTGTTCATATTCATGGTTCAAAAGATACTGTTTTCCCTATAAAAAATATTAAAAACACCATAGAAGTTGATGGTGGTACTCATATTATGATACTAACCAAAGCCAAAAAGATTTCAAAAATTATTGATGAAGTTTTAACTTGTTAATACAAAGTTGTCTTCATACTTTTATACTATAAAATTACAAAATTATGAAAACAAATAAACGTATTTTATTATTATTGGGGATTACCATTATTACTGCATCTTTTATAAATGCAGTAGGTACATCTAAGATAGAACCTGAAACGCAAACACATAAAACATATAAAATAAAAGCTTTAAAGCTACCTGACGGTCTTAATTTAGCAGGAGAAAGAGTTCCTGTAGAAATTAATGATGTGAAAGAAAGAATGGAAAGAGAATTGCTGGTAAATACCTATTGGCAATCTAATGGTATCTTGCTTATAAAAAGGGCTCATAAATATTTTCCAGTTTTAGAGCCTTTATTGAAGAAATACAATTTACCTGACGATTTTAAATTTTTAGCTTTGGCCGAAAGTGGTTTTACTGACGATACTTCTTCCGCTGGTGCGGCAGGTATGTGGCATTTTATGAAAAAAACGGGTAAAGAATATGGTTTAGAAATTAACGATAATGTAGATGAACGCTACCATATTGAAAAAGCTACTGAGGTTGCTGCAGCCTATTTAAAAAAAGCAAAAGAAAGCTTAGGTTCTTGGACTTTAGCTGCCGCAGCTTATAATGCAGGTAATTATGGAGTTTCTAAAAGGTTAGAAACGCAACAAGTTAATAATTATTACGATGCATTGTTACCAAATGAAACGGAACGTTATGTTTTTAGAATTTTAGCTTTAAAAGAAATCATATCTCATCCTAAAAAATATGGTTTTGTTTTTGATAAGGAAGATTTGTATACCATCAAAGAAACAAGAACTGTAAAAGTAGATACGGTTGTTTCTAATTTAGCTTTATTTGCAAAAAAATTCGGTATGAATTATAAAGAATTGAAAATTCACAATCCTTGGTTACGAGAAAATAAGCTGAATAATAAAAGTAGAAAATTGTATGAGATTAAAATTCCTGTACAATAATTATAACACGTTTTTAACTCTTCCTACAAGTCCAGATTCTAATTGTACTTTTATTCCGTAAGGATGGTTTAAAGATTTGGTAAGGATTTTACTCACCTTTCCTTCGCTTAACTCACCACTTCTTTGATGTTGTTTTTGAACAATTTCTACAAATAAACCTATTTGTATATTTTTTCTTTGTCTTCCGTCAATAACCATAATCCCTTTTAAAAGCGAAAATAAAAAAAGCCTATCAATTATTGATAGGCTTTTGGATAAAAATTAACTAGTAATAGATATATGTTATAATACTCTTACGTTTACTGCGTTTAATCCTTTTTTACCATCTTGTAAGTCAAACTCAACTTCATCGTTTTCACGAATTTCGTCAATTAATCCTGACACATGTACAAAATGTTCTTTGTTGTTTCCTTCTTCAGTAATAAATCCGAATCCTTTAGATTCATTGAAAAATTTTACGGTACCTTTATTCATTATAATAAAATTAAATATGTTGCTTGTTTAATTACTAGCAACGTTTATTGATTTGCAAAGATAATGCCAATAATTGAAAAAAGAAATAAAACTTTGATTTACTTTACATAAAATTGATGTTAGTACTGAAATGAAGAACCTCAACCCAAGCTTCTAAGGCATCCAGTAGGAATTTCTTTTTTATTTCCACACAGATGTTGCTTCGCTTCCGAAGCTTCGGAATAAAAATTGAGTTTCACTAATTTAAATACTGAAATTAAAAAAACCCTATCAATTATTGATAGGGTTTTAGATAAAAAATTAACTAGTAATAAAATAATATATAATTATATAACTCTTACGTTTACTGCGTTTAATCCTTTTCTTCCATCTTGTAAGTCAAATTCAACTTCATCGTTTTCACGAATCTCGTCAACTAATCCTGACACATGTACAAAATGTTCTTTGTTGTTTCCTTCTTCAGTGATAAATCCGAATCCTTTAGATTCATTGAAAAATTTTACGGTACCTTTATTCATTGTAATAGTATTAAATATGTTATTTGTTTAATTACAAACAACGTTTATTGAATTGCAAAGATAATGCCAATAAATTTATTTTGCAAAAAGATTCATTATTTTTTTATTTCGCCACATTATGTATTGTAGATAAGTGCTTTAACATCGTTAAATTCTTTTATAATGGCTTCTAAAACTTCCTTTGCAGGTTTTATTTTATGAATTAACCCTGCAATTTGACCTATTTCTAACTCACCTTCCACCAAATCTCCTTCAAACATTCCTTTTTTTGCGCGTGCTCTTCCTAATAATTTCTTTAATTCTTCTACCGTTGGTTTTTTTAGATACAATTCTTGTATTTCATTATAAAATTTATTTTTTACCAAACGTACAGGCGCCAATTCCTTTAATGTTACATGTGTATCACCATCTTTAACATCTAAAATGGTTTGTTTAAAATTTTCGTGTGCAGAAGATTCTTTGGTTGCTGCAAACCTACTTCCTATTTGTACACCATCTGCTCCTAATGCCATTGCTGCTAACATTCCACGTCCAGAACCAATTCCTCCCGCAGCAATTACAGGTATTTTAACTTGTTCTTTCACCATAGGAATTAAAGTAAATGTGGTCGTTTCTTCTCTTCCATTATGTCCACCAGCTTCAAAACCTTCACAAACAACTGCCGCTACACCTGCCAATTCTGCTTTTAAAGCAAATTTCACAGAACTAACTACATGCACCACTGTAATATTTTTCTCTTTTAAAAAGGAAGTCCAAGTTTTTGGATTACCGGCAGAAGTAAAAACAATCTTTACACCTTCTTCAATAATAATATCTATTATTTTTTCAATATCTGGGTATAACATTGGCACGTTTACTCCAAAAGGTTTGTCAGTTGCTTTTTTACATTTTTGGATGTGTTCTCTTAAAATTTTAGGATACATAGAGCCTGCACCAATTAAGCCCAACCCGCCAGCGTTTGAAACGGCAGAAGCCAATTTCCAACCAGAAACCCAAATCATTCCACCTTGAATAATAGGATATTTGATACCAAACAATTCTGTAATCTTATTTGTCATTAGTTCTTAATAATCTTTATAGTTTTATATTGATTTCCTTTTGAAATTCTTAAAAAATAAATGCCGTTTTCTAAAAAAGAAATATTTAGATCATCTGAAAATATTTGTTTTTGTTGAAAAACTTGTTTTCCTAAAAGATCAAATATCTGTAGTGTATAATTTTTGAAGTTACTTTGAATTCCTTCAATTTTAAAAGTTGTTGAAATTGGATTCGGGGTAATTTTTACAATTTCTAAAAGATTTTCTTCTATAGAAAGTGATGCTACATAATTGTTGAACGCAAGCTCAAAATTTGGAATTCCATAGCCAAATTGAGCCTCAGGATTGGAAAACCGATCAGCAGATTCGTAAACTGCTTTCTTTAAAAACTCATTAAAATTATGTGAGTCTTTAAAACTTTGATTTCTAGCCGATTTTAAAATAAATCCTTTATGCTGATTCAAACAAGCAATTAAACCTGCCATTATTGGTGATGAAAATGAGGTTCCGTTCGAAGAAATAATAGCCCCATTAGAATGACTAATAACTGCTGCATTCACCCCTTGTGCTAAAATTTCCGGTTTCACTCTTCCATCCGCAGTGGGACCAAAAGAACTAAAACTTGCTATATTTCCTTTGCTATCTACCGCGCCAACTGTAATTACAGAGGGTGCATCTGCAGGTGCTGTAATATATTTCCATAAATCATTACCTGAATTCCCGGCAGAATTTACAACCAAGATTCCTTTATTTGCTGCAATTTCTGCTCCTCGAGTGATAAAAGCTGTTTTTCCATCCATATCTGAGTAAGCATAGTTATAATTAGGATTGTCAAAAGTAGAATATCCTAAAGAAGTATTAATAATATCTACGCCTAAACTATCTGCTCTTTCAGCTGCTTCTACCCATAATGTTTCTTCTAAAGGAACTTCTACAGCAGCATTTTCTGTTCTAAATAAATAGAAAGATGCATTTGGTGCAGTTCCTACAAATTCATTTTCTAAATAGCCACCAATGGTTGATAGCACATTTGTACCATGATTGTTCCCTGAATAAAAATTTGTGTTTCTTTCTACAAAATCATAACCTCCAAGAATTTTTTGATGCCCTCTTAATCTTTGAAAAGCGGGTAAAACATCTACATTCGGGAAACCTGCGTCTATTACAGCAATCATTTGACCTTCGCCTGTTAAACCTTGTGCATGTAAATAATCTCCCTTGAGTATTTTTATTTGATTGCTTGTGCTGCCATAATTAAATGTACTTTGTGAAGTTTTGAATTTATTATAATGGTTTGCCTTTTTAATCGATTTATTAGCTAGATTATTAAAAGATTTATTTGCAAATTTAATCTTGTTTATAAAAGAAAGGCTAGAAAAAACTGCCTCTATATTTGTTTTTGTTCCTTGAATATGAATCGCATTCAACCATTTAGATTTCCCTAAAACAACTATATTTCCTTCATTTTTTAATTGATTGTAATAATTTTCATCAATGGGAACATCAGAAAGTTCTAAATCTATATTTTGATTATTCCTTCTATCAATCGCTCTTTGAGAAAGCATTGTTAAAGGATTTGCCAAAAAAGTAGCCGCATTTGGTTTGTCTTTTAAAAACAACCAAGCATCTTCCTGTTGTGAAAACAATGAAAAAGTAAATAATAAAGAAAAAAGTAATGTTATTTTTTTCATAAGTTTATTGTAAACGATAAAAATACCATTTTAATAAACCTAAAAAAAGTTTTTAAGAAATAACACCAGAACCTAATAACTCTTCTTTTTGATACCAAGCAACAAACTGGCCTTCTTGTATAGCAGATTGTTTGTTTTCAAATTCAACATATAATCCATTTTCAACTTTATATAGGGTCGCTTTTTCTAAACCTTGTCTGTACCGAATTCTAGCTTCCACATGCATCGATTCTCCAGAATTCAAAGTTAAATCTTCACGAATCCAATGTATTTCTTCGTTTGATACAAACAACACATTTCGATACAAGCCTTGATGATTTTTACCCTCACCTGTGTAAATTGTATTGGTTTTCACATCTGTTTCAATGACGTATAAAGCTTCTTTTGTACCACCAACATTTAGTCCCTTTCGTTGTCCTTTGGTAAAATAGTGTGCACCTTGATGTTTCCCAACGAATTTTCCGTCTTCTTCTGAATACTTAAATTTAGTTGCAAAATATTTTAATGATGCTTCCTTGTTTTCAAATTTTGGTGCGGACTTTATATATTCAGGAAAATCTGAAGGAATTTGAATGATATTCCCTTCTTTTGGTTGCAATTTTTGTTGTAAAAATTCTGGTAGACGGACTTTACCAATAAAACAAAGTCCTTGAGAATCTTTTTTATCTGCTGTAATTAAGTCGGCTTTTTTAGCAATTTCTCTAACTTCTGGTTTTGTCAATTCGCCAATAGGAAATAATGCTTTTGCTAATTGCTCTTGAGACAATTGGCATAAAAAATAAGACTGGTCTTTATTGATATCTTTCCCTGCTAATAATTTATAAACTGGTTTTCCATCAATTATTGCTGCATCTTTTCTACAATAATGACCCGTCGCAACATAGTCTGCGCCTAATTTTAGAGCAATGTCCATAAAAACATCAAACTTTATTTCACGATTACAAAGTATGTCTGGGTTTGGTGTTCTTCCTTTTTCATATTCAGCAAACATATAATCTACAATTTTGTCTTTGTATTGTTCGCTTAAATCTACCACTTGAAAAGGAATTCCTAATTTTTCTGCAACAATCATTGCATCATTACTATCTTCTAACCACGGACATTCATTAGAAATGGTTACTGAATCATCGTGCCAATTTTTCATAAAAAGCCCAATCACTTCAAAACCTTGTTCTTTTAATAAATATGCAGTAACACTAGAATCTACACCACCAGAAAGACCAACTACTACTCGTTTCATACACTATTTTTGTGGGTGCAAAGATACAAATTAGAAATGGTTTTAAAAGACGCGAATTGCACAGATTATTTATGGGTATTTCGAAGACATTCACAGAGAAATATTAGAGATTCACAGAAGATTATTAAAAAAGTTGACACAGATTCTTACGGATGCTGTGATTTAATATTATAGAGATACCTTACAGAAAAAAACTGGCTCAATTTTCCCCTTTGGGGAAATGTCTGAAAGACAATGGGCTTATTTATTCTCTTTCTTTCTAGTAAATGTTTTCTCCTTCTTTTTCTCTTGTTCTGAAGCAATTTCACCATCTAAATAAAACTCCCACTTCCCTACTCTTTTTCCGTCTTTGTAAATTCCTGTTTCTTTTAAATTTCCGTCCAATTCGAAGTATTTTGCCAATCCGTTTGGCTTGCCATCTTTGTAAGTAATTTTTTCTATTAAAACACCTTTACTAGAATATTTGCTAGAAACACCTTCTAAGAATCCGTTTTTATATTCAGCAAATTCAGTGATTTGTCCATCGGGATAATACACCAGCTGTGTACCATGAAGTGTACCGTTTTTATAATTTTCTTCTGACATTAAAATGCCATTTGGATAAAAATACTTCCAGTTGCCAACTCTTTTTCTTTTATCTAAAACACCTTCCGTTTTAATCTTTCCTTTTAATGTAAAAAACTGAACAAATACAGAATCTGATGCTTCAAAAAAAGTTTTGATAATTACGGGTTTTTCTGAAGTGGTAACATCATAAAACTTAAAGACACCAACTTCTTTTCCATTTTTAAACTGCCCTGTATAGCGAATTCTTTTATTTGGATGGTATTTTTTCCAAATTCCTGTGCGTTTTTTATTTTGATCAAATTGATTGATTTTCTGCGCATTACAATCTTCACTTGTACAATAACAAGCAAAAAAAGCAAAAAGAAAAACCAGTTTTTTTATATTTAACATCTAAAGAAAATCTTACAACAAATATACATTAATAGTGCTAGAAACGAATCGTCTTTTTTTAATAGCACAACTCGATCACATGGAAAACCCTAAAAGGGAGAACAGACAAAGCGTTGCAAATATTGTGTTAGAAAACCCAATTTTATTCAAAGAGTTGGTTGCTATTACTTTTGAAGTTGATACTAAAGTTTCTATAAAAGCTGCTTGGGTTTTAGAGTGGTTTTGCACTCACCATCATTTAGAATGGATGCTTCCACATTTAGATGAATTTTCTGAAAAGATTTCAACTTTAAAATTTGACAGTGCCATTAGACCCTGTGCAAAAATTTGTGAACATTTGGCAACTTCCTATCATGTTAAAACTACTAATGAAATTAAAGAGAACTTAACACCCCAACAAATTGATAACATTATAGCAACTGGTTTTGATTGGTTAATTACTCCACAAAAAATTGCAGTGAGAGCTTACACGATGCATACTTTATATCTTTTTGGTCTAGAGAGAGATTGGATTCATCCAGAGTTAAAACATTTGATAGAAACCAAAATAATTCATGAGAGTAAAGGCACGAAAGCACGCGGAAAACAGATTATAAATTTGATTGAAAAACATCTAAAATGACATTAATAAGTGTCTTTTAATCCTTATTTTTGTTGCTTACAACACAACAAAATAATGAACTTAACAAAATTAAATGCCATCTCTCCTATTGATGGGCGCTATAGAGGTAAAATTGAAAAATTAGCAAATTACTTTTCTGAAGAAGCTTTAATAAAATACCGCGTTCGTGTAGAAATTGAATATTTTATTGCTTTGTGCGAAATTCCTTTACCACAATTAGCAGGTTTTGATACTGATTTGTTTGATAAATTGCGTAAAATTTATGTAGATTTTACTGAAGACGATGCTCAGAAAATAAAAGACATTGAGAAAATAACCAATCATGACGTTAAAGCTGTTGAATATTTTATCAAAGAAAAATTTGACAAGCTAAACATAGATAAATACAAAGAATTTATTCATTTTGGATTAACCTCACAAGACATCAACAATACTGCAATTCCGCTTTCTATCAAAGAAGCAATGAATGATGTATATCTGCCTCATTATTTTGAAGTTTTAGAAAGATTACAAGAATTGGTTATCGAATGGAAAGACATTTCTATGTTGGCAAGAACGCATGGTCAGCCGGCTTCACCAACAAGATTAGGAAAAGAAATAGCTGTTTTTGTGGTTCGTTTAAAAGAACAATTCAACTTATTAAATGACATACCAAGTGCTGCCAAATTTGGCGGTGCAACAGGTAATTTTAATGCGCACAAAGTTGCTTATAAAGATATCGATTGGAAAGATTTTGGAAGTAATTTTATACAAGAAAAATTAGGTCTACAACACTCTTTTCCAACCACACAAATAGAACATTATGATCATTTAGCAGCGTTGTTTGATAATTTAAAACGTATCAATACCATTATTATAGATTTAGACAGAGACTTCTGGACTTATGTTTCTATGGATTATTTTAAGCAAAAAATTAAAGCTGGTGAAGTGGGCTCTTCCGCAATGCCACACAAAGTAAACCCGATTGATTTTGAAAATTCTGAAGGAAATTTAGGAATTGCAAATGCAATTTTTGAACACCTTTCAGCAAAATTACCGGTTTCTAGATTGCAACGTGATTTAACGGATAGTACCGTTTTACGTAATGTTGGTGTTCCTTTTGGTCATACAATTATTGCGTTTACATCCACTTTAAAAGGTTTGAACAAACTATTACTGAATAAAGCAAAGTTTGAACAAGATTTAGAAAATAATTGGGCTGTTGTTGCAGAAGCAATTCAGACAATTTTAAGACGTGAAGCGTATCCAAATCCTTATGAAGCGTTAAAGGGCTTAACAAGAACGAACAACAAAATCAATCAAAAATCGATTGCTAACTTTATTGATACTTTAGAAGTTTCTTCAGCAATTAAAGAAGAATTAAAAGCAATAACACCCGCAAATTATACTGGGATATAGTTGAGTTTGGAAGTTTGGAAGTTAAATATTAAAAATAAAAGGGAATGTCAATTAAAAAAAATAAAATTTTATCGAGGTTTTTCTTCATACTTCTTGCTTCATTCTTCATACTTTACGCTTGTAAATCAGAAATTGCAGACAATTCAGACAAATTTAAAAAAGGTGTTTTTGAAATTCCTGCTGGAAAAGGATATAGCAAAACAATTGTCACCAGAATAGATAGCTTACAGATTGAAGAATATGAAAAAATTACCAGTATTTCTAAAAATGGTATAACCACAGAAAAGAGAGTAAAACATATTGATACGTTATATATAAAATGGAAAAATAATTTCTTTTATTCTCTAAAAATGAAATCTCCAGAAAAAGTATTAGACAGAGATGCTATTTTTGTTCAAATCACAAAAATTACTGATGATTCTTATGAATTTTCAGCAAAAATAGGGTTTAGTAAGTTCGCAACAGATGGTACTATTTACAAAATAAAATAAAATGGAAATATTTCTACATGCAGATACTTGGGTTGCATTAATAACCTTAACTTTTTTAGAGATTATTTTAGGAATCGATAATATTATATTTATATCTATTTCCGCAAATAAATTACCCGAAAATCAAGTTAAAAAAGCCACGCTTTTAGGATTGGCTTTGGCCATGATTACAAGAATAATACTGCTATTTGGCGTCTCTTATTTAATTGCCTTAAAAGAACCATTTTTAGAAATAGATGTAGATTGGTTTAAAACGGGTTTAACAGGACAAAGTGTAATTCTATTTTTAGGAGGTTTATTTTTAATCTATAAAAGCACGAAAGAAATCCGTCAGAAAGTTGAAAGCACGAATGAAGACGAAGTATTAAAATCACCTAAAGTAATTTCTTTTTCAAGCGTAATTATTCAAATTATATTAATAGACATTGTTTTTTCTTTTGATAGTATTTTGACTGCTGTTGGTATGACCAACGGAATTGAAGGTGCTTTGACAATCATGGTAATTGCCGTAATTATTTCTATTTTAATTATGATGATTTTCTCTAAACCTATTAGTGGTTTTGTCAATAAGAACCCAACCATACAAATGTTAGCCTTGTCTTTTTTAATTTTAATAGGTTTTATGTTAATTACAGAAGGTGCACATTTATCGCATTCAGAAATATTTAACAAATCTGTTGGCGCAATTCCTAAAGGATATTTGTACTTTGCGATCGCATTTTCATTAGGCGTAGAAATGCTGAATTTAAAAATTAGAAAAAAACCAAAATTATAGCAACTTTAAAAAAACATATTGCATTTATATTTGTTTTCGTATTTCTGTCTCCAGCAGTTTTACAATCGTTGCACGCATTTGAAAATCACAACCATGCTGTCTGTAGTTCTAAAATAGAAAAGCATATTCATGAAAAAACATTAGATTGTAAATTAGATGTTATTAAAAAAACGGATAGTTTTTTTAATAACAAAAATGAAAAACAAATAATTATTAAGAATTTATATTCTATAATTATTTCACCTTATAATTTCTTATTAAATCATAAGCCTTTATCTTACCAACTTCGTGGTCCACCAGTTTTAGCATAATTTTTTATAAAATTACTACTAATTCTAAAGTATTAAAATGACAAAAAAAATCTTTTTTTGTGTATTAGTTTGTTTCTTAAGTTTAGCAAATTATGCACAGAAATGTGTCTATACGTTTAAAGGTACCGTTACAGATTATCATGATGGAACTCCAATTTTTGGTGCTGCTATATTGATAAAAAATTTAAATAAATATACCACTTCAGATTTTGAAGGAAAATTTAAAATTACAAATTTATGTAAGGGAGAATTGACTCTTATAATTTCTCATATCTCATGTGAAACAAAAGAGGTTTCAATAGATTTAAAAGATAATTTATCAAAAGATTTTTTTTTAGAACATCATATAGAATCATTAAACGAAATTAATGTAACTGCTGGTTTAAATGTAAAATCTAAAACGTTGCAAACTTCTGTTTTAAAGGTTGATAAAATTGATACATATAGTAATTTAAATTTGGGGGATGCTCTAAAAGAAATAGCTGGTGTTTCTTCAATAAATACAGGAAGCACCATTGTAAAACCAATAATAAATGGTTTGCATAGTAGCAGAGTTATTGTAATGGCAAATGGAGTTCGTTTACAAGATCAAGAATGGGGAATTGAACACGCACCAAATATTGATATTAATACAGCAGAAAAAATTACAGTTGTAAAAGGTGCCAATTCTTTAGAGTTTGGTGGTGATGCTATTGGTGGCGTAATTATTACAGAACCAAGTAAAGTAATTTTAAAAGACTCACTTTATGGTAAAACTATTGTAAGCGGACAAACTAATGGGCGTGGTTTTAGTTTTCATTCATCTATATCTAAATCAACTAAAAAAGGTTGGTATGTAAATGCGAAATCGACACTCAAAAGATTTGGCGATTTTGAAACTCCAGATTATGTTTTAACAAATACTGGTTTAAATTCTAAAGCGTTTTCAATACAAACTGGTTTAAAAAAATTTGAAAGCGGCTTTAACTTGTATTATACTTATATTCATAATGAAATAGGAATTTTAAGAGCTTCTCATTTAGGGAATATAGAAGATTTGGTAAATGCAATCAACACTCCAAAACCTTTAGTTATTAATGATTTTTCCTATGAAATAAATGCTCCAAGACAAGATATTACGCATCAATTGGTGAAAGCAGATTATTATAAGCGATTCAAAAAACTAGGTAAATTGACAATTCAATATGATTTTCAAGACAATCAACGTTTTGAGTTTGATGTTAGAATTGGTGATGACAGAAATAAACCTGCCATTGACTTGAATTTAACATCTCATTCTATAAAAACAAGTTTTGAATTTGATGCAAAGTCAGATCAAACCTACAAGGTTGGTGTTTTGGGAGCTTATCAAAATAATTTTGCAAATCCAAATACTGGTGTGCGAAGATTAATTCCAGATTTTAATAAATATGATGTTGGTATTTTTACCATTGGAAATTTTGTTTTAAATGATAAAACAACTGTAGATGTTGGTTTAAGATATGATTACAACTCATTTAATGCAAAGAAATTTTACTTAAAAAGTAGGTGGAATGAACGAAATTACGATGCAGAATTTAATGATTTAATTATTGGAGATTTTAATACGCAATGGTTGGTAAATCCAAAATTTGATTATCATAATGTATCTACTTCTGCAGGAATTTCTTATCAATTGAATGAAGAAAATGCTGTTTTGTTTAATTACGCACTATCTAATAGAGCGCCAAATCCCTCAGAATTATTTAGTGATGGTTTACACCATTCTGCGGCAAGAATAGAATTGGGAGATTTAAGAATTCAGCAGGAAACATCAAACAGATTTGCAACAAGTTATAATTTTAAAAATGATAATACTGCTGTGTTGGTTGAGCTATTTTTTAATCATATTAATAATTTTATTTATATAGAACCCAACGGAACAGAGCAAACTATTCGTGGTGCTTTTCCTGTCTGGGCATATAAAAAAACAACTGCCAATTTGTTTGGTATCGATGTAAGTTTTGAGCAGCAAATCAATAATCAATTTTTATTCAACAACAAATCTTCTTTTATAAGAGGAAAAGATCTTGATAATAATCGAGATTTGATTGATATTCCAGCTGCAAGAACCGTTAATGAAATTAGTTTTAAAAAAGAAAAATGGCATCATTTTAATGCGAATTTAGCAAGCGAATTTGTTTTTAAGCAAAACCTATTTCCTAATAATAATTTTGAAACTTATATTCCAACAACAGACACAAATGTTTTGGTAGATGTAAGTTCTACGCCAGAAAGTTATCATTTACTAAACTTTAATGCTGATGCCACTTTTAAACTTTCAAAAAAAACAAAGCTAACAATTGGCATAAACGTTACAAATATTATGAACACAAATTACAGAGAATATCTCAATAGGCTAAGATATTTTGCTGATGATTTAGGAAGAAATTATGTATTACAATTAAAATTTAATTATTAAAATAAATAACAAAATTATGAAAACAATTAAAAATTTAGCAATTATTGCAGTATTCGTATCTACTTTTATAGCTTGTTCAAATGATGATCCTGATCCTGTTGTTGAACAAGAATTAATTACAACCATAACAGCAACATTAACACCAAATGGTGGTGGTACAGTTGTTATTTTAAAAAGTGTAGATTTAGACGGTGATGGACCAAATCCGCCTGTTATAAACCCAACAAATGCAGTTTTAGCAGCAAATACCACTTATAATGGCGTTCTAAAAGTAGAAAATGAAACTGAAGATCCTGCAGAAGATGTTACCTTAGAGGTTTTAGATTTAGATGAAGAGCATCAATTCTTTTTTACGGCAACTAATAATATCGCTACAGTAACTTATGATGATATGGATGGAGACGGAAATCCTATTGGAGTTGAGTTCACTTTAGTAACTACAGCTGCTAGTTCAGGAAATTTAACAATTACGTTAAGACATGAACCTATGAAGAGTGCTACTGGCGTAAGTGAAGGAGATATTACAAATGCAGGAGGAGAAACAGATGTACAAGCAACGTTTGCAATAACGGTTCAATAAAAAACCATTTATTTTTAAAAAAAACACATAAATTAATTTTTATGTGTTTTTTTTTATATTTAACGGTCGAAATATTTACATTTGTCCATCACAAATTTTGCTGTTTTAAAGATTCTGTTAAATCGTTAAAAATGCTATTAACAGATACTTTCAATGTCTAAGTTACCTAAAAAACATCAATTTATAGACCTGTCAGATTATGGCAGACCCCTTGCAAGAATCATTGCAAACTCCCTTAAAAAAACTTCTTTTACGCCTGTAGATGTAACCATTGCTTTTGTAATTTCTGGCTGCATTGGCATATATTTTATGATTGCTGGTTATTACTGGACAGCCGCTTTTTTTCTAATTTTTAAATCTATTTTAGATGCTGCAGATGGCGAACTTGCCAGAATAAAAGAAACACCTTCTTATACAGGTAGATTTTTAGATTCGATATCAGATATTATACTAAATTTTATTATTTTTATAACACTATGGAAAATTACCGACATTCATATTTTGTATACACTATTGGCATTTTTTGGCATACAATTACAAGGAACTTTATATAATTATTACTACGTTATTCTTAGAAATAGATTTGCAGGCGATACAACTAGTAGAGTTTTTGAAGACAAAACGCCTACTGCTTTGCCTGGTGAAAAACAAAAGAATGTAAATCTATTGTTCTTTATCTACAAATTATTATACGGTCTTTTTGATGAAATAATTTATGCTTTAGATAGAAACGCGGCCGAAGGAAAGCCCTTTCCTAATTGGTTAATGTCTATGGTATCAACTTTTGGTTTAGGATTTCAATTACTAATTATAAGCATGTTATTGGTTTTAGGTTTAAAAACATTCATTATTCCTTTCTTTATAGGCTATTCTGCATTCATATTTGTTTTTGTATTGATTCGGAAAGTTTTCTATTAACGAACATGTTTCGTTTTCTTCATCTGACTGATCATTATAAATGCAGCTAAAAAGAAGATTGCTAGAGATAAAACACTAGATTGTATCGATATTATTGAATTTAAAACTCCAAACGTAACCATTCCAATAACCAAAGCAATTTTTTCTGTTACATCAAAAAAGCTAAAATAAGATGCTGTATCCTCTGTTTTTGGTAATAATTTTGAATAGGTAGATCTTGCTAAAGATTGTATTGCGCCCATTACCAAACCTATCAATCCTCCCAGAACATAGAAATACAATTCTATATTGGTTGTTTCTTTAGTTAAGTTAAAACCTATAAAACAAACGAGTCCCCATATTGCAATTGTAATTTTAAGCGTTTTTATATTTCCAATTTTATTAGACAACCTAGAAAATAAAAAGGCACCCAAAATTCCAACAAATTGAACAATTAAAATTGTGCCGATAAGGTTGAGAGTTTCTAATCCCAAAATAGTTCCAAAAATACCTGCCATCAATATAATTGTTTGGACACCAATACTCAATAAAAAAAAAGAAATTAAAAAAATCTTCAACTCTCTGTAGGCAAATAACTCTTTCGCTACTTTTTTTATTTCTTTAATACCTTTTGTAAAATAGTTGTCTTTAGGTAAAATAACTTTCTCAGAATCTGGCAATTTTGCATACGTAATTTGTGCAAATCCTAACCACCATAATCCTACCAATACAAATGATAATTGAGAACCAAATTGTTTGTCATACATACCGAAAACCTCAGTTTCTATTAAAACTAAACATAGAATCAACAATAGAATAGAGCCGAAATAACCTAACATAAATCCTTTTGCACTTGCATTATCTTGTTGTTTTGGATGCGCCACTTCAGGTAAATATGCATTATAAAAAACAATACTTCCCCAAAACCCAATGCTTGCTAGTATCGAGAAAACAATGCCTACCCAAAGTGTTTCTTTTCCTGTAAAGAAAAATAGACACATCACAGACAACGAACCTAACAAACAAAACCCTTTTAAAAATTTCTTTTTATTTCCTGAATAATCTGCAATACCAGAAAGCATAGGCGATAAAAAGGCTACTACCAAAAATGAAAAAGCCAGTGCAAAGTTGTATAACGTTGTAGGGTTCCATAGTGTTCCAAAAAAGGTAATTTTTCCTTCGGCATTTGCAAAACCTTCGGAAGCGGTTAAGCCAGCATAATAAATAGGAAAAACTGCTGTACTAATTACCAAAGAATACACAGAATTAGCCCAGTCATAAAAAGCCCAAGCGTTTATTAATTTCTTATCACCAATTTTTAACATAGAATTGTTTTAAATAAAAATGCCGTTCAAGATTTCTTGAACGGCATACAATATAGTAAAAGTTTTGTCTATTTCTTTAACATCACGTTTGCATCGCCATTAAATTTAGCAGCATACTTTCTTGCCGTTGGTAAATAAGTTCTTAAGTCTCTAATCCTAGACGCATTTGAAGGGTGAGTGCTTAAAATTTCTGGGGTAGAACTTCCACCACTTTTTTCACTCATTCTTACCCAAACCTCAGCAGCTTCTGTACCATTATAACCAGCCATAATCATAAAAACCAGACCTAATCTATCTGCTTCTTGCTCATGAGTTCTACTAAACTTTAACATTCCTAAACCAGAACCAATACCAAATGCAGTATTCCAAATTTGTTGAGATTCTTGACTTCTACCAGAAGTTCCTAAGGCAACAGCCAAACCTCCAATTTGTTGTAACTGACCTGTAGACATTCTTTCTTGACCATGTTTTGCAAATGCATGTGCTACTTCATGTCCCATTACAGCGGCTACTCCATCTTCATTCGCACAGATCGGCATAATACCCGTATAAAAAACAACTTTTCCTCCTGGCATACACCAAGCATTAACTGTCTTATCTTCAATTAGGTTAAATTCCCATTTATAAGCATTGGCTTCTTCAACCATATTATTGGCTCTCATAAATCTGTCTACAGCGGCAGAAATATTTGCACCGACACTTTTAACTTGATTTGTCATTGCTCTATTTGTAGAAAGCTTATTTTCCTCTAAAAAACCTTGGTATTGCGCAAAACTTGCTGGTAACACTTGAGAATCACTTACAAAATTTACTCTATTTCTACCTGTAATTGGCACTTTACTACATTCAGAAAAAAAGAATACAGTTAATAATAAAAAAGCTATTTTTTTCATGTTTATCGTTTTTTATAGTTTTGTTTTAATGGGAGCAATTTAAAATTTAAATATGTACTAAAAGTGCTCTATTCAATTTTTAAATGACTCTAAAGAAAATAAATATCCTTTTGATGCTTATCTTTGTTTAAGTCTTTTTGTGAAAAATCGACTCAAAGAAATATAATCCATTTTAATTAAAATAAATATAATGAATAAAGTAATTTACTTTTTGGCAATTCTATTTTTAATAAGTTGTTCAGGAAATGCTCAAAACGATAAAAAGGAAAATAAAAAATATAAGATTTCTAAAACAGCTGCGGAATGGAAAAAAGAATTGACCGCAGAACAATACCATGTTTTAAGAGCATCTGGAACAGAAAGACCTTTTACCAGCCCTTTAAATAAAAATGACAAACCTGGCACGTATGTTTGTGCTGCTTGTCAAACGCCCTTATATGAATCTGAACATAAATTTGATTCTGGAACAGGATGGCCTTCTTTTGATAGAGCTATAAAAAGAAATGTAGCATTAGATGTAGATTATAAAATTGGGTACGCAAGAACGGAACTCAAATGCACTACTTGTGGTGGTCATTTAGGGCATTCTTTTGATGATGGACCACAAGAAACAACAGGAAAACGTCATTGTATAAATGGGGTAGCTTTAGAATTTATTCCAAAGAAAGATTAATTATTTTTAAAATATTTTAAATGAGAGCTGATACATTCAGCTCCTTTTAATGATGTAAGGTGAATCTCAATCATAATTGGGCTCGTGTTAATTCCAGCCTTATTTCTTATAGCTTGAGACTGGGATTCTTTAAAAGTCTAATCAAAAAAAAACCTACCTAATTATAAAAAAGGAGGCTAAAAAATGATGTTTTTTGAGTGTATTTAGGCCCGTTTCTTTTTTACTTTTACAATAAATTCTTAATAGCGGACTCAAAAATATTCTTCGTTTTTTTAAGCTTATTTACAATTGGAATTGTTGGATTAATTATTGGTTTTAAAAAAAGGAAAAACTATTAAATTTACTTACATTTATGATTCAATCTATTAGTAATGAAGAAAGAAGCTATTGCCGATTTATTAGAATTAAAACATCAAAAATTATTTGATTGGTTAGAAAAGCAGCCAAAAGAAATTTGGGAAAAAGGGCCTGTTGGAAAATGGACGACTGGTCAACAAATTCAGCATTTAGTAGATAGTTTACAACTATTAAATAACGCGTTAAGCTACCCTCGATTTTTCCTTAAATATAAATTCGGCTTATGCAATAGAGCAACTAGAGATTATGACACGGTAGCCAAAAACTACCAACAAAAATTAAAAGACAATACCGAAAAAGCAAAATTATTCAATCAAAAATTGAAAAAACCCATTCAAAAAGAAAGAGAAAGATTATTGAATAGACTGCAAATTCAAAATAAAAAATTGCAATATAAAATTAAAAAAGTTAGTGATTTAAATTTAGATACTCTAGTAATTCCTCATCCTTTAATGGGTAAAATGACCATTAGAGAAATTATAATGTGGACAGCGCATCACACAGAGCATCACACAAAAATTTTAATAAAAAATTATGGTGAAGAAAATTATTGCTAAACCACATCTTTTTTTCTTTGGTTTGGTACCCATATTTATTTTGATAGCTTTTTTAAGCGGAGATGAAACTATAGACATCAATATACATGCGACATACTTTATAATTACAAATTATCATTTATACTTATTCTCTGCCGTTTTTTTCGCAATGATTGGCATCAATTATTTTTCATTGGATTGGACAGAAAAACCTCCAAATAAGTGGTTGACAAGTATTCATATTTTATTACAACTAATAGCTCTTTTTTTGTTGCTGACAAAGCATCTCTGGAATTGGATTGGAAACCAATCTTATGAAGGAATTCAAATGATCAACGATAACTCGAATATAGTTATTTTCTTTTCTATTCTTATTTTTTTTCTCTCAGTTTTCTTTCACCTAATTAATTTTTTTACAAGTTTATTTTTAAAGAAATTATAAACTAAAAAACAAGACGAGAACTTTATAAAAATTGTGGTTATTTCCTATATTTGTGTTTCCAAAAAAAGACACAAATTATGTTTAATAATTTAAGCGATAAATTAGATAAAGCCTTACACACCTTAAAAGGGCACGGTAAAATTACAGAAGTAAATGTTGCAGAAACTTTAAAAGAAGTTAGAAGAGCTTTGCTAGATGCCGATGTGAACTTTAAAATTGCCAAAGAATTCACTAAAAAAGTTCAAACCGAAGCTTTAGGACAAGATGTATTAACTACGTTAAATCCTGGGCAATTAATGGTAAAGTTGGTTAAAGATGAACTAACTCAATTAATGGGTGGCGAAACTGTTGGTGTTAATTTAGGAGGTTCACCAACCATTATTTTAATGTCTGGTTTACAAGGTTCTGGTAAAACTACTTTTTCTGGAAAATTAGCAAACTTCTTAAAAACTAAAAAAGCAAAAGAAGTACTTTTAGTAGGCTGTGATGTTTACAGACCCGCTGCCATTAATCAATTACAAGTTGTAGGGGAACAAATTGGTGTTGAAGTGTATGCTGAAGTTGGTAATAATAATCCTGTAGAAATTTCTAAAAATGCCATCGCTCATGCAAAAGCAAACGGAAAAAATGTGGTGATTATTGATACCGCAGGTCGTTTGGCTGTAGATGAAGAAATGATGAATGAAATTTCTAACATTCATAAAGCCATTCAACCACAAGAAACCTTGTTTGTAGTAGATGCTATGACTGGGCAAGATGCTGTAAATACTGCCAAAGCATTTAATGATATCTTAAATTTTGATGGAGTTGTTCTTACCAAATTAGATGGTGATACCCGTGGTGGAGCAGCACTTTCCATAAAATCTGTAGTAGATAAACCCATAAAATTTATTGGTACAGGTGAAAAAATGGATGCTATTGATGTCTTTCATCCAGATAGAATGGCAGACAGGATTCTTGGAATGGGAGATGTTATTTCTCTTGTTGAAAGAGCCCAAGATCAATATGACGAGGAAGAAGCTAGAAAATTGCAGAAAAAGATTGCTAAAAATCAGTTTGGTTTTGATGATTTCTTAAATCAGATTCAGCAAATCAAGAAGATGGGAAGCATGAAAGATTTGATGGGTATGATTCCTGGAGCTGGAAAAGCCTTAAAAGATGTAGATATTGATGATGATGCTTTTAAAGGAATCGAATCAATTATACATTCAATGACGCCTTCTGAAAGAAGCACACCCACAAGTATCAATGCCAGCAGAAAAAAGAGAATTGCAAAAGGTTCTGGAACTACCATACAAGAAGTAAATCAGTTAATGAAGCAATTCAATCAGATGAGCAAAATGATGAAGATGATGCAAGGCGGTGGAGGCAAAAAGATGATGCAAATGATGAAAGGAATGCAATAATTTAAAAGAAAGATAAACTGATATGTTTATCTTTTTTCATTTACAACATATTCAACAAGAAGAACAATGATTTTATTAGACGGAAAAAAAACAGCTTCAGATATTAAAGAAGAAATTGCTTTAGAAGTAAGAGATTTAATAGATAGAGGACATGAAACACCACATTTAGCAGCTATTATAGTTGGTAATGACGGTGCAAGTATAACGTATGTAAATGCAAAAGTAAAAGCTTGTGAGCGTGTTGGTTTTGAGTCTACATTAATTAGGTTGCCAGAAGATACCACCGAAGAAGATTTGCTGAATGAAATTGCTATTTTAAATGTTGATCATGATATTGATGGCTTTATCGTTCAACTTCCGTTGCCAAAACATATAGATGAGCAAAAGATTCTAATGGCGATAGACCCAGATAAAGATGTAGACGGATTTCACCCTACAAATGTTGGAAAAATGGCTTTAAACTTACCGACTTTTATTTCTGCAACGCCATTTGGTATTTTAGAATTGTTAGAAAGATACCATGTTGAAACTTCGGGGAAACATGTGGTTATTTTAGGAAGAAGCCATATTGTTGGTAGTCCTATGAGTATTTTACTTTCTCAAAAAAGAAAAGTTGGTAATGCAACTGTTACCATGTGTCATAGTAGAACAAAAAACTTAAAAGAACTTACTTTACAGGCAGATATTATTGTGGCAGCAATTGGAATTCCAGAATTTGTAAAGGCAGACATGGTGAAAGACAATGTAACCGTAATAGATGTTGGTATTACTCGTTTGCCAGATTCATCTAAAAAAAGCGGATTTAGATTGGTAGGTGATGTTGCTTTTAATGAAGTTGCTAAAAAGTCTGAATTTATTACTCCTGTTCCTGGTGGCGTGGGTCCTATGACGATTGCAATGTTATTAAAAAATACTTTATTGGCTTGCCAAAGAAAAAGATAAAACCATGAATCGTAAAATTGCTATTACCTACTTTTTTGAATACTTCCAAATATTTATTGGTATTGTATTAACTAGTTTGGGCTTAAAAGCTTTTCTACTGCCAAATGGTTTTTTAGATGGTGGTGTTACAGGTATTGCACTTTTGGTAAGGACACAAGTAGATATTAACATGTCTTACTTATTACTGTTTTTTAGCATTCCTTTTTTGATTCTTGGCTATTTTACGGTGTCTAAACGTATTGTTATAAAATCTATTATTAGTATTATAGGATTGGCCGCTTTTATACATGTTGAAAATTTTCAAACAATTACAAATGATAAACTGTTAATTTCCATTTTCGGAGGTTTGTTAGTCGGTTCAGGCATTGGAATTGCCATTAGAAACGGTTCGGTTTTAGATGGTTCAGAGATTTTAGGGATTTATTTGAACGATAAATTTGGAATTAGTATTGGTAAAATAGTATTATGCTTTAATATCATCTTATTTGGTATTACAGCCTTTGTAGTTTCTGTTGAAGTGGCTCTTTATTCCATCTTAACCTATATCATTGCTGCAAAAGTTACAGATACTGTTATTGAGGGTTTTGAGGATTTTATAGGTGTTACCATCGTCTCAAAAAAGCATGATATGATAAGAAAAGCAATTATTAAAGATTTAGGAGTTGGTTTAACAATCTATAAAGGTTCTTCAGGTTTTGGAAACAATGGTAAAATTGAAGATTTTGATATTATACATTCTATTGTAAATAGAATAGATATTAAAAAAATGCATAGAATTGTGCAAACCATAGATACAGATGCATTTATTGTTGAGTTTGATGTAAATAGTGTAAAAGGTGGCGTTTTAAGGCATTACATCAATAAAAAGAAAAATAAAAAACTGTATACTTCTACACAATCTTCGATGCATTAAAGTATAGGTTTTTCTTCTTTATGTGCGCCAAATTCTTTTCTGTAAATCCTTACAATTACTAAAAATAAACTGATTAAGAGTGGTCCAAAAATAAGCCCTATAAAGCCAAATAAAGGAACCCCAACAATAACACCAATTAATGTTATTAAAGGATGTACATTGTCTAATTTTTTCAATACAAGAAGACGAATGATGTTATCTGTAGAACCTACTACAATTAAGCCATAAAAAAATATTCCCCAAGCAGAAAAACTGTTTCCTGTTGAGAGTGTTAAAATAAATACGGGTACAATACCAATGAGTGTTCCGACAAAAGGGATCATAGAACCTACCGTTACAATAACAAACCAAAAGAAAGGATCATTAATATCAAAAATTAAAAAACCAACTAAACCAATAATACCTTGTGCAATGGCAACTAGAGGTATTCCAATTGCATTTGAGCGCACCATTGCTTGAGACTCTTGTCCTATAATTTTTAAATTCTTTTCACTAATAGGAATGTATTCGTACAAAGAATTTCTGAGCTCAGATCTGTTTGTAAACATATAATACAACAGAAAATACATAATACCAATAGCTATAAAAATATTAAAAGTACTCCCTGCAAAACCTTCTAAATTATCCGTAACCCAAGTAGAAACTTCAGTAATATTTATTTTTTCGGCCAAATCAAAACCAAATCTGCTTTCAATTTTTCTAGAGAAACCTTTTAGAGCAACTACTACTTCCTCAGAATTTGTAACAGCATCACCAATTTTGTTACCAAGCATCATTACAATACCCGTTACAGGTAATAATATACAGACAAAAGAAATCAACATTAAAAAAATGGCGGCTAAATCTGGCTTCCACCTTTTTTTTACTAAAAGAATCATATATTTTCTTAGCAAAACATAAATAGTTATTGCTCCTAAAATACCAGATAAATAAGGCATCAATTCCCTAAAAATAAGGATACCTATGAATAAAATTAATAGTAATACAAAAACCTGTCTAATGGTTTTTGGTGCAATTGTATCTTTCATATCATATTTTGTTGCAATGCATTAAAGGTAAGCTTTTAATTTTGATGTTATCCGTTATTTAATTAACTCATTTAAAGACTTTTCCAACGTCAGTTTTAGGTCTCACATATATTTTTTAGATTGCACAAAATATATGAAATTTTCATGGATTTTTTTCTAAAAGAAAATAACAATTTTATACCTTTTTCTCACCAACATTTATGGGTGGTCATTTTTTTTATCACTTTTGGTTGTATGCTAATTCTATTTACTAAAAAACAGAAAGAGAAAATTCAGCATAACATTGGAAATATGCTCGCTTTTTCAATTTCATTAACGGTGATTTTTGGAACATTTTTAAAGCTCTACAAAGGTGATTTTAATTATCAAGAAGATTTACCATTGCATTTGTGTAGTTTTATGGCGATAATTATTCCGATATTATCAAGCACGCGAAAATTTTTATATTACGAAATATTTTTTTTCTTAATCTTGGCAGGTACTTTGCAATCTTTAATCACTCCAGATGAAAATAATTACCTCAACTTTCCTTTTTTTAGATATTGGTTTGTTCATGCAGGTTTGGTTATTTTTATGATGTTTGCCACCTTTATTTATAAAATGAGACCCACTTTAAAAAGCGTTGGGAAATCATTCTTAGGAATGCAAGTTTACATGATCTTTACATTCATATTAAATTATTTTTTAGGCTCTAACTATTTCTACACAAATAGAAAACCAAATGCAGCAACTTTGTTAGATCTTTTTGGAGATTGGCCTCAATATATATTTGTGGTGCAACTCATTGTAATTCCGTATTTTTTATTGATTTACCTCCCTTTTTATCTGACAAGAAAACCAGTTTAAACCTCTTCTCTATTTACAAGATCCATAGAAAATGCGGGCAAACAAATTGCTAAATATTCGCATGATTCTTTAAAAGGATTTGAATATTGAACTCTAGTATTTTTTTCAATTTTTATAGATTGACCGGCTTCTAAAATTAAAATTTCCTCATCAATAATAAACTGCTTTTTACCTTTCATGATATAGGTATATTCATCAAATTCTGGAGTTTGAAAAGGTTCGCTCCAGCCAGAAGGCGCAATCATGTGCGCAATACTCAATTGAGAATTACCATCTGTAGCGTTGCCGAAGTGTTCTTCTATCAATTTACCATCTGTAGTTGGAACGACAAAAGGTGCATTTTGAATTGTATATTTTTTTTTCATACCGGAATTCTTTTTTATGCAAGCGTTTAGATCTTTTATTTGTATTCAAGATAAATGTTAACATTTTAGCGCTTCACTAAAAAACATAACAGAAGCTTGATTTAAAAAAAATCTGTATTAATTAAACCAAATAATAAAAGATTTCATTTTTGCCAAATCTGGTATTTGCTCTAGAGTAACTTTTTGAGCTGTAAAACTTTTCATACCTAATTCTTCCTTATCTATAGCTATCGTCGCATTTAAATCGTCTATAAATAAAGTGGCAGACTTTAACGTAGCTTCTATTCTATTGATATTATTATTGGTGTTTATTTCTGAAAAACTAGAATTGATATTGATACCTGTTTCCGTTTGATATCTTGAATCGTGAATTTCTATACTTTTAATCGTAGAAACAGAATCTAATTGTTCTTTTGGTATGATTGTTAGAATGTGCTTCCCTCCTTTTTCAAAAACCAAATATTCATCATCATCTTGAAAATAATTATCTCCTAAAGCTCCTTCACTTAGATTTTTTACAATAGAATCATTTTCAAAAATTTTATCTAATTCTTTAATGGTTGTTTTTGGAGTTAAATGCCCAACTTTTCCTTTCTCTATTTCGAATTTACCACCATCTCCACAACTAATTATTAAAAGAGAACATGCAATTACAACTATTGATAAAATACTTTTTTTAATCATTTTTTTTTCGCTTTACGTTATTATAACGTGATTTTTAACTTTTTGTTATTTTAAAACTTTTTTTAATATTCCAAATGCTGCTCTAATAAAAGTTGCACTGGTAAGTACCTTTATCAAAGGATTTTGCGCAGTACTTCTTCTTCTCGTATAACTTCTGGTTGCTTTTTCTTCTCGCTGTTTTTCTTTCTCCTTCTCTTTTGCTATCTTTTCTTTTTCCTTTTTATCTGCGGCATCTTTGATGGCTTTTGCTTCCGCAAGATGTATTTTTTCTATTTTAGAATTTAACAATTCATAAGCACTCTCTCTATCTAAGGCTTCATTGTATTTATAAAAGAGTCTAGAGTTATTTACAACTTGTTTTAATTCTTTTTTAGTAAGTATATCCATTCTACTCATTGGTGCTCTTAGCATTGTTCTTGCCAATGGAGTTGGAATTCCTTTTTCATTTAAAACAGATACAAATGCTTCTCCGATACCTAATTTTGTCAATACTTCTTTTGTGTCATAATAAACTGAGCTTGGGTAATTCTCTGCCGCCAACTTAATTGCTTTTCTGTCTTTTGCTGTAAACGCTCTTAATGCATGTTGTATTTTCAACCCCAATTGCGCTAAAATATCTTCTGGAACATCTTTTGGGTTTTGAGTTACAAAATACACCCCAATTCCTTTAGAACGAATTAGTTTTACAATACTTTCTATTTGATTTAACAATGCTTTTGATGCTTCTTCAAAAACCAAATGTGCTTCGTCTATAAAAATAATGAGTTCTGGTCTTCCAGCATCTCCTTGTTCTGGAAACGTTTCATATACTTCTGCCAACAATTGCAACATAAATGTTGAAAACAATTTGGGTTTGTCTTGAATGTCTGTTAGACGTAAAACTGAAATGATTCCTTTGCCATCTTCATCTACTCTTGTTAAATCTTCTACTTCAAAAGACTTTTCACCAAAAAACAAATCGCCACCTTGTTGTTCTATTTCAACAATTTTCCGCAAAATTGCACCTGTAGATGATGATGAAATTCGCCCATATTCTGCTTGAATTTCTTCTTTGCCTTCGTTGGTCACAAATTGCAATACTTTCTTAAAATCTTTAATATCTAATAAGGCAAACTTATGATCATCACAATATTTAAAAATGATAGAAACAATGCCGCTTTGGGTTTCTGTTAAATCTAAAATTCTTGATAATAAAACAGGACCAAATTCTGAAACAGTTGCCCGCATTCTTGTGCCCTCTTGTTCTGAAATTGTTAGTATTTCTATTGGAAATTTTTGTGCTGTAAAAGGGAAACCAATTTTTGCATGTCGTTCTTCTATTTTTGCATGTCCAGGACTTGGCTGCACCAACCCAGAAAGATCTCCTTTAATATCCATTAATAAAACCGGAATTCCTTTTTCTGATAAATTCTCAGCTAAAACTTGCAAGGTTTTTGTTTTTCCTGTTCCTGTTGCACCTGAGATTAAACCGTGTCTGTTTAAGGTTTTCAAAGGAATTTTTACAATGGCATCTGTGATGGTTTCTTCACCCAACATGGCAGCTCCTAGTGCTATAAAATCGCCTTTTGTTTTATAACCGTTGTTTATGTATTCAAAAAATTCCTCGCGTTGACTCATGAAAACTAAATTTTGATAAAAATAATCAAAGTTTCATCGTTAAGAAATTATTTGAAGATTTTGTTTGGAATAGTTTTAGAAAAAATATTGTAAAGACTCAAATACACTCCTATAATAAAAGGTTCTAACATTTAACAAAAGTTAGAAACTCGTTCAATTTTTTGCATACTATTAGAAAAAAATACCTATTATTTTTAAAAATATTTCGGAATCAATGCTTTTAATTTTTCTAATGTTTCAGTTACTGTCAAATCACTCATTCCACCAGAAGCATTTGCATGACCTCCACCATTAAAGTGTTCTTTTGCTAAAACATTCACAGGGGTTTCTGCACCTTTAGAACGGAAAGAAATTTTCATAATTCCATCTCTTTCTGTAAACACAATGGCAGCTTTCATGCCCTTAATAGATAAAATCAAATTTGCCAAATTATCAGTATCTCCTTTTTTATATTGATATTTTGCCAATTCTTCTTTAGATAAAGAAATAATGGCAACATTGTAGTCATGTAAAATCTCTAATTTTTCACTCATTGCATATCCTTGCAAACGCAAACGCGTTTCTGTATTGTTGTCACTTAATTTTTCGTGAATTACATGATGTTGCACTCCTGAAGCTAAAATTTTAGCTAAAATCTCATGTGTCCGCGGTTGCACAGAACTGAACCTAAAGCTACCTGTATCTGTTAAAATACCTAAATACAGGGGTGTTCCAATTTTTTCATCTAACAAATCTAGATGTCCAGACTGTTCTATTAGCTCTACAATTAATTGAGACGTAGAAGATGCGGTTGTTTCAGAAACTGTCAACGTTGGAAAATCTTCTGGATTCAAATGATGGTCCATCATAATTTTCTTAGCAGTAGCTTCTTCTAACAAAACTTGCATCTCTGGTCCAACACGGTTGGTTGCATTGTAATCTAAACAGAAGATTACATCTGCTTTTTTCATTTGAGTTGTAACTTCCTCAGGATTTTCATCCATTAAAAGAATAGCCGAAGTATCTAACCAATATAAAAATTCTGGCGCTTTGTCTGGATGACAAATCACGGCTTTCTTACCGAGTTTCTCTATAAAATGTAACAAGCCTAAAGAAGCTCCAATAGAGTCTCCGTCTGCAGATTTGTGTGCTGTAATTACGATATGAGAAGCAGCTTGAATTTCTGCTTCAATTTGTTTGTAAATGTTCATGTAAGTTCTTTTTTCCAATTGCGAATAGTAGCCCAATTGAATCTTTTTTAGAATTCGCGAAGTTAGGTTTATTGTTTCTTTTATACAGTTCTACAAATAAGCATTTTAAAAATTAGTTTCTGTATTTCAATTTGATAAAAGCTAGCAAACAATTCTAGCCCAGATTGAACGGTTTGTTTGAGCTCTTTTTTATTCTTTTTCTGAATAAAAAAAGCGAGTAGTGAAAGCTGGAAATAGCTTCTAATAATACAAGTTAAAACGCTAGTATAAAAACCAACTGCATCAGTCAATCCAATTCTTAAAATCCTTCACACGTTCTCTACTCACAATAATTTCAGCTTCAGTATAAGAATTCAAAATTAATTTCAAGCGTGAGTTGGAATACGCTATAATATCTTTAATTGCATTGATATGAACGATAAAAGTTCTATTCACTCTAAAAAATTGTTCAGGATCTAGTTGTTCTTGCCAGTGCTCTAGAGAGTTGTCTAATAAGTAATTTCTATTTTCTGAAGTATGTATATAAGTAGATTTATTTTCGCTATAAAAACACTCAATTTCGTCTATATTTATAATTTTAATATGCTGCCCTACTTTTATAGAAATTCGTTTTTTAAATTTTCGATCTACAGGATTTATCAATAATTTACGAATGTCATCTAAATTTACGTTCACAGCTGTTTTTGTAGGTTGCTGTGTTTTAAATTTATCTACTGCTACTTTTAATTCATCTTCATCTAAAGGTTTTAATAAATAATCGATGCTGTTTAGTTTAAAGGCTTTTAACGCATACTCATCATAGGCTGTTGTAAATATAATGGCAGATTTGATCTCAATTTCTTCAAAAATCTCAAACGATAATCCATCTGATAATTGAATATCCAAAAATATCAAATCTGGATGTTCATTATTTTGTAACCAATTTAAAGATTCTTCCACAGAATGTAACATTTGCTGAACTTCTAAACCTAATTCAGTAACCATTCTATGTAATCTTCTTGCTGCTGGTTTTTCGTCTTCAATTATTAATACGTTCATTTTTTTGTTAGGTTGTAGAACTTCGGAAAGCTCGGTTTGGCATTAAAAATTAAATTTAGGAATTTTACATGAAAACGATGCAACTTCGAAACTAAAATTTACTTTTTCATATAGTCTTTTATCTTTTTCTCTTCCCATTTACTGCTGAATAGATTCGGGAAGCCAAAAGTTTTAATCGCATGTATCAATACTAAAAATCCCCATACCAACCAAATCGGATAGTGTAAAAAGCCATCATCATTCATTTTATTACTAAAAATAACATCTCCATACAGTTTAAAAGAAAACGACCAGAAAAACGTAAGAATTATATTAAATAGCGTGTAGGCAACCAAATGTTTGTAAAATTTTTTAATTTCCTCAATTCGTCTTTTGGCTCTTTTTAGTTTGTGATGATTTTCAATTTCCATATACCTAATTATTTTTATAACGCTTATTCTCTTTGTCTAACAATTGTTGAATTTTTCTTTCTTCCCATTTAGAACCAATAATCGATTTAAAACCAAAAACGCCTAACCAGTGAAAAAACATTCCGATTCCCCAGAAAAACCAAGTAGAATACACTCCAAAATTAGAAAGTGCTTCAGAAAAACTGCTGTCTCCATCTCTTGTTAATCCAAAGATGATAATACCACTAATAAAAATATTCACTAAAATATAAACAACCAAATGAACATAAAACCCTTTGATGGCTTTTACTTTTTTCTTAACTCTTAAATAATTTTGCTCTTGTATAAAATCTTGATTCATTTTAATGCTATTTTATCTGATTGTATTCATTCATCATAGTTTTAATTTTTTTGTCTTCCCAATTTTTTCCAAAACCCAATAATCGAAATCCGAAAATGCTGAACCAGTGCGAAGACAAACCTATTCCCCACCCTAAAAGAGAAAACCAAAACCAATGAAAATGGGGTTCAAATTTTAGGTTTACAAAAATTATAATCGGTATTACTAAACAATAAATTGCTAAATGCGTGTAGAACCCTTTGATATCTTTTACTCTTTTTTTAGCACTTAAATATTTTTGTTCTTCTGTAAAATCTTGATTCATTTTAATTGTTTTTTAGATATTCTTCTATTTTTCTTTGTTCCCAATTTTTAGAGAAAAATAACTTTTCTCCAAAAACGTTTAATGCTTGAAAAAGGATGCCGATTCCCCAAAACAACCAAATTTTATAATTATGATAATTAAAAACTGCTTCGTTAAAAGTATCTCCATCCTCAATATCTCCAACTATAAAAATGGCGCTTAAGAAAATATTAACAACAATGTATATGATGAAGTGTCTATAAAACTTACTAATTTTTTCAACTCGCTTTCTTGCCAAAACAAATTTTTGCTCTTGAGTTTGTTCTTTTCTCATTATCTGTAATTGCTTTGTCTGTTTTCTTTCTCCATCATCTCTTTGATTTTTTTGTCTTCCCAATTCTTTCCTAAGAAAATATTGTAATTATTAACTTCTAAAAAGTGAAAAGCTAAACCGATTCCCCATCCAAAAATCGGGAACCAAAACCAGTGAAAACTTGGTGAAAATCTTAAATTTATAAATATTAAAAAAGGAATTACCAAGCAGTAAGATGCTAAATTCTGATAAAATTCTTTTAATTTCTCTACTTTTTCAACTGCTTTTACATAGTTGCTATTTTCTATATTATCTGGATACATCGTATTGTTCATTTTAATTAAGAGAGGTAAACTCACCTTAAATGTTTTGTTATTATTTTCTATTTTTACTCCTTTTTGAGTGATTAATCCATATCTATCAGCAATATTCTGCAAACCTACTTTGGTGCTTTTTCCTATTGCTTCTTTAGGATTGATGTTATTTTCTATTATTAAATACCTATCTTCTTCATAAATATTTATAGTTAAAGGTCTTGATGTTGAAACCACATTGTGCTTTACTGCATTTTCTAATAAAAGCTGTAAGGATAATGGCACAATTTTTAGCTCATTATTACTTATTGCCTCTGGAATGTTAAATTTTACGGCTTCTTCAAAACGCATTCCTAACAATTCCATATAGGTTTTTGCAAATTTTAGTTCTTCGGAAATTGGGACTAAATCTTTATTTCTTTGCTCTAAAACATATCTATAAACTTTAGATAATTTTGTGGTAAACCTTTCAGCTTGTAAAGGATTCTCGCCAATTAAACTCGTTAACACATTTAAACTATTAAATAAAAAATGTGGGTCTAACTGATTTTTTAAAGACTCAAATTTTGCAGTTTCTGTTTTTGCTACAATCTCTTGTTTTGTTGTTTCTTTGGTCATGGCAGTTTTCCAATTCTGCATAAAACCTCTTGCGTGTAAAAAAGTAGAAACTCCTAAGGAAAGAATGATATAGAAAAGATGAATCACAAGAAAATTACCAGAAAAAAAATCGTCTATACTATTGTTATTTAATACGATAAAAACTACATAATCAATCAATAATACAACAGGAATTGTATATAAAATAGTAGCAATAATACCTGCCCAAACTCTTTGGTTTGTCTGTGTAATCCAATCCCACTTAGAAGATAAATAGTTGTTTATAAAACCATTTCCAAAGCCCAATCCAAAAGAATACATTCCAGAGATAATGAAAGACCATACAATGCCTTCTAAAGTTCTTTGCCCGAATATTATACCAAAAATAATTCCGAATAGTATGGTCATTTTTAAACATAAGATTGCGGCATTCTTTAAGCTTCTTATGGTATAAATTTCTTGGTTTTTCATTATCTCTTATTGAATTTCAGCGTAATTTACTAAAATTTAATGTCTAAACTTAAATTTTCATCTTTCATCATAAATTTTGCATTTTCAAAAGAGGGTGGTGCAAAAGCCATTACATTATTAGAAGCACCATAATCTTCTAAAGGCATTCTGTTTGCAGAAAAATCCATTTTATCATTATCGTTTTTATCGTGGTAACATGTAATTGCATATTCACCAGGAGCAACATTTTCGAAAACGATGGTACTTTTACCATTTACAATTTTTCCATTTTTCCCTTGAATGGGTTCTTGCATAAAATTATCTTTATTAAATAATGCAAAACCTACTTTTCCTGAATCTGAAGTTGCATTTACAACAGTTACTGTAATTTTTTTGTTTTGAGCTGTTAACGAATTTGTTATTGTTAACAGTACTACTACTAAAATTGATACTAAAAATTTCATCTTATTTGTTTTTAAGTATTGAAATAAATTCAACACATGTTATTTAATGGTTCAAAGATGCAACACAACCACCCTTTTTAAAATTAAAGAATACCCAACTGTATTTTTTTTAGGACGAACTGTAAAAAAGCAAATAAATAGCTAAAACATTCTTATGATAGATGCACCTAATAATTTACCTAAAACATTATATACAAAATAGATATGCTAATAAATCTATTTCTTAACAAATCAATAATTATTAAAATGTTTTTTTATTAGATTGATAAAAGTTTAAAAAAAAAGTTCTTTTTTTATTGCTGGTCATAAAAATAGTATACATTTACAATATGTTTACTTCAAAAAATAAGACATTTATTATGGTTCCCAGATTGCGCTTCCGCAATACAATTCGCTAATTCTAAACTTTAGCAACAAACTGAGCATCCATAATTTTTTATTTTTTTATCATGTATTACAAAACAAATTTTAAAAGCACACAAAATAACAATATCTTTTTAGATAGCAACAAACCTGTACGCCGCTTTTTCTTGTTCCGCCCTTTGGGTGTGTAATAATCTACGGAATTAGGTGCGTCCAATTCTACATTTAAAAAAACCATTCAAAATACATTCAAACCCGTACTGAATTCATTTCAGTGTTTTTAAAAATCAATACAATGCAAATTGTAATTGCAAATAAATCACATAGTATCTATGCAGAAATTATCTGCAAAACTATAGAAGAAGCTTCAAAAGTTAGAGGAACTGGTATTGCTAAACGTAAACCAGCATACATTATCACTAAAATGGAAAATGGAAATGCTGTGATTGCTCTCGATGGAGATACCTTCGCTGGTTTCTGCTATATAGAAGCTTGGAGTCATGGAAAATTCGTAGCTAATTCTGGCTTAATAGTGCATCCTGAATATAGAAATTTAGGATTGGCTAAACAGATCAAGCAAGTAATTTTTAAGCATTCTAGAACCAAATTTCCGAATGCTAAAATTTTTAGTATTACCACTGGTTTGGCTGTGATGAAATTAAATACAGATTTGGGGTACAAACCTGTAACTTTTTCTGAATTAACAGACGATCAATCTTTTTGGAAAGGTTGCCAGACTTGTAAAAACTATGATGTTCTAACAAGAACAGAACAAAAAATGTGTTTGTGTACAGGAATGTTGTACGATCCAAAATTAAAAAATACTGAAACTCCAAAAGAGGTAAAGGAAAACGTGTTTAAAAGATTAAAAAATATAAAACAGACCTTGTTTTTAAAAAAAGATAAAAATGGCAAAAAATAATAAAAACGAAAAACCTGCTGATTTTCTCCCTTTGGGAGAAACGTCACAAAGTGACAAAGTGGGAGGGAAATTAGTCATCGCATATAGTGGCGGTTTAGATACTTCATATTGCGCAGTGAGCTTGTCTAAACAATATGATGTACATGCAGTAAGTGTAAATACAGGCGGATTTTCTTCAGAAGAAATTAAAAAAATTGAAAGCAACGCTTATAAAATGGGCGTTTCTACCTATAAAAATATCGATGCCGTTGCTACTTTTTATAAGAAAGTAGTAAAATATTTAATCTTCGGAAATGTGTTAAAAAATAACACGTATCCGCTTTCTGTAAGTGCAGAAAGAATTATTCAAGCCATAGAAATTATTGAATATGCAAAAAGTATTAATGCAGAATATATTGCACATGGAAGCACAGGTGCTGGAAATGATCAGGTTCGTTTTGATATGATTTTTCAGACCTTGGCGCCAAATATCAAAATTATTACACCCATTAGAGATGGCAGTTTAACAAGACAACAAGAAATTGAGTATTTAAAAGAAAACGGAGTAGATATGTCTTGGGAAAAGGCAAAATACTCGGTGAACAAAGGTTTGTGGGGAACAAGCGTTGGCGGTTCAGAAACCTTAACTTCAGAAAAAGCATTGCCCGAAACTGCCTATCCTTCTCAATTAGAAAATAAAGGGGAAGAAAAAGTAACGTTGACTTTTAAAAAAGGTGAATTGGTTGCTTTGAATGGTGTGATAAATTCGTCAGAAATTGTGATTGAAAGCTTAAATGATATCGCTTCTAAATATGCCATTGGTAGAGATATTCATGTTGGAGATACCATTGTTGGTATTAAAGGAAGAGTTGGTTTTGAAGCTGCTGCTGCATTAATTACCATTAAAGCGCATCATTTGTTAGAGAAGCACACGCTTACGAAATGGCAATTACAGCACAAAGAATATTTGGCAAGTTTTTATGGAATGCATTTGCACGAAGGGCAGTATTTAGATCCTGTAATGCGAGATATGGAAGCTTTCTTACAAAGTTCACAAACCAATGTTTCTGGTGATGTAACAGTTACATTAAAACCTTATCATTTTTCTTTAGACGGAATTGTTTCCAAGCACGATTTAATGAATGCAAAATTCGGAAGTTATGGTGAAGAAAACAAAAGTTGGACAGCAGATGAAGCCAAAGGATTCATAAAAATTATTGGGAACCAGAATAAAATTTATCAGCAAGTAAATAAGTAGTTTTTCCTGCAAGGTTTCTAAAACCTTGTAGGTATAAAATACATACCTACAAGGTCGGCAAGACCTTGCAGGATAAAAGGTATAATATGAAAAAATTAGAAGTAGGAATTATAGGAGGCGCAGGGTACACAGCTGGTGAGCTAATTCGATTATTATTAAATCACCCGAAAACAAGTATCAATTTTGTGTACAGTACATCAAATGCTGGTAACAAGTTGCATAAAGTGCATCAAGATTTAATTGGAAGTACAGAAATTTCTTTTACTTCAGAAATTAATAACAACGTAGATGTATTATTTTTGTGTTTAGGGCATGGAAATTCAAAAGTATTTTTAGAAAACAATTCGTTTTCTTCAACTACTAAAATCATCGATTTAGGTAACGACTTTAGATTAACTGCTGATAAAAATCTTGAAGATAAAGAGTTTATTTATGGTTTAGCAGAATTACAAAAAGAGGCAATAAAATCAGCGAAGTACATTGCGAATCCTGGTTGTTTTGCAACGGCATTACAATTGGCAATTTTACCGCTAGCTGCTAATAAGTTGCTTACAAATGATGTTCATATCAACGCCGTAACGGGGGCAACTGGTGCAGGAACTTCCTTATCCAAAACCACTCATTTTACATGGAGAGATAATAATTTTTCTCATTATAAAGCATTTACACATCAGCATTTGGGTGAAGTTAATCAGACTGTACACCAATTACAAACCAATTTTAATTCAGACATAAATTTTGTACCAAATCGCGGAAATTTTTCCAGAGGAATATTTGCAACGGTTTATACAAAATACAACGGTAGCTTAGAGGATGCAAAAAAAATATACAAAGCATTTTATAAAGATGCTGCTTTTACCTTTGTTTCAGATGAAGAGATTCATTTAAAACAAGTGGTAAACACAAACAAATGTTTGATTCATTTAGCAAAACACAACAACAAATTACTAATTACAAGCATCATAGATAATTTATTAAAAGGCGCTTCAGGTCAGGCAATTCAGAACATGAATATACTATTTGGCTTTGAAGAAACAGCAGGAATTAACTTAAAAGCGAATTATTTTTAACAAAATAGCCACTCCTAACTTCCCCAAAGGGGAGGAATTCTTACTCATATAAAAGTATGAGTGGTTTCCCCTCCTTTGGAGGGGTTAGGGGAGGATTCAAAATACAGATTCCTGCTTTCGCAGGAAAGACAAATTAAAGAACAAGTTTTCAACTTTGACAATCATATTATGAAAATAGCCATCATAGGAACAGGAAATTTAGGAAAATCTATTGCGAAAGGTCTAATTACCAACAACGCAATCACCTCTTTGTATTTAACTAAGAGAAATTTAACTGAAATCACAGAGTTTGAAGGATACAAAAACGTATTCTTAACAACTGACAATCTAGAAGCTGTAAAAAATGCTGATATTTTAATATTTGCAGTACAACCAGCTCATTTCGAAGGAATTTTACAACAAATAAAATCGCTTTTGACAGAAAAACATGTATTAATTTCTACCATCACAGGATTTTCAATTGCAAAAATTGAAGAGGAAGTTGGTGCAGATAAATACATTATTAGAGCTATGCCAAATACGGCGATTGCTGTTGGGAAATCAATGACCTGCTTGTGCACCAACTCACAAGGTGAAAAAAGAATTGGAATTGCAGAAGCGATTTTTAATAGATTAGGGCATTCTTTGAGTATTCCAGAATCTCAAATGCAAGCGGCAACGGTAGTTTGTGCAAGCGGAATTGCTTTTTGGATGCGTTTGATTCGCGCCACAACACAAGCTGCAATTCAGTTAGGTTTTGATGCGAAAGAAGCACAAGAATTAGCCATGTTTACCAGTGAAGGCGCTGCTAATTTATTAATTACAAACGGCAAGCATCCAGAAGAAGAAATCGACAGAGTTACCACGCCAAAAGGATGTACCATTACAGGTTTGAATGAAATGGAGCACAAAGGTTTGAGCTCTTCATTGATTCAAGGAATGGTGGCTTCTTTCAATAAAATTAGCAATATAAAAAAAGAACAGATTTAATGACTAGCAACGGGTTTCAACCCGTTGAAGTTGAAGAAGAAGAAGAAATACAAGGGGTTTAAACCCCTTGCCCAAAATAAAAAAAATGAGTTTATTTGATGTATATCCGCTATTTAACATCACGCCTGTAAGGGCAAAAGATGTGTATGTTTATGATGAAAACGATAATGAATATCTAGATTTATACGGTGGTCATGCGGTAATTTCTATTGGACATTCGCATCCTACTTACGTGAAAAACATCAGTGAACAAGTTGCAAAAATGGGCTTTTATAGCAATTCTATTCAAAATCCGATGCAAGTGGACTTGGCAAATAAGTTAGAAGCATTATCTGGTTGTAAAAACTATGAATTATTTTTATGCAATTCTGGTGCAGAAGCGAACGAGAATGCTTTAAAACTAGCTTCTTTTCATAACCATAAAAAGAAAATTGTAGCTTTTAAAAATGGTTTTCACGGTAGAACTTCTGCAGCTGTTGCAGCAACGGACAATCCTAAAATTATTGCACCGATAAATGCACAACAAGAAGTCGAAATTCTAGCATTGGGAGATTTGGTAGGTTTGGAAAAAGCGTTGGTAAAAAATGATGTTTGTGCAGTGATTGTTGAGTTCATTCAAGGCGTTGGTGGTTTAGATGAAAGTACTGCAGAATTTTATGAAGGTGCAGATGTTCTTTGTAAAAAATATAATACCTGTTTTATCGCTGATGAAGTGCAGTCTGGTTTTGGAAGAACTGGCGATTTTTTCGCTTTTCAGAAATACAATGTATCTCCAGATATCATTTCCATTGCAAAAGGAATGGGCAATGGTTTTCCTGTAGGTGGCATTTTAATTCATCCTTCAATTAAAGCCTCTTTTGGCCTGTTAGGAACCACTTTTGGCGGAAATCATTTGGCTTGCGCAGCCACTTTAACCGTTTTAAATGTTCTTGAGGAAGAAAATTTAATGGAAAATGCAAAAGAAATATCAGCTTATTTCATTAAAAAATCAAAGGAAATTCCAGAATTAAAAAAATTAAAAGGAAGAGGATTGATGCTAGGATTAGAATTTGATTTTCCGATTGCAGCACTTCGTAAAAATCTAATTTATAAACATAAAATATTTACAGGAAGTGCGAAGAATCCTAATTTAATTAGAATTCTGCCTCCTCTAACCATCCAGAAAAAACATATTGATGTATTTTTTGAGGCTTTGAAAAGTGAGTTGGCAGTTAGTAGTTTGCAATAGGCAGTAAAAAATATTCTGTAAGGTTTCTAAAACCTTTAAGTACGAAGAGTCCTAATTTGATTAGAATTCTACCACCTTTAACCATCCAGAAAAACATATTAATGTGTTTTTTGAAGCTTTAAAAGTGAATTGAAATAATAGCGATCTTGAAACCTCTCGACTGCGCTCGAGGAGACAGACTAATTTTTGTCTAGCAGAAAAGATTAATAAATATCCTACAAGGTTTTAAAAACCTTGTAGGTATAAAGTAAAAATATGAAAAAATACACACATATAAACGATATCGACGATATCCATTCTTGGATTGAAGAAGCAAAAGAGCTCAAAAAAAACCCTTTAAAGGATCTTCAATTAGGGAAAAACAAAATCTTAGGCTTGTTTTTTTTTAATTCGAGTTTAAGAACCCGTTTAAGTACACAAAAAGCAGCATTCAATTTAGGAATGAATCCAATTGTGATGAATGTTTCTGGCGATGCTTGGGGCATTGAATTTGGAGATGGAACCATTATGAATGGAACCACTGCAGAACACATTAAAGAAGCTGCAGCAGTGGTTTCTCAATATTGTGATATAATTGCAGTAAGAGCATTTCCTACTCTAACCGACAAAGAAAAAGACGAAAGTGAACAGGTTTTAGAATCGTTTGTAAAATTTGCTTCTGTGCCTATTATTAGTATGGAAAGTGCTACTTCTCACCCATTGCAAGGATTTACAGATGCCTTAACAATTTCAGAATTTTCTACAAAAAAGAAACCAAAAGTGGTATTAAGTTGGGCGCCACATATAAAAGCGTTGCCGCACGCAGTTGGCAATAGTTTTGTGGAAGCGATGCAAAAGATGGAAGTTGAATTTGTAATTGCAAATCCAGAAGGATATGATTTAAATCCAGAAATCACGAAAGACACAAGAATCTTTCACAATCAAGAAGAAGCTTTTAAAGATGCCGATTTTGTGTATGCCAAAAACTGGAGTTCCTATGAAGATTATGGAAAAGTATTAAAAACTCATTCAGATTGGATGATTACCAAAAATAAAATTGGAACAGCTAAATTTATGCATTGTTTGCCAGTAAGAAGAAATGTAGTGGTAGAAGATGCCGTTTTAGACAGCGATAGTTCTATTGCAATAGCACAAGCAAATAATAGAACGTTTGCCGCGCAATTGGTTTTGAAAAAAATACTAAAACAATGGGTTTAAATCCATTGTCAAAATAAAAAAAATGGAAAAATTATCAATCATAAAAATTGGCGGAAATATTATTGAAGATGAAGCTTCATTAGATGCTTTTCTACAATTATTCTCAAATTTAAAAGGAAAGAAAATTTTAGTACATGGTGGTGGAAAACGCGCTACAAGTATTGCCTCAAAATTGGGTATTGCCTCTAAAATGATTGACGGAAGAAGAATAACCGACAAAGAAACTTTGGAAGTAATTACCATGGTGTATGGAGGTTTGGTCAATAAAAATATGGTGGCAAAACTGCAAGCTTTAGGTATTGACGCAATTGGATTGACTGGTGCAGACATCAACAGTATACAATCTGATAAAAGACCTATAAAAGATATCGACTATGGTTTTGTAGGCGATGTAAAAAAAGTAAATCATAGTGCTATTGATAAATTAATTCAAGCGGATTTTACACCCGTATTTTGTGCCATTACGCATGATGGAAACGGGCAATTATTAAACACCAACGCTGATACGATTACAAGCCAAGTTGCCGTGGGAATGAGTAAAATTCACGAAACATCTATCTATTATTGTTTTGAATTGAATGGTGTTTTACAAGACTTCAATGATAAAGAATCTGTGATTCAAAATATCGATTCAAAATCATACGAAGAATTGCTAAAAAACAAAATAATTTTAGAAGGAATGTTGCCAAAATTAGAAAACTGCTTTGACGCTTTAAAAAATGGCGTACATAAAGTTCACATTGGTAGTACAGCAATGTTAGCAAAAGAAAATAATAACTTTACCACAATTACTTTATAAAAATGGAAATTCAACAATTAACAGAAAATGCGATTTCACTTTTAAAAAAATTGATTGAAACACCTTCTTTTTCATCCGAAGAAGAGTATACAGCAGTTTTAATTGAAAACTGGTTTACAACTCATACGATTCCGTTTAAAAGAACAAAAAATAATGTTTGGGCAACCAATAAATATTTTGACGAAAGTAAACCAACCTTACTATTAAACTCGCATCATGATACTGTAAAACCAAATTCTGCCTATACAAATGATCCTTTTAAAGCGATTGTAAAAGATGGAAAATTATATGGTTTAGGAAGTAACGATGCTGGTGGATGTCTGGTTTCGTTAATTGCCACTTTTACACATTTCTATCAGCAAAAAGATTTAAAATACAATTTGGTCATTGTGGCTTCTGCTGAAGAAGAAAGTAGTGGTAAAAACGGATTGAATAGTATGTTATCTATCATTCCGCATATTGATGTGGCGATTGTTGGCGAACCTACTTTGATGAATTTAGCCGTTGCAGAAAAAGGTTTGGTAGTTTTTGATGCTGTTGTGGAAGGAACGCCAAGTCATGCTGCACATCCGAATACGAACAATTCAATTTACAATACCATTAAAGTTTTAGAATGGTTCAACCATTATACCTTTGAAAGAACATCAGAAGCCTTGGGCGACGTAAAAATGACCGTCACTCAAATTACTGCAGGTTCTCAACACAATGTGGTTCCTGCACATGTAGATTTAGTGGTGGATGTTCGTGTTAACGATGCGTATTCGAATCAAGAAATTGCCGACATTTTACAAAAAGAATCGCCTTGTGCAAAAATTACACCGAGAAGTTTACGTTTAAACTCCTCTTCTATCTCTACCGATCATGATTTGGTAAAAGCAGGAATTGCAATGGGAAGAAAAACCTATGGGTCACCAACATTATCAGATCAATCTGTTTTAAGTTGCGAGTCCTTAAAATTAGGGCCTGGAGATAGCACTCGATCTCATTCTGCCGATGAATTTATTTATTTGGCAGAAATTGAAGAAGGAATTAAAATATACATTGAATTGTTAAATCGTGTAATTCTTTAGGAAAACTGATTTCCTGCAAGGTTTCTAAAACCTTGTAGGTCTTAAACCATGAAAATAGTATATCAATAAGGAATTAAATTATAAAATAATATACCTACAAGGTCTTTAAGACCTTACAGGATAAAAGAAAAAATTATGAAACTTTGGGACAAAGGATTTTCAATAGATAAACAAATAGAAAAATTTACAGTGGGTAACGATCGAGAAATTGACATGCACATTGCAAAATATGATGTGCAGGCTTCTTTAGCGCATGCAATTATGCTAGAATCTATCGGTATTATTACTGTGGATGAATTAAAAAATCTAAAAAGAGGATTGCATGAATTAGCCAAAGATATCGAAAACGGAACTTTCGAAATTGAAGCTTCTTTTGAAGATGTGCATTCTAAAATTGAATGGGAATTGACCAATAAATTAGGTGAAGTTGGGAAGAAAATTCATACTGCTCGTTCTAGAAACGATCAAGTTTTAGTAGCTTTACAATTGTATTACAAAGAGAATTTAGCTATCATAAATAATAAAACAAAAACACTTTTTAATACACTTTTAGGTTTGGCAGAAACACACAAAGCAAGTCTTTTACCTGGTTATACTCATTTGCAAGTTGCGATGCCTTCTTCATTCGGGTTGTGGTTTTCTGCGTATGCAGAATTACTCATTGATGATGTGTATATGCTAAACGCAGTTGCCAAAGTGGTAGACCAAAATCCACTAGGTTCTGCTGCAGGTTATGGAAGCTCCTTCCCTATTGACAGAGAATTAACCACCAAAGAACTGAAGTTTTCAACCTTAAAATACAACGTAGTTGCGGCACAATTAAGCAGAGGAAAAAGTGAACGCTCCATCGCTTCAGCTTTAGGTGGATTGTGCAACACCATGTCTCGTTTTGCGATGGATGTTTGTTTGTATATGAGTCAGAATTTTAATTTTATTTCTTTTCCTGACCAACTAACCACAGGAAGTAGCATTATGCCACACAAGAAGAATCCTGATGTTTTTGAGTTGATTCGCGGAAAATGTAATAAAATTCAGGCTCTGCACACCGAAATGCTACTAATTACCAACAATTTACCCACAGGATATCATAGAGATTTTCAATTGTTAAAAGAAAATATCATCAATGCTTTTGAAGATGTTAAAGACATTTTAGACATCTTTAATTATTCCATTCAACAAGTAATTGTAAAGGATATCGATTTGAATGATGAGAAATATCAATACTTATTTACTGTAGATAGCATTAATAATTTAGTGGTGGAAGGAATGTCTTTTAGAGATGCTTATCAAAAAGTTGGCGGACAAGTGCAAGCAGGAACCTACAAACCCGATTTAGGAAAACAACATACACATATTGGAAGTATTCATAATTTGTCTTTAGATAAAATTAAGGAAAAGTATCCTAAATAATTGATCTTTGACAGACTAAAACTTACATCTTTAAAACAATTGAAACTATCAATTTCCAAAAAGAGCTTGTTGTAGATTATAAAGAATAAAAAAAGCAGTTATTTTAAAATACCTGCCTTTTAACATTATAATAGTTTTAAATCCATCAATAAATTTTATTCATTCAATTCAAAAATATAGATTTACACCAATAGCAGTACTAAAAATATCGTTCAATTTAACTTCTTTAGATGTGATTGCATACCATAAATACGTTTCAACAGTACCTAATTCAAAATAAAAGTCAGCTCCTTTTATCATTTTTGAATTGGGAAATTTTTTATGAATTGAAACTCCTGTAAATAGTGTAAAATGAATTGCATTTGTAATATAGTAACCTTTGGGATATTTTTCTGGCACTTTAAGAAACGAATTGTTTCCTGTTTCAAGACTTGCTGTAAATCCCACAATTGGCGATAAAGTGAAATTAGTACCCATTTCTTTTGTACAAATAGGAAATGTGTTCTTAATAGTAATTAGATGTATTTTTTCTGCTTCTGATACTGATTCTGGTACGTAACCATATAAAAATTCTGAATACCATGCTCTGTGAATAATTTCATATCCTACTCCAACAGAAAGAAGCCCTATATTTCCTGCAAATTGAATTTTGGCATAGTCTGGTAGGTACCAAACACTATCTTTTGCTTTCGTATCATTTAAAAAAGATTTTTGTCCAAAAGAAATAGTAGAGAATACTATTAAAATTATGAACATTAATCTACTGCTGCTTTTCATTACCTATAACGCTATCATTTCTATTGTATAAGATTCATTCTGTACATTCACAATACAATATGTTGATTTTTTGATTGTAGGCACAGTTAAATAATCTACCGTATTTTTTTCATAAAAATAATTGTGAGTATGCCCATGTATGGACAATGAAACATTATTTTCGTACAACAAAGATTTGTATGTTTCTTTCATATCATCATTAAATTGCTCCGTAGAAGGTGGCATATGAGCAACTACAAATATCTGATTAAACATTTTGCTGTTATTCAATTCCATTGATAACCAGTCAAAATCAGGTTCTTTATTGCTTTCCCAGACTGTATTGTCGAAAAGTATAAATTTGTTGTTATTAACTTTAAAAGAATAATTATAATCTCCAAACATTCTTTTATAAATTACACCTCCATTTGATTTATAATCGTGGTTTCCAATAACTGTTAGATAAGGTTTCTCTAGGTTTTTAATAATATCATAAAAAAGCTGATATTCTTTTAACACTCCTTGCTCAGTAATATCACCTCCAACAAGTACAAATAAAATATCTTCTTTTTTATTTATATCATCAATTATGATTTTAAGATTATTATAAAAGTAATGAGTATCGGTAATAAAAGCGAATTTAAAGTCTTGGGAACTTACTTGAATATTGTTTAGTAATTCTAAATTTTTAAAAGTCGTATTTCTATTCTCTTTTGTAACGCTTGCCTCATAAACACTAAATTCAAAAAAAGTGTCACAAGATGAAAAAATACCTATAAGTAATATAATTCTTAGATATTTCATTTGTTTTATTTACATCTATAAATTAAACAAAGTTTATGATGAGCTGTGTGCGTTTATAATAAACTATTGAATTTTAATTCATAATGGGAATCAAGGGTTGAAAATATACACTGGTTATCAATCTATTATGAAACCGTTTTAAGTAATTCTGAATCTTTAAAAACATAAAATATAAAATACTGATATTCAGTGTTAGTTAAAGTTCAACTCTTGATTCGAATTGATAATTAATATATAACTGAAAGTTAAATTTTACAAGTTTTATAGGAACAAATTTAAAAACTTTTAGTGATATTTCAAATAACTAAAAGAATCTGCAAGTGTTAAAAATTTGCTAATTATCTAAATAATAGAGGTATATATCAAATTCATTATCAGAGTAATATCAGGTATAAATTCATAAAAGAATAAGAAGTCATAAAACCAATTGCTGTTGAAAACTAATTAGTTTAAGAAGAGAAAAGGAAAAATATAAGTTGAGTTTATATAATAATTTATAGATATTGTTTAAAATATTTAAAAGGTACAAACAACATTCCAAAACACTGGCTTTCTTCTTTTCCCATATTTTTATGATGAACTTTATGCGCTTTTCTTAAGCCTTTTAAATACCAATTATTTGTATTTTTAAACCATTTAAAACGTTGATGAATTAGTACATCGTGAATTAAAAAGTAAGCAATTCCGTAACATAAAATTCCCAAACCAATAAACAATAAATAGGTATGTGTTGTATAGGTTCCGAACAAAAAAAGTAACATGCTTGGTATTGCAAAAACTATAAAAAAAGCATCGTTTTTTTCAAAAACATTTGGATATCCTGGTTCGTGATGATCTTCATGCAAAAACCAACCAAAACCGTGCATTACATACTTGTGAGTGCACCAAGTTATACCTTCCATAGTTATAAAAACTCCTAAAGTAATTAAAGCATACAGCATCTTAAATCATATTTAATTTATACTTTACATAACTTCTAGCCAACAAATTTATTTTCATTGGGTCTGAAATTCGAATTCTTGTGTCCATAATTTCTTCAGATGGCACATTATTTAATTTCTTCAATAACCTTCTATAATATCTATAGGCCATATAAACACCGAATTTTGCTTCTACAGGCAATTTTAAGATTCCGTTTTTAAAAGCAAAATCAAAATCTGCTTCAATCTCATCTATTATTATTTGTTTAGAAGCTGCGTCTAATTTTCCTAAATCTATGTTCGGAAAATAAGACCTATTTAAAAGTTCAAAATCATCTTTTAAGTCTCTTAAAAAATTTACCTTTTGAAAAGCAGATCCTAAACGCATTGCTGCACCTTTTAATTCGTCAAACTTAGCATCATCACCTTTTACGAAAACTTTTAAGCACATTAAGCCTACAACATCGGCAGAGCCATAAATATATGCATCGTATTCCTCTTTTGTTTGATATGCTGTTTTATGCAAATCGGCTTTCATACTTTTTAAGAAAGCTTGTACCATTTCATCAGGAATATGATATCTATTTACCGTTTGCTGAAACGAATTTAAGATAGGATTCAAACTAATTCCTTCTGATTTTGCATAATAATAATCACGCTCAAAATGCGCCATTAACTCTTCTTTATTATAATCATGAAAAGTGTCTACGATTTCATCAGCAAAACGTACAAAACCATAAATATTGTAAATATCTTGTCTTATTGATGGTGACAACGTATTTACAGCCATCGAAAAAGAGGTACTATATCTTTCAGTAACCAATTTACTACAACTGTTAGAAACACTATCAAATAATTCTTTCATGCTACTATTTGTTTTTTTTAATTAATTCTGATGCTATTTTACCAGAAATTAGTGCTGGTGGAACGCCTGGACCTGGCACAGTTAGTTGTCCGGTAAAATATAAATTATTTACTTTACTACTCTTAATATTTGGTCTTAAAAAAGCAGTTTGTAACAATATATTTGCCATTCCGTAAGCATTTCCTTTGTAAGAATTATATTCTTTTTTAAAATCTTCCACACAGAAAGACCTTTTAAATATAACACTTTTTTTAATTTCTTGCTTGGTTAATTTTTCGAACCTATCTATTATTTTATCAAAATATTCTTCTCTTAATGCTGATGTATCTTCTATTCCTGGTGCCAATGGTATTAAGAAAAAACCAGCTTCTTTACCTTCTGGGGCAGATGTATTGTCTGTCATAGAAGTAAAATTTGCATAAAATAAGGGATCTGTAGGCCACTTAGGGTTATCATAAATCTCTTCTGCATGCAAATCAAAATCGGTATCAAAAAACAAGGTATGATGACTTGCATTTTTAATTTTTTTATCAAAACCTACGTAAAACAGTAAAGAAGAAGGTGCAAATGTTTTTTTGCTCCAATATTTTTCTGAATACTGTCTTAAATTTTCATCTAATAAGGTTTCTGTATGATGATAATCGGCACCACTTAGCACCAAATTAGTATCTATTTTTTGACCATTCACTAGTAGCCCAGAAACGTTTTTATCTTTGTCTGTAATAATTTTCTCAACGTCTGCATCTACCTGAAAATGGACACCTAAAGAGGTTGCCAAAGTAACCATACCTTCAATTACTTTATACATTCCTCCTCTCGGGTGCCAAGTTCCTAAACCAAAATCAGCATAATTCATAAAATTATAAAATGCAGGTGTATTGCTTGGTTTTGCACCTAAAAATAGAACAGGAAATTCTAAAATTTTAATTAATTTAGAACTCTTTATATTTTTTCTTACTTGTTTTCGAATCGTTGAAAAAAATTGCGTTACTCTTGCTATTGTGGTGGTTGTGACTAATTCTAAAGGTGAAATACCAGGTTTATAGACCAAGTCTAAAATAGCAGTTTCATAATTTGATTTTGCCGAATCTAAAAAAGTTTTTAAATGTTTTGCACTTCCTTTTTCTTCTGCTTCAAACATGCTATAGATATCCTCTAAATTATCTGAAATTTTTAAGGAAGAATTTTCGCCAAAATAAACTTCATATCCAGGACTCAGCTTGTCTAAAGTATAATAATCTGAAGGTTTCTTCCCAAAATCTGCAAAAAAACGTTCAAAAACATCAGGCATCCAATACCAAGAAGGACCTAAATCAAACGTAAATCCATCTTTTTTATATTGTCTGGCTCTACCTCCTAACGTATCGTTTTTCTCTAGAACAGTAACATTATAACCTTCTTTTGCCAAGTAACAAGATGCGGCCAAAGCAGAGAAACCAGATCCAATAATATGAATTTCTTTTTTCATGTAATTCTTAATTGTTTAACAAATGTAGTAAAAAATTAAACAATTTATTTAGGGTGAGAAAATCTTATAAAACTTTTAACAAATCTGTCACTTTATCGTAAAAAGATATATCCATTTTATAAGTATTGTCTTTTATTAAAGAGGTCTTTCTACCTATAGCGATAAACTGGTGTTTGGTCTTTTCTAATATACTTTCTATCTCATCAAAATAAGAAGCTATTTTATCATCATAAGGTTGAATTGTTAATGAGGTAATAAAACACAACTCTCTATCATTTTTAAAAAAATAATTCAAATTGTCTAATGGTAAACTTTGCCCTAAATAAATAGTATGATGTCCTCTTAGAACCAATTCATAATTTAGATACAACAACCCTAAATCGTGAATTTCATTTTCTGGTAGAAATAACACATAGGTTTTTTTAGAGTCTGATACGCCATGTTGTAAATTCTCTGTATTGATATGTATTTTTTGTGCAATTAAATTAGAGATAAAATGTTCATGTGCTGGCAAAAGTGTTTCTGTTTGCCAAAGAAAACCAATATGACTTAAGAAGGGTATAAATACTTCTTTAAAAATATCTCTAAAAGTTTTTTTATGAAGCAATCGATCATAAGTTGTATTAAACATTATCTTATCAAATTGCAACATAGACAGTTTAAAAGCATTGATGGCTTCATCATTTATAGCAGTAGAAAAAGCGACTTCTCTAGATTGAAGAAGAATTTCTTCTTCAGACATTTTCGCTATTTTAGATATTTTATAATTGTTTTTGTTTAAGAGGACTACATTTAATAGTTTTTGTAAATTTTTATGAGAATAGTATCGAATATTTGTAGTGGTTCTTTGTGGCTCCAATAAATTGTACCTTTTTTCCCATATCCGTATGGTATGAGCCTTAATTCCTGAAATATTTTCAAGGTCTTTAATCGTGAAATCTTGCTTAATATTGTTCAATTTCTATAATTTATTGTTCAACAAATGTAGCAGTTTTTCATGAAAAAAAATAAATTTTAGCAAAATTGTAACATTTTATACATTTGAGCTACTTATAATGAAACTAACTAAGATCAATTGGAGAAAGATTTAGAGACTAAATTTTTATCGGAATTTGAAGAAAATCAAAACATAGCGCATAAAATTTGTAGGTTGTATACTACAAATAAAGATGCTCATAATGATTTATTTCAAGAAATAACAATACAAGTTTGGAAAAACTACCCAAAGTTTAGGGGAGATTCTAAATTTAGTACGTGGATGTATAGAGTAGCTTTAAATACTGCAATTTCATTGTATAGAAAGTCTACAAGAAGAGTAAAAACACAAGACATTAGTGATTTTGCTTATAAAATTAAAGCTACAGCTTATGATGATACCGAAGAACTGCAACTAAAATCATTGTACAAAGCAGTTCATCAATTGAATGATATTGACAAAGCACTTATATTTTTATACTTAGAAGACAAACCTTATAAAGAAATATCGGAAACACTGGGTATTTCTAGCGTAAATGCAAGAGTAAAAATGAACAGAGCAAAAGAAAAGTTAAAAAATATTTTAAACCCATAACTTATGGATTTATTAGACAATTATAAAAAAGCCTGGGACAATCAACCAGAAGAAGTACATAAATTCTCTACAATAGAAATTTATAAATTGGCGCACTCAAAATCATCATCTATTGTAAAATGGATTTTTATTATTGGTATCGTAGAACTTGCCTTTTGGTTTGGAATTAATCTTTTAATTCCTGACAGTATTTATAAAATTTATGAGGATTTTAATTTGGAAACTGAATTAAAAATATTTATGGTACTTCATTATGTTGTGATTATTATTTTCTTATATTTTTTCTATTTGAACTATAAAAAAATCTCTATTGTTGGAAATACAAAAAAATTAATTCAAGGTATTTTTAAAACAAGAAAGACAATTAAATATTATGTATATTATAATTTAGCGATCGCTTTCTTAGGGAGTTTAGTTATGAACTCTGTAATGCTTAGTGATTCTGATAAGTTGATGGAAATTATGAATCCAGAAAACTTACCTGTAAATGTTAACCAATTAATTACGGTAACTATAATTAGTCAAATAATTGCTCTACTAATTTTTATGGTTTTATTGTGGTTTTTTTATAAATTACTTTATGGAATTTTATTAAAAAAATTAAATAAGAATTACAAAGAATTGGCTAAATTAGACAGCATAAATTAAAGTGTTTTTTATGAAAAAGATTTTATTCAGTTTGGTTTTATGTATTTCATTTGTAGGATTTTCACAAAAATCAGATTTTTGGGATCATGTTCAATATGGTGGTGGTTTTACTGTAGGTTTTGGCAATCAAACAACCATCGGTATTTCACCAAGTGCTATTTACAATTTTGAGAATGGTTTTTCTTTGGGTATAGGTGTAAATTATTTGTATACAGAAATTAATGACTTTACTACAAGCGTGTATGGTGCTAGTTTAATTTCTTTGTATCAAACAAAAATCGGAATTCAGCTTTCTGGTGAACTTGATTATTATTTTGCAAAACAACAAGATCAATTCGATGCTGTAAACACCAATTTCCCTGCACTGCATTTCGGAATTGCTTACAACCAAGGTAGGTTTGCAGTGGGCATTCGTTATGATGTTTTGTATGATAGCAACAAGAGTGTTTTTGCTTCGCCTATATCTCCAGTGGTTCGTTTTTATTTCTAAAAATCTTTCAATTCCTTTAAAAGAATTTTATGCATTGTATTTGTGTAATCTAAATGTGTAACAATTCTAATTCGCCCTTCTCCCATTGGAGTTAACAAAATATTTTTTGTTTTCATTTTATTGATAAAATTGTCTGCTCCTATCTTTTTATCCACATAAAAAATAATGATATTGGTTTCTATGGGTTCAATTTTAGTTACATAAGAAACCGATTTCAAAATCGCTCCGATTTCTTGTGCTTTTAAATGATCATCTGCCAATCTTTCAATATGATGATCTAAAGCATATACTGCTGCAGCCGCTAAAAAACCAACTTGACGCATTGCACCACCAAGTAATTTTCGAATTCTTAACGCTTTTGAGATGTGCTCTTTAGAACCCAATAAAATAGAGCCAATAGGTGCTCCTAAACCTTTAGATAAGCAAATTGAAATCGTATCAAACAATTCCCCATATTGTTTTGGAGTTTCGTTTTTTGCTACTAATGCATTAAACAAACGTGCACCATCTAAATGGAACTCTAAATTATTTTCTTTTGCTATTTTTTGAATTTTCTCTAATTCCGAAAAATCCCAACAAGCGCCACCGCCTTTATTTGTGGTGTTTTCTATACAAACCAACCTTGAATAGGGAACGTGAATATCTGATCTTCCGGAAATAGCTTCTTGCAATTGTGCTGCTGTAAACATACCTCTATTTCCGTCAATTAATTTACAGGTAACTCCAGAATTGAACGCTGCTCCTCCACCTTCATAATTATAAACATGCGCATATTTATCACAAATTAATTTGTCTCCTGGTTGTGTATGCAATTTGATGGCAGTCTGATTTGCCATGGTTCCTGAAGGAAAAAATAAAGCATCTTCCATACCGAACATTTTTGCTGCTTTTTCTTGTAACTCATTTACAGTCGGGTCCATTTTAAAAACATCGTCGCCTACTTTGGCTTGCATCATTGCCTCCAACATTTTTGGCGTTGGTCTGGTTACTGTATCTGAAATTAAATTTATATCCATTTTATTATTTTGTTAACACTAAAATACGTAAATTTATCTAGATAAATAGACGTTAATAATGAAGCAGTTAACTATATTCATTTACTTTTTCTTCCTACTTCTTGTTAATTCATTGGTGGGTCAACAAGTAATTTTCCCAGATTTAATGAATTCAAAACTTGAAACGTATACAAGGGATAATTATCCCGAAAAGATATTTATTCATACCGATAAAACATTTTACACTCCCGACAGTCAAATTTGGTATTCCACATATTTAGTAAATGGCATCTCTCACACTAAATCTAAGAAAAGTACAGTTGTATATGTGGAATTAATTAGTAGCAAAGACAGCATTCTTAATAAAAAAATGCACTACATCTCTGATATTAATGATGCTGGTGATTTTAAACTTCCTAAGAATATAAAACCTGGAAAATATTACCTTAGAGGTTATACCAATTACATGAGAAATACAAATTCACTCCATTTTTTTAAAAAGGAAATATTTGTATTAGCAACCGACAGTATAGCACCAGATGTAAAGCAGAAATCTACTGAACAATTGAGGCAAAAAGAATCAATCTCTCAAAAACCCATTTTAAAATTTTATCCTGAAGGCGGGTATATTGTTCAGGGATTACCGAATAGGATTGCGATACAACTACCCGAAAAGGTATTTAATGATACCGCTGTGGTTGTCCATATAAAAAATAAAAATAAAGAAGTATTATCTACCTTTAAAACCAGAAAGTTCGGTTTAGGAGAGTTTTATCTAGTTCCATTAGAGAACGAAACCTACGTTGCTGAAGTGGATATATATGGTAAAAAGTATCAATATCTACTTCCCAAAATATTACCTAAAGGATATATCATAAATGTGGTAAACAAACCAAACGGGGTGTATATAAATTTGCAATCAAATACCAATAGTGTTTTAAAAAACAGTACATTAGTCATACACCAAAGAGGGAAACCTATCTACAGTAAGCAGATTAAAGAGCGTATCAATACCAAAACTTTAAAAATACCAGTATCTGAACTGGATAGTGGTGTGCTTTCAGTTACATTGTTTAACAGTCATAATCTACCCGTTTGTGAGCGATTGATATATATAGAAAATTCCAAAAAAGGTATTGATGTTGCAATTACTACCCCAAAAGATTATTACTGTAGCCGAAGAAAAGTTAATTTATCAATCAATATAATCGATTTTCAAAAGGAGAATGTACCCAGCAATTTTTCATTAGCGGTAAAAGATAAAAAATCCGATCCTAATTATTCAATTGCTGAAAGCATAAAAACATGGTTGTTATTAAATTCTGATCTAAAAGGGCATATTAAAAACCCCAACTATTTTTTTGAAGATTCAAAAGACTTACTTCGAAAATACTTATTAGATTTAGTAATGCTTACCAATGGTTGGAGAAGATTTACTTGGCAGGAAATTTTAAATAACGAAAATAAAAAATTTGAATTTTTACCTGAAACGGGTATTGTTATTTTGGGGAAAACTTTGGAAATGAAATCGCCTTATGCACCAAAATCATTACCCACTCGACTTACTTTTTTAGGCAAAGAAATTATACAGGAGCCCGTTCAAATTTCAGATGAAAAAGGGCGATTTAAATATGGTCCTTATGTCTTTTTCGATAGCATTCCAATACTTATCGAATCTCGATTAACAAATTTTAAATCAAAGAAAAATAAAGATCGAAATGTATTGATCACTACTGAGAAAGAAAAAAGAAGTCCTGATTTTTTTCTTAAAAACGATAGTATTTACAGCGGTATTGATATAAATCCTTTTATTAAAAAATACCTAGAACATGAAAAATATATTCGTGAAATAGATAGTATATTTAAAAGTCGAGACAATATATTAGATGAAATTTTAATTACTGCAAAACTTGATGATCCCGAAACAATTCGTGAAAACGAAATGAATAGTAGAGCTTCATATGGAAGTACTTTTAATCGCTATGATATAGAAAAAGATTACGACTTTGCAGACCCAAATATTTATAATCTTTTTTACGAAATGCCAAGAGTTAACGTAGAAGACGATACACTTTACGTTGGTCTTGGATCAAATAGTAAAGCACTAATATTGCTAGACGAGAGACAAATTGAAATTGCAGAATTACAGAGCTTAACTGTTGGTGACATCTCTTTTATTGATGTACTACTAGGACCAGATGCATTGATGTTTTCTAGCTCTGGTCCAGTTATTTCTATATATACAAGGAGATTTGGAAGCAGTGTTTCTAGTACCCGAAATATCAAACGGAAACCAGGAATCGTCGATTTCAATGCTATTGGCTTTTATACAGCAAAAGAATTCTATAAAACCGACCATAAAGACGGATTGGAAGAAAAAACGAAACCCGACACAAGAACTACTTTACACTGGGAACCAAAATTAAAATCCGACGCAACTGGAAATGTAAATCTGTCCTTTTTTACTTCCGACATAAAAAATGAATATGTCATTGAAATACAAGGCATTACAAATACAGGAATTCCTTTTTTTAAAACTACTTCAATTTATGTAAAATAATATATTATTCGGTACTGCTTCCAATAGGAGAACCGTCTGGTATTTTTGGTGTAGATTGTTTTTTAAATGCTGAAGGATTGTTTTGAAAATTAGTGATCATGCTAAGCATATGTTGATTCATCATTTTTTGAGTACCCTCACCTTTTAAATCCTTTAAATAAACTTTCACTTCTTCTAACATAAACAGTACAATGGCATTTACCTGTGTATATTGGTTTTTTGTAGCTCCTAAATTAAATAATGCTTCTAACACCTGGATATTAATAGTATTTTGATTTTCCTGATAATAAGCGTCTTTATGTGTTTTTTTTATCGTTCTTGAAATCAATTCGTTTAGCAATTCATCCAGTCCTAACTGATTTTTATGCATACTTTTATAAGCAACTAATCGTGAAGCTCTTTGTGGATGTAACAATAAATGTAAGGTCATTTCACTAGCGGTTTCTGTTGCTGAAATGGCATCAAATGCAACACCTAATTTGCTGTTAAATGACTCTCTTGATCTACCATACCCCATGGCTCTAGGTGGGAATAAGGCTAGTTTTTCTTTAGGAATTGCTAACTCTTCAACTTGTAAAGTTTGTAAAACTGCTTGTAAAGCAATTCTTTCTGTAGTTCCAGAAACTCGTTTTACAACGGTTTGATGATCGCCTTTTACGGCATAGCTATAATCCAATCCGCCAATTAATTTTACAGTGGCTTCTGTTTGATAACGATGGAAAAAATACAGCGGTACAAAAACATCTTCTAACACAGAATAAGGTTCATTTGTTTTAATATTATCTGTAGAAAAATTATGAATTGCTGTTTTTCTTATTTTTAAAACATTGTACAATTCATCATAAATATTGCCTCCATTGTCCCACAAATGAGCAGAAGCACTCGCACTTCCTTGAGATCTGGCATCAGCATCTGATAAATATTTCAGTCCACTTTTAGTCGCATTTTCTAAAATAGATTTTAATTCATTTTCTTCATTTGTATCCGAAGAAAAATCTTGATAAAAATAAGCAACGGTTACTTTATCCCAAGCACCAATTTTAGTGTCATAAGCATCAGAAAAATCAATATTGCCATCTTCTTTTAAAGTAAATTTTGGGTGTGGATAATCCATCACAGAAGCTCTACCATTGGTACTTGCCGCAAAATTATGAGCAAAACCTAAAGTATGTCCTATTTCATGCGCAGATAGCTGTCTAATTCTTGCAACAGCCATTTTTAGTGCAAAATCATCATTAGTTGTATTATTTTTATAGGGAGCTTGCAATGCTTGTGCAATTAAAAAATCTTGACGAATTCGTAAACTTCCCAAACTCACGTGTCCTTTTATAATTTCACCTGTTCTTGGATCAGAAATACTGGCACCATAACTCCAACCACGAGTGGATCTATGCACCCATTGTACCATATTATAGCGAATATCTAAAGGATCTGCGTCTTCTGGTAACATTCTCATTTGAAATGCATCTTTATAACCAATGGCTTCAAAAGCTTGGTTCCACCAGCGTCCGCCATCTAATAAAGCAGAACGAACAGGTTCTGGAGTTCCTCTATCTAAATAATAAATAATAGGCTCCTTTGCTTCGGACATTGCAGCCTCTGGGTTTTTCTTTTCTAAACGATGTCTGTAAATAAAACGTTTTGTAATCGATTCATTCACAGGCGTTGCATAATCTAAATAAGACATCGCATAACCTCCAGAACGCGTATCGAACTTTCTGGGTTGGTATTTAGCATCTGGCAGTTCTATAAACGAATGATGTTGATGCACAGTAACCAAACTCGCATCTGGAGTAACACTTCTTAAATTATATCCTTTTGGTGAACCCTTAAAGGTTAATAAAATATCAAATTCAACATTCTTTGGAAACGCTTTTGTTCTCTCTATATTAAAAGCAGATTTACTTTTGTCTAAACTATAGCTTCCTTGGTTGTTTCTTGCCAAAGTTTTGGAAACTCCATGCGCATCTCTGATAAAAAAAGAAGTCGCATCTACTAAAAACTGTCCGCTTTTTTCTTCTTTGATAGTAAAACCATGTAAAACAGATTTTGCAAATGCTTCTTTTACAGATTGTTTTTCTTCTTTATTATCTGTAATTGCTCTATAATCTTGATTTGGCTGCATCAATAATAACTTATTCCCCGCTTTTTTAAAATGCACAACCACTCCGCTGCCTAGTTGCCCTCTATCTAAACCAATATCGTTAGAACCAATTCCTTCAGAAAGCGAACGCACATAAAGAAATTCTTTGGCTACATCTTTAATCTGGAGAAAAATTTTATCCGTATTTTCATCATAATAAAAATCAAAATAACCTTCGTATTTTGTTATTCCTTTTTGAAAATTATTGCCTGATTTTTCTTTAAAAAATTGTGAAAATCCATTCAAAGAAAATAAAATAAGAAATAGAATAAGTAGTGATTTTTTCATGGTTAGAATATTTTCTATAAATCTATAAAATAAGAATCAGCTTTTAAAAGAAGATATCTTAAAATTTCATTTATTTTTGTGAAGAAATTTATATTAAAAAATTGCCACGAATTCACCAATAAAAAAACGAATTAATTTTATTCGCGAATTTGTGGCATTTATAAATAACTAAGTGTAATTTTTCTTTGTACATGACAAAAATTTATCAAATAGTTTCAAATGTCAGGTCGAGCGCAGTCGAGACCTCATGTTTCTCGGTAATTTCAATAAAAACTACCTCTCGAGAAACTACGTTTTATACTTTCAATCAAAATATATTTTGATTTCAGTAATGCTCGAGGAGACATTTTAAAAAATAAAATAACGAACTATTTTAAAGGCGTTTATAGTTTAAATACTGTTTTTTGTCATGTACTGAAGTAATTTTTATAATTTACCTTTATTAAATCTATGATTACACAAGACCAACTTAAAGATATTGCTACAAGAATTGAGAAATTAAAATCTTATTTAGAGATTGATAAAAAGCTCATAGAAATTGCAAATGAAGAAGAAAAAACGGCAAATCCTGATTTTTGGAATGATCCTAAAAAGGCAGAAGTTGTTATGAAAGAACTCCGTTTTAAAAAGAAATGGGTAGAAGATTATAAAAAAACAATTTCTTTAAATGAAGATCTACATGTGTTGTATGAGTTTTATAAAGAAGGTGAAGTCGAAGAAACTGAAGTAGTTGAACAATTTGAAAAAACAAGCACTTTTTTAGAAGATTTAGAGTTTAGAAATATGCTTTCTGAAGAAGGAGATTCTTTGTCTGCAACCCTACAAATTACAGCTGGTGCTGGTGGAACAGAAAGTTGCGATTGGGTAGAAATGCTCTCTAGAATGTATACCATGTGGGCAGAAAAGCAAGGTTTTAAATTGAAAACACTCAATTACCAAGCCGGCGATGTTGCAGGGATTAAAACAATTACCATAGAAATTGATGGTGATTATGCTTTTGGTTGGTTAAAAGGAGAAAATGGTGTGCATCGTTTGGTGCGAATTTCACCTTTTGATTCTAACGGAAAAAGACACACAACATTTGGTTCTGTCTATGTTTTTCCTGTGGCAGATGATGCTATTGAGATTGATATCAATCCTGCCGATGTAGAAATTGTAACGGCACGTTCAAGTGGTGCTGGAGGGCAAAATGTAAACAAAGTAGAAACCAAGGTTCAACTGACACACAAACCTTCAGGAATTCAGATTTCTTGTTCCAATTCACGCTCTCAACATGACAATAGAGCCACTGCAATGAAAATGCTAAAGTCTCAACTCTATGAAATTGAATTGCAAAAAAAACAAGCCGCAAGAGATGAAATTGAATCTGGTAAATTAAAAAACGAATGGGGAAGTCAAATAAGAAATTATGTAATGCACCCTTATAAATTGGTAAAAGATGTAAGAACTGCGCATGAAACGGGCAATGTAGATAATGTTATGAATGGAGATATTGATCCATTTTTAAAATCTTATTTAATGTTGAATGGGCAGAAAAAAGAGAGCCTATCTTAATCTTCCCAAAGGGACAAAACACGCTTGTGCTTAAAGTAGTATGAAAGATAACAAATTGGTTTTGACAATCAACCTTTCAAACAGTATAAATTAACATGCCATAAACTAAAAGAAATAAATGACTAAAAAAGAAAATTTCTTCCCTTTGGGAGAAAGGGGGCTTATCATATACCACAATCCGCGTTGTAAAAAATCTAGAGAAGGTCTTGCTATATTAGAAAACTCAGGTAAAGAGTTTGAAGTTGTAAAGTACTTAGATGATACTTTGTCAGAAAAAGAGTTATCAGAAATACTTAAACTGTTAAACATCTCTCCTATGGACTTAGTTAGAAAAGGCGAAAAAATCTGGAAAGAAAATTACAAAGGAAAAGAACTATCGGATGCAGAAATTATTTCAGTAATGGTAGAAAATCCGAAGCTAATTGAACGCCCCATTGTCATTAATAATAAAAAAGCAGTTGTTGGGAGACCTCCTTCAACCATTTTAGAAATAATCTAAATAAGGTCATAAAACATTGTTTAACTTTTTTTTAACCCTTTTAAACTAAACTTAAAAGGAACTTTGCAGTCATATAAAAAATCAATACAGTTTTGACGCAAAAAATCTCACTATTCATTTGTTGCTTATTTACAATAACAACATTATTTTCTCAAAGTCCAATAAACGATGCTAATATTATTATCTCTGGAAAAGTTGTAGACGCTAAAACCAATCAGCCTTTAGAATATGCTACCATTATTTTAAAAGATCTTGAGACTCAGAAAATTTCTGGAGGTATTACAGATCTAAATGGAGAGTTTTCTATAAACGCTTCAAAAGCTACCTATGCTATTAGTGTAGAGTTTATCTCTTTTAAATCCGTAAAATTTCCAGCAGAAAATATTACTTCAAACAAAAATTTCGGGATTATAAAGTTAGCAGAAGACACGAATAGTTTAAATGAAGTTGTAATTATAGCTGAAAAAACCACTGTTGATATTCGTTTAGATAAAAAGGTTTTTAATATTGGAAAAGATTTATCAATTAGAGGTGGAAATGCAAGCGATGTGTTGGGCAATGTACCGTCTGTTCAAGTAGATGTAGAGGGTACGGTGAGTTTAAGAGGTAATGAAAATGTAACCATTTTAATTGATGGAAGACCAAGTGCTTTGGTTGGTATGAATGGCGCAGAAGCATTAAGACAAATACCAGCAGAAGCTATAGAAAAAGTAGAGGTAATTACCTCACCATCTGCAAGATACGATGCAGAAGGGACCGCTGGGATCTTAAATATCATACTTCGAAAAAATAAATTAGTGGGTTTTAATGGCTCTTTACAGCTAGATTTAGGAGTTCCGGCAAGAGTAGGAACCGCATTTAATGCAAACTGGAGAACTAAAAAATGGAACTTATTTACAAATACTGGTTTTAGATACAATGAAACTCCTGGGAATGCTTTTAGTGATTCACAATATTTTGAAACAGATACCCAAGATGCAAGGAGAGTTATTGAAAGTAGAAATTTTGGAAGATTAGGCAGGTCTCTATTTACAAGTTTTGGTGCTGAATATTATCTCACCAAAAATTCAAGTATTATTGGAAATATTGTTTTTAATAGTGGTAATGATGATGATGTAAACACAAATAACATTAGTAGATTTGACGAAAATGCCGATATCATTGAAAAAACGCAGAGAATTGAAAGTGAAAGCGAAGATGAAAAACGCATTCAATATACCGTAGATTACGTAAATAATTTTGATGGAAATGGGAGAAAACTATCGGTAAACACTCAATATTCTACAGAAGTCGAAGATATTTTAAATGATATTCCTGAAATAAATTCGCTTACAAATAGTGTAGATGAGATTGAGAAAGTGGTTGAAAATCAAGAAGAAGATCGTGCTTTATTACAAATTGATTATGTACATCCTGTAGGAGAAAATATTCAATACGAAGCTGGTTACAGAGGGAATTATAGAGATATTTTCAACGGTTTTTTTTTAGAAGAAACAAATTTTAAAAACGGTGGAACTCCTGAAGTACTCCTAGACAATTCATTTAATTATAAAGAATATATAAATGCTGCATATTTTCAATATGGACAGAAATTCAATAAAATTTCATTGTTAGCAGGTTTGCGTTATGAATATACAGCTGTGGAAATTGATCAAAGAACTTCTTCTACTCCATTAGACAAAAATTATGGGTATTTATTTCCAACTCTAAACCTTGGTTTCGAATTTAAAGATGGCGAAAATATTACATTAGGATATAATAGAAGAATTAGAAGACCTAGAGGAAGAAGTTTAAATCCATTTCCAAGTAGATCAAGTGAAGCTAATATTTATACGGGAAATGTAGATTTAAACCCTGTTATTACAGATGCTATAGATTTAGGATATTTAAAACGTTGGGATAAATTCACATTAAGCACATCCATCTATTATAATATTAGTGATGATAACTGGGAGAGAATTCAAGAGGAAACAGGTGAATTTACAGATAATGGAGACCAAATTACAAGAAGGTTTCCTGTTAATTTATCTACAGAAGAAAGAGTTGGTTTAGAGTTTACACTAAATTACAGACCTTTCAAAGTGTGGAATATCAATAGTGATTTCAATTTATTTCATGTCACAACAGATGGAGATTATGAAAATCCAGATACTGGTAAAGTAACAAATTTCGATTTTGAAAACACGGCTTTTTTTATCAGATTAAATCAAAAAATTACCTTACCTGGCAAAACCGATTTACAGATCAACATGAATTATAGAGGTGCTTCACAAAGTGCACAAACTGATAGTCAGGGAGTTTTTAGCACAAATTTAGCAGCAAGTAAAGATTTCTTCGATGAAAGGGCATCTTTAAGTTTAAATTTTAGTGATGTTTTTAACAGCTATCGAAGCCAAAGAACAACATTCATTCCTGGGTTTTTAGAACAATATAGTGAGTTTCAATGGAGAGAGCCACAATTTAGAGTAAGCTTCGTATATCGTTTCAATCAGCAAAAGAAAATAGAAAGACAAGAAAGAGAAGATGGTGGTGGAGAAGATTTTGAAGGATAATTATTCTCCATTCAAAATTGCGAAAAACAATTTCGATCTCCCTAAAGGGAAGATAAGTTTAGAGATTATAAAAAAAAATTAAATTTTACTTGTAGGTTTTTTTATAATTTGTGCGTACAAAAGGGCTTTGAGTTTATCTTGAGCATAGTCTAAGTTTTCCAATCTTTTGCTTCATCGTCTCAAGAGGATTTCCTCTTGAATATCTAACAACCTTACATTACCCCATAAAAAAAACTCAATTACAAAAATTGTAATTGAGTTTTTTAATTTTATATCTAAAATTTACGGATGTAAATTATAAAATTACTTTCCTTCAGCAGCTTTTCTTGCTTCTTTCTTTAATTTCATATTTTCCCAAATGGTTCCACCAATCCAATAAGGTACCACAAAAGTTAGTAAGAATATCAACAGCCAAAAACCAGCTGTAAAAATAAACATGAATAAAACTAAACCTGAAAATTGAGAGAAATCTAACATTTGTTTCTATTTGATTAATTAACTATGCAAAAATAAGACATATTTTTAAAAATTGCTATCAAAAATTATTTTTTTTCAACAGTATTTAAAAAGGATTGTTTAGACCGTTTTCGCTTACTTTTTGTAAATTTGTTCAATCTAAATTCAACTTAAAATGTCAACATACAGAATAGAAAAAGATACCATGGGATCCGTAAATGTTCCTGCAGACAAATATTGGGGCGCACAAACAGAACGCTCAAGAAATAACTTTAAAATTGGCGCACCAGGTTCAATGCCTTTAGAAATTGTTTATGGTTTTGCGTATTTAAAAAAAGCTGCAGCGTATACTAATTGTGAATTGGGCGTTTTAAAAGAAGAGAAAAAAGACTTAATTGCACAAGTGTGCGACGAAATTTTAGCAGGAAAATTAGATGACCAATTTCCATTGGTAATTTGGCAAACAGGTTCTGGAACACAATCTAATATGAATGTAAATGAAGTAATTGCAAACAGAGCGCATGAAATTGCAGGAAATGTAATTGGTGAAGGTGAAAAAACCATTCAACCCAATGATGATGTTAATAAGTCGCAATCTTCTAACGATACCTTTCCAACAGGAATGCATATTGCTGCCTATAAAAAAATTGTAGAAAATACCATTCCAGGAATTGAACAATTAAGAGATACTTTAAAAGCAAAATCAGAAAGCTTTAAAGATGTTGTAAAAATAGGGCGTACACATTTAATGGATGCAACTCCCCTCACCTTAGGTCAGGAGTTTTCTGGTTATGTGGCGCAACTAAATTTTGGTTTAAAAGCAATAAAAAACACTTTAGAGCACTTAGGTCAATTAGCTTTAGGAGGTACTGCAGTGGGTACAGGATTAAATACTCCGGCTGGTTACGATGTTTTAGTCGCAAAATACATTGCCCAATTTACAGAACTACCTTTTATTACTGCAGAAAATAAATTTGAAGCGCTAGCTGCTCATGATGCCTTAGTAGAAACACATGGCGCTTTAAAGCAAGTTGCCGTTTCTTTAAATAAAATTGCAAATGATATTCGTATGATGGCATCTGGACCAAGATCTGGAATTGGAGAAATTGTTATTCCTGCAAACGAACCAGGTTCATCAATTATGCCAGGAAAAGTGAATCCAACCCAAGCAGAAGCCCTTACGATGGTTTGTGCGCAAGTGATGGGAAATGATGTTGCTGTAACCGTTGGTGGAACTCAAGGCCATTATGAACTAAATGTTTTTAAACCAATGATGGCAGCAAACGTTTTACAATCTGCTCAGTTAATTGGAGATGCTTGTATTTCTTTTGATGAAAATTGTGCGGCAGGAATTGAACCAAATCACACAAGAATTACAGAGTTGGTAAATAATTCTTTAATGTTAGTTACTGCATTAAACACCAAAATTGGTTATTACAAAGCCGCAGAAATAGCAAACACCGCACACGCAAACGGAACCACTTTAAAAGTAGAAGCGGTACGTTTGGGATATGTAACGCCAGAACAATATGATGAATGGGTAAAACCTGAGGAAATGACTGTAGGGTTGAAATAAGTTGACAGTAATTCAGTTTTCAGTTGCAGTTTTTACTAAGGTCTACGCTGAATTTTGAATATTTAATTTTGAATTTTAAATACAAAGGATGAGTAATCACGAAGAATTTATGAATGAAGCGGTAAAAGCTGCTTTAAAAGGAATGAGTAAAAATGAAGGCGGTCCTTTTGGATGTATTGTTGTAAAAGACGGAGAAATTGTTGGAAGAGGAAATAACAAAGTTACTTCTACCAACGACCCAACCGCACACGCAGAAGTTACAGCCATTAGAGATGCTTGTAACAATTTAGGTTCTTTTCAATTAGATGGTTGTATCGTCTATACTTCTTGCGAACCTTGCCCGATGTGTTTGGGTGCAATCTATTGGGCAAGACCAGATAAAGTATATTATGGTAGCAATCAACAAGATGCTGCAGATATTGGTTTTGATGATGAATTTATTTATAAAGAAATTCCATTACCTTATGAAAAAAGAAGTATCCCTTTCGAACAAGTTGGAAGAAAAATTGCTTTAGAGCCTTTTCAAAAATGGACTAAAAAGCTAGACAAGACAGCCTATTAAATAAAAAAATCCGAAGTTTGCAATAAAGCTTCGGATTTTTTATTTTACAAATACCTTTCTTTTATAATATTTAGATGATGCATTTGGTGGCCCGAAAATAAATACCCTAAAGCTCTTACAGACATTTTATTATTAGAAGCTATTCCTACTCTTAACAATGCGTCGTCAGAAAAACTTTTATATAACTGTATCGTAGATTTTCTTAAAATGTTCATTTCATCTAGTAAGTCAAAGTAGTTTCTTTCATTTGCATTGTCATTTTGCACAAAGACGTCTTGATCAAAACCCGGTAACGGTGTTTGATCATTTCTTGCAAAACATAAGGCTCTGTAACAGAAAACTCTTTCTGTATCGATTGTGTGTTGTATCAATTCTTTTAAAGTCCATTTGCCCTGTTTGTAAGCAAAATTGTGCTTTTCATTAGGTAAAGTTCTTAATAAAGTATCAAAGTCTTTTTGTGAATCTAATAAATATGCTAACAAAGATTTTTCTTTATAAGGAACTAATTGAATATATTGTTCAAAATAAGGTGCATATTCAGTTTCTGATAACATAAAATTTTATTTTTTAGGTTTGAACAGACCAAATAGTTTTCCAAAAAAACCAGTAGGTTCTTCATTTTCGTGATAGCCATAACCATATTTTCCATAACCGTATCCGTAGCCATAGCCATAGCCGTAACCATAGCCATACCCATATTTATTCTTTATGGAAAAATCATTTAAAACATAACTAATATTCGTTACTTCTTTGTTTTTATATTTATCGTCAATCATTCTCATCATTCCTCGTTCTGTGTAATTTTGACGGACAACATAAATTACAGCATCAGAATATTTAAATAACTCTAAAGCATCAGAAACCAGACCAACAGGAGGTGTATCTACAATTATATAGTCATAATCTTGTTTTAGCTGTTTCATCATCTCATCGGTTGCGCTATTTAATAACAGTTCTGAAGGATTTGGAGGAATAGGGCCTGATAAAATTAAGTCTAAATTCGGAATTTTTGTTTGTGTAATGACTTCCTTAAGCGTTTTCTGTTTTATTAAATAATTTACAATTCCAACATTATTTGGCAAATCAAAATCATCATATATTTTTGGTTTTCTTAAATCTAGCCCTAATAAAACCGTTTTCTTACCACTTAAAGCAAATACCGTTGCCATATTTACAGAAACCATTGTTTTCCCTTCTCCACTAACAGAAGAAGTAAGTATTATTGTTTTAGATTCATTTTCATCTGCATTTTTAAATAAAAATTGAATATTCGATCTTAATGCTCTAAAAGATTCTGCTACAGAAGATTTTGGTCTTTTAAAAACAGCTAAATTATTACTTCCGGGATTTCTACCAACAACTCCTAAAACAGGTATTGTATAACTGTTCTGAATTTCTTCTACGGTATGAATTTTATTGTCTAATAATTCTCTTATTATGATGTAAAAAAGCGGAAATATAAAACCTAACATGATAGCCACTAAATAATTAAAACTTGGTATTGGATAGGTTGGGCCATTCCCTAAATCTTTAGCGGTGTCAATAATTTTAACGTCAGAAACATTTGCTGCAATTGCAGTACCTGCTTCATATCGTTTTTGTTTCAAATAATTATAATTGGATTCAGATAATTCATAATCTCTTTGAAAAGTTATTAAACCTTGCTCTTGTTTTGGAAGCTTTTTCTTTTTAGAATTGTAGATATTTAAACTTGAATTTAATTTTCTTAATCTATTGCTATTGACTCTTTGGAGTGAGGAGATATTTTCTAATAAATTATTTTTAATAATCTCTATTTCTCTAGAAATTTGAATAACATCAGGATGGTTATCTTTCACCATATTTCTCAAGCTTTCTCTAAAACTCGATTTGGCGACTAAATTATTTATAAGTTCTGTAATTTTAGCATCCTCAATTTGAAGCGATGCCGGGACAAGGTTATCTTTATTATAACTATTATTAGAATTTAAGTAACTCCTTAGATTTCTTAAATAATCATTATAGCTTAATAGATCTTGTTTCTCTTTTTCTAAAGTAATGGTTTCACCAAATATTTCTGATCCTTGCGTAGATAAGTCAAAAATATTATTTGTTTCTCTGTAGTCACCTAACTCTTTTTCTAATCTTCTTAATCTTTTTTCTTCGGCATTAAAAAGCGTGTCTATATAAGCTCTAGTTTTCACTGCATATTCTATTTTCTGAATTTGTTTTACAGAATCTAAAACTTTAACAGTCGCATTCAAATAATCTTCAATCCTCTTTTTATTACCTCCTTGCTTTTGAAGTTTTAACATCGAAGCAGCATTTGTAATACTGTTTACACTAATATTTCTATTATTACTAACGGTACCATCAAAACTAGAAAATTGAATGACATATTTTTCTCCAACAGTAAACGGACTAATTTGTTGTAATGAGAAATTTAAAAAAGGCGTTTGTATTGTGTCTCTTATATTGTATTCTTTGGAAAAACTTATCTCTCTTGAAGGCAAATTAACGATACTGTTGGTTTTGTAATTTATTAAAGAATTCATTCCTGAATCATCAAAATCAAACGAAATTTTAAAAGTTTCATCACCAGTAAATTCAATATCAATAAACCTATTATACAATTGTGGTTGGTTAACATTTAAATTTACGGTAAAGGGAGCATACCCATATTTATCTTCTTTTCTAAATCGTCCTTCTTGAAGATAATTAATATAAAAATTTAGTCTTTTAACGACTATTTCGTTATGAGATCTAGACTTTAAAATTACTTTTACTGTTTCTAGCTCATCGCTTGATCCTCCCCAGTTAAAAGCGATGTTTGTACCCGTAGAAAATAAAGGGTTGTTTTCTTCTTTTACAGAAATTATAGTTTCTAAACTATAGATTTTCTGTGTATAGCCATTCATAAATTTCGCAACAATCAGCGCAATAACAATGGTTATTAAAAATAATTTCCAGTAGGCTAAAACTTTAAAAACATATTCTTTAACATCTATATTACCAGATGTTGAAGAACCAGAAGAATTTAATTGATTGTTCATCATCTTTTATAAATTTCTTGCTAATATTATAGTAGATGTTACAAGTGATAAAACAGAAATAACAGTAGTTAAACTCTGCAAACCTGTAGTTCCTGTTCCCCAAGATTTTTGTTTTAAAGGAGGTATGTTAATTAAATCATTAGATTTTATATAAAATATTTCAGAATTTAAAGCATCAATATTTGTTAAGTCGATAATATGTTTTTCAGTACCATTAGTTGACTTTCTAATAATTTCTACTGCCTTTCTATTACCTACATCTGTAATATCACCAGAAATAGCAATTGCGTCTATAATGGAAACTCTATTTTGACTAACAATTTTTACTCCAGAATTTGTGATCTCTCCAATAATTGTATATCTAATTCCTGAAAGTTTTACCGAAATAAATAAACTTTCATCTTCATTAATAAATTCTTCTTTAAGTTTATTTTCTATCTTTTCTCTTACTTCTAATTCAGTGTATCCTAAAACATTAATTTCTCCAAGAGTGGGAATTCTTATATTGCCATAATTATCTATACTATAGTCAGAAAAATAAGCTTGGTTATTCTCAAAGTCTCCATTTTGATTTAATCTTGAATTATTCTCCAAATCATTTTTTTGAAAGACAGCGACAATTTCTTTATTATTTGAAGTTATTCTTATATTTAAAATATCATCTATTTGCAATTTATAGGGGATATTATTGATCCTTTTGATCTCAGAATTTGAAACCGGTTTGCCTTGTAAGTAAGTTACTTCTTTATTAGAAATGCAAGAACTTAGAAAAAGAATTAATAAAGCAAAGTATAAGTATATTTTCATTATAAATTTTAATAACAAGAATTACAAATATACTTTTTATAAGTGTAAAGCTATAATTTTATTTTATTTTCGTTTTTCATTTACAAAGCATGTTTTTTCAACAAATAGAATACCTAAAATTTTTATTAAAATCTACAAATCAGCATGGAGTTCATTCCCCTTTTATTTTCAAATTCGTAACAGCTGGTTTGTATAAAAAGAAATCTAAAAAAGATTGGAACTCTTTTAGAAATATCAAAAATCAACTTTTAAAGAACAAAAAAACTATAGAAATCACCGATTTTGGGTCAGGATCTAAGGTCTTTAAAAACAACAATCGTCAAATTTCTAAAATTGCAAAAATTGCAGGAATATCTAATAAAAAGGCAAAATTATTAATTAAAATTGTAAATTATTTTATACCAATTACTATTTTAGAAATAGGAACTTCCTTAGGATTAGGAACTTCAGCGATGCATATCGGCCATCAAGATGCTAAAATAAGAACTTTAGAAGGTTGTGCAGAAACGAGTAAGATTGCGAAAGAGCTGTTTCAAAACAACCATTTTAAAAATATTGAATTGATTACTGGTAATTTTCAAAAAACACTCCCAGCAGCTATTCAAAATAAACAATTCGATTTGATTTATTTCGATGGCAACCACACTAAAAAAGCAACGCTGAGCTATTTTAAAACTTGTTTAACATCTATTCACAACAATTCCATCTTTATTTTTGATGATATTTATTGGAGCGAAGAAATGACGTCAGCTTGGAACGAAATTAAAAAGCATCCAAAAGTAAGGGTAACGGTAGATGTTTTTTATTTTGGAATTGTTTTTTTTAGAAAAGAACAAGAAAAAGAACATTTTAAAATTAGGGTTTAGTAACTTTGAATTTTAAACGCAAAACTTTGAATTCTTAGCATGAAAATATATACAAAAACTGGTGATAATGGAACAACTGCTCTTTTTGGAGGAACAAGAGTAAAAAAATACAATGCCCGAATAGAAAGTTACGGAACTGTAGATGAATTAAACTCTTACATCGGTTTAATAAAAGATCAAGAAATTTCTTCTTCAGTAAAAGAATCATTGCTAAAAATTCAAAATGAATTGTTTACGTTAGGCGCTATGTTAGCAACTCCGCCAGAAAAAGAAACTTTAAAAAGTGGAAAAGAACGTCTAAATATTCCGAAAATAGACGAGAATTCAATTCTTTTTTTAGAAAATGAAATAGATCAAATGGATTTAGAACTTCCTCAAATGACTCATTTTATTCTTCCTGGTGGGCATCAAGCTGTGTCATTCTGTCACGTTGCAAGATGTGTTTGTAGACGAGCAGAAAGACTTTCTGTAGAATTAAATGACCAGGAAAACATAAATGAAGACATTCTAAAGTATTTAAACCGACTTTCTGACTATCTTTTTGTGTTGGCACGAAAGTTGTCTAAAGACTTAGAAATAGAGGAACTTAAATGGATTCCTGAAAAAAAATCATAAGTTCTTTTTTTTATCGATTAGAAGAAGTTGAAAATTTTATTGCAACATAAATCATTGATTTTAAGTAAATAATGAAATTTAAAATTTACTTCACAATAAATTTCTTAAAAAAGACTTGCATAATTCAGCAAAAAAATTATTTTTGCACAAAATTAAACAATAAGAAATGTATTGGACATTAGAATTAGCATCTTATTTAGCAGATGCGCCTTGGCCAGCAACCAAAGATGAGTTAATAGATTACGCCATTAGAACTGGAGCTCCTTTAGAAGTAGTAGAAAACCTACAAGATATCGAAGATGAAGGTGATGCGTACGACTCAATTATAGAGATTTGGCCAGATTATCCAACCGAAGATGATTATCTTTGGAATGAGGATGAATACTAAACATAACAATTAAATTTAAAAAGTCTCATCAGAGGCTTTTTTTTTGTTTTTTTTTAGCCTAGAAAACACCCTTTTTTGGGTTTTTAAAAACCTGATAAACAACCAAATAATACAGCTTTTATTTTAGCTGATAAAAACATATATATAATGAGTATTTTAAATTCAGTAATTAAACTTTTTGTAGGAGACAAACAGCAAAAAGATTTAAAAATTTTACAACCCGTTGTAGAAGACGTAAAGAAATTTGAAGCAGCATTTTCTAAACTTTCTAATGATGAATTAAGAGCAAAAACATTAGAGTTTAAAGAAAGAATTAAAACAGCTACCAAAGAATTTGATGATAAAATTATCGCTCTAGAAGAAGAAGCTGTAGAAGCAAACATCGATAGAAAAGAAGATATTTATACTGAAATTGATGCTTTAAAAGATGAAGCCTACAAAGTTTCTGAAGACACATTATTAGAAATAATGCCCGAAGCTTTCGCAGTAGTTAAAGAAACTGCAAAACGTTTTGTAGAGAACGAAGAAATCGAAGTAACAGCTACTTCTTTTGATAGAGAATTATCTGGAGAAAGAGATCATATTTCTTTAGAAGGCGACAAAGCATTTTGGGCAAACTCTTGGGATGCAGCAGGAAAACCTGTTACTTGGGACATGGTGCATTACGATGTACAGTTAATTGGTGGTTCTGTTTTGCACCAAGGTAAAGTTGCAGAAATGATGACTGGTGAAGGAAAAACCTTAGTTTCTACTTTACCCGTTTATTTAAATGCGTTAACAGGAAACGGCGTGCATTTAGTAACGGTAAATGATTATTTGGCAAAACGTGATAAAGCGTGGATGGGACCTATTTTTGAGTTTCATGGTTTTACTACAGATTGTATCGATTACCACCAACCAAATTCAGACGCTCGAAGAAAAGCATACAATGCAGACATCACTTATGGAACAAATAACGAATTTGGTTTTGATTATTTACGTGATAATATGGCAAGTTCTAAAGACGATTTGGTACAACGCCCACCAAACTATGCCATTATCGATGAAGTAGATTCTGTTTTAATTGATGATGCAAGAACTCCGTTAATTATCTCGGGGCCAGTTCCTCAAGGAGATAGACATGAATTTAACGAATTAAAACCTTTAGTAAGCGATTTAGTTGCGATACAAAGTAAATATTTAATTGGCGTTTTGGCAGAAGCCAAAAAACTAATCGCAAATGGAGATACCAAAGAAGGTGGTTTTCAATTGTTAAGAGTTTATAGAGGTTTGCCTAAAAACAAAGCACTAATCAAGTTTCTATCTCAAGAAGGAATCAAACAAATTCTTCAAAAGACAGAAAATTATTACATGCAAGACAATAACAAATTAATGCCAGAAGTAGATGAAGCTTTGTGGTTTGTTATTGAAGAAAAAAACAATCAAATTGATTTAACCGATAAAGGAATCGCACATTTATCAGAAAAAACCGACAATGATAATTTCTTCGTTTTACCAGATATTGGTGTAAAAATTGGTGAAATTGATAGCGCTGAGATTTCAAAAGAAGAAAAAGCAAAACAAAAAGAAGAATTATACAAAGACTTCAGTATAAAAAGTGAGCGTATTCACACCATGAATCAGCTTTTAAAAGCATACACTGTTTTTGAAAAAGATGTGGAATATGTGGTGATGGAAAACAAAGTAATGATTGTTGATGAACAAACCGGTCGTATCATGGATGGTCGCCGTTATTCAGACGGTTTACACCAAGCCATTGAAGCAAAAGAGAACGTAAAAATTGAAGATGCTACGCAAACTTTCGCAACCGTAACATTACAGAATTACTTTAGAATGTATCGCAAACTTTCCGGGATGACAGGTACTGCGATTACAGAAGCTGGTGAATTGTGGGAAATCTACAAATTAGATGTTGTAGAAATTCCTACAAATAAACCCATTCAAAGAGACGATAAAGAAGACTTAGTATACAAAACTGCACGTGAAAAATACAATGCAGTAATAGAAGATATTGTAAAGTTAGTGGCAGAAAATCGTCCTGTTTTAGTCGGTACCACTTCTGTAGAAATATCCGAATTATTAGGTAGAATGTTGCAAATGCGTAAAATTCCTCATAATATTTTAAATGCAAAATTACACAAGCGTGAAGCAGATGTTGTTGCAGAAGCAGGTAAATCTGGTGTAGTAACCATTGCAACCAACATGGCTGGTCGTGGAACAGATATTAAGCTTTCACCAGAAGTTAAAGATGCTGGTGGTTTGGCAATTATTGGTACAGAAAGACATGATTCTCGAAGAGTAGATAGACAGTTAAGAGGGCGTGCAGGAAGACAAGGTGATGTTGGTTCTACACAATTCTACGTTGCTTTAGATGACAATTTAATGCGTCTTTTTGGTTCTGATAGAATTGCAAAAATGATGGATAGAATGGGATTAAAAGAAGGCGAAGTTATTCAGCATTCTATGATTTCTAAATCTATTGAAAGAGCACAAAAGAAAGTGGAAGAGAATAACTTTGGTATCAGAAAACGTCTATTAGAATATGATGATATTATGAACTCGCAACGTGAGTTTGTCTATAAAAGAAGACGTAATGCTTTAGATGGTAAACGTTTGCAAGTAGATATTGCAAATATGATTTATGATACTTGCGAATCTATCATCAATGGTAACAAAGCCCTTAAAGATTTTCAAAACTTTGAATTTGAACTGATTCGTTTTTCTTCAATGACTTCTCCTTTTTCTGAAGAAGAATTTGAGAAAATGTCTGAAAAAGAATTGGCAGATAAATTGTATGATATTGTTTCTGCACACTATAAAAACAAGATCGAAAGAAATGCCGTTTTAGCATATCCGGTGATTAAAGATGTCTTTGAAAATGAAGGTGATAGATATGAGCGAATTGTAGTTCCTTTTACAGACGGAATAAAATCTCTGCAAGTAGTTACAAATCTTAAAGAAGCCTATGAAAGTGAAGGAAAAAGTTTGGTCACAGACTTCGAGAAAAATATTACGTTAGCAATTATAGATGAAAATTGGAAAGAGCATTTACGTAAAATGGACGAGTTAAAACAGTCTGTTCAAAATGCCTCTTACGAACAAAAAGACCCTTTGTTAATTTACAAGTTTGAAGCTTTTGAATTATTTAAGAAAACAGTCGACGAAATTAACAAAGAAGTATTGTCTTTCTTATTTAAAGGAGAATTGCCAACACAAGATTCAAATCAAATTTCTGAAGCTAGAGATCAAAGAAGAGAGCGTTTAAATACAAGTAAAGCAGCCGTACAAAACTCTAGTGAACAAGCTATCTCTAGCTCTCGTCAGCAACAACAAGAACCGGTTGAAACCATCGTGAGAGAACAGCCAAAAATTGGTAGAAACGAACGTATTACTATTAAAAATGTAATGAGTGGTGAAGAAAAAGAAGTGAAATTTAAACAAGCCATTCCTTTGATTGAAAAAGGAGAATGGGTTTTAGTGAATAAGTAAAATATTTTTATCTGTCATTCCTGTGACAACAGGAATCCATAATAGTCAAATTTAGATTCCTGTTTTCACAGGAATGACGAAACGTTTAAAAATTATATCATAAAAAATCCGTTTAGAAAATTTCTAAACGGATTTTTAAACTAACTCAAATAATTTTTATTTTTTCCTCAAATAAATATTCCCCAAACCTGCATTCAACTTCATTGTTACTTTCCCTGAATTTAATTTTAATTTCATTTTTTGCAAGCCTTCCACTTCCTTTTCATCTTGCACATTAAAATCAATATCACTAAAAATATCACTTGCGGTTGCATCTAAATTTAAACTAGAATTAGAAGGAATTGTAATGTCTATAAAACCATTGTTAGAATACACAGAGTATAATTTCCTAGGTGTTTTTTTATCGAATTCAATGGTTATGTTTCCTCCTATTGAATTGATAGAAACAGGCCCCGTAACATCTACTAAACGCATGTTATTTAAAGAAGTTGATATTTCTACTTCACCATTAAAATTAGATAAAGAGGAAGCTTTAGAATTGAAGAAAACATATTTTCTTGTATTTTCTTTTTCCTTTTTACAGCCATTTGTTTCCCAGTTCAATTTTAAAGTATTCGGAATTTTAATCTCATACTGCTCGTTTGCAATCATAACATATTGATTTTCTGTATCGTCTTTAAAAACCAATTCATCTCCAATTCTCTCAATGATAAAATATATGCCTAATTCTTTATTTTCATTCTCTTTACCTAACTTCTTTAATCCTTTTTTACGATTGCTATCTGTACTATAAATAATAAAATTATTTTTTTCTGTACTATCTAAAACCCTTCCAAATCCTCTATATAATTTATTCATTCGAGTCGAATCAGTTCTTACTTGGTAATTGATAGAAGAACTAATAGCAGACCCTTTCAACCTTTTTCCTGTTCCTACTTGAGGATACCTTAAATTGTTCCGACTTCTAAAAAAATGACTCGTGCTTTTATCATGAATGCTTTTAATGATGACTTCATCACCGTCATAACCTTTTACCGAAAAGTTTTTAGACGAACAGATTTTTAAAGTTCCTTTGTTAAATTTTATCTTTTTCTCTTGTGCATTGACGTTTAAAAACGAAAATGCAATTGCTAAAATGAATGTATATTTTAAATTTTTCATGTTGTTATTGGTTTATTTCTACCATAGCTAAAGTTGCATTGTTCTTTACTATTGGATAGGTTTGTTCATTATTTATGATCTTTTCAAGAGGTTTTCGTGCACGATTTTCCCTTAAAATGCTCAATGCTTTTATCAATTTAATTTGTACTAGTGGTGTTGTTTCGTTTTCTAAAGCTGTTATTAAATTCTTTCTTATTTTTTCATTCGACGGAAATTTTAAAAGTGCATCTACCGTTGCAATTTTTACATTTGCATTTTCGTCTTTGTGTAAAATGGTAAGCAATCTATTGATGATTTTCTCGTCTTCTTTTTCATACTCATCATTAAATTTATAGACACCTTCTAATCTTTTTCCAGCAGAATCTGCATTTAAATTGGCTAACAATGCTGTTTTATCATTATGAGATACTTCAGAATTTTGAACCCAAAAAAGTGAGGCAATGATCACTGCAAAGCAAGCTGCAACAGCAATGTATTTTAAATAATAGACTGTCTGTTTTTTTGGTGGATGTAATTTTTCCTTCAACAACTTCTCAAAAGCAACTGTTGCTTTATTAGGCATTTTTTCTTCTCGAAAAGATGCTTTGTTTTTTTGTATGAATTCTTCTAATTTCATTCTTCCTTGTTTTTTAACAACGCTAAAAGTTGCTCTTTTCCTCTTTTGTATTGGTTTCTAACCGTACTTTCTTTTAAATCTAATAAAGCTCCTATTTCTCTATGATTATACTCTTCAATCATATATAAAACAAGAATAATGCTGTATTTTTCTTTTAATTTATGGATGCATTCCTTTACAAATTCAACTGAAATAGTTGGCACTATATCATCTTCAATAAGTATATTTTCTTGTTCTAAAAGCAACGTTTCTTCCACCCAAATCATCTTTTTTTTATGCCTTACAACATCTAAAGATTTGTTTATGACTATTCTTTTTAACCAAGCTCCTAAATTGGCATCATCATCAATCTGATGTATTTTCTCAAAACCTTTTATAAAACAATCGTGTACAATATCTTCTGCTTCTTCCCTACTCTTTACGATTCTTAGAGCGCTACCAAACATCATGTTTTTATATGCATGATATACTTCCAATTGAGCGGAGTATTCATTCTTTTTACAATTTTGTATGATATTTTTCGAATTCAAAAAAAGCTTGGTTGGTTTTCTCTTACAATATAAGAACGTAAAAGTTTTAAAAGTGTCTCAAAAAAATTTGTTTTATTTTGATTTTGTATTTCTGAAAGCTAGCTGTGACAGGAAAGTGGGCTTTTTCAAGCTTTCAAAATTTTGGTAAAAAAATCACTCAATTAAAAAATATGATCATTTTAAATAAATGAAGAGCTAAAAACACGCAGTATGTTTTCTTATTTTGCGTAGAAGTAAAAAAACAAAAACCCGTTCTGAAGATTTCAAAACGGGTTCTAATAATATAAATCCTAAAGTTTAGAATTTTGTATCCATTTGTAAATATTGTAAAAATTCTTTTCTAGTTGTTTTCTCTTTAAACTTCCCTCCAAATTCTGAAGTTACTGTAGAACTCTCGATGTCTTTAATTCCTCTTGAATTTACACATAAATGCTTTGCGTCAATAACACAGGCCACATCTTGTGTTCCTAAAGCCTCTTGCATTGCTTGCACAATTTGCATGGTTAAACGCTCTTGTACTTGTGGTCTTTTAGAAAAATACTCTACAATTCTATTCATTTTAGAAAGCCCAATTACCTTTCCACCAGAAATATAAGCAACATGTGCTTTTCCAATAATTGGTAATAAATGATGCTCGCAGGTAGAATACACCACGATGTTCTTTTCTACCAACATTTCACCATAATTATAATTATTGTCAAACGTAGATGGTTTTGGCATATTTTTAGGGTTTAAACCCATAAACATTTCATTTACAAAAGCTTTGGCAACTCTTTTAGGCGTCCCCTGCATGCTATCATCCGTTAGATCCATTCCTAAAGTGATCAAGATTTCTTTTACACTTTCTTGGATTCTATTAATTTTTTCTTCATCAGAAATATCAAAAGCATCGTCTCTCACTGGATTTTGAGCAGAAGTTGCCACGTGGTTTTCACCTATTTCGTCAATTCTTTCGTCATTCATTTTGCTGTTCAGTTCAAACATTTCAATCGTTTATTAAAGTGCAAATTTACGGGTTTACAATGTATTATTATAATTTTTGCATCAATTATAATTATACTTCAATAAACTTCGGCAAGCTTAATTACAACATCTAGAATGTTCATTATACGAACCTCTACCTGTCCCGATATTTTGAAAGACTATTTTAATTTCGCTATTAATTCTGATAATGAACAATTTGTTTGCTCGCCAGAAACCATATTTTTTAAGGTAAATTCTTGTTTTTCTATTTCTTCCGACCCCACAATAACAACAAATTCAATTTTACGCTTGTTCGCATAATTCATCTGTTTTTTCATTTTTGCGGCATCCGGAAATAATTCTGATTTGATATGCTGTTTTCTCAATTTAGAAATTGCTTTCATTGCATACATTGCTTCTTCTTCACCAAAATTCACAAAGAGTACTTTTGGTTTTGGCAAATCGACCGTTTTAAACAGACCTAATTCCTCTAACACCAAATAAATTCTATCCAATCCGAATGAAATTCCAACACCCGAAACGTCTTTTAAACCAAAAATGCCTGTTAAATCGTCATATCTTCCGCCACCACCAATAGAACCCATTTTTACGCCTTCTGGTGCAGCAACTTCAAAAATGGCACCTGTGTAATAGTTTAAACCTCTTGCTAAGGTTACATCTACTTCTAAATTAGTAGATTTTAATTCCAATTCTGAAATTGAACGAATTACAAAACGTAATTCTTCTACGCCTTTTTTTCCTTCTTCGGAAGTTTGCAACATACTTTCTAAAGAAGCTAATTTCTCTACATTAGATCCTGAAAAATCAAACAAAGGTTGTACTTTTTCAATCGCATTTGCTGTAATTCCTTTAGCAAGCATTTCTTTGACAACACCTTCTTTACCAATTTTATCTAACTTGTCTAGAGCGACTGTAAAATCGATGAGTTTGTCTTGCGCACCAATTACTTCTGCAATTCCAGATAGTATTTTTCTATTATTAATTTTGATGGTGGTTCCCGCCAAACCTAAATCGGTAAAAACAGTATCATACAATTGTATAAACTCTACTTCTTGCCATAAAGATGTACTGCCAACAACATCTGCATCACATTGAAAGAACTCTCTAAAACGCCCTTTTTGTGGTCTATCTGCTCTCCAAACGGGCTGAATTTGATATCTTTTAAAAGGAAAGGTAATTTCGTTTTGGTGTTGTACCACATATCTTGCAAACGGAACTGTAAGATCGTAGCGCAATGCTTTTTCGGAGATTTGAGAAGTTAGTTTTAAACTATCCTTTTCTGATAATAATTTTTCATTAGCTTTTGATAAAAAATCTCCAGAGTTTAAAATCTTAAAAATCAACCGATCCCCTTCATCACCATATTTCCCCATTAAAGTAGAGGAGTTTTCAAAACTTGGCGTTTCAATTGGCTGAAAACCAAAAGTTTCAAAAGCCGTTTTAATCGTGTTCATAATATACGTACGATTGGCAACTTCTGTTGGCGAAAAATCTCTGGTTCCTTTTGGGATGCTTGGTTTCATAAATTACTGTTTTTTAATGTGTCTCCTCGAACGGAGTCGAGCGATTTATTAAAATCTCGACTTGGCAGGAATGACAAACACAGCAAAAAGGCAAACTTTCACAAGAGTGAAATACCTAAACGCTCTGCGCGGACAAATATCGTGAAAAAGTTATAATTTTTTAGGAGTTACAAAGGTTTTATTTCGTCTTCTTAAAGAGTAAATTGTAGCATTTAATTCAAAACCTAAAAGTAAAATAATGGCATTTAACCAAATAAAAAGCATCAATATTAAAAGTGTACCAATGGAGCCATATAGCTCATTGTATTTTGCAAATTCATTTACGTAATACCCAAAAAGATAAAATGTTAAGATTGATAAAATAGTCGTAAATACAGCTCCTGGAGAAAAGAATCCTGAATGTTTTCCTTCTTTAACACCATAATGATACAGCATAGAAACGGTCAAAAAAATCATGATTAAAAACATAAGACCTCTGGCTAACTGTATCCAAATTAAATTGTCTTCTAACCAGCCTAAAGTAACCATATCTTTTAAAACCAATTCAAAAAATATAATTAAAAGTACGGTCACCAACAGAAATAAAACAATTACAATAGAAACCAACATGGCAACAAAGTAAGATCTAAAAACGTTTCTCACTATTTTTACGTGGTACGAATATTCAAAACCACCAAAAATGGCATTCACACCATTTGTCATTAAAAAAATAGAGCCTATAAAACCAAAAGAAAGCAAACCACCGTACTGATTTTTAATAATATCTACCAACACAGAATCTACGGCATCAAAGGTTTTTGGAGGTAAAATATCTGAAATTATAGAGAGTAAACTTTCTTGAACTCCTGGTATGGGCATAAAAGGAATTAACGTTAATACAAACAACAAAAAAGGAAAAATTGCCATAAAGAAACTGTATGCAATTCCGCCTGCTCTTGTAGTGAGTGCACCTTCTATAATTCCTATAAAATACATTTCTAAAAGGTCATATAAAGACATACCTTCTAGACCAGGAACTTTCATTTTCTTCCCAGTTCTTACCAAAACATTTACGATTGGTATTTTGTCTAAATTGTCTTCTACTTCTTTTGTCATTGTTTGAACTACAAAGTTAAATTTAGTGGCAAAGTAACTAAGTTTTTAAAAATATTATTCGATATGAATTTTATTCATCTCTAAAAAGATTCCTTTAAAAATCAATTCTTTATCATTTGTTGAAACGGAATCTTTTAAAAATAAAAAATCAGCGCCATAAGCTAAACTTGCTAAAAGACCATATTTTGAATTGAAAACCAAAGATCTATCCTGTTCTTTACTATTTTTTGATTGGTACATTTTAAAGTTTAAACTTTTAGAGTCATAACTTTTGTCAATGTGCTGGAAAGTATCTAATTCTAAAATCAGAACATCAATTTCAGGATTATATTTTAGAAAAATCTCTTTGACTGTATCTTTTTCGTGAAGATATTCAAAATTTATTTGGTTCTCTTTTTCATTAATACCTAATTTTAATTTTTGAACTCCCTCTTTCTGTAGCTTGTAAGAAAAAATGGGAATATTACTTTTATTTCGATCACAAGAGAACATAAAAAAACTTAATAATAGCACATAAAAACTTACTCTTTTCATTCAATACTAATTTTATATTCAGATAGCAATCCATCAATAGCAACACGCTAAAGCGAATTGCTATTCATGGGTGTTACGTTTATCTGCCTTTTTTTATTATTTTTCATTTTCATTTTCAGCCAGTTAAAGCTGGATGCTATTGAAATTTTTAAATCCTTTTTCTAAACGGCTTTCAAACTCAAATCTAAATTATAAACCGAATGTGTTAATGCCCCAGAAGAAATAAAATCGACCCCACATGCTGCGTATTTTCTAATTGTTTTTTCATTGATTCCTCCAGAAGATTCTGTAAGACAGGTATCTCCAATTAAAGAAACTGCTCTTTTGGTATCTTCATAATTAAAGTTATCAATTAAAATTCTATAAACACCTTTATTAGACAAAATTTCTTTGATTTCATCTAAGCTTCTCGCTTCTACAATGATTTTAATATCCAAATTTTTTTCTGCTAAATATTGCTTTGTTTTGGTGATTGCTGCAGTAATTCCGCCCGCAAAATCAATATGATTGTCTTTGATCATCACCATATCATACAACGCAAAACGATGGTTTTCTCCGCCACCAATTTTTACCGCCCATTTTTCTAAAGCTCTAATTCCTGGAGTGGTTTTTCGGGTATCTAAAACTTTGGTTTTTGTTCCTTTTAACAAATCAGCAAAAGATGCGGTTTTTGTGGCAATTGCAGACATTCGTTGCATTGCATTCAACACCAAACGCTCTGCCATTAAAATAGATTGCGATTTTCCTGAAACATGAAAGACAATATCTCCATAAGCAACTTTTTCACCATCATTGATAAACGTTTCGACCTCTAAATCGGCATCCACATAGGCAAAAACTTGTTTTGCGAATTCAACTCCAGCAATAATTCCTTCATCTTTTACCAATAATTTTGCTGTTCCTTGCGCATCGGCAGGAATGCAAGAAAGTGATGTATGATCTCCATCACCCACATCTTCTCTAATGGCATTCGCAATAATTAATTCTAATTCTTTTTCAAATTGTGTTTTTGATATCATATTTGTTCTAATTCTGATGTAAAAATAACAATGATTTTCAATTTTATGTAAGTTCTGATGATTTTATGTTTTAAAACAAATAAATTTGTAACGACAATGATTGTCACCTCGAGCATTATTGAAAACTGAAATATATGTAAGTTTGAAGATAAAAGCGCCGCTTGTGAGAGGTTTTTAAAAAGGTTTCGACTGCGCTCAACCAAACATAAAAAATGAAAATTAAACTACTCGCTATTGGTAAAACGGACAATAAGAACCTAATTCAATTAATTGAAGCATATCAAAACCGTCTAAAACATTATATAAAGTTCGAATTAGAAATCATTCCAGATATTAAAAATGTAAAGCATCTAAGCGAGGTTCAGCAAAAAGAAAAAGAAGGTGAACTCATTTTATCGAAACTACAAAACACAGACCAGTTGGTTTTATTAGACGATAAGGGAAAAGAGTTTACTTCGATTCAATTTTCTCAATATTTACAAAAGAAAATGAATTCTGGAATCAAGCAACTGGTTTTGGTGATTGGTGGTCCTTATGGATTTTCTGATGCGGTTTATAAAAAAGCAACTGGGAAAATTTCATTGTCTAAAATGACCTTTTCTCATCAAATGATTCGTTTATTTGTTGTAGAGCAGCTGTATAGAGGTTTTACGATTTTGAAGAATGAACCGTATCATCATGAGTAATTTCTAAACTGACTCTTTTAGAACTAAGCCAACTCTATAGATTAATATGATTTCAAAAATTTCTACGATAAATTGTGTCACCACACCAATTGGAGATAAAATAACGGCTAACAAACAAATTCCTGTAATAATTTCAAGTATTCCAGTCCATTTTGCCAAGTCTCCAAAATCTACCAACCTTCTGATAGCAATTCCCAATAAAATACTTAAAACACCATAGGCAATAAGTTTTGCCATTCCGAAAACACCTAAAAATTCTTCCCAAACATATAATGAAGTTACATCTAAAACTGAAAAGAAAAAGACAAAAACAATGATTAAGAATGCGCTTATTTGTAATAAATAATTTTTAAACATTGCCCCTATTATCACAAAACCTCTAAAAAATAGAAATAGAGAAATAATTGATAGTGTTTTAATTGCGATGTAAATACTTTTAAAAATACTACTTTCTTTTTCAAAACTTAAAAACTCAGCACCAACTTCAAAAAAACCAACTATAAAATAAACAATTCCAAAAATCATAGCAATGTTTAATTGCTTATAAATATTGTTTTTATCGATTCCTAAAATGGTATCAAATTTTCCAGGAATGTATTTTTTGTCAAAAATTTCTGAATAATCAAAACCTAGCACTTCTAAAATAGCTTTTATGGTATAACTTCTGGGGGCAACATCACCAGCTTCAATTCTCTGAATTGTACGAACATTAATATTGCATTGTTCTACCAATTCTTCTTGAGTAAATCCTTTTTGTTTTCTTAGTTCTAATATTTTTTGTCCTAATTCTGGCTGTTTCATAATATGTTGATTTTTAAATTCTATACAATGTTAGTGTTGTAAATTAAGTTGACAAATTTTTTGAAGCCTTTTTAACCCGACATTTTCACGACAAATCAATGATATCAATAGTTTTAACGTTTTTAAATTTTTACAATTTACGGTATCATTTTAATCTATTGAGCTTAAAAAACAATAAAATAACATTTATAAAATGATTACATTTGTGAAAAATCAACTTATTTTTAATGAAACTTGTCTTTGCCACCAACAATTTAAATAAATTAAAAGAAGTACAAGAAATGCTATCCAATTCTATAGAAATATTGAGTTTAAAAGACATTGGTTGTTTTGATGATGTTGAGGAAACGGAAACTACTTTAGAAGGCAATGCAAAATTAAAAGCAGATCACATTATCCAAAAATTTGGTTACCATTGTTTTGCTGATGATACAGGTTTAGAGGTAGAAATTTTAAACGGAAAACCAGGAGTGTATTCAGCTCGTTTTGCTGGCGAACCCGCAAATGCTGAAAATAATATGCAAAAATTGCTTTCGGAATTAAGTGATAAGAAAAATAGAAAAGCACAATTTAGAACTGCTGTTTGTTTAAATTTAGACGGAAAACAGTTTTTATTTGAAGGAATTTGCAAAGGTGCAATTCTAAAGAAAAAAGAAGGCGAAAAAGGTTTTGGGTACGATCCAATCTTTCAACCCGAAGGATACCATCAATCTTTTGCAACCATGAATGCTGAAGAGAAGAATAAAATTTCTCATAGAGGAATTGCAATTCAGAAATTGGTGGCTTTCTTAAAAGATGATAAGTAATTTCTCTTTGAGCGTTCAGAACCTTCGGAAGAGAACTGTAATTAGGTTTCGACTGCGCTCAACCAGACATACATAAAACAAATAGATTCTTGTTTGTGCAGGAACAATAGGATGGAACAACAATCATACAAAAAACATTTTATATTACTGTCAATTTTATTGGTGGTTTTATTTTTTATAAACATTAGCTTGGGTTCTGTTAGTATTCCTTACAGAGAAATACTTAATACCTTATCTGGAGGCATTCCCTCCAAAGAAAGTTGGCAAACCATTATTTTGCATTTTAGATTGCCAAAAGCAATTACCGCCATATTAGTAGGTTCTGGACTTTCAGTAGCAGGTCTGTTGATGCAAACTTTTTTTAGAAATCCGCTTGCAGGCCCTTTTGTTCTGGGGATTTCCTCAGGTGCAAGTTTAGGTGTCGCCTTATTAATCTTAGGTTCGTCTCTTTTTGGTGGGTTTTTCTTAACAAACTCAATTTCAAGTTGGTCTTTACCAATTGCATCTAGTTTGGGTGCTTTTTTGGTTTTATCTGCCGTAATTATTGCTGCCAATAAAGTAAGGAATACCATGTCTATTTTAATTATTGGTTTGATGTTTGGCTCTTTAACGGCTGCCGTGATTAGCGTTTTGGCTTATTTTAGTGAAGCTGCTCAAATTCAACAATACTTATTTTGGAGTTTTGGAAGCTTAGGAAACCTTTCTTGGAACGAACTGCTTGTTTTTATAGTTATTTACACAAGTGGAATGTTGGCAACACTTACCATTATAAAACCTTTAAACAGCCTATTGTTAGGAGAAAATTATGCAAAGAGTTTAGGAATCAATGTAAAAAAAAGCAGAAATTTCATCTTATTAATTACAAGTGTTTTAACAGGAGTTATTACGGCTTTTGCGGGGCCGATTGCCTTTATTGGATTGGCAGTGCCACATATTGCAAGAATTATTTTTTCAACTTCTAATCATAAAACATTAATACCCGCCGTGGTTATTTTAGGAGGCATTATTATGTTGATTTGTGATAGTATTGCGCAATTGCCAACAAGTGAATTTACCTTACCCATAAACGCAATTACCTCATTATTTGGTGCGCCCATTGTTATTTGGTTGTTGGTTCGGAAAAAGAAAATATTTGTTTAGATAAATTGAAAATATAAAAACTGACCACATAGGAGCATAGAAAACATAGAATTCTCAAAACTTTGAAACTTTGAAACTTTGAAACTTTGAAACTAAATTAAAATAAAATCGAAAATAAAAAGAAACATATCATCCTAAAAACCGAACAGCTCACCATTGGTTATCAACAGAAAAAGCAAGACAATATTGTTCTTTCTAACATAAACCTATCCATAGAAAAAGGAAAACTAATTTGTGTTTTAGGTAAAAATGGTATCGGAAAATCGACGCTGTTAAGAACCCTTTCTAAAGTGCAAAAACCAATTGCTGGCAGCATTCATTTTGATGGTAAAAATCTTGATGCTTATTCAGAAAATGAACTTTCTAAAAAACTAAGCTTGGTGTTAACAGAACGTTTGCCAGAAAGTCAATTAACCGTTTTTGAATTGATTGCACTAGGAAGACAACCCTACACAAATTGGATTGATAAACTTGCCGAAGAAGATCTTCAAAAAATACATCTAGCGATTGAACAAACAGCAATCGCCCATTTAAAAAACAATCGTTTTTATGAGTTGAGTGACGGCCAATTGCAACGTGTTTTAATTGCAAGAGCTTTGGCACAAGATACAGCAGTAATTATTTTAGACGAACCCACGGCGCATTTAGACATGCATCAGACCATAAATATCTTTTCTTTACTTCAAAAATTAGTAAAAGAAACCGATAAAACCATTATTATTTCTTCTCATGAAGTAAATTTGGCATTGCAACTTGCAGATGAAATTATTTTACTCACAGAAAATAAGGTGCAATTTGGTACTACAGAAGCCTTAATTTCTAAGAATGCTTTTGAAAATCTATTCCCTAACAATTTGTTAAAATTTAACAAATCCTTACAACAATTTGTGATTCACAAAAACTAATTTTGAATTCCCTGTAACTTTTTGTTACTTTTGAATACTTATCAATAAACAAAATACTTTTTTAATCGATGAAAAAAATACTTTATGTTGCTAGTGCAGTCGCTTTTATGGCCTGTGGTTCTAGTAAAAACGCATCTAATGATGATGCAAACGTAGATCAGGCTGCAAAATATGCTGCAACAATTACTGCAAAAGATTTAGGCGCTCATTTATTTACCTACGCTTCAGATGAATTTGAAGGAAGAAATACTGGTGAACCAGGTCAAAAAATGGCTGTGGAATACATCAAAAACTTCTATGTTTCTGAAGGAATTGTTTCTCCACTAGGTGGCGATGATTATTTTCAAGAAGTTCCTGCAGAATTTCTAAATAAAAGAAAAAGAAGAACGCCTTTAAAAGCCTCTGAAAATGTAGTTGCTTTTATCAAAGGAACTGAAAAACCAGATGAAATTGTGGTAATTTCTGCACATTTAGACCATGAAGGTATTAAAAATGGCGAAATTTATAACGGAGCAGACGATGATGGTTCGGGTACCGTTGCGATGTTAGAAATAGCGCAAGCGTTTCAAATGGCAGCAAAAGCAGGAAAAGGACCAAAACGTTCGATCTTGTTTTTACATGTTACTGGTGAAGAAAAAGGGTTGTTAGGTTCTAAATATTACACAGATGAAGACCCTATATTTCCTTTGGCAAACACGGTTTGTGATTTGAATATCGACATGGTGGGTAGAATTGACGACAGACACAAAGCAGATCCGAATTATGTCTATTTAATTGGTTCAGACAAGTTGAGTACAGAATTGCACAACATCTCTGAAGCAGTAAATACAAAATACATGAACATTAATTTAGATTATAAATACAACGATGAGAACGATCCAAATAGATTCTATTACAGATCAGATCATTACAATTTTGCAAAAAACAATGTGCCAATTATTTTCTATTTTAATGGTACACATGCAGATTACCACAAACCTTCAGATACTCCAGACAAAATTAACTATGAGTTGTTAGAAAACAGAACACGTTTGGTTTTTCATACCGCTTGGGAAGTTGCCAATATGGAGGCAAGAATTATTGCTGACAAAGCAGAAATAAAGAAAGAAGAAACCGGTAAATAATTTTTTCTTTTTAGAAATATTGAAAACCTCACTCCCGAAATTTTGGAATCGTGAGGTTTTTTTTGTTTTAAAAATAGGTATTTATACGTGTTTGCATTCTCCTAAAAAAATTTAGCTTAGCTAACTACTGATAAAAATCTTTAAAACGGAATTATACTATTGTTAACTTTAAGTATAATTAATTCCCAAAATAAACAATGAGTCATTTAATATGGGTTTTGTTGCTTAGCCTAAAGCTTTTACCTAAGTCTGCCATTTTTTTTATTTAACTTTAAAATAAAAATTTTGGTTAAGTGATTAATTGGAAGCTTATAGCTTTTAATTCCATTACTAAACATAGCTGAAAAGTTAGCGAAATCATAAAAGTATACTTTAATGATTCCCTTTCTTCAATAACTCTGGAAACTTCTCTTTAAATCGATTTAATCTTGGTACCGAAACTGCTTTTACATAGCCTTGGTTCGGATTTCTACGTTCAAAATCTTGGTGGTATTCTTCCGCTTTGTAAAACTTTTTTAATGCAGCAACTTCGGTGGCTATTTTTCCGTCATAAATTTCTGTATTCAGTTTTTTAAGAGCGGCTTGTATTGTTTTTTGTTCTGCTGCTGTTTTATAAAAAGCAATAGATCTGTATTGAGAACCATAATCTGGATGTTGCCCATTTACGGTTGTTGGGTCATGAGAGCCAAAAAATACAGTCACTAAAGTTTCAAAAGATACTTTCTCAGGATTGTAATACACCGCCACTGCTTCTGCATGTCCTGTTTGTCCTGTTCCTATTTTTTCATAGGTTGGGTTTAAAGTATTTCCGCCAGCATATCCAGAAACGGCTTCTTCTACGCCATGTACGCTTTCAAAAATGGCTTCTACACACCAAAAACAGCCGCTTGCAAAATAGGCTACTTTTGTATCTGCTTGCGGCACATAGATGGCAGATTCGGTTTGCTGTTTCTTGCCTGAAACACCAAAACAAGAGAATAATAGCATAGAAAAACTAAGCAATGCAACAGAGGTTATAATTTTCATAAATATTTTATCATTTTAATATTAAAAATTGCACCAAGTATCTGATAATGAACGCGAGGTGCAATTTTCTGAACTTCTAATTCGAAACTAACTACTCGAACTATCTATTCAGTCGTAAAATTACGTATCTTTTTACAGTTGTTTACAACTTTAGCATTTTGTTAAGAAACCTTTTTGTGTAGAAGGCTTTAGATGGCTATTTTTGTTCAACAATTATTAAAATAATGAATGGCTCTTTGAGTACCTAGAAATCGAATTTAATTTTGATGGAAAAACTCGAACAGACATCCTAATATTCAACTTGATTCACTAAATGGAGCATTTTATAGTATCAGCGCGTAAATACCGTCCTAAAAATTTTGAGGATGTTGTAGGGCAAAAAGCCATTACAAATACGTTAGAGAGTGCTATAAAAAACAATCATTTAGCACAAGCATTGTTATTTACAGGCCCACGTGGTGTTGGTAAAACTTCTTGTGCTCGAATCTTAGCGAAGAAAATTAACCAACAAGATGCAGCAAATGCAGAAGAAGAAGATTTTGCTTTTAATATTTTTGAGCTAGATGCCGCTTCTAACAATTCTGTAGATGACATTCGAAGTTTAACAGACCAAGTTCGGATTCCGCCACAAACAGGAAAATACAAAGTTTATATTATTGATGAAGTGCACATGCTGTCTCAGGCGGCCTTTAATGCATTTTTAAAAACGTTGGAAGAACCACCTGCACATGCTATTTTTATTTTAGCAACTACAGAGAAACATAAAATTATTCCTACGATTTTGTCGCGTTGTCAGATTTTCGATTTTAAAAGAATTGGTGTTTTAGATGCTAAAAATTATCTAAAAACCATCTGTGAGAAAGAAAATATTACGGCAGAAGATGATGCTTTGCACATTATTGCCCAAAAAGCAGATGGTGCCATGCGAGATGCATTGTCCATTTTTGATAGAGTGGTTAGTTTTTCTGGAAAAAACTTAACCAGAGATGCTGTTACCGAAAATTTAAACGTATTAGATTACGACACCTATTTTGGAATGACAGATTTGTTGTTAGCCAATAAAATTCCTGAAGTTTTAAATGCGTTTAACGTCGTTTTAGCAAAAGGATTTGAAGGGCATCATTTTATAAACGGTTTGGCGAGTCATTTTAGAGATTTACTAGTTGCAAAAGACAAAGCCACTTTAGAACTGTTAGAAGTTGGCGACAATGCCAAAAAGAAATACCTAACGCAAGCCACCAAGGCAAGCATTCCTTTTTTAATGCAAGCTATTGGCAAAGCAAATGACTGCGATTTGAATTATAGAGCTAGTAAAAACCAACGTTTGTTGGTAGAATTAAGCTTAATGCAGATTGCCTCTATCACTTTTGATGGAGAAAAAAAAAAACCAGCTAACTACATAATTCCGGCTACCTTTTTTCAAGCACTTTCTCCTGCAAAAAAACAGGTTATAAAACCGGTTGAAAAGAAGATTGAAACGGTAAAAATCAGCCAAATTGTTGAACCACCAAAACCAGCAGCTGCAAAGCCTGTATTAAAAAATAGAGGGCGCTCTAATAATCAACCCAGTAAATTTTCTTTAAAAGGATTCAATCAACAAAATAATAAAAAGAAAGTAGTTGTAGAAGAAAATTTTGACAATCATCCAAAAGCTGATTTTACAGAGAAAAAACTACAGTCTTTATGGAAAGAGTACACAGCACAACTGAATAAAAAAGGGGAAAGAAGTATGGCTTCTATTGTAGGAACAGACATTCCTAAATTGGAAGCAGGCTTTAAAATTTCATTTACGGTTCCCAACAAATTAATGCAAGACCAGTTTAAAAAAGGACGCCCTAAATTATTGAATTTCCTACGAGAAAAACTAAATAATTTCGGGATTGTTATCTCGGTAAACCTAAATGAAACTGTAGAGAAAAAGTTTGCTTATACACCACAAGAAAAATTCAACAAGCTGAAAGAGAAAAATCCGTTGTTAGAAAAACTACGTCAAACCTTTGAGCTAGATTTCTAGCATTTATTTGAATGTGGTAGAGTTTCGAGAAATTCTTTTCGATCAAGATTTCTTATTCCTCTTGACTTTGCACACTTTGTTTATTCTCCTCTAAAGGCTTTCCCAAATAGACTAGCGTACAGTCTTCTTTAGATTCCTCTAATTTTTCAAATTCAGGAATTAAATAAATTTCTTCGCCTTTTCTTACAAATAATGGCACAGATCTAGATTCTCTAAAAAGTTTAGAAAGCATTGCTTCATAAGCATCTTGTGTTTCGATCGCTACTTCGTAAATTTTTGGATTGTCTCTAAAGGCTTCACTGATATTAATATAGTCGTCTTTAGGTGTTAAAAATTCAGTTCTACTATGCATCGCTTTATTTCTAATTTCTTTAGAAGTTGCCAGCCTATAAGAACCGTGTTCACCAAGAGCTTCTGAGAAGTTGCTAATTGTATATTGATTTACAGCCTCACTCCCAGTCATTGCAATTAAGTAGCCTACATCATTCAACTCAATATTATCTGTTAAATCTTCGTCATAGACATTAATTGTATAGGCTTCTAAATCCATATTTTTCGCTTCTTGAATAAAATTCTTATTCGAGTCTATTAAAACAACTCTCTTATTGTTTTCTGTTAAATAATGTGCAATTAATCTTGCAGGACTGGATGCACCCACAATTAAAATGGCGTTCGAACTTTTTAGAAAAACTCCTACCATTTTCGCAAACAATCTTGCTGTAGTTGCATTTAGCAAAACAGTTCCTAAAACAATCATAAATACCAAAGGCGTAATGTATTCTGCGCCTTCTACTCCTTCTTTTAATAATTTACTACCAAATAATGAAGCAATACCTGCGGCCACAATACCTCTTGGCCCTACCCAACTTATAAATAATTTTTCGTTGAATTTTAATTTCGAATTAAATGTACTTGCAAAAACGGCTAAAGGTCGAATCACAAAGACTACAATAGCAAATAAAATGGCTGTTTTCCAAGTATAGAGCAGCATTAAATCTTCTATATTGATGTTTGCAGCTAATAAAATAAAGAGGATAGAAATTAATAATACACTTAAAGATTCTTTAAAATAGAGTAATTCTTTAAGGTTTTTTAATTTTCCGTTTCCTAGCACCATTCCCATAACTACAACGGCTAAAAGACCAGACTCGTGCGCAAAAACTTCCGATTCTACAAAGACCAATAATACTGTAGAAAGTGACACTACGTTCAGTAAATAATGCGGAATTAATTTTCTATTGATCGCAAAAGCCAAGGCATGTGCAAAGGTAAAGCCGAATGAAGTTCCGAATAAAACAATCTTACCAAACTCCATCAAAGCTGTTTTGGTAAAACCACCACCACCACCAACACTAATAAACTCGAAAACCAATACGGCAACCAAAGCTCCTATAGGATCTATTAAGATGCCTTCCCATTTTAAAACGGTAGAAACATCTTTCTTTAGTGGAATGTTTCTTAATATTGGTGTAATTACCGTAGGACCTGTAACAATAATTAAACCTGCAAAAAGAAAAGAAATTTCCCAACCTAAATCAAAAATATAGTGTGCAAGAATTCCAGATCCAAAGAACGTGATAGCAGAACCCAATGTAATTAGTTTGGTAATTACAGGCCCTACATTTTTAATCTCGCTTCTTTTTAGCGTTAAGCCCCCTTCAAAAAGAATAATACTAATGGCCAAAGAAACAAAATAGTACAAACCATCTCCAGGAAATAATCCTTTTTCGCCATTCCAAATGGGCTCAATCCACTTGCTCCCATCTTCACTTAAATAGGCCGCAGCGATTGGGCCCACCAATAAACCAATTAGAATTAAAGGTAAAATTGCGGGGATTTTAAACTTCCACGCAACCCATTGTGCTAATATTCCTAAAATGATAATTCCTGCTAATTCTAACATATTTCTCTATATCCTTTGAATCAGTAAATTTAAAGATAATTAGACGCCATAAAAATAAAAACGATAGTTTTTTTCTTTCTTATAAACTTCCCTATCTTGTGCCGACTCATAAAATTCAATCTCTTTTTTGAAAAAAATTTATAAAATTTTAATTGGTATTGCGTTTTCGCCAAATTTAAAACCCAATTTATTTGAAGCCATTAGAATTGCCAACATGTTTAATGCGGAATTAGTAGGTGTTCATGTAGGTGAAAAGTCTACTAAAAAAGAAACTGCGTTAGATACAATTTTAAAGGAAGCTGAACCCTTAAATAAACCACTAAAAACAATTTGGCAACTAGGAAAACCTGTAGATGTAATTCTTGAAACTTGTAAAGCAGAAAGTATTGATTTACTAATTCTAGGAGCCCTGCAAAAAGAGAATTTATTAAAATATTATGTAGGTTCTATTGCCAGAAAAATTACAAGAAAGGCGCCTTGCTCTACATTGTTACTTATTAAACCATCTGTTAAAAGGAGACCCTGTAAACACATTGTTGTGAATGGTTTAAAGGATAAAAAAACGAAAGAAACCATCAATACTTCTTTTCTGTTTGCATCCAATTTAAACTGCAAAAAAATTACCATTGTAGAAGAAATTAGTCAAGAAGAATTGCATGTAAATGTTCATGACGATAAAAGTTTAAGAAAGGCAACCATCATCAAAGAAAAATTAAAAATAAGAGAAGAGCAACGTGTAAAAACCATTTTAAAAGATATTAATTGTGCTGATATTTCTGTGATAACTCAAAGTATTTTCGGAAAAAGAGGCTACTCTATTGGGCATTATGCAAAAGTAAAAAGAGCCGATTTATTGGTGATGAATGCACCAAGTAAACTGGGTATTTTAGATAGAATATTTCCTCATGATATAGAGTATATACTATCTGAACTACCCACAGATGTTTTAATTGTAAAGTAAATGACCCAAAAAAATACCCTCAAAACATTTCTTAGCGAAATTCCAAAAAATATTTTTTCTGGTTTTGTCGTTTCGCTAATCGCACTTCCTTTAGGATTAGGACTGGCTTTAGCATCTGGTGCACCTCCTATTTCTGGAATTATTGCTGCAATCGTTGGCGGAATCGTAGTTTCTATTATTGGGGGCTCTCATGTAACCATTACAGGTCCTGGAAATGGCTTGGTGGTGGTGATTCTTTCTGCAATTACTATTTTAGGGAACGGAGACATGTATCAAGGGTATTTATTTACACTTGCTGCGATTGTAATTTCTGGAATTCTATTGGTAATTCTCGGTTTTTTAAGAATGGGATCTTTAGGAGATTTCTTTCCTTCTTCTGCAATTCAAGGAATGTTAGCAGCCATTGGTATTGGCATTTTCGCCAAACAAATTCATGTAATGTTAGGGAATTTGAATGCTGAAGGAAGCATTATAGACTTGTTATTGCAAGTGCCAGAAGGAATTGTAAACTTTATAAAAACTCCAGATAACAGCGCGTTTTATGCAGGTGTGATAGGAATTATTAGTTTGCTAATTATGGTTTTTTACAGTAAAATTAGAAACAGATACTTTCAATTGATTCCTGCACCTATGTGGATTGTTGTTTTAAGTGTGGGAATGTTCTATTATTTTGACCTATTTTCTACAACAACTTATCCCATAGCTAAAGAGCAGCTTATTAATTTACCGAATGATATTTTGGCAAGTTTTGCTTTTCCCGATTTTGGAAAAATATATCAAGCAGAATTTATAGGTGCTGTGATTTCCATTACTTTAATTGCAAGTATAGAAAGTTTACTAAGCATTAAAGCTGTAGACAAATTAGATCCTTTAAAGAGACGTTCTAACGTCAATAAAGACATTCGCGCTTTGGGATTGGCAACAATTATCAGTGGTTTTTTAGGAGGTTTAAATGTAGTTACTGTAATTGCTAGAAGTTCTGTAAATGTAAATAATAAAGGAAATAATAGATCTGCAAACTTTTTTCATGCGCTGTTTTTAGTCGCTTTTATTCTTCTTTTTGCAACAGAGTTACGCAAGATTCCACTTTCTGCTTTGGCAGCTATTTTAGTCTTTACGGGTTACAAATTAGCGTCTCCTGAGAACTTAAAAAAGGTATTAAACATTGGTTCAGAGCAGTTGATTATATTTCTAGTAACACTTTTAGTAACCATAGCTACAAGTCTGATTACTGGAATCTTAATTGGAATCATTGTCACATTCGCAATTCATGTTATTATCAATAAAAACATTTTATTATTTGTAAAAAATGTTATAAAACCAAATGTTTTAATGTTTAGGGAAGATGGAAAATATTATGTGAGTGTTAAGAACTTTTCGTCCTTTTTAAACTATACGAAGTTAAAATCTAAATTAAATCAAATACCAGAAACAGCAGAAGCAATTGTAGATTTTTCGCTCTGTGATTTTGTAGATCATTCTGTGATGGAAAACATGAATAACTACGCAGAGACTTTTGAAAGAAATGGTGGGCATTTTGAAGTGATTGGTTTAGATGATTCTAAATCTGGTAGCGAACATCCTTTTGCACTTCGTAAAATATTACCAAAACAAATCATACCCTTAGAAGGTATTTTAACAAAAAGACAAAAATCGATTCAAAAAGTTAGCGAAGAAATCCATTATTCCTATGATGCTTTTTCTGATTTAGAAATGGAAGAGTTGCCAAATTTTGGGTATTTTAAAACCAGAAAAATTGACAAAGTATCGAACGTACTTTCAAACGAAGCTTGTACCATTTTTGATGTACAATTCTCTGAGGGAGCCATGATAGCGAAACAGGTTATCAAAGCCACCATGTTGCACATACATACAGAAGCTCAAATGCCTAAGTTTACATTAGACAGAGAAGGTGTTTTTGAGTATATTTTACATTTTACAGGCTATAAGGATATTGATATAGATGCGCACCCAGATTTTAGCAAACGTTTTTACTTATCTGGAAAAAGTGAAGAAAGAATTAGAGATTTTTTTACAGATGAACTAATTTTGTTCTTTGAAAGCAATAAGCAATATCATATCGAAGCTACCAACGTTGGCCTTTTAGTACTGAGCAACGAAAGATTGGCAAGCGTAAAAGAAATGAAAGCACTCGCCTATTTTGGTTCGAGTTTACAAAAAATTATAGAAAAATGTTAGGATTACAATTTGAAACAGCCACCTCTTGGGCAGATATTGCCAAAGTAAATTTAGAGCAAATACTTACAGACCATGCCTTTTTAGAGCAAAAAGCCGCTTCTAACGCGGTTTCTATCATTATAAATTATTCTGAAGAAACGGAGCTTGTTAAAGAAATGAGCAATATTGCCATTGAAGAAATGCAACATTTTAAAATGGTGCACTTGCTAATGGTAAAACGTGGAATGGTTTTAGGAAGAGAGCAAAAAAACGATTATGCCATAAGACTTCAAAAGTTTTTCAATAAAACAAAAGACAGAACCGATGCCTTAATTCAGCGGTTGTTAGTGGCTGCTTTAATTGAAGCAAGAAGTTGCGAACGTTTTAAAGTATTTTCTAAAAATATGGAAGATGAAGAATTGCAAAAATTCTATAAGAATTTAATGATTTCTGAAGCAGGCCACTACACTACTTTTTTACATTTTGCCAGAGCGTACCAAGACAGAGAAATAGTGGATAAAAAATGGAATGCACTGTTAGCTTTTGAGGCTGAAATGATGAAAGACCGTGGTACTATGGCAAAGATTCATGGGTAGTTGAATTTAAAATTTTGAATTCAAAGTTTAAAATTCGGAATTTTGAATCTTAAATCTTAAATCTTAAATCTTAAACTTATTTTAAAAATGTTTAGTAAAGACGAAGCTGCTAAATTACGTAAAGACTTTTGGACGAGCTTTGGGAAGTCTTTTCCTAGAAAATGGTTGCTGTACAACACCAAAATAAAAGGATTCTCTTTTAAGTTTGTGGCAGATAGAAAAAAAGCGATGGTTTGTTTAGATATCGAAAATCCTGATGAACTGGTGAACCTACTCTACTACGATCAAATGATATCTTTAAAGGTTTTGCTCGAGACAGAAATTCCGAAAGTTATTTTTAACGATGTTTTTGAATTAGAGAACGGAAAAAAGATTCATCGTATTTATGTTCCTTTTGAAGGAAAATTTAGCATTTATAATAAACATACTTGGCGAGACTGTTATGAGTTTTTTGTCGATACGATGCCAAAATTTGAGCTCTTTTTTTACGAATATGAAGATTTTATAAAACAAGCTATTTAATTACAAAATATCGATGAGAAAAATTTTAAAATATAGTGCAATATTAGCAGTCCTGTTATTAGGAATCTCTTGTTCTGAAACTTCAGAATCAACTAGCATGATAGATGAAACCATCAGTTCAGAATCAGCTGTAGAAAATGAAATTATAGAGTTATTAAATAAGTATAGAAGCAGTAAAAGTTTGTCAGAACTCAATAAGCTGGATGTGATAAAAACACAGACGGATATTCATACTGATTATATGATCGAAAAAATGGAAATTTCTCATGATGATTTTACAAACCGTGCAGATTACTTAAAAAAGAATACCAGCGCAAAACTGGTTGCCGAAAATGTAGCTGTTGGTTATTCAACACCAAAGGCTGTTGTTGATGGATGGATTAAAAGCGATGGTCATCGAAAGAACATTGAAGGTAATTTTACACATTTTCATGTGACTGCCAAGCAAAACTCAAATAACGTGTGGTATTACACTAATATCTTTATCAGTAAGTAGATTACGAATAGCTGATAAAATCATAAAATTATTTTAAGAACTGAATACTTAAGGGATAGTTTGGTGCTTCATCATTACTTGCTTTTATCGCATTTATAATCGGAAAAATTAAATAGAAAATACCGATTGCGATAAACCCTAAAATTCCTAAACCTAAGAATAAGATCAACGGAATACACAGTAAAAGATATATAAACATAGAGATTCTAAAATTAAGAATGGCTTTCCCGTGGACGTCCATTCCAAAAATTTCATCTTTTTTTGTCAACCATAAAACCAATGGAACTATAAATCCACCAATACCGGTTACAAAATCTAATAATTGACTTAAATGTGTAATTACTAAGAGCTGTTTGTCTTCTTTCATGTTTTCTAAAAATTTGGTTGTGTACGTATTAGACGCATTTTTTATCCTTTTGTTACGCTACTGATACCGTAAAAGGTTTTGTTCAACTCTGTTTGCGTCAATATAAAAATTAAATGAGCAAGATTACATTGCAATGCTACCCTACTTTTGTGCTCATACAAATTAAAACTAAATTATGAATTATTTAAATATAGGCAAAGAAAATATAGTCCCAATCGTTGCAGAATTAAATATACTGCTAGCAGATTATCATGTATACTATCAGAAATTAAGAAATTTCCATTGGAATATTTTAGGAGAAAACTTCTTTGATTTGCACAACAGATTTGAAGAAATGTATGATGACACGAAAATGAAGATTGACGAAATTGCTGAAAGAATTATTACATTAAGATATCATCCTGTAAGTAACCTATCTGATTATTTAGAAATTGCTAGAATCAAAGAATCTAGTCCGCTAATGTCTGATAAAGAAATGGTTAAAATAATTATTGGAGATCATAGAATTTTATTAGGGCAATTAAAAAAAGTAATTGACAGAGCAGACAAAGCAAAAGATGAAGGTACTATAGATTTAATGGGCGCTTATATTAGAGAATTAGAAAAATCTACTTGGATGTTAAATGCGTGGTCAAAAGATACAAGAGAACAGTTAGATAGTAGTTTTGTTAAATAATTAGTGATAAATTTGACAAAAATAAATTCACAAGTAAATAGCTTATATGAATAAAGTATTAGAAAAATTAGAAATTTGGAAAGATCTATTTATTAAAAACATCCCAAATCTTGCCATCGCTTTTGTCGTTTTATTAATCGCTTACTTTGCTTCGAGGGCAATGAACACGATAGTGAATAGAACGATTGGAAAGAAAATTAGTCAGAAATCTGTAAGAGATTTGGTCTCTAGATTTGCGTCTGCAGTGACCATTTTAATTGGTTTGTACTTGGCAATGACCGTTTTAAAATTCGATGATACTTTAAAAACAATTGTGGGTGCAGCAGGTGTTTCTGGTATTGTTATTGGTTTGGCATTACAAGGCACATTGTCTAACACTATTTCTGGTGTTGTGTTGTCTTTTAGAAAAAATTTAAACATTGGAAACTGGGTAGAAACCAACGGTTATTCTGGGGAAGTAATTGATATCAACCTCAACTATTTTGTGTTGAAAGAAGCAGACAACAATATGGTGGTGATTCCTAATAAAACCATTTTAGAAAGTCCGTTTAAAAACTATTCTCTAACTACAAAAATGAGGATTTCTATTACCTGCGGTGTTGAATATGGTGCAGATTTAGAAATGGTAGAAAAATTAACCACCGAAACTATTAGAAATAACTTTAACCAAGATGAAATTGGTAAAAATGTAGAATTTTATTATACAGAATTTGGAGACAGTTCTATCAATTTTTTATGTAGATTTTGGGTAGATTCTGAAAATGCTTTAGAAAAATTAAAAGCAAAAAGCAAAGCAATTATTGAAATTAAGAAAGCTTTTGATGCGGAAGATATCAATATTCCGTTCCCAATGAGAACTTTAGAGTTTACACCAAGTAATCAATTAAATATAAATACTATTTCGGAAGAAGCATCTTCTTCTTCTTAAAAGAAAAATTATATTTTTAAAGGCCCAATACAAATTGTATTGGGCTTTTTATTTTGCTGTTAAAATCTTATGTATTTTTGCAAGATGATACAAGAAGATACTATTATAGCACTCGCAACACCTTCTGGCGTTGGCGCAATTTCTGTCATTCGACTTTCGGGTGAAAATGCAATTGCAATTGTTGAAGCTAATTTTAGAGCTATCAAAAAGAGTAAGTCTTTAAAAACTCAAAAAACGCACACCATTCATTTAGGCCATATTATTAAAAACGATACAATTCTAGATGAAGTTTTAATCGCTGTTTTTAAAAACCCTACTTCTTATACGGGTGAAAATGTTGTTGAAATTTCTTGTCATGGCTCTCGATTCATTCAACAAGAAATCATTCAATTGTTTCTGAAAAAAGGGTGTAGAATGGCAGATAATGGTGAATTTACCATGCGTGCTTTTTTAAACGGTAAGATGGATCTATCTCAGGCGGAAGCTGTAGCAGATGTTATTGCCTCCAATTCTGCGGCAAGTCACCAGATGGCCATTCAGCAAATGCGTGGTGGTATTACCAATGAATTGAAAGAATTACGTGCACAACTCTTAGATTTTGCAGCTTTAATAGAGCTAGAACTCGATTTTTCTGGTGAAGATGTAGAATTTGCAGACAGAACAAAGTTTAAAAAATTGGTCACTAAAATTACCTTTGTCTTAAAACGATTGATAGATTCTTTTTCTTTTGGAAATGCGATGAAAAACGGAATTCCTGTAGCTATTATTGGCGAACCCAACGTTGGAAAATCTACCCTTTTAAATACGCTCTTAAACGAAGAAAAAGCCATTGTATCAGAAATTGCCGGAACTACTAGAGATGCTATTGAAGACGAAATTATTATAGACGGTGTTGCTTTTCGGTTTATAGATACCGCAGGAATTAGAGAAACAAAAGATATTGTAGAGAATATAGGCATTAAAAAAGCATACGAAAAGGCAGAAAATGCACAGTTGATAATCTTCCTCATAAATTCGGAAAAGTTCAAAATTAAAAGTTCTCAATTTAAAGTTGAGATTGAAACGATAAAAAAACGTTTTCCTAACAAACGTTTGCTTGTTATTGCAAATAAAATTGATACGCTTTCAAATGATGAAGTTTCTACTCTATCTTCAAAAATTGACAATCTAATTCCTTTATCCGCAAAAAACAAAACAGGCATCGAAGCATTAAAGAAAGAACTTACTTCTCTTGTTAATATTGGCGCATTAAGTAATAACGAAACCATTGTAACCAATTCGCGTCATTTTGAAGCTTTAAATAATGCACTACAAGCCATTACATCTGTTCAACAAGGCATTGATTTAGAAATTTCTACCGATTTGTTTTCGATTGATATTCGTGAGTGTTTGCGTCATCTGGGTAATATTACTGGAGAATACGACGTTGATAAAGATATACTTGGGCACATTTTTTCTAATTTTTGTATCGGGAAATAGATATGTTAACTTTTAGCTTCCTTTGATAGGACTTTGTTTGACATTAACAAAAAAAAGCATATTAAAAGAAAATAACTATTAGTATTAAATTTCCTTAACACAACATTTATCAACATTACATTTACAGTATTTTCTATTATAAAGATGTAAAATTACCAAAGCAAATGCTGGAAAATAGATGGCTATTTCTGGTATAGAAAATAATGCTAGTTTTTCGTTTACAATAATTATCGTCAATAAACACCAACTTAGCCACAAAGCGAATTGTATCCATTTAACTGTAGTTGATTTTGTGGACCAATAAATAGCATAAAAAGAAATAGTTAAGAAGAAAATATCTATAAAACCCCACCAATTAGCTGTTGTTTTACAACATGTAGCTAAACTTGTTTGCGCTACAAAAATAAAAGGAGTTGCAATACAATGAACCAAACATAGAGAACTTGCAAAAGTTCCTAAAATATCTGATTTCTGTTTTAAAATTATCATGCATTATTTTTTAAAACTTAATTACAAACCATACATCTATTTTGCATGGTTTGTAACTTAGTTGTTATTTAGTGATTTAAAATATACTTTATGTAAAATGTTTTTTGTTTTTAATAATACCGAAACCAACTAAAAGTAAGCTAATTAAAACCATATAAGATATACTTTTTGTTAAGTCAAAATTATTTTCATACTTATAAAATTCTGGTTTGTAATTTTTCCAGTTTATAGCATTTGCTGACTTCTTGTCAAAAATATCAGGATAAAATTGTAAACGTAAATCTTCGTGAAAATCGGTAGTTGCGTTTAAAAAATTGACCTGATGCGTTAAACTGGTATTTGCAATATCATTCATAGCCAATTGCATCTGCAATGGTGGAAAAAATTGAGCAATCTTTTTACTTAACGTTTCTCTTTTTTCTATCTTTAGATACATTGCATCACGTTCTTCTTTTGATTCATCATCGCCCATTTGTTGCATTGCATAATACCAAAGCCAAGAAAAACCTTTTTCTTGTAATTCATAATGAGAAAACTGCGGATAATGCGCATAAAACTTATCCATCGTTTCTTTTTTATCTGTATCCCATTTTTTATGATATTCATCTCTTTGCTTTATCGCCATTGTAAAAGCTTCTTCTACAGGATATTTATTAGTGATGAAATTACTTACCAAAACAGGCAATACAACCACTAAAACCAACCAACAACTTAACAAAACAATAGCATTTGTGTTAGATAATTTTCTTAATAACACTACAAAAAAGCAGATTGCAAACCAGAATAATACATACAAATAACTCATTGTTATAATCTGTAAAAAACCAGTATTAAAAGGAATATCTAAAATATTTTTAGCCAATAAAAATAAAAACCCTAAAATAATAAAGACAAAAAACACTCTTATAGATAGTTTTTTCAATAAGTATTTAAAAGAAGATTTACCTTGAATGGTAATCATTTTCCAAGTTCCTTTTTCTATTTCTTCGGATAAAATATTAAAATTTAAAGCGATTATAATCAGTGGAAAAAGAAAAATTATTAAAAAACTAATATCTAAATTCCCAACGTGCAAACGCATTGGGTTTACTAAATCTGTATCATATTTTTGTCCTTCAAGGTTTAAAATAGTTACATTTTGTATGTGAGAATTCAAATCGCTCTGCCCTATTGAAATTCCTGCTAAAGAATTCACCGGATTTATAAATGAGAATTTTAAATAATATAATAACAAACCTAAATCGTCTTTATGAAGACTGGTTTGCGTTTGTATGTGTTTTTCTTGCTGAACTTTGGTTTTAGCAATTACTTCCTGCTTTTGAGTCAGAAATTGTTTTCCTGTTCCAATACTTAAAACGCCTAAAATCATTAAGATTCCAAAAGTCAATAAAACCGTTTTAGATCTAAAAAATTGTTTGATTAATATAAAATACATAACTAAATAATTTTAAATCGATTAGAAAATTTGATCATAAATAATAGCGTAAAAAAAAACCATATTACAAGCGTTATAATTGCTGATATCTGTGTTTTTATAGTTTGAGAAACGGATATAAACTCGTAGTTAAATTTTGGTGCAGATTTCCAATAAGACTTATCAATTACATTAATTTTACCTTCGCTACTTGTTGCTTTATTACTGATAAATTTCATCTGCAATTCATTCATATATTGAGATTGTTTGTACCTGTACTCTTCTGTTTGTGACAAGAAATTTACATACGTATCAAAATCTGTCCCAGATAAACTCATAGATACATTTTTAATTGCCAAATAAGGATTCAGCAATACTAAACCATCACTAATACTATTTTGTTTTCTATATGTATCAATCAATTTATGATGTTGTTTGTTATAAATAATGGCAGATTGTTCTTCACCTTTACCCATTACAAACCCGCTATAATTTATGGGTAAATCTTTAACATCGGTAACATTGTTCGCTTTTAAAATAGAATCACGAAGACTATTAAAATATGGGTCGTTTGGATTATGACTGTCTCCTTGCTTAGAAATTTCGTCTTCAATTTCTGCTTTAAAAGCAATTTTTGAAAGATTAGGATACATAGAATTCCCAACAACTTGCGCCATTTTTGGGGTGATGATAAAAAATAACAACCAAACACCTAATAAGCTTAATAAAGCCTTGTTAGAATTCTGACTTTTACCAGATACAATTACAGTAATACAGCATAAAATCAGATAAAATAAGACATAACTTATAGTAATTAGTAAACATCTAATAGCAATAGCACTATTTAATATTTCGCCTTCTTCTAAAAAAGTAATACTCCATAAAGCAATAAAGGCAGGTAAAAAGAAAAGTGCCGAAACTAAAAATAAACCTAATGATTTTCCTAAAAGTATTTCTTTCACTTTTGCGCCTTGAATATGCATTATTTTTAAAGTACCATTTTCTTTTTCTGATGTGATGGATGCATATCCTAAGAAAAAGATGATTAGAGGTAAAATTAATTGCAACAACATTGTAATATTTAAATCACCAAAACGTACCAAACCAGTTGATAAACTTGCTTCAGAAAAATTAGCAGTATGTTGTTTATGCGCTTCTAAAAAAATAGCATTTCCTGTGTAACTTTCAATTCCAGAATCAAAAACACTTAACGGATGTTGTAATCTAAAAGTAAACGAGCCAAAATGTGCCATTCTATGTGGATGCTTATCAGGATTATCGTCCCAACTTTTTCTTGATTCATCTTGATGATGCTCTACAACGTGATGATGTTTTTCAAAAGCAACCCAGCTATTTACAGTTACATAACTCAACACTGCTAAAAAAATAAACAGTAGCATTAAAAGACCTTTATTGCTAAAGGTCTTTTTAATTTTTTTTTTTGCTATTAAAATAACAACTGCTTTTTTCATAAATTTAGAAATTATAAGTAGCGTTTAATAATACATTTCGTGGTGCACCAGGACCTAGTCTTGATGGATTTAAACCACCTAACCAATATGTATCATTAAACAAATTGTTTGCTTTAATTGTTAACTGAATGCCTGTATTATTTGGCTTATAATATATAGCTGCATCAAATATTGTATAGTCTGGTAATAGAACTCTATCAGTAGCATATGTAGGATTGTACCAAGTATATCTTTCGTCTACAAACTGAGCTCCAAAACCAATTCCAACACCTTTTAACGTTTCGTTCATAAAGTTATAACGTCCCCAAAAATTTGCATTATGCTTTGGAGACCCACCAATTCTTTCTCCTATAAATTCTGGAATAGCATCTTCTACAATTGTAGCATTTGTATAAGCATAAGAAGCTGTTAATTGTAAATTAGGTAAAACGTAACCAGAAATATCTGTTTCAAAACCTCTACTTCTCTGTTCTCCTCTTGTTGTTAAGTTATCTAAATCATACGTATCACCTAGTAAAATATTCTTTTGAGTGATATTAAAAATTGCGAAGTTGGCGAATATTTTTCCGTTTAAAAATTCTCCTTTTGCTCCTATTTCTGTTAAAGTACTTTCTAATGGATCAAACCTTGCTGGTGACGCAGACCAAAAGAAACCTTCTGCAGTTGGAGATAGTGAAACTGTATTTGTATGTGGCTGAAAACCTTCTAAATAAGTAGCATATCCACTAATATCTTTGGTGATTTCATAAGTTAATCCAATTCTTGGTACAAAAGCACTAGTTTTAAATTCTTGTTCATCACCTTTATAATTAAAAATATCTGTAAATGATTCAAATCTTAAGTTTAATAAAGCAGAAAATTTGCCTATTTTAAATTGATTTTGAATATAGAAACCACTTGAAGTATTTAAGTTTGCAGGAATTGATAATTCAGCTAAATTATAAGCATTTGTATTTCTTGCTCCGTTAAAAGGATTTGCTAAATTAAAATGAGGTACTGCAGGAACTGGCATTGTTACGCCATCTACAACCATTTGTTGAAAATTAGCTGCATTGGCTGGATTAAAATTAGACTGACCTCCACTTACTGTTAAATATCTTCTTGCACGTAAAAATCCTGCTCCAATTTTTCTTTCCCATCTTGTAGCATCATAACCAACCAATAATTTATTGGTAATATTATCCGTTTTAATATCATAATTAAAATATCCACTAAAATTATCTGTTTCCCAAAATTGCTGTCTTTCATCATATCTCATTCTTGCCAACGTTGGAATCACATTTCCGTCAATATCAACAGCAGAACCATCAAATCTATGTTCAGCCAAATCTTCATCCCAAGTTTGTTTCATAAACTGTGCATTAAAACCAAAATTTTCTGTAAATTTTTGGCTAAAATTCGCCATAAATATCAATTCGTTGGTTTTGTAATGATCACTTGATGCACCAACATTTCTTGTTATTGGTGTACTATTCAAATCAAATTCACCATTAATTGCTCCAAAAATTGGCTGACCTCTATCTAAATTTCCTTCAGCATTGTTATAAATCATTTCAACATTTAACGATGTTTTATCGTTTGGAACATAACTTAAAGATGGATTAATTAAAATAGCATTGTTATTTACAACATCTCTAAAAGAATCTGCATCTTGAAATGCTGCATTAAAACGATATAATATAGTTTTTTCTTCATTTAATGGTCCTGTAAAATCTGCTGTTGCTCTTAAAGTTCCAAAACTACCAGTTGTAAAACCTATTGAACTTCTTTTTTCTGCTAATGGTTTTTTAGTTACCATATTTACAGTTCCTCCAGGATCTGCACTCGAAAAAGTAACAGAAGATGGTCCTTTTATTACTTCAACTCTTTCTAAATGTGAAGTAATAGGTTGTAAAAAGTAATATTGACGCGTACGCATTCCGTTAATCATTTGTCCGTCATCTGCTTGAGTAATACCTCTAATATTGTAATGATTATACAAACCTGTAGCAGAAACACCACTCACTGTTTTTACAGCATCTACCAACTGAAAAGCCAAACGATCTTCCAATAATTCTTTGGTAACTGTTGCTACTGCTTGTGGCAATTCTTTGTTTTTAATCGCTATTTTTGAAGCTGAAAAAGAATAATCACTGTTGTAATCTTTTCTTATTCTTCCTACAACTTCTATAGATTGCAATAATTCCGAAGAATCTTTTAAAACAATGGTTCCTAAACTTATATTTTGATTGTCTACTATTGTAATTGATTTTGTAAAAGGTGTAAAACCAAGATATGTAATACGTATATTGTATGAACCAGATTCATTTACTTCGATACTAAAATTACCATCATTATCTGATGTTACTCCATTTTGTTTTTTAGTTTGATTTTTTAAAATAATATTTGCTCCTTCAATAGAAATATTATCTGAATCTGTAATTTTACCTGTAATTTTAGATTGGGAAAAACCTAATTGTATTGTCAATAAAAAAATTACCACTAATGTACTGTTAAAAGTCATTGTTACTTTCATTATTAATTTAGTTTACTTGTACTGATTAAATTGTTTTTATATATAAATCTTGTAATTCTTGTGCTGTAATCTTTTCGGTATTAGTAGTATGAATTAGAGTTCCTTCGTTCATAATTCCTATTCTTGAGCCAATATTTACAGCGTTAAAAATATCGTGTGTTGCCATAAAAATACCAACACCATTTGCTGCTAATTCTTTACACGTTTTTGCAAATTCTACAGATGCTTTTGGATCTAAACCAGAAGTAGGTTCATCCATTAAAATATAAGAGGCGTTTTTAGCCAAAGCCACAGCAATTCCTACCTTTTGACGCATTCCTTTAGAATAAGTTGACAGTTTTTTAGAATACGATTCTTCTTGTAAATTTGCCTGTTTTAGAAACTGGTTTAATTCTTCTTTTTTGTATGTAAAACCTGCTAATCTGCTAAAGAAATCTAAATTTTCTAAGCCTGATAAATTTCCATACAACTGCACCGTTTCAGGAATATAAGCGATGGAACTTCGATTAGATTTATTGTCTGTAACAGAAATACCATCTATCAAAGCTTCGCCAGAAGTTGGTGCTATTAAGCCTAAAAAAATATTAATCGTTGTGGTTTTACCTGCTCCGTTTTGTCCAAGAAGACAAAATATTTCACCAGGTTTTACTGAAAGACATAAGTCTTTGAGCGCCGATTTATCATCATAGCGCTTGCAAAGCATTTTTGCTTGTAGCATAATTAAAATTTAATATGTTAAGTTGTAATTGTTATTTTTTAGATAGTAGTAATTTATTTCTTATTGAAATAAATATGAATTCTAAAAAATGCAAAAAATAGTTAAACACATTATATAACTTCTTACAGCTAATATGTGTGTAAGTAATAAGTTAAGAAAATGTTTAAAATATTAAGCTATAAAGAAAGGTGGTGCTCTCGATTTCTTTAAATTAAAAATAACTGTAAAAAAGTTATTTTGTTTTTTAAAGATAGCTGGTATTATTAACTTAGGTGTTAATAATGTATAAGTAAAAGTTGGATCTTTAGAGATTTCTAAATCTAAATAAATATCACAAATAGAACAATCTTGAGATGTATCTGTTACTTTTTGGTATTCTGAAGAAATTGAGAAATCTTCATTATTATTAGAATTATGTTCTAAAGAATGGTCAAGAGCAATAATGTGCGTCATTAAAATGACCACAGAAAGCGATAGAGTTATTATTCTTTTTAAATAATTCACATTACAAATATAAATGAATATTTTTATCTTAAAAACAATCTATCAAAATATTATTAATAAATACAACTACTTTTAGTCATAATAATCAAACAAAAGAAAGAAAAAGACTACATCTTTACTCCACCCCAATACCTATAAACGCTTATTAAATATAGGAATATTACATACTGTATCGGGAAGTAGATTTATTTTCCTTTGGTCTATTTTTCAAGAATATTTGCATATAAAAACAAAACTATGTATCGCATAAAAAAACCTCAGAGAAAAGTCTCTCTGAGGAAAAAAAGCTTCTAAAAAGATCAACTACCCCTAATCAATCAATTATCACTGAGGCTTATAAAATATAAATATTTTAAATTTTTTTTATTATTCGTTTTATTTAAACATATAAAGAACTCTAACCTGCTACAATGTTTAATGTTATTTCTTTTGAATATTTGTCACTATAAATTCACTTCTTCTGTTCAATTGATGCTCTTCTTCTGAGCATTTTACACCATTGCTACATCTATTAATTAGTTTCGACTCGCCAAAACCTTTATACGTTAATCTAGATGTACTAACTCCTCTACCCACAAGATATGCATAGGTAGATGCTGCTCTTTTTTCTGATAGTTTTTGGTTAAAAGAACTTTTAGACCTACTATCTGTATGTGAGCCAATTTGTATGGCAACATCATCATATTGCTTTAATACTTGTACTATTTTCTCTAGCTCAATTTTAGCATCTTCTCTTATGGTATTTTTACCAGTATCAAAATAAATGGTATTTAAAATAGACGCAATGTCTGTACCTTCTTTTTTCTCTATTTTACTTGTAGAAAGAAAGAAATTTACCGTTGTAGTATCTTCTGTAATTTTGTTTCCATTAATGGCTACTTCTGCGGTAAGGTACCCGTCTTTTTCTGCTCTTATAAAAGCGACGTCTCTTCTATTCATAGCATCGAAATTAAAGTTCCCCGTTGAATTTGTCTGCCTAAAGGAGATTACATTTCCGTTAATATCATACAACGTAATTTTAGCATCTGCTAGCCCTTTTGCTACATTGGTATTGTTTTTATCTCTTGTCTTTCCTACTATGCTAATATTCTGAGATAGACTTGGCAAGACTGGTATTAAATTCACATCAAAATTTGCATTTTTATTTGCTAGCTTTTTTGGATCTAAACTAATAGTGCTCGTTATGTATCCTTCCTTTTCAGACTTTACATAGTCTAAATTTTCAACATCTAAGGCACCAAATACATACATTCCATTGGCATCAGAAAGTACGGTTTCTACCACATTTCCTTTTTTGTCAAATAAAGTGATACTTAGCCCTGCTAACACCGCAGCAGTTTTACTGTCTTTTGCAATACCATTAATGGCAAGAATAATAGGAAAAGTAAAGGGTGCCGTTTCTAAAAAGTGGTAAATATCATCTTGTGCCGCTTCTCCTTTTCTATTCGAAGAAAAATATCCTTTATCTGATGCATTAATCATATACCCAAAATCATCAAAAGAACTATTAATTGGAGTGCCAATATTGTACGCTTTTCTATACTGTAAACCTGCTTCTAATTTTGAGACAAACACATCTAATCCCCCCAATGCCTCAGATCTGTCTGAAGAAAAATACAAATGGCCAGTTTTAGGATTTACAAAAGGAAACATTTCTTTACCAATGGTATTTAACGCTGTCATATTTACCGGTTTCCCTAAGTTACCATTGTCTTTTATGGGTACACTATACAAGTCTGTGTCTCCTACACCGCCTGGCATATTCGAAGAAAAGTATAAGGTTTTCTCATCGATACTTAAAGCTGGGTGCCCTACAGAATATTCTAAGTTGTTAATAGCACAAGGTTCTATATTTTTCCATTTTCCATCAATAAAACTTGCTTTGTAAATATTTAGAGTAACCGTTCTTTCTTCTCCTTTTCTAGTCCTTTTAAATTTGTTATTTAAAAAAGCATTTCTAGTAAAATACATAGTTTTACCATCTTTGGTAATTACTAAAGAGCCTTCGTTAAAATCTGAATTTAATTCTCCCGCAGGTTTTTGCAATTTATTGTTAGAATTGTCTGTAACATATACATCTGAAGTATATTGATTTGCCCATCCTAATCTTTTACCATTGTCTACCGTAGTAATAAAATACAAGGTATTTTCTTGTAAAAAAGCGGAATAATCTGAAGCCGCTGTATTGTGTTGAAAAGGCAACATGCTATAGCGATCATTATTGTTAACAATGGCCAAATTTGTACTCGAATACCTATATCTTTCCCCTTTTTTTTCATAAAAAGGGGCTAATAATGCATCTGCTTTTTGGTATTGTTGCATGGCTTTTAGCGTCTGGCCGTACCAATAATTATAAATAGGTAGTTTTTTGCTATTGGCTATGCTATAATATTTTTCAAACCATTTATTTGCGTTTGCATAATCTGCATTAAAATAATAAGAGCTGGCTATTTTTAAAAATAATTCTTCATCCTCTAAACCACCTTCTTCGATTACTTTTTCGTAAATTCTTATCGCATCAATATATTCGGGATTGTTGTTTTGTAATTGTTGTATTGCTTGTTCTAATTTGGCTTCTTGAGAAAATAAACTCACCGTTGTTAGCGTAACAAATAATAGCAATTGTATACTTTTAAATTTCATGTATTTCTGTTCTTAATTTTAAAAAAATCTTGGTATTAACAATCTTTTGTTTCTTCTATCTCCTAAAGAAAAACGGACAAATAGCTCATGAGAGCCATTACTATAGGTTCCTAAGTCTGTAAGGTCATAGTCATAAGAATATCCTATAAACAATGTTTCACTAGCTTGTATCCCCACCAAACCACTAAAAGCGGCGTTGTAACGAAAACCTGCACCCATGGTAAACCTTTCATTGTATAAAAAATTGGCAGACAAGTCAACTGCTACGGGTGCCCCGTCTACCGCTTTTACCAAAACAGCTGGTTTAAAAAACCAATCTGCATTTAACTCAAACACATACCCAGACATCAAATAGAAATTTTGTCTTTTGCGCGCTTGAGATACCGCGGTATTATCATCGTAAATTTTTGTGGTTAACAAGTTAGGTACAGACAGACCTACATAAAATTCTTCATTGTAATAGTATACCCCTGCTCCAATAATGGGGCTCGATCTATTTCTTAGATTTTGAATTATTTTAAGATCTGTAGGGTCATAAATGGTAAGCAACGAATTATCGATACTTAACACATCCAACCCTGCTTTGATACCAAATGCCAATTCAGAAACTTCTCCACTTCGAACGGTATATGAAAAATCTGAAGTAATAGAGGTTTGACTGATCGCACCAATTTTATCACTTATTAATGAAAGCCCACCACCAATACCTCTCCATTCATCTAAACTACTATGTATGGTAAAGTTTATTGTTTTTGGCGCTCCCACAATACCAGCCCATTGGTTTCTATACAATAGGGTAGCAGTTATACTTTCATGAGAACCCGCATAAGCAGGGTTAATAGTACTGGTATTGTACATGTACTGCGTATACTGTGTGTCTTGTTGCCCAAAAAATTGCTGCGTAGTACACCCTAAGAGGAATAGTACTATCGTTGTAATTTTTAAAAAATTAAACTGAAAAGTATGTGTTGTCTTCATATGCTATGATTATTGTACGTTACCTAATGCTAACAGATCTGTTTGCTTGCCTAAAAGAGCATGCTAACAATTAATTAGAGTTTAAATGTATAAACCCTGTTTTTCTTTTTCTACTGGTTGCTCCATCTATTGCAGCATCATAAGTAAGTATATAAAAATAGGTTCCTGTAGGAAGGTATTTGCCATTTTTTGAAGCATTTTTACTTAGCCCTCTAAACACATTTCCGCTGGCACCATAGTTCTTTGTACCGTAAATTTCTACGCCCCATCTATTAAATATTAGTACCTCGTTATTTTGGTATTTTTCTAAATCTTCAATTCTAAAATAATCATTCTTACCATCTCCATTGGCTGTTATTGCATTGTAAATAGGTTCTCCTGTTGGTGTTAATGCCTCTTCATCTACACGCCCTAACGTAAACACACCATAGTTATCAACTGTGGTTAGCGTGGTTATTGTATTGTTAAATTCATCTACAACGCCCCCTTCATCTTCCCAAATATTTTCTGTTGCATTCCAACGAATAATGTGCACTGTTATAGTACCATTTGGTGTAACACTTACGGGGGTGGTTGCACTGTTATAACTTAGGGTAATAAATACTTCTTCATTATTTCTGGTGCTCTTCTGAAGGTTTTCGTTGTTATTGGTTGTACGGTTCTCAATAACCCAGTATTCACTATCATTTATAGCTTCTATGACACCGCGTTTGCTTGCTCTTGGATAGTTTGTATCTGGATCTTCTAAAAAGTATTTGGCAGTAAATGTTGCCCCAGCATTTGCGGGCGCACTAATGGCTGCCAACCTAAAATATGCGGCATCACCTACAGGAAAATTAAAAGCGTTATTACCATCTTTAGTAACCAAACCATCTACAAAACTATTGTTATTGGTATTTGTTGTTACTGCATTATTTTCGAAAATAAGTTGCCCAGAATTGTCATCTATATTTACAATACCGTCTGTAAAATTGCCAATATTGGCAATAAAGGCAATATTGTTTAAACGAATGTTGTCTAGCGCTGCACTGGTATTGTTAAATACTACATTGTTAAAATAGAGTGGTTGAGCACCTGCTAAATTTTGTGTGGCATTGCCTACAAAATTGGTGACCCCATTGGTGCTTGGTGTAAAATCTAATGCCCCATTATTTATAAGGTCTCCATATAAAAAAGTCTCCCCATCATTTATAAAACTGGCACCATTGCGGTTATGAAATACCTGCTCGTTAGAAAATACGGTACCTTCTACCACCACAAACTCACCAAAATTATGGGTTTGTGCACTTGCAGTAAAGCTTACCACAAAGCAAAGCCCTAAAATTATATATCGTTTCATTTTTATCTATTTTAATGATCCTTTATACTCCTTAAAACACAATATATTAGGTTTATGAGTATATTGTTATTTTGTATGCTTCTTCTATACTCTAAATAGGTGTTCATCTAAAGTAAGCAGATTAACAAATTCCTTGTATAGTAGTGTTGCTTTAGTGATACAACACTATGAATACTTTGTACTGTAGCTGCTAACTATTAAAAATATTTCTTAAGCATTTTCTATATTTTTATTATTGATACCTTACCCATATGCGATGGACGGTAGCGTTTGCGGGGCTACTAGAAAAATCATCTAGTTCCCATCTATCAGTTGATGTTCCACCCTTAATATTCCAATGAGCAATATTGAATTGATAAAAAGGATGATCGGTCATAGCTAAATCACCTGAAGCATTAAAAAAGTTGTTACTTGTTCCAGGTAAGGCCGTACTATGACCCGAGAGAGGTGCAAAATTAGCTTCTATTCCACTACAGCCTCCAGATCCAGTTCTAAAATAATCAATACAATTGTTACTGGTTGTACGAAAATTCATTATTCTAGGATGAGCAGAGGTACTACCTTCGAATCGGAGCCTAAGATTCGAAGAAGCGTCAGGTATCCCCGCAAATTTAGTATTGGATGCATGACCAAACATAGATAAATTTGTACTCAAATCTGATCCAATTCCAGCTCCATTAAAAATAGGTAAATTACCCGTAGATATGATGTTTAAATTAGCATTATTTCCTGCTTGACGATGGTATTGTAGTACCAACATATAACCATTATCAAAAGATGCTTCATAAACGCCTGCAAAATTCACAAATTGCCTGCCTGAAAGGTTTAAATCGGCAGCTTGCTGTAAAGAAGTAACTGGGTTTGAAATTGTTCCAACCGCAACACTTAAGTCTACCCATAAAGTACCTGTTACCGTAGAGGTAAGCACAAAACCAGTTTCTCCTGGGCTGTTTGTTGAGTCGTAGAACGCACCCCGTACTCTAAGATTCCCGTTCACATCTAGCGCTTGTGTAGCTACTGTAGGATCTGCACCAATACCCACATTTCCTGAAGCTAATATGCGCATACGTTCTGCATTATTTGTTTTAAAAATAACGTCTTGTGCATCTGTAGTACCTATAAAATTAGTAGCAGGGTCTGTACTTGCATTACCAGTTAAAGACCATTTATTTCCGATAGAAGAAAGTTGCCAGGTTGCACCATCAAAGATGTAAAAGCCTGCTCTGATGATATTTTCTGTAAGATCTGCCGCTACAGGTGTTGTAGCTGCCGCCGTTATATATACCATAGTACCTGTTTGCGCAGCAGTGTAGGTACCTGCCACGTTTTTTGCAGCTAATTCATCTCCAGTAAGGTTTGGAAACGTAATACCATCTGGCAGTGCACTATCTGTTGGTTTCCCTACTACTTGCAAAGTACCCTTTGCATCTTTGGTACCAATACCCGTTTGTGCAGAAACTGTAAAGCTTACAAGCGCCATTAAAATGTATCCTATTTTTTTCATTTTTAATTTGTTTTAATTGATTTAAATTTTTATTGAGACTCAAATATTATGTGCACGCAATAAAGAGGTATGAATTTAATTTTGAATGTTTAGTGCAGCTTCTATTTTTGCCAAACGTGCTTCTAAGGCTTTTAACTTTGCTTCTTTTGCTTTTAATTCGTTTTGCTGTTCTATGGTATGTAAGTACAATTCTTCTACTTTTTCTAATAATTGTATCGAAAGACCAGAAAGGTTAAAAGTATATTTACCGTCTTTGGTTTTTACTAGGTCTTTTATAGAGGTTATACCTGGTAAGTGTTTGTTGGTTTTAATAAAGTTGGCTACTTCTTCTAGAGACTTAAATTTGTAGTCTGCTTTAATAGTAGAGCTCCCCTCTAAATAATCTTCAAACACATAATCTGCATAGGTACTTGTTGCGGTTTCTATAGAACCTGCAACGGTTAATTGTGCCCCTGTGGTTCCTAAAGTTGCTGTACCAATAGCCACTCTTCCTAAACTGTATACATTTTCTGTATTAGAAACGGCACCTGTTGTGCTTGCCACACCAAACCAAGGCTCTATCGTTTTAAGATCTATAGTTGCGTTGTTAGCATCTTCATTTACATAAGTCAACACACCTGTTGTTGCTGCCAATGCTAATGTGGTATTGGTTTCTAAATCTGCTATATTTTGCCATTCTGGGTCTGCAGTACCATTGGTTCCTAACACTTTGTTTATGTCTGCTGCAACTGTACCTATTTTTGCAATTGTTACGGCATTGTCTTCAATTTTTACAGTCGTTACATTCGCATCTAAAATCTTTGCGGTAGTTACTGCATTGTCTTTAATATTGATGGTTACATCTTTTAATAAAGACGTCGTTCCGTTTACTGAAACATCTAAATCTGTAGAAGATAATGCACTTCCTGTAATATTATCTGCTGTTAAAGCACCCCACTCAACTGCATCTCCTGCTGCGTTCGTCTTTAAAACTTGATTTGATGTTCCGTTTGCAATCTTGCCTACAGTTACATTCGCGTCTAAAATCTTGGCAGTCGTTACGTTTGCATCTGCAATTTTAGCAGTCGTTACATTCGCATCTAAAATCTTTGCGGTAGTTACTGCATTGTCTTTAATGTTGATGGTTACATCTTTTAATAAAGACGTCGTGCCGTTTACTGAAACATCTAAATCTGTAGAAGATAATGCACTTCCTGTAATATTATCTGCTGTTAAAGCACCCCACTCAACGGCATCTCCTGCTGCATTCGTCTTTAAAACTTGATTTGATGTTCCGTTTGCAATCTTGCCTACAGTTACATTTGCATCTGCAATTTTTGATGTTGTTACATTCGCATCTAAAATCTTTGCGGTCGTTACTGCATTGTCTTTAATGTTGATGGTTACATCTTTTAATAAAGACGTCGTTCCGTTTACTGAAACATCTAAATCTGTAGAAGTTAATGCGCTTCCTGTAATATTATCTGCTGTTAATGCACCCCACTCAACTGCATCTCCTGCTGCATTCGTCTTTAAAACTTGATTTGATGTTCCGTTGGCAATCTTGCCTACAGTTACATTCGCGTCTAAAATCTTTGCGGTAGTTACTGCATTGTCTTTAATATTGATGGTTACATCTTTTAATAAAGACGTTGCTCCGTCTGCCGAAACATCCAAATCTGTAGACGTTAATGCGCTTCCTGTAATGTTGTCTGCTGTTAAAGCACCCCATTCAACAGCATTTCCTGCGGCATTCGTCTTTAAAACTTGATTTGATGTTCCATTTGCAATTTTACCTACAGTTACATTTGCATCTGCAATTTTTGATGTTGTTACATTTGCATCTGCAATTTTAGCAGTCGTTACATTCGCATCTAAAATCTTTGCGGTAGTTACGTTTGCATCTGCAATTTTTGCAGTCGTTACATTCGCATCTAAAATCTTGGCAGTAGTTACCGCATTGTCTTTAATGTTGATGGTTACATCTTTTAATAAAGACGTCGTTCCGTTTGCGGACACCTCTAAATCTGTAGAAGATAATGCACTTCCTGTAATGTTGTCTGCTGTTAAAGCACCCCACTCAACCGCGTCTCCTGCTGCGTTCGTCTTTAAAACTTGATTTGATGTTCCGTTGGCAATCTTACCTACAGTTACATTCGCATCTAGAATCTTCGCAGTCGTTACATTCGCATCTAAAATCTTTGCGGTCGTTACGGCATTGTCTTTAATGTTGATCGTTACATCTTTTAATAAAGACGTCGTTCCGTTTACTGAAACATCTAAATCTGTAGAAGTTAATGCGCTTCCTGTAATATTATCTGATGTTAAAGCGCCCCACTCAACTGCATCTCCAGCTGCGTTCGTCTTTAAAACTTGATTTGATGTTCCGTTTGCAATCTTGCCTACAGTTACATTTGCATCTGCAATTTTTGCTGTTGTTACATTCGCGTCTAAAATCTTGGCAGTAGTTACATTTTCATCTGCGATTTTTGCAGTAGTTACGTTCGCATCTAAAATTTTAGCAGTTGTTACGTTTGCATCTGCAATTTTAGCAGTCGTTACATTCGCATCTAAAATCTTTGCGGTAGTTACTGCATTGTCTTTAATGTTGATGGTTACATCTTTTAATAAAGACGTCGTGCCGTTTACTGAAACATCTAAATCTGTAGACGTTAATGCGCTTCCTGTAATATTATCTGCTGTTAAAGCACCCCACTCAACTGCATCTCCTGCTGCATTTGTTTTTAAAACTTGATTGGGTGTTCCGTTGGCTATTTTTGCAGTTGTAATTCCTGAATCTTTTACTTGAACTCCGTTGGCTGCATCTACTTCTACGGTAGCATTGTCTACTTTTACTTCTAAATTCATGGCAACTAAAGCGGCATCATTTTGAACCCCTGTAATAGAACCATTTGTAGAGGTTACATTTTCACCCAAGCTTGTAGAAATATCAGCAATAGCAACTTGTACTGTGTTGGTTTCAGAATCTGTAAGCACTAAATTTGTACCTGCCACAGCAAGAGAACTATTTGTTGTATTGGTATTTATATCCGATAATGGGATGTTTGTAGTGTTTTCTACTTCATCTAAATAAGACAACTGTGTAAAATCATCTGCTAAATTTCCTGGAGTTCCATTGTCGTTCACTGTAATTGCCAAAGTAGTTAATGGCTCGTCTGTAGCTATCAGTGCTGTTAAATCTACAGAAGTAAGCATTCCGTTTTCATCTACATACGTTAATTGCTGATAATCATCTGAAAGATCTAATGGTGTTCCGTTATCATTTACAGAAGCTCCAAAAATTGTTAATGTTTCTGAATCGCCTACCAAATCTGTAAGATTTAAAACTGTTGGGTTTCCAGCTTCATCTTGGTATCTTAATTCTTGAAAATCATCGCCTCCACCAACAACACCATCTGGGCCATTGTTGGTAGTTATGCTTAAGGTGGTTAAGGTTTCATTGGCAGCAACAAGTGCATTTAAATTGGTTAATACATCTTGCAAGGTTAGATTATTGTCATTGGTTCCGTCACCATCGATGTCTACTGTACCGTCTGTTACAGATACATTGTTGGCAACTGCTGTGG
>NZ_CANMVP010000003.1 GCF_947501385.1 uncultured Polaribacter sp.
ATCTAAAAACTTCCCGGATCAGTCAACAGAATATATAGCGTTGGCCTATCGGCACGCCATATACTTAGTTATTGCCAACTGGCTTTTTCCACTATTTTATTCAGTTCAGTTTCTTTTTGAGTTCCGATTAGAAATTTTTTTCCATTCTGAAGTTCAATCGCCAAACCTTTATCTCCTTTCGTATTATATACAGTTCCGTATTTTGTCCAAAGTCGGATTCCCCAACCTCCAACAAATCCATAATTCACAATTTCAGCGTTTTTTATTTCTTTCCAATTTACTCGCTTTTTAACGAAAGGGAAGAAATTCATTCGGATTTCATTTTGGTCGATTTCAGTTTTCAATCGCATAAACCCAAACATAGCTATTAAACCAAAAATAAACACACAGAAAATTATCAGTCCGAAGTCAGACATTGGTTTATCTCCAAATTTTTCTCCGAGAATTAATTGCTTATAAATTCCGAAAATCGGTAAAATTCCAATTCCGCTTAAAATCAGCCAAAGCCACCATTGTGTAAATTTTTGTTCTTCTTTAAACTCGATTTTCATTTTGTGTTCGGATTTTTTTCAGCTTGTTGGCAACTCGTTATATCAAGAAAAAGATTCCCCTTTATCAAAGGATATTTCCGGATAAAAGGAACTTTTCTTCTTGTTTGTTATTTTTCTCTAAAGATACTAAAATTGAATCTAATGGACTTTGAATAGCTAATAAATCCTTTTTTGCAACATGGGTATAGATCATGGTTGTTTCTGGTTTGGCATGTCCTAAAAGTTCTTGAATATGACGTAAACTAACTCCGTTTTCTAATAAATGCGTGGCATAGCTATGTCTTAAAGTATGGGGTGTAACTTTCTTTTTAATAGTTGTTAACGCAACATTTTTTTGTAAAAACTTTCGAATACTGCTTTCTGAATATTTGTTCCTTCCTGGACCTTCTATAAAATAAAAATGAGGCTTGTAAGAACGTAAATAGTTTTGTAATAAAGGTAAAAACGAATTGGCTAAAACTACAAACCGATCTTTTCTACCTTTACCTGAAACAATTTTTACTTGTTTTCTGACAATATCAATATTAGATAGTTGCAAATTTGTAATTTCTCCTACGCGCAAACCAGAGGAATAAAGCAGCGCAATAATTGCCCTGTGTTTTAAATTCTTAGTAGTTTGTAAAATAGCAACAACTTCTTCTGGTGATAGAATACTTGGCAATTTTCTAGACCTTTTTGGTCTTGTAAGTTCTAAATTTTCAATATGAGTATCGGGATAATAAATTGTAAATAATTTTAACGCACTTATAAATTGCCTTTGTGTACTTACAGCATACTTCCTCTTTATAAATATAGTTTCAATAAATGCTTCTACACTTCTGTTATTTAAAAGTGTTAAATCTTTGTCTCGATGGTAATTTATAAAGTCTGCAATAAAAAAGACATAGGTATTCACTGTGCTTTTGCTATATCTTTTTCCTTTTAAAAACTTGTAAAAATTGTTTAACAACGTTTTTTGAGAACTGTTTAGTTGTCTTTTAGGTGGATGTAGTTTTGTAACATCAATTTTACAAATTCCTGAAAATAGTGTAGTTATAATTTTTAAATTTTCTTGAGTATCCTCTAAATACCAAGATTTTAATGTCGCACTCCAATAACAACCAGAAACAGCTCTTATTATGGCAATTAGTTTTTTACTGTAAGCAAATTTGATAAGAATTCTCGGTTTCTTCCGATGAAATTTTCGTTCTAAAAAAATAGTAAGTGTATCGTCCATTTTTTTCTTTATAGCTGTATAAATATAGCTAAAAAAAAGAAAGAATATGTAATAATTACTTTTTTTTGTAGATAAGTTGCTTTAAACCAGCAGTTAAAAATGGTTTTAATGGTAAGCTTTTCATGATAGAGATGTCTTCTAAGAGCGTACTTTCATTTGCTAAAAAAGCTAATATTGTTTCTGCAGGTATTTTTTGAAACATTTTGGTAAAAACTTGTGCGCCTGTTAATTTTTTAGACAGTAAAACAGCTATTAACGTGCGGTCGTACCAATTGTATACTCGGTCTCTAAAAGATAAGTTTAGGTCAGGATTCTTACCCAATTTTAAATTGCTAATAATTTCAGAAACATCTTTTTGTATAAATTGAAAAGTATATCCACTGCTTGCTTTTGTAAAGCCACCTGCAGTGCCAATATTCATAATATTTTTCCCAATACTTTTTTTAAAATTCGCTAAAGACATTGGTATTACGCCAAATTCTTCATGAGAAATAACATATTTATCAATCTTTAATTCGTTTTTAATATAGTTTTCTAAGGCTACATTATAAGCTTCTTTCTCTAAAACTGTCGGACTAAAAAGTGTGTATTCAACCAAAGCTGCTGTAGTAGAAGTTGGCAAAACATACATAAAAGTAGCACCATTTTCTTGCGACAATCTAAAATCCATCAACCGACCCACTTCAGGATCAAAAACAGGTACTTCTGTTTTAATTACCCAACCTTTAAAATGTTGTAATAATGAGTTTTCTACTGTGATTTTTGGGTTAAAAATACTCGTAGAATTAAAAACATAGTTTCCTTCGTAGGAATTATTTTCAGTTTTTACGGTAGCAGAATTTTCTTCCGAAGTAATGGCAACAATACTTTCTTGTAAGAACGTAACATTGGTAAAATTCTGAGCAAAGTTTCTTACATATTCATAGAAATCAATACCTTGAATCATTTTATAGGTATACGCACCTAGCTCTAATTTTGCTTCAAAATCTGTAGATAGAAACTCTAAAGTATTCCATTTTGAATGCACAATTCCTTCAAATAAACCCGGAGTTTTCTCCCAGAAACACCAAGTTCTATCATTGGTGTTTTTAAGTTCTTTATCAAGAACTAAAATCTTTTTATTTTGTAGTGTATGTTCTCGCAGCATTCGGTACAGCAAACTCAATCCTGCACAACCTGAACCTGCAATTATATAATCATACTTCATAAAAATTTATTTCAAAAACCGATGATACCAACTTTCTTCAATAGGAATTTCCCAAAAATTTTCAAAATCTTGTTTGGTGGTAATTAAATTATCAAAAATGATGGTTTTACCCGTTAAAGCTTTATTCTTTAGTAGTTTTTTAAAGTCTTTTAAATCTTTATATTGTACAAATTTCCCCTGTTTAAAGCAAACATTCATTTTGTCTAAAAGTTCTACTTCATATACTTGCTGCAAACCTAAAATAAAAGAAACGGAGGCATCTATATCTGTATGTGTTAGCGCTTTTGCGATATCATCTGCGGCGAAAACAATAAACCTGTTGTGTAAAAATTGGTAAGATGCTTTAAAATCTTCATCATCAGATTTCCAATTTTCTACAAAAGTTTTTATTTTTTCTTCTATTTCTTCAATTTCATTTGGATAAAACTTTCTGCTAGAAGGGTAAATCCACACTTTAGCATCTTCAGGAATTTCTTTAAAATCTACAAACATTGTTTTTTTTATAAAGTACAAATATAACCAAAAGAAAAACCGTAAGCTCAATATAAGCTTACGGTTTTGTATTGGGATAATTATTTTCTAAACCTCCTTAGAAACCGTATTTTTCACAAGTGTCATAAAGTCTTTTTGTACGCTTGCACCTTTATCTTTATTGTACCAAACCTGTAAGTCTTCTTTTAATTGTGCATCTAAAACACCATTTTTTTCCTTGTAGTCTGTCACAATTTTTGTGGCAACAGTAGGTCTTGGTCCCCAAGTGTCGATAACTGTATTATTTTTATCTAATGCAATTAATTTAGGAATGCTTCTTCCACCGTTGGTTAAAAACAAATCCATCAAGGCAAGATTTTCATCTCTTAAAACTAATTTTAAATCTATTTTATCTGAAATAGTTGCAATTTTATGAATTACGGGTAAATTTTGTGCAGCATCACCACACCAACCTTCTGTAAGTACTAGCCAAGTTTGTGGTTCCTCAATATTTTGAAATGCTTGCACTGTTTCTTCAGAAAGTTTTAGGGTTTTATCTAACCGTTTCATTCTTCGGTCATTCAACAAACTATAATTTGTGATTGCTGCTGATTGATATGGCCCTGTTGATTTTCCTTCCGATAACAAATCACTAATCAATATTCTATATTTCTGATAAGAGATGGACTTCTCTAAACTTTTTTCTATAATTTCCTTCATATTAGTCGGTGCTAAATTCTATACCTTAGACGCTTTTTGTTTTTAAACTTACAAAAGAAACTTTAAGATTTTAAATGGTTAAGGATGTCTTTTGTCATAGAAGATAAATTAAAATCATGTTTCCAACCCCAATCTTTTCTAGCTTCAGAATCGTCTATAGAAGAAGGCCAGCTATCTGCAATTTCTTGTCGAAAATCTGGTTTGTAAGATATTGTAAAATCAGGAATATGCTTTTTAATTGCTGCTGCAATTTCTTTTGGTGAAAAATCTATGGCTGCCAAATTATAAGCAGTTCTAATTTTTACATCTTTAGGAGAAGCCCGCATCAATTGAATGGTTGCATTTACAGCATCATTCATATACATCATTGGCAAACGAGTTTCTTCAGCTAAAAAACATTCAAAACTGCCCTCTTCCACAGCTTTAAAATAAATATCTACGGCATAATCTGTAGTGCCGCCGCCAGGTTTTGTTTTCCAAGAAATAATACCAGGATACCGTAAACTTCTAACATCTACGCCAAATTTTTCATGGTAATAATTGCACCAAAATTCGCCAGAAAGTTTACTAATTCCATAAACCGTAGCAGGTTCCATGATTGTTTTTTGAGGCGTATTTTCTTTTGGAGTTGTAGGTCCAAAGACAGCAATAGAACTTGGCCAATACACTTGTTGTATGTGTTTTTCTTTTGCCAAGTCTAAGACATTTAAAAGAGAGGTCATATTCAAATCCCAAGCTTTCTGAGGAAATTTTTCCGCAGTTGCAGACAGCATGGCGGCCAACAAATAAATCTGAGAAACCTTGTATTTTTTCACCACTTTTAAAATGGTTTCTTTGTCTGTGGCATCTATAATTTCGAAGGGACCAGAAGTCATCATTTCCTCGTTTCCTGCTCTAATATCTGAAGCAATCACATGATTATTTCCATAGATAGCACGTAGCTTTTGGGTGAGTTCATTACCAATTTGACCGCTCGCACCTATTACTAGAATAATTTCACTCATTTTTAAAATTCAATTAAAATCAATAACAAAGGTAATTAATTTAAGGATTCGTAATTATATTTTAAATAAATTATTATTCAATAATTTTATAGCTAATATTTATGTTTTGTTAGGGTTTTCTTAAAAAGAGAGCGGAAGCTATTAATTTGCGTATTTTTACCTTTTAAAACAGCATTGTGAAATATACATGTCTTCTCATATTAAGTCTTTTTGTAATTTCTTGTGGTAATAAGAAGCGAGATAAAGATGCCTTAAAAAAACCAAAACCTTTAATGAGTTTGGTAAGTACACATACACCAACAGAAAATGTTTTGCCCGTTTTTTGGAAAGATGTAGAAGATTGGAAAGAACTCAAAGCAATTGATTCTTTTTTTGTAAGATTTAGAAAAATATCACCCAATGAAGCATTAAGCAATGCTTTAGAATTACAAGGCTTAGTTAAAAATTTAAAAGACAGTGTAAAACCAAAAATTTTTGAGACACCTTCTCTAGATGCAAGAATTAATATTTTAAATAATGAAACTTTAAGATTGGCAGATTTGATTACCATTTCTGCTATAAAACCCAATGAGGTAAATACACAAATAGATAAAACCATGCTTGCTTTTTCTGCTTTAAATACGAAGATAAATGCTGTATTAGCGAAAATAAATTTTGAAAATGATATTGATGTAGATGTAAAGTTTATTGGTTTAGACAGCTCAAGAATAGACAGTGTTTCTAAAAAATCGATAGATTTAAGAATCAAACAAAAAATACTTGACAAGAATAATCTAGATAACGGATCTCAAAAAAGAGAACAATAATTATGAAAAAATTTTTAGTTTTAATTCTCGGTATTTTCTTTTTTTATGAGTGCAGTACTTCTAAAGAAATTAACGTAGATACAGCTGCTATAAAAAAAGAGGTGCATATTTTGTTAGTCAATTGGCACAAAGCAGCATCAGAAGCTAATTTTGAGGAGTATTTTGGCAAAATGGACAGTGCTGCGGTTTATATTGGAACTGCCGCAGAAGAAATTTGGACAAAAAAGCAATTTGCAGCTTTTAGCAAACCTTATTTTGACAAAGGCAAAGCGTGGAATTTTAAAACCTTAGAACGCAATGTCTATGTAAATGAAAACGGCAATTTTGTTTGGTTTGATGAGTTGTTAATCACTTGGATGGGAACCTGCAGAGGTTCTGGAGTGTTAGAAAAAAAAGATACTATTTGGAAAATAAAGCATTATGTGCTGTCTGTAACCATACCAAATGATGATATTCAGGCAGTAATTTTAGCAAAAAAGAAGAACGATGCTCTTTTTTTAGAGAAGTATTAGCCAGATTTTTTGAAGCTGTTTCCTGCTTTCGTTACTCGCTTTTTTAGGTCGCTGATATTTTATCAGAAACCTAAAAAGAGCTCAAACAAGCCACTCAATCAGGGCTAAGAGTTTTTGCTAACTATTGTCTTTTGGAAGTTTGTTTTCTTGTAAACTATGGCAATTTCTAAATTCAAACAATCAAATTTATTAGTTTATCATTATTATTTTAATTCCTAAAACCAATAAATAATAAGAATGTCAATCTGAGCTTGTCGAAGATCTTTTTACCATTTATTAATAGTAGCTAAATATTCAAGAAACCACTTCATTTACAACCTTATAAATCAGTTCACTTTCAAAACCTTTTCGCATTAAAAAATCAATTAGTTTTTTCTTTCTTTTATAAATATTGGGTTCAGAAATTACGGCATTTCTATTTTCTGTAATTCGATAAATTGTGGCAATATATTCAGTTTCATCAATTTCTTTTAAAGCTGTTTTGATGTTGTAAGCAGAGATATCTTTAAATTTTAATTCTCGAACAATGCGTTGTTTTCCCCAACTTTTAATTCGGAATTTTCCACGAGCAAAACTTTTAGAAAACCGTTCTTCGTTTAAAAAGTTATCTTTCATCAAACTTAGCAAAATCAATTCTCTAGCTTCAGGAATCAAATTGTACTCGCGCATTTTTTGTTCTACTTCTTTATGACAGCGATCTTGATAGACACAGTAATTTTCTAACTTTCGTTTTAATTCATCCACTGTAAAAGACTTTTTCTTTTTTCCAAACATACCTTCGAAAATACAAAAAGAGGTTGGAGATTCAATGAATCTCCAACCTCTTTTTAATTTCTGCAAGGTTTTTTTAGCCTTGTAGGTTTACATAGATTCTTTTTAAAATATACCTACAAGGTTAAAAAAACCTTGCAGGATTTTAGTAAATATTCAATGAACGTTAGAAATTGAAACCGTTCGAATAACTGTTGATATTCTTAACCTTTTTATGCTCAACTCGATGCAGTATCTGTTATAAATAAGCAGATTCTTTATTTTGCGAGCGAGATGCTGAAATAAATTCAGCATAAAAAGAGATAGTGGAAAGTGCATTAAAACGCCCAAATTAAAAATTGTTAAATAGATATCATTTATTTCTACAAAACCTTGCATACCTATACAAGTTAACAAAACGAACCCTATAAGTATATAGTTAGCTTTTTTAATACCTACAAGGTCTTGAAGACCTTGCAGGATAAAATGCTAAGCTTGTTAAGTACTTAACAAAAAAAGGGTCGAAATCATAATAATTTCAACCCTCTAATTTAAATTTATACTTTATTGTTTAAGCAAGTTCTTGCTTTTCTAATTGATGAGGCAATTGTCCTTTCAATCTCATTTTAAACTTTGTAATTAAAAAGAATAAAATAGGCACTACAATTAACGTTAAAAAGGTTGCAATTAACAAACCATAAATAACAGTTTTTGCCAATGGTCCCCAGAAAACAACATTGTCTCCGCCCATATAAATATTTGCATCAAACTCACTAAATAAAGTAAAAAAGTTAATGTTTAAACCAATCGCTAACGGAATCAATCCTAAAATGGTCGTAATTGCCGTTAGTAAAACAGGTCTTAAACGCGCTTTACCCGCTTTTACAACAGATTCAAACAAACTCTCTAATGGTAAATAATCTTCTTTAGCAACACCGTCTTGTAGCTTTCTTCGATCAATTAATAATTGTGCATAATCTAGCAAAACAACTCCGTTATTTACTACAATTCCTGCCAGTGAAATAATACCCACCATCGTCATCATAATTACAAAGGGCGCTCCAGATATTACCAAACCTCCAAATACGCCAATAAAACTTAAAAAGATGGCCAACATGATAATTCCTGGTTTTGAAACCGAATTAAATTGGAAAATTAAGATAAAGAAAATTAGCATTAAACCTGTAAAAAACGCACCCACCAAAAAGGTCATTTGTTTATTTTGTTCTTCAATCTGGCCTGTATAATCTATTTTAATTCCTTTTGGCAAATCTTTAAAACCCTTCATAGAATTCTGAATTCTTGCGACCACAGCACCCGCATCTGTTTCTCCAGGAGAAAGCGCAGAATACACCGTAACTACACGTTTAACATCTTTGTGTTTTATGGCACTAAATCCAGAACTATTGGATTGAGAAGCGACTGCCGAAACAGGAATTTCCTTAATTTTCCCAGAAGCTTGATCTCTAAAGGTTATTTTCTGATTGAAAACAGCACTTTTATTATATCGGTCATCTTTATTAAAACGGACATAGATATCATAATCTTCGCCATTCTCTTTATAAATTCCTGCTTTGTTTCCAAAAATAGCGGCTCTTAATTGTTGCCCAACTTGCCCTGTGGTCACACCTAATTCTCCTGCTTTTTTACGATCCACCAAAACCTGCATGCCTGGTTTTGATTTGTTAACATCAATCTTTAATTCATCAACTCCAGAAATACTTTGTGTATTTAAATAATCGCGCATTCTCTCTGCTGTAAAAATCAATTCTTCGTAATCTTCACCGTTCAATTCAATATTAATTGGAGATCCTGCAGGTGGTCCATTCGCATCTTTTTCTACCGAAATTAAAACGCCAGGATAAATACCCACCAAAGCAGCTTGTACTTTTTGACGTAACACTTCACTATCTTCTCCCTTTCTATACTTGTACTCTCGCATAGAAGCGGTAATTTTTCCTTTATGTGGCATTTCTGCGGAAGAACCACCATCTGTTTGCGGATTACCAGCACCTTCACCCACTTGAGAAACGGTACTTTCTACTATAAAATTTCTACCATTTTCGGTATACATATCTTGGTTTAAAACGCCAAAGACCTTTTGTTCTATTGCTAAGGTAATTTCATTGGTTTTTTCGATATCTGTTCCTTCAGGATATTCTATATAGACAATAATCTGATTTGGTTTGTTGTCTGGAAAAAACTCAATTTTTGTTCTTTGTTCACCAACAGACCAACCAAATGCTACAAATGCAATAAATAACAGTACAAAAGTTCCTGTTACTAGAACATAAGGTGTCCAACCAGACAATGCTTTTTTTAATTGTCTTCCATACCAGTTTTCTAAGGAAACCAAGGTGTTTTTTTGAAAGTAATTGGCTCCTTTTCTTAACACCAATCTATATACCCACAACATAATAGCGGTGAATAAAATTAAGGTTCCCAAAGCATTATAATCTCCACCAAAGAAGAAAATAAGCAAACCAATAATAGCCATCATACTGGTTAATTTAATAATGCTTTTTAAGGGCATATCTTTATCTTCTGTACTCATGAATTGAGAAACCAAAACCGAATTAAAGAAAATAGCTACAAATAAAGATGAACCTAATACAATGGATAACGTAATGGGTAATATCACCATAAACTGACCCATAATTCCTGGCCAAAGACCCAAAGGAATAAAGGCTGCTACGGTTGTTGCCGTAGAAATAATAATTGGAAACGCAATTTCTCCAATTCCCTTTTTGGCGGCTTCAATTCTGGTCATTCCTTCTTCGTCCATCAAACGATAGACGTTTTCTACCACCACAATTCCATTATCCACCAGCATTCCCAGCCCCATAATGAGACCAAAAAGAACCATTGTATTTAAAGTATAGCCTAAACCGCCCAATATCATTAAAGACATAAACATAGACATTGGTATTGCAAAACCAACAAAAATGGCGTTTTTGAAGCCAAGGAAAAACATTAAAACAATCACTACTAAAATGACTCCAAATATGATGTTGTTGACCAAATCATCTACTTGACCGATTGTTTTTGGCGATTGGTCATTTGTAATTGTGACTTGTAAATCTGGAGGAAAATTATTTTTAGTAGCATCTTTTACAATTTTGCCCACTTTATCTGCAGCAGCAACCATGTTTTCACCAGATCTTTTCTTCACATCTAACATGACAACAGCATGTCCGTTTTCTCTTGCATAGGTTGTTTTGTCTTTGTCTTTAAAAGAAATTTCTGCAACGTCTTTTAAATAAATAGGATTTCCATTTTCTGCTTTCACTACAAAATCTCCTAAATCTGACGGTTTTTCAATTTCACCAATAATTCGAATGGTTCTTCTTTGCTGACTTGTAATAAAATTACCAGCAGACATGGTAACGTTTCCACGGTTGATAGCATTGGTAATATCATCGAAACTGACTTTTGCAGCCATCATTTTATAGATGTCTACCGCAACTTCTACTTCTTTTTCTTGCGCACCACGAATGTCTACTTTTTTTATTTCTGTTAAATCTTCAATTTCATCTTGTAAATATTCCCCATATTCTTTCAACTTAGCAACTGGGTAATTTCCAGAAATATTGATATTTAGAATGGGTATTTCTTCAGACATGCTCAGCTCAAACACATTGGGGCTTACTTTTGCACCATTAAATGTTGGCCAATCTTCGCCTGCAGTTTCTTGATCAATTTCGTCTTTTACCTTTTGTTTCGCTTTGTCTACATCAATATTTTCATCAAACTCTACCGTAATAATCGAGTAATCTTCTTGAGAAGTAGAGGTAATTTCTACCACATTACTTACAGACTTTAACTTGTCTTCTAACGGATTGGTAATGAGTTTCTCTATATCTTCTGCGGTGTTACCAGGATAGACAGAACTAATGTAAATTTTCGTTTCGTTTATTTCTGGAAAATTCTCTCTAGGCATTGTAAAGTATGCCGAAATTCCTAAATAAAGAATCAAAAACATCAAGACATAAATAGTAGTTTTATTATTTATTGCCCAAGAAGAAAGTTTAAATTCTTTATCTACTTGTTTATTTTTTTTCGCCATCTTTCTACTATTTATTGATCACTTTAACAACCTGACCGTTATTTACACTTCTTGCACCTTCCATAATTATTTCAGCATCTGCAGCAAGGTTCTTTGTAACTTCAATGAAATCTCCTTGCGTTTTTCCTGTTTCTATAATGAGTCTTTCTGCAACAGCTTCATTATTGTCTTTTTTATCTTTTAGGATATAAATATATTGTTCGCCATTTGCATTTTCTGAAATAATAGACTGCGGAATTAAAATTGCATTCGCGTTTGTATAGTCATTCAATTTTAACCTTGCCGTTAAGTTTGGTTTTACTTTACCTTCTAAACTTGGTACGCCTATTTCTATTTTAAAGGATCTGTTGTTCGGGTTGATAAAATTACCAACTTGTCTAATCTTAGATTCCACTGTTTCACCCAACACAGGAAAATTCACTTCTACCGTTTTATTTTCTGTAATGCTCCCAATATACGTTTCTGGAACTTCCGTTTCAATATACATATTAGACAGGTTTACAATTCTAAAAATTTCTGAACCAGCACCAGGCGCAACAACTGTTCCTCTTTCTTTAAAAACATCATCAATAATTCCAGAGAAAGGTGCTCTAATAGTAGATTTCCCTAGCTGTCTTTTTAATTGATTTACAGTACTATTTTGTGCCTCATAAGATGTTTTAGCCTGTAAAAACTGAATTTCTGAGCCAATTTTTTGATCCCACAATCTTTTTTGACGCTCGAACGTTGTTTTTGCCAATTGTGCATTTGCTTCTAATTGTGCTAATTGTTGCGACATTCCACCATCGTCAATTCTAGCCAGCACTTGTCCTTTTTTTACTCTTTGGCCTTCTTTTACATAGACACTTTTTAAGATGCCAGGCATTTCAGGATATACCAAAACATTCTGTTTTGTTTGTACATTCCCTTGTAATTCGATAAAGTGTGTAAAAACTTGTTCTTCTACCTTCATGGTAGTAATTAAAGGTATGTTTTTATCTTCGTTTAAATCATCTAACTTATCGTTCAATTGTTTTAAATCTACGGATAATGCTTGTTGTTTTGCATCGAGTGTTGCTTTTTTAGATTTTATTTGTGCCACATCATTAGTCGCTAAAACGTCGGCTACAGATACTTCTTTTTCGTTTCCACAAGAAGTGATAATAAGCACTGTTAAGAGTAATACATATATGTTTTTCATGATCATTTGGTTATTTAGTTGGAATGTTTAATGCGTTTTCTAAAGCAGCTTTTTGTGCAATTACATTTAGCATAGATTGTATATAGTTTTGCTGTTGTGCGTACAATTGATTTTGTGCTTGTAACAGATCGAAACTAGAAGAAATTCCTTCAAAAAATTTAATTCGTTGTTTCTTTTCTATTCTTTCTGCCAAACCAACGTTCTTTTTAGAAGTCTCATAATTTTCAATACTCAACTGATAGTCATTTTTTGCTTTTTGAGCTTGTAAAGAGAGTTTTTGCCTGGTTTCTTCTAATCTTAAATCGGCAGTTTCTAAGGCTATTTTTGCTTGTGCAGTTTTAGATTTTCTTCCGAAGCTACTAAAAATAGGCACATTTAAACTTACTCCTAATAAAGAAGAACCAAACCATTGTTGGTTGCCATTAAAAAAAGTAAAAGAATCTGAAAAAGCCTGACTTCCATAATTTACAAATGCGTTTAAGCTAGGCAATGCTTTACTTTGTTCTAACTTTACCATTAATCTTTTGGTTTCTCTATCGTTTTCAGAAATTCTAAAATCGATATGATTGGTATAATTAAATGCTGTTCCAATCAATGCCAAATTGATGTTCTCTTCTGCCAAACCATCTAAGGTATCTGTTAAAATTAGGTTTGTATTGGTAGCATTTCCCAAAGAAAGATTCAACATTTGATATGCGATTTCTTTCATTCGAACAACACTGTTGTATTGATTTTTAAGGTTGCCTAAGGTTATTTCTAACTGTTCTACGTCTTCCTCTTCGTTTAATCCATTTTCATAGATTTTTTTTGCATCATTAAAATTCTTTTGTAAAATTTTAATATTGCCTTCTAAAATTAAAATGCTTTTTTCGGTTACTAAAACATTTCCATACGCATTAATAACAGCCTCTCTTGTTACCAATGCTGTTTTTTCTTCTGCTTGTTCAGAAATTTTTAAAAACGTTTTAGCAGCTTGTAAACCTACTAAATAAGAACCATCAAATAATAGTTGTGTTAATGTTACAGAAGCATTTACGTTCTGTTTTGTTCCAAAAACGACTGGAATAAAACCATCTGGTGCAGTAGGATCTCTATTTCTTTCTAAATCAAAATAATCTTCTACGGTTTCTACGGTAGAGGTTGTATTATCGAAAGCTGCTGCTGGTAATAAAGAAACAGGTTGCTTTAAAAAATTTTGATAATCTACTTTCGCATTCACTTGAGGCAAACCAATGGTGGTGGTTTCCCAAACTTTTTCTTTTGCAGCATTCATGTCGTTTCTAGCAGCTTGTGTATTGTAACTATTCTCTAAAGCAAAATTTATAGCTTCTTCTAAAGAGAGTTGCATCGTTTTTTCTTGCGCGTTTATAGCATATAGAAAAAAGAAAGCTACCACTGCCAATACTGTTTTTTTCATTGTATATTTATTTGTGTGTTAATTGATTTTTTAATTCTTGGATTCCTTTTTCAGTGGCAATTCCTCTAATGTGGTATTCTAAATAATAGTTCATTAACTCTCCCATAGAAAAATGTGTTAATGGAAAATTATCTTGATCTTTTATGGTACTTACACCATAAAAATATATTCTTGAGATAAAATCTTTGTTTAAATTTTCTCTGTAAAGATTCATTTTAATTCCTCGTTCTAAATTATCCGTTATAGTATCTTGCATAATTTCAAACTGATTTTTTCTTAAAACAGTAAATATCTTTGGATAATACTTTTGGAATTGATAAAAAGGAGAAGCTTTTTCATTCTTCAGATGATTCATCACTAATTTTTTGATAGCAAACAATTCATCAATAGGATTGGTTTCTTGTTCAAGTATACCATCAATTCCGCAGCAAATTGTCTCAAACATATAATCTGCTACAGCCGCAACAAGTGCGGTTTTATTCTTAAAGTACTTGTAAATGGTTTTTTTAGAAACACCCATATTACTGGCAATTTCGTCCATAGTTACACTCTTAAAACCTAAGTTTAAGAACAGATCTTTTGATGCTTCTAATATTTTTTCTCTCATATTTCGGATGCAAATATACAAATGGAAACTTTAGAAACAAAAAAAGTTTCCAAAGTTTTAATGATTTTTTAACATTTGATGTAGAAAGAGAAAATTCTTTACATTATTTTTACAAAAAATTACAGATTTGGACATTTTACATTATCAAACAGCATTTTTATCTTATTTAGCATCAAAAAACTGGATTCACGAGCCTAAAAACTTGTACGAACCCATAGATTATATTCTACAATTAGGAGGAAAAAGAATAAGACCTGTACTTACGTTAATGGCTACCGATATTTTTTCTGGTGATTTTAAAAAGGCTTTGCCAGCAGCTTTGGCTGTAGAGGTTTTTCATAATTTTACTTTGGTGCATGATGATATTATGGATGCCGCACCTTTAAGAAGAGGAAAAGCGACTGTTCATGAAAAATGGGACATCAATACAGGAATTCTTTCTGGAGATGCGATGTTAATTTTGGCGTATCAATATTTTGAAAACTATGAGCCTGTTGTTTTTCAAAAATTGGCAAAATTGTTTAGTAAAACCGCGTTAGAAGTGTGTGATGGGCAGCAATTAGATGTAGATTTTGAAACAAGAAGTGATGTTACCATCGATGAATATATTAACATGATTCGTTTAAAAACATCTGTTCTAGTCGCTGCAGCTTTAAAAATGGGGGCTATTGTTGCTGAAACCAATGATGAAAATGCCAATTTGATTTATGATTTTGGTTTGAATTTAGGATTGGCTTTTCAGTTGCAAGATGATTTTTTAGACACTTTTGGAGATCCAGAAACATTCGGGAAACAAGTAGGAGGGGACATTATAGAGAATAAAAAAACGTATTTATATTTAAAAGCTTTGGAAGTTTCAAGTGAAAATGACAAAGGAAAACTAAAATATTTTTATAGAAAAAAATTAAAAGAAAATTCAGTTAAAATTGCAGATGTTAGAAGAGTGTTCGAGCTAAATAACATTCCTACATTGATAAAAGAAGAAATAGAAAATTATACTCAAAAAGCATTCGAAACCTTATCTAAAATGGATATTGAAGAGGATGCTAAACAGCAACTAAAGAACTTCGGTTTGTGGTTGATGGATAGATCTGTTTAAGATTTTTCTTTTTTATTGTAAGATTTTAAAATAAATAGTACATTTGCACCCAATAATTTCGGTCCCATAGCTCAGCTGGTTAGAGCATCTGACTCATAATCAGAGGGTCCTTGGTTCGAGCCCAAGTGGGACCACTTTATTTTGAAACAAAAACCTTAAAAATCTACTGATTTTTAAGGTTTTTTTGGTTCTAATTATTTGTTATAAATCAATCGTCCAAATCAAATTCAGGTTTCCAATAAACAATTTCATTATTATACATGGCGTCCAATCCCATTTGAACGCATATTGCTGCTTTTGCACCTGAAATAACATTTGAATCTGGTTCTTTTCTTTTTAAAATACTATCTCTAAAATCCATCAAGGCTTGTTTACTTGGGTTTTTGTGAGAAACATCAATCGGTTCGTAATAGTCAACATCATCTGCTTGCCAGGTAGCACCAGAAACACCATCCACTTCTTTTGACATTTTAGACGGTTGTTTTTTTCTCCCTTCTGGATAAAACTTAGCAGTATTTGTGGTAATTACAATAGTGCCTTTATCGCCAATAACTTTTATTTGATACCCATCTTTTTCATTGTTTAAAATACAGGTAAACTTAGCCTCGATTCCATTTGGATAATTATAAATTAAATGCACATTATCATAGGTCTCACGGCCATCTTTATAATAGTCAACACCTCCAGTTCCCATAACTTGAAGCGGATTTTCTTCTAAAATAGTATTTACAAAGTCAATTTGATGAGAGCATAATTCAGCCACCAAACCTCCTGAATATTCTCTATACATTCGCCAGTTAATCGCTTTTTCTAAGCTTGGTTTTGGCACTGGCCTTCTCCAATTTCCATGTCTATTCCATTGACAATCAAAAGCAGAAATATTTCCTACTTTACCTTCTTTTATTAGTTTTACAACGTGGGTGTACAATCTGGAACTGTGATATTGGTGTCCTGTTTGAAAGATTAACTTCGAATTTTTTACTTTTTCAACCAAGTTTAAAACTCCTCTATAGCCCTTTGCCATTGTTTTTTCGCAGTAAATATGCTTTCCTGCATTTATGGCGTCAATTGCTATTTGAGCATGTGTGCTAAATGTTGATGCAATTAAAACCGCATCAACATTTTTATCATTTAATAAATCCTTATAATCGGCGTAGCCCTTTGCTGTTCCGTTTGTTCGTTTTAATCCTTTTTCAAGACGAAATGGAAGAATATCACAACAGGCATAAACATTTAAATTTTCAATTTCATTTATAAATGGAATCAATCCATTACCTCTATTACCAGTACCGATTATACCAATATTAATTTTTCTTTCAGCATTAAAATCAGACCCAATATTGGCCAAAACTGATGTTGTTGCTATTAAAGATGCTGTTACTGCACCTCCTTTTATTAGAAACTTACGTCTATCCATTTTAAATGTATTTATTAAGATGCTTAAAACTTGATATCCCAATCAGGCTCGTAGGTTCTACTCCACAATGCCATTGCTTCACGATCGTACATGATTCCTGTTGTATCATCAACATCAAAACCTTTGTTAATTCTGTAGGCAATATTTGCGTAATGCACCATGGCCATACTCACACTCGCATCATCAATTGGGGCATTTAATTTGGCTTTCCCTCTGATGGTTTCGAAAAGATTTTGGACGTGTTGTGTAGATGTATCTCCACCGCCGCCTAAAACGTTTCCGGCTTCTTTAGAGTTTGAATCGAACTCTTTTACTAGTTCTCCTCTCTTATCAAACAATTTATATTTATTTCTATCTACAAATACAGTACCTTCTGTACCATATATTATGGTTCCTCTTCCTGCACCATAAGTGCTGTAGTTATTTCGGGATTTTCCATCCCACTTTATAACCTTGTCATCTGCAAATTTAAAAGTAGCTTCCATATCATCATACATTTCCCAACCATCCTCTAAAAAATGTCGTTTCTCTGCTTCAACATACACCTGCTGTGGATAATCTACCTGTAAAGCCCATCTTGCAATGTCTAATTCATGGGTTCCATTATTTCCTGCTTCTGCTGTTCCATATTCCCAACCATACCAATGCCAATTATAATTCCATGTTTCTGAAGTATACTCTCTTCTAGGAGCTGGTCCTTGAAATAAGTTCCAATCTAAACCTTTAGGAATAGCTGCTTTTTTCTGCAAAGGAACTTTTCCTCTTCCGTTGCTATAAAAAGCAACCGCTTTGTATGGTTTTCCAATAACTCCGCTGTGAATTTCTTTTATAATGTCTATAGTATGATTTGATGAACGTTGTTGATTTCCCATTTGAACCACTTTATGAAAATGTTTTGCAGCTTTTACTAATTGCTCATTTTCATACATATTATGGCTGCTTGGTTTTTCAACATATACATGCTTTCCTGCCTGCATCGCCATAATTGAACCAGGTGTGTGCCAGTAATCTGGCGTAGCATTTATAAGTACATCAACATCTTTATCGTCTAAAACTTTTCGGATATCATTTTCTAATTTCGGATTGTAATCAATATGTTTTCTAAATTCTTTTAAACCTTTTATACATTGACTTTCCATAACATCGCACAGATATAACAACTTTACATTGCTTTCTTTTAGCGCGATTGGTTGTTTAAATGCGTTTAATCTTCTTCCTAAACCTGCGATTGCAACATGTATTCTGTCATTAGCACCTATAATATTAGTATAACTTTTTGCAGACATTGCCATAGCTGAATTGGCAACGGCAATACCTGCACCCGCTAACGTTTTTTTTTAGCGGGATCTATGGGTTTTACCTGCCAGGCGGCAGGCTGGTTCCTCGATGCTCTATGTCGAAATAAAAAAGAAATTTCTACTTGATACCTCATACCCTTGGGGCGAGGTTTTTCATTTTACAATAGCTACTAAAATAAGTTTTCTGTAATAATACGCTATCCTATAAGGTTTGATAATGATTAGAATAAAAAAAGAAGTTGTTTTAAACAGTTCCTAATTCAAATAATTATCATTCTTTCCACCACTTTCTTCATTTTTTCTTTTGAATTTTCTTACTAAAAACCAAGAACAAAACCCCACTTAATAGCCAAGCGGGAAATGTAACAAAGGATAGAAATACGTCAAATTGGACGGAGATAAAGTAAAACAACCCAAAACTAATAGCCCAAGCAAAGAGCACGGCGTTATTGACTTTAATTCCTGCTATTTCAGCATAATTTTTTATAATTCCGAATTTTTCTGCGAAGAAATGTTCAAAGACAATGACAGCACCTATAGGAGCTAGAATAAATCCATATAAGGCAACAAAGCCTAATAATTTCATGGCGAAAGCAGGAAATAAACCAGCGATCGTCGCGATGGTTCCTGCAATAATAGTTATCCAAAAAGTAGACGCTTTTGGGATGATGGCTTGAAAGGCCAAACCTGCTCTATAAATGGTTGGGTTGGCGGTAGTCCAGCCGGCTAAAACCACGGCAATGATTCCAAAAACACCAATGGCATTGTTTGCCAAAGGTCCTGGTGCAACTGGTGGCGCTTCGCCATTATTTAAAAAAGACAAGGCTTCTGGAGATTTTAAATACACCGCATATAAAAGTGCCGCAGCAATCCACGCCATATAATGTCCTACATACATGCCTGCCGCAGTCATCCAACCGGCACTTGCTTTTTTAGCAAATCGAAAAACAGACAAATCAGACATGCCAATATGCATGGCTCCGTTGGCAAACCAAGACCAAATAACCACATGCCAAAAGGTAAATTTTGTTTGTCCAGGAAAGGGTTCAGAGCCTTCGCCCCAAATGTTCCAAAAGTTAGAAAAACTTTCCACACCTAATTGATTTAAAGCAACAATTCCACAGGCTATAAAAGCCAATACAATTACGGGCGACATCCAGTTTGCTGCTTTAGAAACGGTATCATAGCCTTTAGAAGCAATCAGAGAAATCACGGCACCAATGGCAATAACAATAACTACCCAAGTCACTCCATTTGGCATGGTGTCTGTTAATTTTGGCATTTCCATATCAAAAGGAATCCCCACAGCAGTTGCTGAAACGGTAATCATAGAACCTGCTAAAAAGCAAAACAAAATTCCGTTTGCCAAATTGTAGGCAGTGACTAATTTTTTACCACAAATTTTTTCTAATTGAAAATACAAAGTCAATCTATTTTTAACCGCAATTTCAGCTGTTAAAAAACGCCAGCTCAAAACAGCCAACAAATTCCCGATTAACAAACCTACAATTAAATCAAAGGCACTAACCCCCGCTGTTAAAAAAAGCGGTCCGATCATAAATTCGGTACCCGCAGCATGCTCTCCCGCATACATTCCTAAAAAACTTCCCCAGCCTTTTAATTTGGATTTCGGAACGGGTTCTCTTTCAAATTCTCCGCCAGCGATTTCTTCAATTTGATCTGATTCTATGCTTACTTGACTCATAAGTTTGTGTTTTTGATTGATTTTTTTTAAAAATTGACTTCAAGACCTATAACTTTAATTGTTCAATCTTGAAGTCAATTCGTCTGATATCTTACTTCCTGTTTTTTAGATTAAGTGCTCTGGAAAATCCGCTACACGCTCGCAGCAAATTTGTTCCATTACTTGTTGTAATTCTGTTTTTAATAAAGAGATGGTATGGTCTCCACCTTTTTTACCCAATGCAGCAACGCCATACATAAAAGAACGTCCTAGAAATGTAAATTTAGCACCAGAAGCCAAAGCTCTGGCAACATCCACGCCAGAACGAATGCCACTATCCATCATCACTTCAATTTGATTACCATATTTTTCGGCAATCGAGGTCAATGGTTTGATGGAGGATTCTCCAGCATCTAACTGTCTTCCCCCGTGATTAGACACAATAATTCCGTCTAAGCCTAAGCGAATGGCTTGTTCGGCATCATCATGAGAAGCCACTCCTTTTAAGACAATTTTACCTTTCCATAAATCACGAATTGGTTTTATTTTTTCTTCATTCAATCTTCCAGAAAACGTCTGATCCATAAATTTTCCCAATTGTTTGAGGTCTAAATTTTTTGGCATATAGGGGAGTAAATTTGCAAAACCAGGAATACCATGTTTTAAGGTTTGTAAGCTCCAATGTGGTCTGCCAAAGGCTTGCAGAATATTACTAACGTTCATTTTAGGAGGCATTGCCAAACCATTTCTGATGTCTCTTGGTCTAAAGCCAAAACTAGGCACATCACACAGAATCACCAACACTGGGCATGCTGCAGCGGCAGCTCTTTTTAAGAGATCGTTACGCAAACGGTCTTCTGTAGGATGGTATAATTGAAACCAGGCTTTGCCTTCTGTTAACTCTGCTGCTCTTTCGATGCTTGTGGTGGTAACGGTGCTTAAAACAAACGGAATATTGTGCTCGAAAGCAGCTTTTGCTAAGATTTCTGGAGCATTTGGCCACATCAAACCTTGCAAACCCACAGGCGCAATTCCAAAAGGCGCGTCATACTCAATGCCAAACAATTTGGTTTTGGTAGAAGAACCGCCATGATTTCGTAAATAATTTGGTTGTAATTGCACCTCCCTTAATTCTGAAGTATTTCTGTGCAGATTGACGTCTTCATTACAACCACCGTCTAAATACTCAAAAGCAAATTTTGGAATTTTTTTTCGTGCTTTATTTCTTAAATCATCTATAGATGGATAGCGTGTATCTATTTTTATGGCCATAGTTTTTTACTTGATAATAAAAGGAACGTGTTTTTTTAGCGCATAATTCTTTTTCAAGAATTTTGAGTTTAATTTGGTGTCTGAAATTGCAATGGCTGCGCCTAATGCAGAACCTAAAGAAGCTTTGGTAGTGCGTAATTTCATTCCTCTTAAATAATGTGATAATAATTTTATGTACAGGTCATTGTCTGTAAAACCCCCATCAATATACAAACGATCAATTTCTTGGGTATCTACAATTCTTTTAATTCCTTGTACTTGCAATTGCACCAACTCTATCATTAATTGATGGTATGCATGCTCAAATGTATTGTAAGCATAAGTTGTTTTTTGTGGCATGTTTTCATCAGCAAAAGATTTCCATCGAAAAGCATAGGTAAAGTCTGCTATAATTTCTGAATAGGCATCATAATCAAAAGCTACATTCTTGTGATAGTCTTGGTCTATATTAAATTTTTTCGACAATTCTTCGACTTGTAATTTGTATTCGTTTCCTAAAAATAGACGGGAAGATTTAACGGGTTTTCCATTAATTCTCATATAATTGATACAACCTGCTTTTGTTTCTTCGATGGTTAAAGGAACGTCTGAAAACGGATTTAAGGCAATAGACCAAGTCCCTGTAGAGACCAAAACAAATGGTTTTTTTACACTTCTTACATACGGAAGTAGTGCAGAAGAACTGTCATGAATACCTACGCCTATTTTAATTCTTGTGCCATTGTAATTCATGTTTACACTGGTTTCTGTGGAAACAATTGGCGGTAAAATTTTATGAATTTCTTCCTTGTAGACCCAATGATGATAGTCTTTCTTTTCATAATTCCACAAAGAAGTATGGCAACCAATACTGGTGTATTCACTAAAAGGAATTCCTGTAAATATAAAGCTCAAATACTGTGGTAAATGCAACGAATGTTTGATCTTTTTATAGATTTCTGGTTGGGTATATTTGATCCAATAGAGCTGCATCCCTGAATTTAAAAGCCCTGATTTTGGGGAACCTGTAGTGCTCGTAAATTCTAATTCTGGACCGTATTCTTTATAAAAATCGGCTACAACGGTAGCGTCAATTTCTTTGGTATAATTGTAAAGTGGTGTTAACGGATTTCCATATTCGTCTAAATGCACAAAACTGGCACCATAAGTAGAAAAATTAATTGCTTTTATGGTAAACTCTTCATGATGTAAAATGCGCTGAAAAAGTTCCTTTAACCAAGCTTGTAAAGCCGCTAAATTTTCTGTTGGAAAGCCATCTTCATCTTTAATCTCGTCAAAAGAGGCATATTCTCGATATACTTCTTTGTAATTTTTATCAAAAAGAAAGAATTTTTTATTGGTCTTTCCGATGTCAAAAACGGCAGTTACTTTTTGTTTCATGATGTTTATTTTACAATCCTGTGGCTATGGTATTTTTTCCTCTTTCTTTGATCAAGCCATCTCTTACCTTTAAATTTCTATAGCTTTGTATTGGATGAATTGCGCCACCCGTTTTTAATCTTGCAGCCGCTAATAAAGGCCTCACATCTGTTCTATATGCACCTTGTAAAATTTCTTGACAGGCAACCACATCATTTTCTAATTGTGCCCTTCTTAATGCATTTTGATCTACTAGCAAAGCTTTTGCATAAGCCTCTTGAATGGCTTCTAAAGATTGAATTAAATCTTCTAAAGGATCTTTTACATTATGGCTGGCATCAATCATCCAGGCTAAATCTGGATTTTGAGGATTGTTTTCCATCCCATAGACCAATTCATTAAAAATTAAGAAAAGTGCATAAGGTTTGATACTTCCAACGGTAAGATCATCATCACCATATTTACTATCGTTAAAATGAAAGCCTCCTAATTTACCCTTCAACATTAACATAGAGACAATTTGTTCGATGTTCGAATTTGGCAAGTGGTGTCCTAAATCAACCAAAGAAAATGCTTTTTCACCACATTCATTTGCCAGCATAAAAGAGGTGCCCCAATCTTGAATTACTGTAGCATAAAAGTTGGGTTCATAGGGTTTGTATTCAATGAGAAGTTTCCAATCCTTTGGCAAACCTTTGTAAATTTCTTTTAAACTGTCTTGTGTATTTTGTAAGGCGGTTTGAAAATTGTTTTGACCCGGAAAACAAGAACCATCTGCCAACCAAACGGTTAGGCTTTTAGAACCTAATTTGTCTCCGATTTTAATCACCTCTAAATTATGCGCAATGGCTTGCTCACGAACCGCTTGACTTGTATTGCTTAAAGAGCCGTATTTATAACTTTCTTTCGCATTTTTTTGATCTTGAAAGGTGTTTGAATTTACAGAATCGAATTTGATCTGTAAGCTATCTGCTTGTTGTTTGATGGCTGCATAATCGGAAGGAATGTCCCAAGGAATGTGCAAAGAAACCGCACCAGCAGTTTGTGTTAAGGCGTGTAAAATGCCTACATCATCTAATTTTTGTTCTAGTGTTGATGGTTCTCCGTAAAAAGAAAAACGTCCAAAACGAGTTCCACCAGCACCCAAAGCCCAACTAGGAATTGCCACTTGAAAATCACTTAATTTCGATACCATATGATGTACATCATGTCCTTTTGCAGTTAAAGTATCTGCTAAAAAGTGATACTGATTGTTTTGTAAAGCAAGACTTTTTTTATTGTCGTCTGCTATATGCTGTTTTGTTAATTTCATAAAAATCTGGTTTTAATAAAAAGCTTCCATAAATTTATGAATTCTCTATGGAAGTTTTTAAAATAATTATATTTAGATAATTTGAATTATCTTACAAATGCATTGGCCATACCACCATCAACATTGATAATGTTCCCAGTAGATTTGTCTAGAATTCCAACAAGAGAAAATACGCCATTGGCAATATCTTCGGGTCTAATGATTTCGTTTAATAAGTTTCTTTTGGCATAAAAAGCGGGTAGTTCCTCTACAGTAATTCCGTTTGCTTTCGCTCTACCTGCTGCCCAGGCGCCTTCCCAGATTTTACTTCCTACAATTACACCATCCGGATTTACAGTATTGACTCTAATTTTATCTTTTCCTAATTCAGCGGCTAATAAACGCACCATGTGTTGTTGAGACGCTTTTGCGGTTCCGTACGCTACATTGTTAGGTCCAGCAACCAAACCGTTTTTACTAGCGATGGAAATAAAATCGCCACCCAAAGCTTGCTTGCGCATAATTGCTACAGATTGTTTTGCCAGTTCAAACTGCCCTTTTACCAAGATGTTCTGTAAAATGTTCCAATCTTTATCTGTAGTGTCTTCTAATGCTTTAGAAATTGCCAAACCAGCACTGTGTACAATAATATCTACACCACCAAATTCGATACATGCTGTTTTATATGCTGAGGCAATAGAATCGTTGTTGGTAACATCGCAAATGGCATAGGCAGAAACATCTCTTTTATAAGTTGCGTTTGCTTCAATTAAACTTTCTTCGTTAATATCTGTTAGTACAACATTTGCACCTTCAGCAGCTAATTTATCAGCAATGGCTTTACCAATACCGCCACCTGCACCAGTAACAAAAGCTACTTTTCTAGACAATGGTAATTCTTTTGGCATTCTTTGTAATTTTGCCTCTTCTAGCAACCAATATTCAATATCAAAAGCTTCCTGTCTTGGCAAAGAAGTATAGGCCGTAATGGCTTCTGCACCCCGCATGACATTAATGGCATTGATATAAAATTCGTTGGCAACTCTGGTGGTTTGTTTGTTTTTTGCAAAACTAAACATTCCTACTCCCGGATAAATAATAATAACAGGATTTGCATCACGAATCGCAGGACTGTTTTCCTTTTTACAGGTGTTGTAATAATCTACATATTCTTGTCTGTAGGCTTCAAAAGCAGGTTCTAAGTTTTTACGAATCGCTTCTGTATCTGATAGGTCTTGATTTTTATCTAATGTTAAAACTAATGGTTGAATTTTTGTTCTTAGGAAATGATCTGGACACGAAGTTCCCATGGGCGCTAAACGCTCTAAATCATGACTATTGATATATTGCAGGACCACATTGGTATCAGAAAAATGACCGATCATTCTATTTTCAGAAGAACACAAACCTCTTAACAACGGCATTAACTGGGCTGCTTTTTCTGTACGCTCTGCTGCTGGCAAGCTCTCAACTTTTTGTCCGCCAAAAACTTTGCCATTTTCTTTAATTTTTTTGGCAATATATTCAGAAGCCATTTCAATAACTTCTAGACTGTTTATATAAGATTCATAAGAGGTATCTCCCCAAGTAAATAAACCATGAGAACCTAAAACAATACCTCTAATTCCTGGATTGTCTGCCAAACATTGCTCTAATTGCAAGCCTAAATCGAATCCTGGTTTTTGCCAAGGCACCCAACCCATAGTGTCTCCCCAAATTTCTTTGGTTACTTGCTGGCTATCTTTAGCAGCGGCTACTGCAATTAATGCATCTGGATGTAGGTGATCTATATGTGCAAATGGTAATAAACCATGCAATGGTGTGTCAATAGATGGTGCTTTACTGTCTAAATCGTAAATACAATGATTGAACAAACCCACCATTCGATCTTCATCATGCAAACCTTTGTACACTTTTTTTAAATCGCGCAATCTGCTAGTGTATAAACCTGCAATTCCTGCTCTGTTTAAAGTACCAATGTCTCCACCAGAACCTTTTACCCACATGACTTCTACCTCTTTATTTGTCAAAGGATCTTTTTCTATGGTTTTACAACTGGTGTTTCCACCACCATAATTGGTAATTCTTAAATCTGCCCCTAAAATATTAGAACGGTATAAGAATAACGCTACTTGGTCATCTCCTAGAGCATCTGCTTTGTCTTGATCCCATAAATAATCTACGTATTTAAATGCTTTTGTATTCGTTTTCATAAGGTTTGTTAAAATTTATCAAAAACAAATTTAGAGGTCTATTCAATTAATCGTATCCTGTACTGTACCGTGAAATTATTATTTTTTTTTGAAAAATGTTTTTTACATATTACTGTTGTCAATCCAAATAAAATCTGTTATTTTAGGTCTTTCTAGTGACGCTACAAGATAAATGATATTAATTAAATAACCTTTTTCAAAATATATGTTCAGTTTTATTTCAATTGATGAAAATTCTAGGATTCCAAAGTATCAACAGATTGTTAATGCAATCATTCAGAATATTTCGAATGGAAATTTGGTGATCGACCAAAAAATCCCTTCAATTAATCGGTTTAGTGAGGAATTTTATTTGTCTAGAGATACTGTAGAAAAAGCCTATAATATATTAAAGGAGCGCAATATAATTTCATCGATTAAAGGGAAAGGCTATTACATTACAAGAACAAAATTAATATCGAAAGTAAATATCTTATTTTTAGTCAATAAATTGAGTTCCTATAAATTAAGAACTTACAATTCTTTTATAGATAGTATTGGACCTAATTCTCACACAGATTTACACATTTATCATTGTGATGAATCTTTATTTTTAAATTTAATTGCAAAAAATAAATCTGCTTATGATTATTATGTGATTATGCCTCACTTTAAAACAGAAGCGCTTACACATGTGAGTTATACAGATAAAGTAATAAAAGCTTTAAAAGGCATCTCTAAAGAAAAATTAGTCATTTTAGACAATTTAAAATCGGGAATGGAAGGAGGTGCTGTAGAGATTTTTCAGGATTTTGAAAACGATATTTACAATGCACTTTGTGAAGCGTATCCTAAGATGGAAAGGTATAAAAATCTTATTTTATTTTACCCAAGAAAAACGGTGTATCCATATCCAAAGAGAATTTTACATGGTTTTAGAAAATTTTGTGTGGAATACAATATCGAATTTGAAATTTTAGAACAAGTTTGTGAAGATATGATTCTTAAAAAGGGAGATTTATTTGTTACCATAGAAGAATCTGATTTGGTGAATTTAGTCAAAAGAACAAGAGAAGACGAATATGTTTTAGGAGAAGACATTGGTATTATCTCTTACAATGATACTCCTTTAAAAGAATTATTAGGAATTACTGTGATTTCTACAGATTTTAAAATCATGGGTGAAACAGCGGCAAAAATGATTTTAGAAAAGAAAAAGGGAAAGTTTAAAGTGCCTTTTAATTTTATTGACAGAAATTCTTTATAAGCAATCACTACTAAAATTGATTGAATCCCCAACTACTTATATTTAAAAACGACTTCATCATTAAACGGAATAAATAATTAGCTTTTTGTTGATTTTATAGATTAATAGTTGCGCTAGGTAAGTAAATTTTCCAGTTTAATATTTAACATTTTACCCCGAATATATAGGAGTGTACTATCATTCTATATATGATAAACACATGTCCTACAGAGCTAACAAACAGCATACTACAGGATGCATGTAGTTAATGAGCTTCTTAATTTCATAAAAAATTAACTTAAAGGGGAAAAATTTTCTGTTAGCCACTATTAATTTTGAGCCTTTTAAAATCAACTCATAATGAAAGTACATGTATTCAAATTATGCTGGCTATTCTTTATCAGTATCTTTCTTGTTCAAAACTTGCAAGCGCAGGAGAACATTACGGTAACTGGTACTGTTTACGACGTAAGCACAAAAACTCCCATTCTAGGAGCAACAATCATCCAACTTGGTAATTCAACCAATGGAACCGTTACCGATTTTGATGGAAAGTATTCACTTACTGTCCCCTCTAATGGGACAATAAGGGCATCCTACATAGGCTTTAAGAGCCTTGAAATTCCTGTGAATGGTAAGACTATTTTAAATTTCAACCTTATTGTTGATGATCAGGAACTTAGTGAGATTGTAATCATCGCTTACGGAGAACAAAAAAAGGAAACCGTAACGGGTGCGATTGCTTCTATTAGCACTAAGGAAATCAAACAAAGTCCCGCAGCAAATTTAGCCGTTACATTAGCGGGTAGATTGCCAGGATTAACTTCTTTACAAACTAGTGGAGAACCTGGACGGGATCTTACTCAGTTGTTTATTAGAGGGCAAGGTACTATCAATGCACAGTCACCTATAGTTTTGGTAGATGGTGTGGAACGTCAACTTAATTATATTGACCCCAATGAGGTAGAGTCTGTGACCATTCTAAAAGACGCATCTTCTACAGCAATTTTTGGAGTACGTGGAGCAAATGGAGTTATTTTGGTGACTACCAAACGAGGAACTTCAGAAATTCCTGCCATTACTTTAACCTATGAAAGCGGAGTTCAGATGTTTACTCGTTTAGCACAACCTGTAAATGCTTTTGAGTTTGCAACGCTACGAAACCTAGCACAGGTAAATGATGGTGGTGCTCCTGCATATACTACTGAGGCTCTAGAAGCCTATAGAACAGGGTCTGATCCTTTGCAATTTCCAGATACAGATTGGGTAGACATGCTTGTAAGTGATTTTTCGCTACAACAACGTTTTAATATGAATGTATCTGGTGCCAATAAAAGTGTAAAATACTTTGTAAATGCAGGATATTTGAACCAGGGAGGACAGTTTGAAACAGAAGATGATCTTAATTATGACCCTAGTTTTAAATTAGATCGCTATAATTTTAGATCTAATATAGATCTCCAACTGAATCCTAATTTAAGTGCTTTCTTAAACTTAGCAGGATATGTAGAAAAACAAAACTCACCATTTGCAGTGTCAGTTGCCTCTACAGGACAAGGAGGTGCTTCACCGTCCTTATTTATTTTGGCAAATGTTTTCGATATTCCCTCAAATATTCCAGGTCCTTTATCTCCCGATGGCGTAGTAGTTACCTCTCCTACACAAACAAACCCGCCTTATGGAATTTTAAATAGAACTGGATATAGACAGCAAACACGATCAAACATTACCGCAACCTATGGAATGAGATTAAAATTAGATAATCTATTAAAAGGTCTTTCTACAGAAGCTGTAATTTCTTTCGATTCAAGAGCAACAAATAACTTAACCGCTTCAAAAGATTATCCTAAAGTTATTCAAGTTATTGAGCAGACACAGTCAGGTAGAGATAGTATATTCTTTAGACCATTTGATGACAGTATTGATACACCACTAGCTATAGGTGGTAATTCTGGCTTTAGAAGTTTTACAGATGTGAAAGCACGTTTAAATTACGACAGAACTTTTGGAGCACATGATGTAAAGGGACTCTTATTATATCAACAACAAAAAGAAATTAGAGGTCAGCAACTTCCCTTTAATCTTCGAGGAATAGCTACCAGGCTTACCTATGGGTATAAGAGTAGGTATTTTGTAGAATTTAATGCAGGTTACAACGGCTCTGAACAATTTAAGAAAGGAAATCGCTATGGTTTTTTCCCTGCCTATTCAGCAGGTTGGGTAATTTCTAGAGAAAAATTTTGGGACGACTTAAAGCCCACAATAAATTTTCTTAAAATACGGGGTTCCTACGGAGAAGTTGGGAACGACCGACTTGGTCAAGATCGCTTTTTATATTTAGATGACATTGATGTTACCGGTGGTGGATTCTCTGGAAGTTTGGGTGAAGGACAGCGTATTATAACGCGTCAGCTTAAAAACGAGGATTTACAATGGGAGGTGGCACGAAAAACAAACATAGGGATTGAGATTGGTTTCTTAAAATCTTTTGATTTGAAAGTGGATGTTTTTTATGAAAATAGAGACAATATTTTGAGAAATCGTGGAACAATACCTGTGTTAAATGGATTACCTATAGGTGCTTTACCACCTGTAAATATTGGCGTGGTTAAAAATCAAGGTTATGAGATAGAACTAAATTACAAAAAAGCTTTCAACAAAGACTTTTCAATACTCTCACGAGTAAATTTAAGTTATGCAACCAATGTTCAGGAATTTGCTGACGAACCTTTTTTACCTGAAGATTTCGCCTTTAGATATCGGCAACAAGGATATCGTATAGGTCAAAATTTCGGATACCTTGTAGATAAATATTTTGAAAGTCAAGAGGAAATAGATGCCTCTCCTGTTCAGAATGTAGGAGGTCATGAATCGAGACCTGGAGATTTCAAATATAAAGACTTAAATGGAGATAATTTTATTAATGAAAAGGATGTTTCACCTATTGGCTATTCTCGGGTTCCCGAATATACTTTTGGGGCTGCCTTTAATACCACTTACAAAAATTTTGATGTAAGCATCTTATTTCAAGGTGTATCGAACGTAACCAATTACTACCAAAGTCGAGGAACATTTGCTGACGGACCCAATTATTTTGCAAGACACCTTACAAGTTGGACACAAGAGCGATTTGAAAATGGAGAAACCATCGATTATCCAAGACTTACTCGGGAAGCTTCTCCTAATGAAATTAGAAACTCGTTTTTTATAGTCGATGCTAGTTATTTAAGGCTCAAAAATATGGAGATAGGATATAATCTTCCTAAAAATGTTTCCGATCGTATAGGCGTAAAAAATTTTCGAATCTATGCAAACGGGCTAAATTTAATAACTTGGGACAATCTCCCTACGGATGATTTTGATCCAGAATTAAATCAAGGTTTATCATATCCAGTACTAAAATTATACAATATAGGGATCAATCTATCCTTTTAATCCTTGCTAAAACCAAAAGAAATGAAAAATTATAAATACATACTATTAGCGCTATTTCTTTTCACATTAAGTTGTGAGGAGGATCCTTTAGATATTACTCCCGATGGAAGAATTACTTTACAAGATGTTTTTCTAGATGAACTACAAACTGAGGCATATTTAAATACCGTTTATGAAAATATTCCTTGGTACTCTTGGAGATACATGTTTTTTGCCTTTTTAGCAGGGGCATCAGATGAGGCTCAAGATGCGGATGTAGGTAATAATGGTTTAAATATCAACGCAAGATGGATTACCGGTTCATTAACACCATCCGTAAACCCACTAGAACTTAGAGGGCAAGGTACAGATCCTGACATTAGTCGTTACAACTCTTTTTGGGCAGGCATACGCGATGCCAATATTTTTCTTGCAAATGTAGAAACAGCAAACATTTCAAATGAAAGAAATAGAAAAAGATTCGAAGGAGAAGCTAGGTTACTGCGTGCTTTTTATTATTTAGAATTGATTAAACAATACGGTGCATTACCAATTTTTACAGAACCTTTAGCACCAGATTTTGATTATGTGGGCTTAATCCGTCCTACCTTTCAGGAATGTGCAGATTTTATAGCAACAGAATGTGAACTGGTAATTACCAATCCCGAGATGCCTATTCGTATTATTGAAGAGCAAGAACGTGGCCGTTTTAGTAAGGCAGTTGCGCATGCAATCAAATCTCAAGTGCTTCTATACAATGCGAGTCCTTTATGGAATGAAACTGACGATACCGGCAAATGGCAGGCAGCAGCAACGGCTTCAAAAAATGCGCTAGATGCTTTAACCACTGGAGGTGAGTACCAGCTTTACCCAGATTATGAAGAATATTCAATTACACAATCTGATAAAAATCCATCACCAAGAGATCGTGAGACGATTTATGAGATCAATCTAGGTGCACCTCCTACGTTTAGAAATATCAATGCGATGCCAAGTTTACCTGGAAATTTTAAAGCGGGCTCTTGTCCTACCCAAGAACTGGTAGATGCTTATGAAATGGCAAATGGGCAACCGGCCATTACTGGATATTCAGATGCTGACCATTTGAATCCTATTATAAACCCAGCTTCTGGCTATGACGAAAATAATCCTTATGTGGGTCGTGATCCTCGTTTTTATGCAACAGTTTGGTATAACGGAGCTTTGTATGATAATATTAGAGGTCGAATACATACTGTGGAAACATTTATAGGAGGCTCTGACCAACTGATTAAAACACCGCCAAACAGAAGAAATACACATACAGGATATTACTTACGTAAATTCTTTAATCCTAAAATTCAAAGAGGACAGTCTTCTTCTGCAAGGTATAAAAAATACCATTTAGCAGAATTGTATCTCAATTATGCAGAAGCAGAAAATGAGGCGAATGGACCTACTGTAGCTGCATATACTGCCATCAATACCCTGAGAGCTCGTGTAAATATGCCTCCGTTAACTGCAGGTTTGACAAAAGAAAGTTTTAGAAGCCGTGTTCGAAACGAGAGACGTGTTGAACTGGCTTTTGAAGAACATCGTTTTTGGGATGTAAGACGCTGGAAAATTTTAAATCAAACTGGGCGTCTTGTAACGGCAATGGAAATTAGAAAGGTAGGTGCAGATTTTACTTATGAACGTTTCGTTACCGAAACACGTAACGCTTATGACGATAAATACCTTATTTTTCCAATACCGATTACAGATAGTTCTATCATTCCAGATTTCAACATAAATCAAAATCCAGGATGGTAATTTAATTATAACAAGTTATTTTGAAGTAGTTATTTAATTTAATTCAATAACACCTTCCCCCAAGACCCTGCTTTATCTTTTTGATAAAGCAGGGTTTTTTAAATTAGTGAAACTCTGAAGCTTCGGAAGCGAAGAAATGAATTAAAAATTGCTAGCTGAATCTGACTATGCAGGCAGACTAATCCCGCTTTTTTAGCGGGATTTATGGGTTTATTCCCCGATACTTTGCGCCGAATAAAAAAGAAATTCTTACTTGATACCTTTACCCTTGGGTCTAGGTTTTTCAATTACTTAATTTTATATAAAATATTACCCGTTGTGCATTTTGAGTTAAATGTATTCCAAAATGTCAGTTCGAGACCCGAGAAAAATTTTTATCAAGCGGTTGGAATGACATGAATTAATCTATAAAATATGTCTGTTCGAGCGGAGTCGAGAACTATTAAGTGTTTAAGAGTCAATAAATTAAATAAACATGTCAATGGTAGTGATTTTTGATAAAAAAATAGTATCGAGAACTAGTTTAGAAACGAAAATTCTTATTCTCGATACAAATTTCACTTATTTTAATCGTGAAATTCACTCGAATTGACAGAATTTATCAAAATGCACAACAGGTAAAATATTGTTTTATAATATGTATGTGAATTTTACATATTATTTTTTTGGGAAATAATAATCGAACCATTTTTTTTCATTTCCTGCTGTTTTTAAATCAATCCCTTTTTTCTGCAAGGTATAAGACCATTTGATCAAACGTTTTTTCATGTTTTTTGCTAATCTAGGATGCACTTTCAAAAGATTTTTACTTTCGTGTTCTTTAGTAGTTACATCAAAAAGAAATTCTCTTTGACCAAATTTTAAATATTTATAATTACCCTCTCTAATTGCAGATTGCGACCAAAACCTCCAAAATAAGGATTTATGAGGTTCTCCTTTTTTTTGATCTGTTAAAAACGGAATTAAATTTACACCATCTAAATTTTTACTTTTTTTTAACCCTGCGAGTGCTATTGCAGTTGCTGCAACGTCTCGTGAAATAACAGGTTTGTCATACACTTTCCCTTTTGGCAAAATTGCTGGCCAATTCATAATAAAAGGAACTCTAATTCCGCCTTCAGACAACATTCCTTTTTCACCAACAAAAGGAGTATTTAAAGAGCCATCCCAAGCACCGCCTTTAAAGGAAATTGGTTTGTCTTCTTTATAAATTTTAAGAGGAGCACCATTGTCACTAATAAAAAAGATGAGTGTATTTTTAGCAATCTTTAGATCTTTAAGGGTTTGCTTTATTTCTCCTACACCATCATCAATTGCAGCTAACATTGCCAATGCATGTCTTCTTCTTTCTGGCATTTCTCCAGGAAACCGATCTAAATACTTTTTAGTTGCTTCTAAAGGAACATGTGGTGCAAAATAAGAAAGGTAAAAGAAAAATGGTTTGCCAGAATTTTGTTTGATAAAACTCAATGCTGCTTTTGTTTGAATCTCTAAACGAAATCCTTTTTCATTGATATATTTTGGTTTCGTTTTTTTACCATCCAAAGTATAATTTGACCAATATCTATTCATGGGTCCTTCAAAAACATCATCGAAACCTCTACTTGAGGTTGCATAAGGCAATCTTAATTTTTGAGGAATGCGAACTCTTTTATTTTTTGGAGCATTTGGCATATTTTCTTTTATCCAGTCTTTAGCGCCATGATTTGGGTCTAAATGCCATTTACCAGTCATTCCAGTAACATAACCTGCCTCTTTTAATCTTTGTGGAATTAAAACTTCTTCTAGTGGAAGTGGAATAGTTCCATTTTGATCTAAACCAAATTTTTGTTGATACCTACCAGTTAGTAAGCCAGCTCTAGAAGGAATGCATTGAGGCGCTGTAATATAACCTGATGTCATTCTTACACCATTTGCAGCTAACAAATCTATATTTGGTGTTTTTACATCTGTTACAGAACCATTTGCACCAATATCCGCAAACCCATGATCATCTGTAAAAATAACAATGAAGTTTGGTCTCTTTTGACTATAAATAGTAAAACTTAAAAAGATATAAATAAAAAAGAACTGATTTTTCATAATTTGATATATTTTAAGGGTAATGTAAAATAAAAAATGCCTCTTAATGAGGCATTTTTTATGTAAATAGTAAATTAAAATCCAGTTCCAGGAGCTTCTGGACTTTGTGCTTGCGCTTTCTGAGGATTTAAAATCATATAGGTTCCTAGTGCAGTTAATGCTGTATATTTACCGTAATTACCTATTTTTTTAAGAGCGTCTTTACGAGAAATTTCTTGAGTTTTATCTGTTGTTTTTTTCATGATGTATGTTTTCTATATCCTCGTTATTATTCTAAAATTATTTTCTTACTAGTGTTTCCTGTTGCTGTCTGTAATTTCACAATGTAAACACCTGTAGCTAAAATTGGTAACGATATATTTTTAACACCTACAGCAGAAAAAGTAGTTGATACGACTCTTTTTCCTAAAATATTGAACAACTCTACAGAAGCTTTTCCACTTTTTAAACCTGTAATTCTTAAGTTCGTATTATTAGTGTTATAAATATTTATAGAGCTTAGTAATGTATCTTCTGTACTTAAAACGCTAGAAGCACTTGTGTGCATATAAAATCTTCCTGTACCTTTTAAGGCGCTAGTTGGTGTAATTGTATAGGTATCGGATTCATTTAATCTTGTATAGCTATTTTTCTCTCTATCCTCTAAATATACTGCTACCCCAGAAGGTAAATTTTGTGCATTGGAAGAAAATGTAATTTCTTGACCTGCATCAGCAATAACACCAATAGGAATTACCATACTTTCAAAACCTGAATCTGGAAGCGCCTGTCTTTCAAAAGCAATACCCGTATTATTTTCTAATAATTCTGAATATATATTTAAGCTAGAACCAACTCCCGTAAACATTCCAATATCATTATCATCATCTAATCCTAACTTATGATCGTTCGCATAATTAATTTGTGTAGCTCTTATTAAATTACCATTGGTAACTTTTAAGCTTATTTTTGTTGCATTATTTTTGTAGAAGGTTGCATTTACGCCAGTTTGGTGACTTTGCAAAGACTCTGCAATTACAAAATTGTTAGCAGTAGAGTTTGCTGCATTCACAAAAAATCCTTGCCCTGGAGCAATGTGAGTTCCTGGTAAAGATTTATAAGATGCATCAGAAGGGTCCCAAATATATAATGCTTTAAATCCTGCGGATAAATTAGTAGTATTGTTTGTAACCAGGTCGGCTGCTGAGATGTAAGAAGGATAAGGATTACCTACTAAATTCCAATTACTTCCTGCTCCTTGTGTTATTGTTAAAGAAACATCTGCGTCTGGAAAAGTTCCAATAAATTCGTAAAACTCTTCATTATTGCTTTGATAATCTACCGTCTTTTTTCTAGTAGAAAAACCTATTCCAGAATCAAAAGTTGCAGCAGTTGTATTTGCTTGGTAATAATCCCAGTTACTGCTTGCCAAAGTATTGTCATATAAAGCAATAGCTCTGTTTGGTCCAGTACCTGTACCAATAAAATTATCTAAAATCCAAGCATTGTCATAAGTTTCTCCAACAACGGGAGATGACATTAAATTCCAAACAGCTGGGTTAAAGCTTCCACTTATTTGAGGAGGCGCAGTATTGTTTATTGTTGTGATAGCATTGTATATAAAAGTTCCACTAACAGTACTTTTAGCGATAAGACTACCACCTCCATAAACGGTAGTAGAAGTGGCTGTTATTGCATTAGTTCCAGCATCTAAAGAAGCATTTTTTTGTATAATTATATTTTTTGCAGAAAATGTTGCACTCGCTGTTGGGTTATTTGCAACACCACTCTGTATAATTACATTTTCAGCAACAACAGGTGATGTTCCTTGAGACCAATTGGCTCCTGTTCCAAAGTCAGCCGATGTACCTAACCAAATATTAGTATTTGATGTTTTTGATTCTGCGACACCTAAAGTCATCACAGATTTTATTTGATTTTGAGTTAATACTTCTGTAGTAATTAAAAAATCGTCCATATATCCATCTAACAAACCAACGGTAGATGAACTTTTCTGAACCCCAAAAGACAACTCAGCATTATTCGTTTTATTATCTACCTTAATAGCATTTCCAACTGATTCACTTCTGTCTTCGATTCCATTAATATACATTTTTATTGTTTCTGCAGTTTTATCCATAACTAGAGCTATATGAACCCACTCATCAATACTTGGAGATGTGGTTGAGTTAAATGCAACTGCTTCTCCGAAAGAAGTATTTATAGGCCTGGTTGCACCAGACAATTGAAAGGGTCTGCCAGCTAGGGTATTCGCATCTGGATCTTCTTCTTGATGGATTATCTTTGGTGTACCTGTACCAGAAGGAACATTTACTGAATTAAACTTGATCCATAATGCAATCGTAAATGATGCACCAGCATCAAAAGTACTACCTGTTGTTATATATGGTTTACCATTAAACAACGCAGCGTCTCCAATTCTCCCTGTAACATATGTATCTACTACATTTGCAGTTTTAGCATTTAAAGTAACGCCTTCACTTGAATCATCGCTTACATCACTATCAAAAGGAAAGTGCATTTTAATTTTGGTACCATCAATAGCCTGTGCATCTATGAGGTGAAAGCTAAATACCAGCGCCATCGTAAAAAGTATTTTTTTCATCATAATTATATTATAAAATTGTTAAAAATTGGTTTTTTACTAATTTTTTAGTTAAAAAATAGTGTATTTCCAAATGTATAAATGCTTTTCCTTTTTAGTATCCTGCACTACCTTGTTTACTATTTTTAAACATTAATTAACTTAGACCATAAAGTGCAGGATAGTTTCTTTTTCTGATTCGCTTATATTTATGTTTCAAACAAATCAATTCAAATGAAGTATTTTTTGTCTTTCTTTTTTGGTTCTCTTTTGATTTTCTCCTGTACAGAAGAGGAAGCAAAAAAACCAAACATTATTTTTATTCTGGCAGATGATTATGGTATTGTAGATACACAAGCATACGTTGCGAAATTCTTAAATACCTCTATTGATAGTACTTTTTATGAAACCCCAAATATTAATAAACTAATGAAGGAAGGTGTTTCTTTTTCGCAAGCTTATGCGAATCAATTATGCTCGCCAACAAGAGCCAGTATTTTAACTGGTAAATATGCGGCAAGAATTGGTTTTACAACGGCAATGCCACATAGAAACACCTATTATAACCAGAATTTAGAAGTTCCTCAAGGATACTATGCAAATGATGTTTTAGAACATAAAGACAATATTTTAATTGAACAACCACATATAAATGCAACCTCAAATTCTGGGGTTTCAACAGGAAAACACACACAAACCAATTTAGATGAATTGTCTATTGCAGAAGCCATGACAGATTATCAATCTGCATTTATTGGCAAATGGCACATTGGTGGTTTTGGGGCAAAAGGCTTTCAACCAAAAGATAACGGATTTAAAACCTTGGCCTATTTTGATGGTGGAGGCTCAACATATTTTAATTGGAAAAAACCTTGGAATCAGAAATCAAAAGATCGTTTCCCAAAAATGCCTCAACAAGAGTGGGAGATAGGTGACTCAGGAAAAGATACTGGCGAAAAGTATTTAACAGATGATTTAACAACACAAGCTTTACATTATATTGAAGAAAAAGCAAAAGATAAAGACAAACCTTTCTTTTTATACTTTTCGCATTTCGCCGTACACACACCTTATCAAGGGAAAAAAGGAGAAATTGAGTATTTCAATGCGAAGGAAACAAAAGGTTTTAATGGACAAGATGATGCTATTTATGCTTCTATGATAAAAAGTATGGACAGGTCTGTTGGAAAAATTTTAGACAAATTAAAAGAAACAGGAATTGAAGAAAATACGTTGGTCGTTTTTATGTCTGATAATGGCGGAATTGATGCAGAAATAACACCAAACAATCAAGGTACAGAGAATTCTCCTTTTTTGGGCGGAAAAGCCTGTTTAACTGAAGGTGGCATTAGAGTACCACTTATTTTTAGATGGAAAGGAAAAATTGAAAGTGGAAAATGGGTAGATACTCCAGTAGATTGTACTGATATTTTTCCAACAATTTTAGAAGCTGCGGGTTACAATGCAAAACAAATTGTAAAAGAAAACGACTTAGACGGTGAGAGTATTCTGGGTTTGTTATCTGATCAAAAAAATGAACAAAATACCTATACAAAAGATACACACTTTTGGCATTATCCTTTTAACGTAATTTATAAGAGTCCTTATGATGGTTATGCGTTAACACCACATTCTGCGATTAGAAAAAGAGATTTTAAGTTAATTTTTGATTGGTATGGTAGATTGCATTTGTATAATATCGAAAAAGATCCTTATGAAAAAAACGATTTATATTCTTCCAATAAAGAGCAAGGAGATGTACTTTTTAAAGAGTTGGTGTCTTGGTTAGAAAAGAACGTAGCAAAAAGATATTGGCCTAAAATTAATCCAGATTATAATCCAGAAAAAGAAGTTCGAAAAACTCCTTTTAAAGATTTAATGGCTACAGTTGAAAAGTAATTTAGACGCTGGATAATAACATTCAAAATATTAAAGTAAGTTTTAAAAAACGAAAGATGAAAAACTTTAAAAAGATTATTCTCATAAATATCTATTCATTTTTTTGCATCACAACATTGTATGCTCAAAAATCTAAAATAGCAGATACAGCAGTTTATAAAAGAGAAATTAATACAAACTCTTTGAGACATTCAAAATTAGATACGCTTATAAAAAATCAAATTTTATATACAGATCTTGACAAAGATGGCGATCCAGACATCATAGAATTAAATTGGAAAGGAAAACGTTTACGTTGGTTTGATGAAAATGACAATGCCACAATGAATGATAAATGGGGCGATATGATAAATGATGCTTTGCAAGTAGATATGGATAATGATGGATTTTATGACGGACCAGCAGATTATAATGTAAAATGGGCTGATAGAGATGCAGATGGAATTCCAGATATTCAAATATTTAGTCGCAATCCAAAAGTTGGCGCTAACTGGGTTTTTGGAAAAAGCGGTGCCATTTATTTTGTGATGATAGATCCAGATAATACTGGTTTGTTAACAGATATTGAATGGAATGACCTCTCAGTCTCTTGGACTCGTTTTGATAAAGGTCCAAATTGGCGCACAAATTACCATGGGAATGCTACTTTTTTAAAAGAACATGCACCTATTTGGTCTGTTGAAAATCCATCATTTACTTGGGAAAATCCTTTTTTATTTTATGATTTTGATGAAGATGGTTTGTCTGAAATGTCAATTCGGGTGGCAGATAATAGAATATTTGATAAAAAAGATAGAAATAAATTAAGTTTTGATGGTATTGTAGATGAAGCTTGGGTAAGTTATGATTTAGATAATGATTCGGGTCGTGATAACGAAATGGATTATGACATGACATTGTATGTGGCTGGAGCTCTAGGATTAAACTATAAAGATCAAGTGCATCATATTCCAGAAGTAAAAGCACCAAATTGGGTGCTTCCTTATTATCGGCATTCAAAATGGCGCCAACAAACAGAATTTATTTATTTGAAAAGAGAAGGTGCAGTAAATAGGCTTTTTTCTGCAACCTGGGCACGCGCTTTTTTAACCGTTGATGAAGATGATGATAGCCATCGTTGGGAACGCGTAGAAATTTATTATCCAGGAAACCCATACATTTTAAAACGGTACAATAAAAACTCACCAATTTATCATCCACAATCAGATGCGCTTGGAGATCGTGGCGAATGGGATCTCGATTTTAGTGGAAAAGCAAAATTATACCAAACAAAATGGGATGGTAAAATTCATCTTTTGGGCGCAGAAAAAGGTGCTTGGACAGTAGATAGAAATCGAGCTTTTTGGGCTGGAGCACATCCTAATGAAGTAGCTTCTACAAAAATGCCCGACAAAGTTGAGGAAGTTATTCAATATGAAGACACCAACAATAATGGTTTTTTTGATAAAATAACTTACGATTATAATGGTGATGGACAATCAAATAGAACAGATTCATTGTTAGCATTAGGAATTAATGATGTTGGAGAAATTTTAGATGTTACCACGCATGATTGGAATAAATTACGGCTACATAATAGTGCTTTTGCAAAAGAAAATTGGCAAAGTGCACAGCGTTTATTTAGAACCGCATTTAAATACGGATTGGTTGATGCATCAATAATTAAGCTCAGCAAAGCAAGTTCTGTACAAGAAAAATATATTAATGGATATTGGTTAAAAGAAGAAATTATTCGAAAAATTTTAGCAATTGCTCCAGAAAAAAATCACAAGGAATTTTTGAAAGCGTATTACCAATCAGATATTATTAAAATGGAAAAATTAATCTTTAATTTAAAGATATCAAAAAAATAAATTTTTAAAATGGGTTTACAACAATATCAAAACAGCAACAAATCTAATTATTTACGATATGCTTTCGGCTGTTTGCTTTTTTTAGGAAGTTGCGCTAATTTGCCCAATACATCAGTTAATAAAAGTCAAATCGTAGATGATCTTTCAGAAATCACAAAAAATCACTCTGAAATTTTTCAGCTTTCTGACAATGATCGTCCAGGATCTTGGTGTTGGTTTCAAGACCAGCGTGTAATTATGGATACGAACAATCCAGACAAACCTATTTTAATAACAGGAGCAGTAACCTATGGTGATATTTCAAGTGATAAAAGAGGCGATGTTGATTTGTATTGGGCAGAAATTAGTAAAGATTTAAAAAATCCTATCTCAAAAAAAGCTCGTATTACTTTAGATGATCAATTGCAAATGGATGATCATGCTTCTCCTTCCTTTTTAATTCGTCCAGATGGACGTTATCTCGTGAATTGGTCAAAGCATGGCAATGATAAATTTATACGGACTAAAATATCAACAAATCCGAACGATCCAACTGTCTGGAACGAAACAATCCTGTCTGATGCACCGCAAGGAGGAATTACCTATACAAATCCTATCTATTTATCTGAAGGGAACAACGGAAATGGACAAATTTTTAATGGCATTCGTTCTCGTGGATTTGATTCAAATTTTATCTATTCCAATGATCTTGGAGAAAATTGGGTATATGGCGGACAAACTTTAAACGCAAAAGATGCCTGGCCAGATCATGCTGATGGAGGAAGAGCGTATGTAAAATATGCTGGTGATGGAAAATCGAAAGTGCATTTATTTGCTACTGACGATCATCCCAGAGTTAATTTTAATGCAGATCGATCTGCTCCTGGACCTTACCTCAACTCTATATATCATGCCTATATTGAAAACGGAAAATTGCATAAAACTGATGGCACTGTTATAGATGAGAATTTGTATGATGAAAACGCTTCACCACCAACTGCAATGACACTTCTTTTAAAAGACAGCACGCTCATTAATGCTATGGCCATGCGAAGAGGTTGGATTACAGATATTAAAATTACTCCAGATAATCATCCATTTGGTGTTATTCAGTTTAGAGCAAATGACAATCAAAAAGACCATCGATATTTTTATGTAAGACATGATGGTAAACAATGGCATGTTAATTTTATGGCCTATGCTGGTGATAATTTTGGCTTTGATCGTGAAGGAGATTATACAGGTTTGGCTTCTGTAGGTGCTTCAAATCCAGATATTGTTTTTATTTCTACAAGTGCAAATCCAATTACAGGAAAACCTTTAATAAGTTCAGTTTCTAGCAAACAGCAAAATGAAATTTATATGGGAAAGACCAAAAATTATGGTAAAACATGGACTTGGGTTGCACTAACTAAAAATTCTGAAAAAGATAATTTAAGACCTATTGTTCCTAAATGGACAAAAGATAAAAGTGCTGTACTTTGGATGCAAGGGAACTACCCTAAATTTTATGAATATGATACCAAAATAGTTGGACAAATCATTCATCATAAATAAAAATATAAATTGCCATTTTAACAATTCCAATTACATTAAATATTTCTCAATTTAAAGACATAATTAAAGAATCTAAATGTGTTTATCAAGAATAAATAATCGAATAGAATACTACTTTAAAAAAATAACTTTATGTCAAATTACAAATTATTACTAATCAGCTTAATATTCTGTCTTGGTTGTAAAAATGAAACGATTGTTAAAGAAGAAAGTAAACCCAATATCATATTTTTATTAACAGATGACCAAAGGTGGGATGCATTAGGTATTGCTGGAAATACTATTATAAAAACGCCAAATTTAGATCATTTAGCTTCACAAGGTCAATTTTATACTAACGCTTATGTTACAACGTCAATTTGTATGGTAAGCAGAGCTAGTATATTAAGCGGACAATACCAATCTAGACATGGTATTAATGGTTTTCATACCAGTTTCACCAAAGAAGCTTTCGATAATACATATCCTATGATATTAAGAAAAAATGGATATAGAACTGGTTTTATTGGAAAATTTGGTGTTGGAAATCCAAAAAATCAACCTAAAAAATCGTTTGATTATTGGGAAGGAACGCCTTTACATCAACCTAATTATGAAAATAAAGATGCCAATGGAAATTTCATTCATTATACCGATTTGGTCTCTCAAAAAATTGACACTTTTTTACATAAAACGAACCAACAACCATTTTGTCTTTCTGTGAGTTTTAAATCTCCTCATAGCCAAGATGGAGATGACAGACAGTTTATTCCCAACCCAAAATATTCTAACTTATACAAAGATGACAGTATTCCTCAACCTAAAACAGCAGACCCGAAATATTGGCAATCATTTCCTAATTTTTTTCGTACTGATGAGAATATTGCACGTGCACGTTGGAAATTAAGGTTTGAAACTCCTGAAAAATATCAAGAAAGTGTCAAAAATTATTACCGCTTAATAACTGGTGTAGATGATGCTGTTGAGAAATTAAGGAAAACACTTAAATCTAAAAATTTAGATAAAAATACAATCATTATTTTTATGGGTGACAATGGATTTTATCTTGGAGAACACGGTTTGGCTGGTAAATGGTTTGGACACGAGGAATCCATACGTGTTCCTCTGATTATTTATGATCCTCGGAATCCTTCAGAAATACATAAAACAGATAAAATTGGCTTGAATATTGATATCGCACCTACTATTTTAGGTTTTGCAGGAATCAAACAACCAACTGTTATGCAAGGAATAAACTTGCTTGATTTTGATACTGAAAAAAATAATAAACGTGAAGATTTCTTTTATGGACATACATTTTTGGGAAGTCCAAAACTGCCCAAAATTGAAGGTGTTGTGAGTACAACAACGAAATATATGAAATTTATTGAAAGTGGTTATGAAGAATTGTATGACCTTACGAATGACCCCAATGAAACAAAAAATTTAGCAAAAGATGCTACTTATAAGAATCTATTAGAAAAACAAAGAAACAGATATAACGTTTTGAAGCATAAAGTTAAATAATATGAATGGTAAACTCTTAGACAGCAATAAAACAATACCGTTTATCCATTTTTTAAATGGTATAATAGTTTTTAGTATATTATTTTTTACTCCAAAAATAGGCTATTCTCAAAACCCTATTTCTCCTCCAGGATTCTATTTTGTAGATCCATCAGCAAAAGTTTTTAATGATGGAAAGCTTTATGTTTATGGCTCTACTGATGAGAATCCCAATTATTATTGTTCTGGTAGCCATGACATTTTATATACAGAAAATATGATAGATTGGAACATTTCTAAAAATGTGTTCGCTTCTAAAGGTGTTAATGATCAAGTACCCTATAATGATGCTGTGTTATTTGCGCCAGATGCCATTAAAGTAGCTGATACTTATTATTTATATTATTGTCAACCTTACCTACAAGCACCAGAAGGTGTTGCTACCTCTAAAAATCCATTAGGCCCTTTTATAAACGGCGAAAAAATCGATTTAAAAGGACACAATCAAATAGATCCCTCTGTTTTTATTGATGATGATGGTGCTGCTTATTATTTATGGGGGCAATTCAACCTTAAAATGGCAAAACTTAATGCTGGTATGAAAACAATTGACGCTAGAACACTTCAAAAAAATATCATCACAGAGAAAAATCACTATTTTCATGAAGGCGCTTATCTTACCAAACGTCAAGGAATCTATTACTTGGTGTATTCAGATATTAGCAGAGAAGATAAACCTACCAGTATAGGATATGCAACAAGTACTTCTCCTTTTGGACCTTATACTTACAGAGGTGTCATTATTGATAATAATGGAGCAAATCCTAATAGTTGGAACAATCATGGCTCTATAATTGAATATAAAAATCAATGGTATGTATTTTATCATCGTTCCACACATGGTGTTAGAACCATGAGAAAAGCTTGTGTGGAGAAAATAATATTTTTAGAAGATGGCTCAATTTCTGAAGTTGAAATGACATCACAAGGTGCAGGACCACCTCTTAAAGCTACAACTAAGATTGATGCAGCTGTTGCTTGTCTTTTGCATGGAAATGTTCGTATTAAAAAAGAGTCTGATATTAATGAAATACTTTCTGAGTTTAAAAACAAAGATGCTGCAATTTATAAGTATTTAGATTTTGGCGATGGAGTTTCAACTCTAAAAATACGTGTAAAATCTATTCTTGGGGGTAAATTAAATGTGTATTCGGACAAACCTTGGAATAAAAAATTAGCGACTTTAAAAGTACAAGCCAATAAAGACTGGCAAACAATAATAGTTCCAGTAAAAAACGAAACGGGCATTCATGCACTCTGGTTAGAAGCTTCAGGATCTGATGGAGAACTGTTTGAAATTGATTGGTTTCAGTTTGATTAATATGTTACCATTTGAAATCAATAGTAATATTTTATATTTCTTTAAAGAGTTCATTTAATCCCTTTTTAAAACATTAGATTTTGGTTTTTTGAAAGATTGATAGTATGACATCTAAAATTGCAAGTCTAGATTCTTGATTCTAAAAGGAAGCGATCTTAATTCTTTTATCGGGCAACAATAGGTTCTAAAATTCTAATTACCATCAATTATTTGTATGGTCACAGGACCTAAAAGTCCTGATGAAATTAATTCTTCTTGGGGCTTCACAGCATCTACATTAACCCATGTGGTTCGCTGGTCTTTAGGAAGTGTTTTATCTCCTGTTAAGCGATTTCGCCAAACATTAACCACTTCTACTTCAATGGTGTTTTCTCCGTCTTTTATAGCGTCATTTGCTTTGAGTTGAAAAGGCGCTATCCAAGTAGTCCCAATATCTATTCCATTTATTTTTACCGATGCCATGACACCTAGATTTCCTAAATCTATCAAAAGCGATTTGTTGTCATCTTCCTTTCTATAATTAAAAGTTGATTTGTAGACCGCAGTTCCTGAATAGTATTTTATCTTATCATTTTCGTTGGTAGCCCAATCTGTGAGTTTAGAAAATTCTACAGGTTCTTTTGGTCCAATGTTCTTATTTTGAAAATCAACCGTCCATAAATTTTCAAGAGTCTTTACGACTTTGGATTCAGGGAAATTAACTAAATATTTCCTATCTATAGTACTAGCATCTGAATTTGAAAACACAATAAACCAACTTTGTAAGCCTTCCATTTTAATAGGAACGGTAATACGACCATCCTTTTCTGTAAATTCAGGTAAAGCTCTGATTTCTCCGGTGACAGCATCCCACAATTGCGGTTTTATGCCGTTCACTCTGAACGATGGTGAAAAACTAATGCTGTCATCACTTTGATTGGTTAAAAAGTAAATGTCCATATCATTTAACTTGCGATGCGTCCATAATACAGGAACTTCACTGTTCAAATCAATATCTTTTTTTATCCCCAATTGTTTCATAGCCTCTTGTAATTCTAAACCATTCACAATAAAACCTTCACCATATTGCTTTAATTTTTCATTGGAATTACCCCACATTTTTGTTGCCAATTGTTTCACCTTTTCATCACTTTCAGGATAATTTTGAAGGCTAGGTGATTTTACAGGTGCCTGACCGTATATTTTACCACCTTGCTTTACTAAGGATTCAATTTTCTCAAGTAATTCAGGGCGCATAGTTTCAAAAGGCGGTAACACCATAAGACTGTAAGACATACCGTCTGGTAATACAAATTTTCCATCGCTAACGGACAATCTATCCAAAATCACTTCAGCATTGATATAATCGTAGGAATAGCCTTTTGGTAATTCTGGATTCCGAACACCTGTCATTATTGGCGTATTTTCACCTATAAAATAGCAAACGTCAGCAGTATAAGTACCTTGTTGTAAAAGATGCTGGCTTCGTCTCAAATAATCGAAATAGGTTTTTGATTTTTTAAACCAAGTATTATGACGGTTAAATTCTGTACTAAACCATGCATTGACTCCGGGCACCCGATTGTCATCAGGCTGATGAATATAAAGGTGTAGCACAAAATGATTGATACCTTCAGTAAATGCCCAATCACCTCGCTTTTTAAGCATTGCTGGATGACGAACATAACTTCTATTTGCGGCAGTAAAAGCTTCTGCTGATATCCTTGATTTGCCATAGATATGTGCTGCAGATGACGCCGATTTACATTCAATATTTCCTAAAGTGCCTTCATTCCAAAATTCACCACTAACCAAATCAGATTGTCCACCATACATTAAAAATTCTGATGGAAATCCCCAATGACCATAGTTTTCTAACCACAATTGCAAATTGTCTTCGTTACTCGCTTCTCTCAGTCCGCCAACATATTCATAAGCAACAGCATCAGCAACAGAGCGTCTTAAATCCCATAAAAATCGGTTGGATTCTTCCACACTTCCTACTATTCTGCCAGAAAACACAGGTAAATATTTTTTTGGATTATAACCAAACTGCTTTTCAAATTTTTCTTCGTAACCATCGGTCCAATTTTGTGAACCCATTTCATAGCTATCTGCAATGACATATTTGAAAGCACTTTTGCTTTCTTCAGGAATCCGTTTCAAGAATTCGCCGATGTATTGTTCATAATGGTATTGCACCAGTTCTTTATTCGCTTTGTCTATTTCATAACCCTTGCCTTGAGGAGCAGCAGGTGAATTTTTGGTACCTGTTGGTGTCATGCCGAAGCGTTGGATGGTCCAATTTCCAACAGGAGCTTCCCAAATCAGCTTGCCTGAGGCATCCATTTTCTCGCTGATGTCCATAACGTTTGAAGGTGTAATTTTTAAGCTAGCATCATTAACTTTTGGTTGTGACTGCCATAAATAACTATCCCAAGCAGGAAAAGGTGTTGGGTGCATTTTTCCTAAATTTTTCTCAGCAAATTCTTGCAATCCAACAGCTTCTGAAATTACAATTTCTGAAATTCCGAAGGTTTGTACTTTGGCATTTGGAGCCTTCATTGCTTTTACAATTCTCGGCGTAACATTAAATTCCAATCGAAATTCTTTTGCCTTTGTTTCGGGTAAGGATTCTAAAATGGGTGCATACATATTAGCACCAACATTAGGCTTTAAATTACTTCTATTAATTTTAAATGTTTTTAGGTTTTTGAATGCACCATCAACTTTCGCCATGACCGTACATTCCAATTCAATAGTTGTTTTTCCTGGTAAAATCTTTAAACTCCTTGCTGTTATAGATTGATTTGAATTGAAATTAATTTGATGTTTTTCTATTTTTTTAGAGAAGTTACCAACGGTTGCCGTATTCTTATCGAATAAATAGTTTGTGTTTTTTATGCTTGGTATAATGTTGATTTTACTGTTTTTTGTTGACAATGATCGTTTTTCAGAAGGAAGTGAAGGAAAGGCCAAAATATAGACATCTTGAAATTCTTCATAAGGTTTTGTCAATTGTAAATTTATTTTTTTGCCCCCTTCAATATTGATTTCAGAATAGGTCATATGGCGCATCGCCATCTCTGGTTTTACCCAAGGACCACCCGATTGACTCCAACCAGGACAATTGAAAGCTCCGATATCGACACCAATGCGCTTGCCTTCGTTTACAGCGTGTACCATGTGACTCCACCACTCTTCGCTTAAAATGGGCACTTTTCCATCTTTTTCTTCAGGATTGATATTGCCAATTAAGGCGCCACCAATTCCGGCTGCTTTCATCGCTTCTAAATCTTTGGTGATACCATCTTTGGAAATGTCATCGCCAATCCAATACCAATAGCACCATAATGTATTATCTTTTGAAGGCGTTATAAAATCTGATTGTATCTTATCGAAGTCGACTTTTTCAATTCCTGTATCTTTTTTGCAACTAATACATATTGAATATACTAAAGATAAAAGTATTGCAATATTTCTAAATGAAGTTTTTGGCTGTATCATCGAGGTATAATTAGTATTTCTATTAGAACAAATTGAATGTGTAAAATAAAAAAAACTACAGCTTAAACTATCCTGTTCAATACTGTAAATAACTACTACATTTAAAAAGAGAATCATTTAGCTCCTCTTCTACTTATCAGAATTCCCTTTTTAATTAATTTCTAATTTTTTCCCTTTTAGTCCGCCATTTTGCTTTCCAATATTTTCTGGTTTGTATTTTGAAACATCAAATTTTGAATTCGGAATAGGAACAATTGCTTTTGTTTCTTTTATATGCTTCTCTATTAACTTGTCTAATGCAGCTACTTTTTTCGGGTATACTTTTACTAAGTTGTTATGTTCACTCACGTCCCATTTTAGGTTGTACAATAAATAATCATGTTTGAAATTATCTCCTTGATGAAATAAACGAATCAATTTCCAATCTTCAGCATGCACAGAAATAGAAGTTGGTAACCAATCTGGAACACCTGGTTGATGAGGGAAATAGGTAAAAATTCCGTCTCTTTTAATATCTTTCCCTTTTAGCGTTTCCGTGATATCTATTCCGTCTATGGCATGGTTTTCAGGCATTTTTAAAGAAGCTAAATTTAGTAAAGTTGGGTAAAAATCTGTGGATTGAATCAACACATCACTTATTGTACCTGGATATGTAACTCCAGGATATGAAATAATAGTTGGTACGCGTACTCCGCCTTCAAACATCGTAGCTTTTCCACCACGCAAAGGTCTATTACTTGTTGGTGCAGCCATATATTTTTCACCACTTGGTAAAATATCAGTTACTGCATTGTACATATTTCCTCCATTATCACTTGTAAAAATTATGATGGTGTTTTTGCTTAGCCCCAATCTATCTAATTCATCCAATAAGCGTCCAATGGCGTCATCCATAGAATGCACCATGGCTGCGTAGGTTGCAGAATGTTGGGCATCGGTTAGGTCTACTTTTGTGCTGTAATACTTCTTTAACGTTTCTTTTGCATCAAAAGGTGCATGCACAGAAAATTGCCAATAGTTCATAAAAAATGGCTTGGATTTATCTATTTTTCGCAACCAAGAAACGGCTTCATCTGCCATTCTATCTTCTATATGTTCTTTTGCGTATTTTTCTTTGAAATTTTTAAAACGCCAAGGAGCCACAAATGTTCCTGCGGGTCCTGGACCTGACCAATGTGGAATATCAACATCAAAACCATGTTGTATTGGTGAGTATGGATCTGCACCCAAATGCCATTTTCCAAAATGGGCAGTTTGATACCCAGCTTTTTTAAATTGCTTTCCTAAAGTTGGTAGTTTAGTATCTAATCTTGTTACCGATTCTAAAATTATTGCTTTATTAGCTGGCCCAGTTCCTCTATTTAAAGAAGCTTTTAATTTTACATTACCTAAATGTGCTGTTGGTGCTGTTACCCCTGTTCTTGCTGGTGTTTGCCCAGTTAAAATACTTGCCCTTGTTGGTGAACACAATGGACTTGCTGCGTATGCTCGCGTATACGTAACGCCTCTTGCCGCTAAACGCTCTAAATTTGGGGTTTCGTATAGTTTTGTTTTGCCATACAATGTAACGTCACTCCAACCTAAATCATCTGCTAATATAAATACAACATTTGGCTGTTTTTTTTGGGAAGAAATACTAATTATTGCGAATAGTAACACTAAAATAAATATGTTTTTTCTCATAATAGTTATTTATTTACTGCTTTAAATTGAGATTCCAAAGAAACTCTATAAATAGACTCTAGTTCTTTTACACTCTTTTTATAAAATTTTGTTGCTGGAGGTAAAGAAATAGTATTCCAAAATGTTGGATTGTACTTAATATCATAATCTCCCATATCTTTTTTATCGTAAAGCGTATTTCTAATATCAAACTTTTTTTTATCTGTTTCTATATTCAAGATAATGGCTTCATGTCTATAAGAACTAACAACATTTCTGTCTTTTAACTTTAAGAGTTTTTGTTGTTGAGCACTAATTGGAGTTCTAAAATTAGCAACCCTATTATGATAACTTAAAACCAATTTTCCGTTAGCATTTTTTTTATAAATGTAAAGGGCTTTTAAATTAGAAAATTTATTAGCATGTCTAGAGACATCTATTTTATAAATTCCATAGGTATCCATTCCTATGTAAAGTTTAATCCAATTATGTTTTTTATGCGTTTTCTGATTTTTCTTTTTCCCTTGCATTACTAAAACATCTTCACCATCATAAGAAGTATCATCTATTCTTTCCCAATTATAATCTGATTCATAAATTCTTTGTCTTAAAGGATTTAATTGTACCATTACATTTACAGCGTGTGCAGGTTGTTTTTTAAAAGCAAACCTATAATCTGCAGATTTTCTTGCCTCTGCAATACCTAACTCTTCAAATCTTGTATCAGAAGGACCATAGTCTATGATGTTTAGATAATGCTCTACCATAAAACGAGTTTTTCCATTTTCTACAGAAGATCTTCTGTATAGCATATCTACTTGATGTTTAGAACTAAGAGAATTATTTTTTAGCCTTTTAAACGCTTTTTTCACATGATTTGTTGGTTTTTCTAATGTAATTGTAGCCAAGGAAACAACATCTTCTATTAAAATAATTTTAGCTAATTTTTTATCTAAATATTCTTGAATCTTTATTTTGTAGGTCTTAAAACCTAATGTAGAAACTTCTAGATTGTCCGTTAAATTTTCTTGAGATATTTTCAAAGAAAACACTCCGTCATCATTTGTAGCTGTACCTATTTGTTTTGAAGGAATACCAACAGCTGCATAAGGTATAGGATTCTCAAATTCATCTAAAACAATTCCTTTTATTTCATTTTTTTTTTGTGCTAGAGCAGAATTAACACCCACAAATAAAAACATAAAGAAAAAAAGATGTTTAAAGTGTACGTCTTGAAAAAGTATTTTTTTTAGATTCAAAATGAAATGTTTTTTATAGTTCAACTATTTGTTTTTTAATAATTCTAATGGTGAGTATTTATAATTATAGGTCCACTTACTTTTTGGCTGCACTTTATTAAATTCTTTGGCCCCATAAAACTCATCATGATATTTTTGCATCCATTCTTTAGTATACCCTTCTAATTTTTTTTGAATAGCTGCATAAGATGAATTATTATAAAGATTATTTAATTGATGAGGATCATTTTCCCTATCAAAAAGTGTGTTTATTAAAGCATTATTACTCTCTTTTGAAGTGGAAAATGTATACCTTTCTGTTTCTACACCTCGCCAATTTGAGTTTCTTGCTCTTCCAATTCTATAATTCCAAATAGGTACATAATCATTTTCCTTAAGCTTGTTCGCTATTATTTTTTCTGATAAATCTTTCCCATCGAAGCTTTGATTTGTATCAACATTCATATATCCTAAAAGTGTAGGCAAAATATCCATTGTTGCCAGCAAGGTTTTTGTTCTTAAACCTGCTTTTATTTTCTTAGGATACTTTATAATAAACGGAATTTTATTAGAATAGTCATGCGGATATTGTTTTGGTAATTTTGCGTTATGAGATTCTAACATATCTCCATGATCTGCTGTAAAAGCAACTACTGTATTATTTGCGACATTCATGGTTGTTAATTGATTCATTAGTTTTCCTAAAGCAATATCTACACCAGTAATTTGCGCCATGTGACCATGATACATTCTTCTTCTGTCTGGTGTATCTTTTAAATCTGGTCGTAATTCAATTTCATCTCTATTGTATAATTTCATTAGCTCATCTAACGTATCATATCTGTAATGCATTTTGCCGTCTTCTCCTTTAAATTTTCCCCAGTCATGTGGTGGATGTAAGGAAACAATAATTGCAAAAGGTTTAGAGGTATCTATTTCTTTTAAATAATCGATTGCTTGATTGGTTTGTGCATAAGGTTCCCATTCATTAAAAAATTCTTTTTCTCCATTTTTGTTCCAAAAAAAAGCTTTTCCCGGTCTAAAATCTACATGGCAATTGTTGGTTAAAACTTTATCAAACCCATAAGTAAGTTCTTTAGGAATAGGTCTATCTCTATTTCCTCCTAATAAATGCCACTTACCAAAATAGGCCGTTTGATACCCTTTTTCTTTTAAAATTTCAGCTAACAGTTTCTTTTTATTTGGCAATAATGGTACATCATTTACAAAAGCACCGTTTTTTAGTGGATGCATTCCGCTCATTAACATTCCTCTAAATGGAGTACAAACGGGTTGACTAGAAAAGGCATTTTCTAACAAAACACCTTCACTCGCCAGTTTATCTAAATTTGGAGTTATTATTTGTGTATTACCATAAGCACCCACCATATCTGCAGAATGCTGATCTGACAAAACAATCACTAAGTTTGGTAGTTCTTTTTCTTCAGAAATTTTCTGTGAGTTTTCTACCTTGTTTGGTTTACAAGAGAAAATACTAAAAATAATAAATGAATATAGTACTCGTTTTTTCATTTGACTGCGATTTAATTTATCCTAAAATAGCTGTAAACAAATATATTTACAGCTATTTTTAAACATATAATTAAGTATTACCAACCCGTATTTTGAGTTAAATTTGGGTTTTTACCTAATTCAACAAGCGGTATTGGACTTAATTTAAACTTCTCATCCCAACCTTGGTTAGGATTTCTCCATTGCCTTAACAGATGGTTATTGTACTCTTCTTCAGCAATATTCCATCTTCTAATGTCGAATAATTCTCCCATTTCAGCATACAATTCACGTATTCTTTCCTCTCTAAGAATAATTCTTAATGCATCTTGATCTGTAGTATTAATTACTGTTGCTTTTACTCGATCTCTTGCCGTTTTCAAATATGGTAAAGCAGCTGCTGGATTTCCATTTTCATTATATGCTTCTGCCAGCATTAAAAAAGCATCTACATATCTATATACAATATGATCTTTAGAGTGAATTACATTACCAATGGCTCCACCATCTTGGTATTTTGTTCCAGAAATTCCGTTTCTTCCACCATAAGTAAGTCCTCCTACATTTAAAGGCGTTGGTCTGTATGTAATAAGTGCATTGTTATTTATTCTTCTATATGAATATGTAAAACCATCTACAAGTCTATCATCATCTGCTTCATACAAATCTAATAAATTTGGGTGCCATGCGATTTGATATCCACTACCATTTCTAGATTGTATTCCTCCAAACTCACTAAATTGTGGGTTGGTCCAAAAAGGTAAAACAGAACCTAGTAAGTTTTCATAAATGTTTCCATGAGCGAAAATTACTTCTTTATTCCCTTCATTATCTATACTAAAAACACTTTTCCAATCTGATAATAATTCTACATCATAGGCAGTAGGGTTGTCTGCAAGTGGCTTTAAAGCATCAATTGCTTTTTGATAATTAGCTGTTATTTGAAGTGGAAAGCCTGCAGAGGTTAAATATACTTTACCTAATAAAAAAGCACCACCAGCTTTTGTAACTCTACCTGTACCTGTTTTATTCCAAGAAACAGGCAAATTATCTTTGGCAAATTCTAAATCTTCTATAATTAAATTATAAATATCTTGTGTAGCACTTCTTGGTTTTAATAAAATAGCTGGATCTGCAGATTCTACTGGCTCTGTATATAAAGGAATGTCTCCAAAAAGTTGTGTTAACTGAAAATAAGAATATGCTCTCATCCATCTAGCTTCTGCAACGTATTGTTTTGCTAATTCTGTATTTTCCGCATAAAAATTTGATAACGGTACATTTTTAATAACAGTATTTGCTCTAGCAATTGCCCTGTAACCAATATCCCATAATCTTGAATATCTAACAGGTTGCCTGTCTGGAGTTTGGTAGGCTGCATGCCAAGCAAAACTTGGTACTCTACTAGTAGCGTATTTACTAGTCATACTCACTAAAAAGTACATATCTTGCTCCCAAACTACATGTCTAAAAGCTTCATAAATACCTAAGTTTTGAGCTTGTAGCTGTTCTTCATTTTGGAAAAAATTTCCTGCGCTATAAGTAGAAAAAATTTCTTCTTCTAATTCTGTATCACAAGAAAGTAGTCCTATAAATATAATTCCGAGAATTAATAATTTTTTTAATTTCATGTTCTTATTTTTTAATTCTAAAATGTTAAGTTTAATCCAAGAGTATACACTTTTGGTCTAGGAAAAGCTGAATAATCTATCCCTCTATTTAAAGCTCCGTTTCCATTAGTACTTACTTCTGGATCTGGCCCCGTATAATTTGTGATGGTTACTAAATTTGTTCCTGTAAAAACGATACCCACATTAGAAAAGAATTTTATTCCTTTTAAGTTGTATCTAACACTTAAGTTTTTTAATCTTACATAAGAACCATCTTCAATAAAAACAGAGTTTGGTACTGTTATACCTGTTGGCCCATTAAAACTGGGATATCTAACATCATTGTGTTGGTTGTCAACCGTCCAACGATTGTTATAATAATTTTGTGTTCCATTTGCACCAGACCAGCCAGAACCAATAAAAGCTCTGTTCAAGTTCATAATATCATTACCTACAGAACCTTGTACAAACATAGAAATATTAAAATCTCCTACTCTAAATTGGTTGTTCCAACCAAAAAAGAAATCAGGGTTTGGGTTTCCAATTGTTTGTCTATCTTCTTGATTTATAAGGCCATTTCCATCAACATCTTCAAATTTCCACAAACCAGGAGAATTTGCTCCAGGAGCACCATTACCATTATTATTTCTTGCTGTAGTTGCAAAAATTTGTTGTTGCGTTACAACTCCATCTTCATCAGTAACTTCTTCTGTTCTAATATTAAAATTACCCGCAGCATAGTCTACCAAATCGCCTGGTTGAATTAAACCGATTACTTTATAACCATAGAATTCACCTAACTGTCTTCCAGGATATGTTCTTGTTGCTCCAATACCAAAGAAATTTGCACCAACATTAGGTCCATTTAAAAACTCATTGCTTCCATATTCTTCTAAAATTGTTCTACTTTTTGTCCAATTTAATTTTGTAGTCCAAGAGAAGTTTTCTTCTTTAAAAACATCGTAGGCAATATCTACTTCGATACCTCTGTTATTCAATTCTCCATCATTAATTGGTATTGAATTAAAACCTGTTTGCCTAGGAATTTGCTGGTTATTTAAAAGATTTTCTGTAACTCTTTCATAAACATCTACACTTGTTCTTAACCTATTTCTAAAGAAGTTAGCGTTTAGGCCAAGATTTAATGTAGTACTTGTTTCCCAAGTTAAATTTCTATTTGAAATTCTTGAAGGAAATGTACCTGTATAAAGATTATTATCTGTTAAACCAATATTACTAATATTATAGGTATCCAATGTTGAATACGGTCCTACCCCGTTAGAGCTACCTACCTGACCATAAGAAACCTTAAATTTTAGTAAAGATATAGCTCTCACATCTCTAATAAATTTTTCTTTATGAGCATCCCATGAAAGAGCTGCAGATGGAAAGAATCCCCAAGGTTCTCCTTGACTAAATTTAGAATCTCCATCATACCTACCAGTTGTAGTTAATGTATACCTATCGTTAAACGTATAGTTTAATCTGTATAATAAGGACTTGTAATAATTGTTAGTTCTTATAGATATAAAATTTTGTGATGTGCTAGCTAATTGTAATGCATCTATACCTAAATCATCAAAAGTAAAATCTGTATACAATTCTCTTTTTCTAAAAGCGGTAATATCTGTATAACTTGCACCAGCAGTAGCATTAACTCTGTGTTTATCAAACCTTTTGTTAAAATTTAAAAAAGATTCTGCTGTAAATCGATTGTTTTCTGCTTCTGCCAAAAATAATCGACCACTAGAATTACCTCCAACTACTGTTTTCTTGTTATTAAAAACTTGGTTTGTATTGATACCAGCATTATAACCAATTCTATTCGTCCATTTTAAATCCGATGTAAATTCATAAACACCGTTTGTAGAGAATATTAATCTTTTGTCTTTTTGAACATTATCTGATTCTGTTGCCTCAATCACTGGATTTGTAATCATTTGACCATCCTCACTAAATTGGTTAAAATCTCCTGTTTCTGGGTCTAATAAACGTACAAAAGGACTAATCCTCATAGCCGTAAAAACCACTCCAGACAAACCTGTTCTTGCACTTGTTTGTACTCTTTGATTTCTAGCGTAGTTTAATTGAATGTTAGAATTTAATTTAAACTTCTCGCCTATTTTCATTTTAGAATTGTATCTTAAATTAACTCTTTGAAATTTAGAATTAATAATGTTTCCTTCATTTTCATTAAAGTTAACAGATAATAACTGTGATAAATCTTCATTACCACCTGAAACGGTCATGTTAGCACTTCTATTTACACCTTGTCTAAAAATTGCATCCATAAAACGCGTACCGTCTCTTGCATTTTCTGGAAGAGGTCTGTCTATAGAGCGACCATCGAAAGGAATTCTATTATCAGCTAATAAATCATCAAAAGAAGTTTGAGGGTTTTGTAGTGTAACAATATCATTTCTAAATTGTGCATATTGCCCACCAACCATTAGGTTGTAAGGGGTGCCAATAGAAGAAATAGAGGTTCTTATATTTGTCGATATTTTAACTTTACCTATTTTTGCTTCTTTTGTAGTAATTAAGACAACACCATTACCAGCTCTTGCACCATATATTGCAGTTGCAGAAGCATCTTTTAAAATTTCAATACTTTGGATATCATCAGGGTTTAAGGAAGCCAAAGGATTTGTACCTGTAAAATATAAATCTCCCGCAGCCTGCGTATCTGTGCCTAATGGAATTCCGTTTAATACATACAAAGGCTGTGTACTACCAGTAATACTATTAATACCTCTAATATTTATTGAAATTCCTCCGCCTGGTTCACCAGAATCTGAACTTACAAAAACTCCAGAAGCTTGCCCTTGAATTGTTTCTGTAATATTTGTGTAAAACTGATCTTCTAAATCTTTCGCTTTAATAGAACTGATTGCTCCTGTAACATCTTTTCTTTTCTCCTGTCCATAACCTATAATAACAATTTCATCAAGACTTTGAGACTCTTCTACTAACTTTACGTTTAAAGTAGTTGAAGCTCCAACTGCTTTTTCAGTATTCTTATAACCTAAATAAGAAAAGACCAAGATTTTACCCTGATTGGGTAATAACGTTAATTTGTAATTTCCATTAAAATCTGTAGAAGTTCCATTTTTTGTTCCTTTTTGAAGCACAAACGCTCCAGGTAAAGGGTCACCTTCCACAGAAGTTATTTTCCCTTTAATTGTTGGTGTTTGTGCCTGCATTCCAAAAGAAATACAAATCAAAACTAAAAACAACGTTTTCTTTAAAATATCATTAAAATGATAATTGTACGTACGTGTCATAATTATTTTTATAGTTATAGTTAAATGTTACCTCAATGTTAAGAAGAATAAAAAGACAGCGCATCCTGCACTTTCTTGTTATCTTTAAATTAATTGATAAAATTTTAAAATTAAGGGTTAATAATTGTTGAAATAATATTTATTCTCGAAAAGAGAGGTTGTTTTTTTTATTATTTGTAAATAAAATAAGCGCACTAAATTTTATTTTAGAGCACTTTTAAATGTTTTGCAATAAAAATTTATCTCTTTAGTGGAGCTTTTATTACATAGTTACCGGAACCAACCTCTAAAATAGTTTCCGTTTCATTTGTAGAAATTAATTTATGATTCGGGTGCTTTTTCAAACTTTTATCATTCACTATTATTTTTGATGATTTATCTGTAGGAATATAAACTTTTGCAGTTGTATTTGCGGGAATATTTAAAGTCATATAGAAATTTTTTCCTTGTATTTTCCAGTTTGAAGTTATTGTTCCGTTAATAGTTTTTGCACTTCCATTAATAAATTCCATTTCTTTTGTAATTGCTGGTTTTATAATGATGTTTCTATAACCGTTTGATTTTGTATCGATTCCGGCTGCATATTGAAACATCCATTCTGTAACAGAACCAAATGCATAATGACTAAAAGAATTCATAGCCGCATTCAAATCGGAATTTTTAGAGTTGTCTTTAGTAAAACTATTCCAACGTTCCCAAATAGAAGTACTTCCGTTTTCTATAGAATATCCCCAACTTGGGTATGCTGTTTGTTGAAATAATTTATAAGAAACTTCATGGAAACCATATTTAGAAAGTGCTAACATTACATGTTTTGTTCCTAAAAAACCTGTAGCAAATTTGTAACCATTTTCTTTAATTTTCTCAGCTAAACGTGTTGCGCCTTTGTTTGCCAATACTGAAGGATACAAATTAAAATACAATGCTAAAGCATACGTAGTCATGGAGTCTTCTGTAGTTTTACCGTTAGAGAGAATGTATTTTTTAGAAAAAACTTCTTTTATCTTTTTAAAATCTTCGGCATAATTTTTAGCATCTTCAGTTCTACCTATAGCACTTGCCATTTCAGACATTAGTTTAGTACCATAGGCATAATATGCAGATGCTATAAAATCGTCACTGGTGGTTTCATTTACGGCCAACCAATCTCCCCAGTTTTTTCCTGCTCCAGGTCTTAAATAATTAGTACTTGCCTTTTTTTGAAACTCCATGAATTTTTGCATTCCCGGATACATATACTTTACAATTCTTGTGTCGTTATATACTTGCATCATGGTATATGGAATTATAATTCCTGCCTCCATCCAAGCTGGAGAATATTGTCCTGGTCTCGAAAACGGGAAAGGAGCAAAATTCGGATACGCGCCATACCAACGTTGTGCATCATCTAAATCGATACAGAACTTTGTAAAAAAAGAAGCCACATCTGCATTATAAGTTGCAGAACGTGCAAAAACCTGTGCATCTCCTGTCCAACCTAAACGCTCATCACGTTGTGGGCAATCTGTAGGAATATCGACAAAATTGGCAGCTTGCGTTGTTTTTATATTTTGGAATAACGCATTATTCATTGGGTTTGATGAAACAAAAGTACTTGCATCTGTTTTTATGGAACTCAATTGTTTTCCTGTAATAGTTTCTAAGGTTGGTTTTTCTGTTAAACCAGTGACTTCTACAAACTGAAACCCGTGATAGGTAAAACGAGGCTCCCATATTTCAATACCATTTCCATTTAAAATATAGGTGTCTGTAGCCCTGGCTTTACGTAAGTTTTCTGTTAGTAAAGTTCCGTTACTTTTTAAAATTTCTCCGAAGCGAAGTGTAATTTTTGTGCCCGATTTTCCTTTGGTTTTTAATTGTGCAATTCCAGCAATATTTTTACCTAAATCAAAAATATACGTTCCTAGTTTTGGTTCTGTGATTTTAATTGGTTTTATGGTTTCTTGATTTTTAACGGCGGTTGTTGGCGAAGCCATTAATTTTCCATTTGGAATTGTATAGCGTTTTGGTTTGCTCCATTTACTGTCATCAAAACCAGCTTTATCCCAATTTTTGAGTTCTAATCGAGCATCATAGGTTTCGCCCATAATAATATCTGCTTCTAAAATTGGACCTTGATTCGATCTCCAAGTTTTATCGTTGGAAGCAATGAGTTCTGAAGTTCCATCTTCATATTCAATTTTAATTTGACCCATAAAAGAAGGGTTCACTCCATAAAATTCTCTTACTTTATCTAACCTAACTAAAAGTGCATAGCCAATATAACCTGAATACCAACCATCTGCAATAATAGCTCCAACTATGTTTTCTCCTTGAGAGAGTTGGTCTGTAATGTCAAAAGTTTGATAATATAAACGCTTGTTGTAATCCGTCCAACCGGGCAATAAATAATCATCTCCAACTTTATTTCCATTCAAGCGAAGTTCATACAAACCTAAAGCAGTTGTATATGCTGTTGCTCTTTTTATTTTTTTGTTAATCTTGAAAGAATGACGCAAATACCGAGCAGGAGGTAAGTATAATTCTGTGTATTTGTCTTTTTTATTATAGCCTGCATCATGACCAATATACTCTCCTTGCCAATCCAGAAAATCAAGATTTCCCATAGACCAAAATGCAGTTTCACTTGTTGATGAAACGCCGCTTTTATCCCAAACTTTTACTTTCCAAAAATATTTTTTCCCAGAAACTAATTCTTTTCCAGCATACACAATTTGATTGGTTTCGTTTGATGAAATTTTGCCACTATTCCAAACATCAGTATTATCATTTAATAAAGTTTCTGAAGATGCGACCCATATTTGATATGTAGATTGGTGCCTGTTAAAACCATCAGCAGTTAAAACCCAACTAAATCTTGGTTTTGTAACATCAATCCCTTCAGGATTTTCTAAATACTCGATTCTTAATTGATGAATTTTTAACGGGAAATTTTCATTAGAATTATTTCCAAAGATTGTAATAGTCATAAAAATAACTAAAAATAGCAGGTTTATTTTTTTATTAAATAGTTTGTTTATCATATTGAAATCAAATACTTGGCTTTATTTATTTTAAGATTAAAGAGAAAAACCCGATTTAAATATCGGGTTTTTTGCTCTCTTAAATTATATTTATTTATAAAATTATCTTTTTAGATACTCTTATTTTATCTGTGTCTGAATATAGTTTTACAAAATGCAATCCCTTAGATAAAGAATTTAAAGAGATTCTCTTATTTTCTATCTTACCAGACTTTACTTCCTGCCCTAATACATTTACTATTTTAAAAGTATTAAAATTAATGGCAGATTCAACTTTTAATGAAGTTGGAGTTGATTTAAATAATTTAAAATCAACGGTATTTTCAGTATAATTCTCAACACTTAAAACATTACCACCTTCAGCTGCACTATTCGTCATAATATTATTAATATCATCTACATCTAATACTTCAGAAGTAATTAAAAAATCATCTATTGTGGCATCTAGCAAACCAGTTGTAGTTGAGTTCTTTTGAACACCAAAAGATATTTGCGAGTTGTTTGTTTTATTAGAAACTTTAATATTATCTCCAATAGTATTGCTTACATCTTGTACACCATTTATATACATCTTAATAGTTTCAGCAGTTTTATCCATGACCAAAGCAACATGAATCCAAGTATCTGCAACAGGATTATCTGATGAATTTGACACTATTTCTCCAAAAGAAGTATTTACTTTTACCCCTATGGCAGCAGAAGGTGTAGCTAACTGAAATGGTCTTCCTGCTAAAGAGCCAGTGCCCCCATCTTCTTGATGTATTAATTTTGGGGTTCCATTACCCGAAGAAGTTAATGAATTAAAATTTACCCACATTAAAATACTAAAAGATTCTCCTGCGTCAAAGGTACTATTAGCAGTTATGTAAGGTTTATCATTAAATAAAGCAGCTTTACCAAATTTACCTGTTTCATAGGTATTTATCGCAATACCAGCTGTTTTTGGATTTAGAGTAACATTTTTTGACGAAGCGTCTGTAACGTTATCATCAAAAGGAAAATACATTAAATATTTACTGGTATCTGCTGTTTGAGCATTTAAAAATTGCATTCCTAATGCAAACGTAAAAAAGGTTATAAGTAATTTTTTCATCATATAAATTGTTTATTATTTAGAACAATACTATGAATACTAGAATTAGTTTCTATCCTGCACAAACCTGTTTCTATATAAATTATTCACTAAAAGTCTTGTTTTTATTCTCGCAGGATTGTTTTCTATATCTCTTGTTTCTTCTCTCCATTTATTTAAAGCAGTTCTTAATTCGATCTTTTTCTCTTGGAATTTAGGCTCTTTTGCAAGGTTTATTAATTGATAAGTGTCATTTTTCATATCATATAGTTCCTCTGCGGGTCTTCCATTTTCTAAAGTTCGTAACAAATCATATTGCATTGGGTGTGTTTCTTTTACTGCAATAGTTGCATCGTAACTTTTATTACTCCAGCCTTTATATGCTCTTAAATCTGCAGGTAATACATAAGATTTTTTAGGCATTAAATTTTTTATATAATAGAACCTTCCATCAAAAACCATACGGCTTGGATAATGTTCTCTTGGATCTGGCCCATGAGAGTTATGCTCTGCGAAAATGTATTTTCTACCTGCAACATTTTCTTCTTTTCCATTGAAAACAGCAAGCAAAGACTTTCCCTGTACAGTTTTTGGAATTGGTAAATTCAAGAACTTTAAAATAGTTGGCATCATATCTACGTGAGAAATTAATGCTTTAGAAATTTGCCCTTTTGTTACGTTTGGTCCTGTAACAGCATAAGGAACATGTAAACCCTCAGAATATGCAGAGGCTTTTGCTCTATGATATGGCTGCCCTTGGTCTGATGTGAAAATAATTAATGTGTTATCAAATTCTCCTTTTGCTTTTAAAGTTTCTATAATTGCACCTGCACAAGCGTCTGCCAATTGTACACAACCATAATATTTGCTCAAATCTTCTCGCATCATTGGGGTATCTGGCAAATAATCTGGCACCACAATTTTATTAGGATTTGGCATGTATTCAGGAAATTTATTCATATGAAGATCGAAATTTCTATGAGGAGGAGAAATATTCGCTTGAAAAAAGAAAGGTTTATCGCCAGATTCATCAATAAAATTGCTAATTACACTGCTATATTTTTCAGGATCATTGTGTACAGAATTTCTTGCTGTATATGGAAATTTCCAAGGCGGACTCATATGAAACTTCTGTGTTATCGCAGTAAAAAAACCATTTTCCTCTAAAATTTCTGGTAAGGTTTTTATATATTCATGAATGCCTACTTTGTCTACTCTCGGTGCTTGTCTTCCAAAGAATATATCTGGCTGATTTAACTCTGGGGTTATCGTATTTCGCCAATGACCATTTGCATGTGGAAACATTCCTGTATTTATAGAACTTCTGCTTGGTGAGCAAGAAGGTACCGAAGCGTATGCATTTGTAAAACGCATTCCTTCTTTTGAAAAAGCATCAAAATTGGGCGTCTCTATTCCTTTCATTCCGTCAATGGAAGTATCATAACCTTGATCGTCCATTAAAATTAAAACAACATTTAATGGTTTTTCAGCTGCTTTTTTATGAGTTATCTCTTTAGATGCTTTACAATTCAAAATTAGAGTTGTAAAAATCACTACCGTAAAAAATCGAATGCTCAAAGATTTCATAAATTACAAGTATACTTTATATTAAAATTTAAAGGTATTATAATTACTACAATAGGGCATCCTGTTCTTGCAGGTAGCTTTAGCAGGTTGGTACAGGATATAAATAGAAATATTTAGCACCATTTTTGATGAACTTATGGTATTGAGTAAATTAGCTATTAAAATGATTGAAATGAACGTCAAAATAAAACTTTTTTTAACCTTTATTTTATGTACTCAACTATTGAGTTCTCAAAATAAAAAACCAAATATTATTTTAATTGTTGCTGATGATTTAGGATATAGCGATGTAAGTTCTTTTGGCGGGGAAATTCCAACACCAAATATTGATAATTTAGCAGAAAATGGTGCGCGTTTTATTAAATTTTATGTTTCACCAATGTGTGTTACTAGTAGAGTTGCTATCCTTTCTGGAATTGAATTTATAGCTGCAGGAAAAGGAAGTTTCCCAAAAGGAGAAAGTATTGCAAAGTTAATGCGAGAAGAAGGCTACACCACAAATTTAGTTGGTAAAAATCATGGAATGGGAAATCTTAAAATTGGGAATAAAAAAACCGATTTTGGTTTCGATCATTTTTTTGGGTTTACTGGCGGACAAATAAATAGTTTTACAGGAAAAGGAAATGCAAAATGGCAAAATGATGGTAAAATTTTTCCAAATACAGATTTGCCAAAAGATTTTTACGCAACAAATAATTTTACAGATTACGCCATAAAATATATGGATGAGGCCATTAAAAAAGACAAACCTTTTTTTAGTATGGTTTCATACAATGCACCTCACAGTCCATTAGATGCTCCTGAAAAAAATGTGCGTAAATTTTATGATCCTAAAAAAGGAATTAATGTTTACAAAAAAGGTTGGATTGAACTTCGAAAAGAGCGCCTAGCCCGAATGAAAAAAATGGGAATTGTAGACAAAGATACACAACTTCCAAAATTGGGTGTAGAAATTCCAGATTGGGATTTATTACCCGAAAAATCAAGTAAATATTGGGAAATTCAAAAAGATTTTGAAGCCTTGTCTAGAAGTGCCTATGCAGGTATGGTAGATAATATGGATGAAAATATTGGTAGAATTACTGCTTTTCTAAAAGACCCAAATCAAGATGGAAATACAAACGACAGTCAGTTAGAAAATACCATTATTATTTTTATTTCAGACAACGGTGGTTGCTACGCTGGTTTGCATACAAATAGAAACGCATTGCCATGGAGTCCCCAAAATAGAGGCGCAGGTTTTACCACAAATTATGGTTGGGCAGCATTAAGCAACACCCCTTTTAGTTCTTACAAACACGGAAGTGGCGAGGGTGCAATCCGTTCTCCAATGATTGTACATTGGCCTGAAGGATTAAAATTGAAGAAAAATTCTATTAACAAACAAATGATTCGAATTTGGGATTTATTTCCTACTTTTTTAGAATTGGCAGGAGGGAAATATCCAAATGATAAAAAAGAATTGATGGGAAAAAGTATGTTGCCATTACTCAAAAATGAAAAATTTCAAGAAGAAAAATTCTTTGTTTCCGCGTTTTATCGTTCTAAAGGAATTATCAAAGGAGATTGGAAATTGGTTAGTTTTTTTGACAGTCCTTTTGAATTATACAATTTAAAAAATGATCCAACAGAAACAGAAAACGTTCATAAAAAACATCAAACTAAATACAAAGAGCTTCTAAATTCTTGGAATGACTATACTCAAAAACACGGTTTTAATAACGACAAATTATGGAACATGCCTACTGGTGACAAAAAGAGAGGTTTTGGTTATGACAGGGTTAAAAATATGATGGTAAAGGCGTCTCCAGAATTTATGGAAGACAATGTTTGTATCAATCAAAAACTAACCTTTACGTTTAATGGTAAAGTGACTTTTGCGAATACAAATGGTAGAAAAATACGCCTACAAAAATATGGAAGCCAAGAAATTTTATGGTCAAAAGATTTAGATATAAATAGTGATTTTGAAGGTGAAAAAGAAATCGTTTTTAAAGATTTTCCTACTTTAGAATCCAACACACATTATTATATAACTTGGGATGCAGGTTGGGTGAAAATTAAACAAAAAGGAAAAATGAAGCCCATACAACCTGTTAGAGAAAGTGCTTTTGCATACCGTTTTAGAACAAGTTCTAAATAGTTATGTAAACGAGAAACGTCCACAGGTTGCCACAGGATAGCAAAAAAGAAGTAAAAAAGTACATTTACAACTATTGATATATTTTAAAAATTCAATCATTACAACATTTAAAAAAATGAAAAAATCGTTTCCAATTTTATTGATTTTATTCTTTATGAAAGCAGCAGTATTTGCACAATTACCTCCAGTTTTTGATTCGAATGACGAAGACAGAGCAAGTCATTCAGAGATGGTGAGAACCTATTTAACCCCTAACAGAATTGTGTGGCAAACAGATACAACGGGTAAATTTATACAAAATGAACAAACCTTATTAAAAAAAGGAAATGGGCAAGTTGCTGTAAACGACAAAAATTTATTTAGATTGATAAGTACAGAAGACAACAAGCCAGGAATTTTGTTAGATTATGGAAAAGAAATTCACGGAGGTGTAAAAATTTCTATGGGAATTAGACCTTCTAAAACACCAATGAAATTAAGAATTCGTTTTGGAGAATCTGTTTCTGAAGCAATGTCTGATATTGGTGGAGAATACAACGCAACCAACGAACATTCTTTACGTGATTTTATAGTGGAAGTGCCTTGGTTGGGTTCTGTAGAAATAGGAGAAACAGGTTTTCGTTTTATTCGAATTGATGTTGTTGAAGGTGGAGAAAACGCACCCATTAAATCTATAGAAGCTACATTTGTTTATAGAGATTTAGATTATTTAGGTTCTTTTGAAAGTAATAATAAAAGATTGAATGATATTTGGATGACGGGTGCTTACACTGTGCATTTGAATATGCAAAATTATCTTTGGGACGGCATTAAAAGAGACCGTTTGGTTTGGGTTGGCGATATGCATCCAGAAGTAATGACAATTAATACCGTTTTTGGAAAAAATGATATAGTTCCAAAAAGTTTAGACTTGGCAAGAGATCAGCATCCTTTACCACAATGGATGAATACCATTAGTTCCTATTCTATGTGGTGGTTGTTAATTCATAAAAACTATTTCGATTATCACGGAGATTTAGCCTATTTAAAAGAGCAAGAAATGTATATGATTGCTTTATTAGATCAGTTAAGTACTTTTATTGATAAAGACAATAAGGAGATTTTAAATGGTGGACGATTTTTAGATTGGCCAACAAGTACAGATCCAAAAGCAGTACACGCAGGTTTGCAAGCAATGATGATTATGACGTTTGAAGCGGGTTCTGAAATGATGGAAACTTTTGGTAGAAAAGATTTATGTAAAAAGTATGAAAAAATTGCTAAAAGATTAAAAAAGCATACTCCAGAAGGCAACACTTCTAAACAAGCAGCTTCATTAATGGTGTTGGCAGATTTGGCAAAAGCGAAGAAAACAAATACAGAAATTTTAAGAAAAGATGGTGTTAAAAATATGTCTACTTTTTACGGATATTATATTTTGGAAGCAATGGCTAAAGCCGATGATTATCAAGGTGGGATTGATGTAATAAGTGAATATTGGGGAGGAATGTTAGATTTAGGTGCAACTACTTTCTGGGAAGATTTTAATATTGAAGAAGGAAAGATTAGTGGTAGAATAGATGAACTTCCTAAACAAAATGTTGCAGATATTCATACTGATTTTGGTGCATTTTGTTACGTTGGTTTACGCCATAGTTTAGCACATGGTTGGGCAAGTGGACCAACTGCTTGGTTGTCTCAATATGTATTAGGTGTAAATGTTGCTGATGGTGGAACCACGGTGATTGTTAAGCCTCATTTAGGAGATTTAGAATTTGTAAAAGGAACATTTCCAACAAAATTTGGAGTCTTAAAAATTAGCCATACAAAAAACGGAAACGGAAAAATAATCACAGAAATTGATGCTCCAAAAGGATTAAAAGTGAAGCAATAAATTTTTTCAATTCATTAAAAAAAATCATAATGAAATCACTAAAAAAATTATTATTCTTATTAATTTTAATAGTTTCTTTCAATGTTAAAGCTCAGAATTCAACTAAAACAACTCAACTACAAAATTACAATACAGATAATTGGATAGCAACAGATGCTTTGGGTAGAGAAACTGTAACTTTTGATGTTGCTGGGCCTGTAAAGCAAAATAAAAAGGTAGGCGTTTTCTATTACATCTGGCATGGGCATCACTCTAAAAAAGTATATGATATTACTAAAATTTTAAAAGACCCAAAAGGAAAAAGAAAATGGGGTCCAAAAGGAAAATTTCATTTTTGGGGAGAACCAGAACAAGGATATTACAGAGCTGAAGATCCTTGGGTTTTGCGTAGAGATTTACAAATGCTAACCAATGCAAAAGTAGATTTCATCTATTTAGATGTTACCAATCATTATATTTATCCAGAAACTGTGAAAGCATTGTTTGAAATGGGAAAAAAAATGCGATCTGAAGGAATTCCTACTCCAGATATTACATTTACTACAAACTCAAAAAGTGGCTTAACTGTTACCAAAATTTATAATGAATTTTACAGAAAAGGGTTGTACAAAGACCAATGGTTTATGTGGGATGGAAAACCAGTAATAATGGCAAATCCTAAAGACGAAAATCTAACAAAAGAAGCCAGAGAATTTTTTACAATAAAATACAGTTGGGCTTGGTCTAAAACAAGAGAAAACCCTAATCATTGGCAATGGGTAGATACAACTCCACAAGATTATGGCTGGAGCAAAAGTCCAGATATTCCAGAGCAAATTCCTGTTTCTGTTGCTGGACATCCAGTAGAATTAGGGCATGGTTTGTATGGCACAAGTAGATCAAATAATAAACAACCAGAAGTAAATGAATACTATGTAACTACAACAACTGGCGAAGGCGCACATTTTCAAGAGCAATGGGACAGAGCTTTAGAAGTTGACCCAGAAATGGTGATGGTTACACAATGGAATGAATGGTTGGCACAGCGCTTTATTTGGGATGGAAAATTAAAACATCCTGGATATGCAGGAAGATCTATAAAAATAGGCGACACCTATTTTGTGGATGCTTTTACTGAAGAATTCAATAGAGATATGGCTCCTATGAAAAATGGGCATACAGATAATTATTATTATCAATTAGTTTCTAATATGAGAAAATTTAAAGGGATGAATCCACCAGTTAAATTCTCGCAACCAAATTTAATTAAAATCGATGGTAACTTTGAGGATTGGTCAACTGTTCAGCCAGAATTTTATGATCCTACAGGAGATACCATGCACAGAGATTTTGCAGGCTATGATCCTGATACAAATTACAAAAACAAAACAGGTAGAAATGATATAATTTCATCAAAAGTTGGTTTAGATAAAAAAGATATTTTCTTCTATGTAGAAACACGTAAAAAAATAACAAATTATGAAGATGATAAATGGATGCTGCTTTTTATTGATATCGATAAAAATGCAAATACAGGTTGGGAAGGATATGATTATGTAGTAAATTATGAGGTAAAATCTTCAAAAAAATCTACCTTAAAAAAATGGAACGGAGCCTCTTGGGTTGATAAAGGAAAGGTTAATTACAAAATTAAAAAGAACAAATTAGAATTGTGTGTTGCTAAAACAGCTATTGATTTAGAAGGAACTGCTGATTTTTATTTTAAGTGGGCAGACAATCCTATAAAGTTAGAAAACATTACCTCCTTTTTCATGAATGGAGATACCGCTCCAGACAGACGTTTTAAATATCATTTTACAGAAAAATAACTAAATAAAATGATTAGAAAAGGGTTTAAAATGAAACTATATTCTGATAAAAAGGAGGAATATATTAGAAGACACAATCCAATTTGGGAAGAATTACAGGAAGTTTTAAAATCTCATGGAGTTTCTAATTATAGTCTTTTTTTAGATAACGAAACAAATGTTTTATTCGGGTACGCAGAATTAAAAGACGAACAAAAATGGCAAGAAATTGCAAACACAACAATCTGTAGAAAATGGTGGAGTTTTATGGCAGATTGTATGGAAACAAATCCAGATAATAGTCCAAAATCATCAAATTTAGAAGCAATTTTTCACATTAATTAAAATGAAATATCAACAATGAAAACAGCAAAATTAGCCATTATACTTTTAGTGAGTATCTGTATTTTTTCTTGCAAAAAAGAAGTTGCAAAGGTTGAAAAAGAAACATTAAAAAGACCAAACATTATCTTTTTAATGGATGATCAACATCGTTTTGACGCTTTAGGAATTTTAAATAAACAGGTAATTACGCCAACGTTAGATAATTTAGCTAAAAACGGAGTTTTATATAGTCAGGCTGTTTGCCAAGCGCCAATGTGTGTGCCCAGTAGAAATTCTATGATGTTGGGTTTGTATCCAAATCAAACCGGTGTTTACAGAAATAGCGATGGGTTAAAAGACGAAGAATTACCTGTAAAAACCATGGCAGAATATTTTAAAGAAGCGGGTTATGAAACTGCTGGTTTTGGAAAAACACATTGGGGAAAACACAAAACAAATACAAGAGGTTTTGAAACACGTTACACATCAGAAATTAAAGAAGAAGGTGGTTTTACAATGTTAGAAATGAATCCTGAAGCAAAGAAAAAATACGATGATGAAATTGCAGATATGGGTCCAGGAGAAGAAAATAATCTCGGGTATTTAGGTTTTACCAGCAAGTTAGAAGAGGAACAACATAGAGATGGTTGGATAACCAAACAAGTGTTGAATTACATCAACAAAAGAGAAGATGAAAGACCTCTTTTCTTGTATTTATCTTACATGAAACCGCATGCAGGTCATAATGTGCCAAAAGGGTATGAAGATTTGTACGACGCAGATATTATTAAATATGCGGAACAACCAAACTGGACAGCAGACAATTCTCCACATTCAGAAGGTGTAAATAGAAGAGATATGTACAGAGAATATTGGAGTAAAGCTTCTAAAGAAGATTGGCAATTAATGACCATGCGTTATTATGCAAATGTAACTTGGATTGATGATATGATGGGAAGAACCTTAGCAGCTTTAAAAGAAAAAGGATTGTTAGAAAATACTTTGATTGTTTACACCTCAGATCACGGAGAAATGTTAGGAGAACGTTATTACAAGTTTAATAAATACAACTTATATGATGCGAGTGTAAGAATTCCAATGATACTATCAGGAACGGCACTACCAAAAAAAATCCAGAGAAATTCGGTTGATAATTTATCAGCAGAAAATACAGATTTGTTACCAACTCTATTAGATTTTGCAGATATCAAACAAGACAACCGGTTGTTAGGTGAAAGTTTATTATCAACAAATAGAAATAAAGCGACATTTGCAGCTTTACACGAAAGAAAAGGAGAAGCTGCTTTTATGTGGAGAACAGCAAATTACAAATTAATTTTAGTCTTTAATAAAAAAGAAAACGCCATAAATTATACTGAAAAAGATATTATTACTGGTGAATTCTATAACTTAGAAGAAGATCCTAAAGAATGGACTAATTTGTATAATTCTAAAAATATTTTATCATTACAAAAAACATATCAAAAAGAACTAATTAATTTTCTAAATCAACAAGAAATGTTAGTGGAATAAATATTTTAATTCTTAATTTTTATCTCTCAGGTTAGGGCAGGATGCTTTTTTAAGTCATTTTTTTGAATTTTGTATACATTTGAAATTTTTTTCATCTGTTAAAATTTAAAACAATGCTATGATGAAAAAAACATACTCTTTTATTACTCTTTTACTAGTTGTATTTACAATAGCATCATTTACAAACCCAGAATTAAAAGCGAAGTCTGTTAGTTTTAAAAATTCTTATACCCCAAATTCATTAGCACCTATTCAAGCAATTACTACAGGAGATTGGAATGATGTAGCAACATGGAGTACAAACCAAATACCAACTACTGAAGATGACGTAACAATTCCTAACGGAATTCGAGTGTCGCTTTCTGGAATGATGAATGCTAGAACAATTGTAATTGATGGTAATTTAGGACCATCAAATCTTACTACAGATTTTGATTTAACTACCAAAGGGATTATAGTTCGTGATGGTGGTTTGTTTCAAATAGGAAGTACTACAAACGCTTATACGGCAAATGGTATCATAACACTTACGGGTTCAAATCCTTCAGAAGTATTAATGGGCAATACACTTATGGGTTCTAAATTAATTGGAGTTATGTCTGGTGCAAAATTAGAATTACATGGTGTTTCAACAAAAACATGGACACAATTAAACGCAACCGCAGAGAAAGGAGCAACGGCAATCACATTAAAAGAAATTACCAGTTGGAAAGTTGGTGATGAAATAGTAATTGCATCTACAGACTTTGACCCGCATCAAGCAGAAAAAAGAACAATTACAGCTATTAACGGAATGGTTTTAACGTTAAACTCTCCATTAAATTACATGCATTTTGGTGTTGAGCAAATTTATAATAATGGTACTAAAGATCTTATTTTAGATGAAAGAGCAGAAGTAGGTTTGTTAACGCATAACTTAAAAATACAAGGAGATGCTGCTAGTGAAACGAATGGTTTTGGTGGTCATATTATGTCGATGCCAGGTTCAGTTTCAAAAGCATCTAATATTGAATTGTATAGAATGGGGCAAAAATCTCAGTTGGGTAAATATCCTTGGCATTGGCATTTATTAGGAAACGCTGACGGGCAATTTATTAAAAATGCAGGAATTCATACAGCATATAATAGATTGATAACTGTTCATGGAACAAATAACACCGTAGTTGAAGGAAATGTTGGCTATGACTTTTTAGGGCATGGATATTTTTTAGAAAATGGAAGTGAAACTGGAAACTTATTTAAAAATAATTTAGGTGTTTTATGTAAAAGACCTAAAGATGGTGAAGAAACAACACCTCATGATATTGGTGTTGGCGCTGGTAGAGGTGCGCATCCTGAAGCTTTTCCCGCTACTTTTTGGATTACAAACCCGAATAATGATTTTATAGGAAACGTTTCTGCAGGTTCTGATGGCTCTGGTTTTTGGCATTTAATTTTAGATGAAATTTTAGATGGTCCAGAATCTAGCTATAACCCAGGAAGACAACCGATGGGAATTTTTGATGATAACAAAGCACATTCTAATTTATTTAGTTGGGGAGTAGATGGAGGAATAGATAGAGATACTGATGAGATTGTTACTGGTCATTACAGACCTCAAAACTCCAATGGAAGCCAATTTATACCAATTATTAATCGTTTTGATGGCTATAAATCTGTAGATAGAAATGTTTGGATTAGAGCCAATAAAATGGATTTTTATGATTGTGATTTTGGAGATAATGGTCGTGCAGATTTTTTCTCTTACCATCAAACATTGTTTAATTCTTTAATTGTGGGTAAATCTGCAAATATTGGAAACCCTAAATCTGCTAGTGAAATTCAGGCAGGTAGATCTTTACCATACCCCACAAGACCTTTAACACAATTTGGAAATGCTTTTAGAGGGCATAGTATTTATGATGGTCCTTCAGGAATTGTTGATACTCATTTTGACGGTTTTAATTCAAACGGTGCTAAATCTTATTGTTTTCAAACAAATGGAGCTTCAAGAAAATCTACGAATCATTTTGCTAGAGGTATTACTTATGGACCTGATGTTGAAGAAAACGTAAAATTTGAATTTGGTAATAATTCTTGGTTGAGTTTTATGTATTTAAGTGGTATTATAGATCAAGATGGAAGTTTAACGGGTTACCCTGGAGCTACTGTTTCACCAATTATAAGAGCAAACCCTAGCGGTAAAAATTTATACGAAAAAGGAGCAAATACCCAAATGAGAAATGCAATTGAAAAACCAGAATGGGGGGCTTGGATTACACAAAATAAAACATATAATTATTTTAAAGATGTAGATTTTACGAATAAAAATGATGGTGCTTTTACACCTCGTTATTTTATTACCGAATATCCAGATAAATCTACGCACGCTGTTTTTAATACACAAACACAACAACTATATTTTGATGCGCCTGTAATTACAAACGATTTAGATTATACTTATAATTTTCAATATCATAAATTGCCAAAATATATGTCTGCTTCAGTAGATGGCTGTACAACAAATTCTGAAAATGTTATTGTTGCTTACCCGAATATTCCAGGTATAGCATTTGCTGGCAATGCTGCAAGAGTTACTAATATGACACAATTAAAAGCTAGTCCTAGCCAAGCGTATTTAATAAAGGACAATACTATTTATTTTAAATTGATTAGTAAAAATACAAGAAGTGAATTTTTTCAAAGACAATTTGGACGAGAATACAAATATGAAAACAGAGTATTTATTTGTAATTCAGGTAATTGCAATAGTAGTTCAACTTGGGGAAATATTCTAAATAGAGTTACCTTAATAGATTATAGTGTTCGCTCTATGAGTTTAGGTTCTATCGATACAAATGATGATTCTAGGGACAATGCAATCGCAACAGATGGATTAACAGTACCCACTTTTGCATACGCAAATACCAAAGTAAATTTTACAGTTCAAAACAACGGAAATGGCGTAAATGGTTATACAGATTATGCAATTACATTAGCTTCTAGACAAGTTTGGGAGTATTTTAATACTATAGGTATAAACTATACTGGACCTGACGTAGAGGTAATTGTTCAAAGTGAAAATGGGCAAGAATTTAATGTTGGTACTTATAAATCATCAGACTCAAATAATATTCGTATTGGGCAAGATACAGAATTTGACAAATTTACGAATGTAAAAAAACTAATTTTACGTTTTCACGAATCTAACATAGGAGATATCAATACAGCATCAACTAGAGAAATTAGCATCAACGTTATAAATTTAGGCTCAGATATTCCAGAAAATTATAGTATTTCTTCAACAACTGTAAATCAGGATTCAGATGGAGATGGTATTTTAGACGCTGTTGAATTTAATTTATGCAGAGATCAAAACTCTGCGTCAGATTTTGCAGTAGAATTTAATGGTGATAGTCATCTTTTTGATGGGTATTCATCTGATTTTATTGATAATTCACAAATAATAAATGGTGTTATAAAGGGTACGTCGAATGGTAATGATTCTAAAATTATAAAAACTGGTTTTGTTTCGTTTAAAGGTTCAGATATTCGTACAATTACACTTAGATACAAAGCAAATATTGCAGGTACTAAAGTGCAGCTTTTTTGGCAAACAAGTGAACAGAGTACTTACTCAGCATCTAGATCTGCCACTAACAATTATACGGGTAATGATCAATGGCAAGAAGTAGTACTAGATGTTTCTGAAAATGCTGAATGGAATGATAACATTATTACTGGTTTTAGAATAGACCCTACAAACAATACAAATGTTTCTTTTGAAATCGATTGGATTCGTGGAAATAACGCTGTAGATCCTTCAAAGTCTTGCGTTCCTGGTATAGATAGTGATAAAGATGGTTTGTTTGATAATGAAGAAGAAGATTTATGTAGAGATATTAATTCTGCATCAGACTTTGCTATAGAGTTTAATGGTGACGATATTTTTAACGGATTCACAACCAAATCAATCACCGGATCTGAGGAAACAGATGGGGTTCTTAAAGGAACAAGTAATAGTGCCGATTCACAAATAATAAATACAGATTTTATAAATATGTCAGGTTCTGAAATTAGTTCCCTGACCATTAAAATGAAAGCAGATATTGCAACAACAAAATTTCAGCTATTTTGGGAGAACGAAGATGGTGGAGTTTCGGCTACAAGAACAGCTAGTGTAGATTATACAGGAAATGGAGCATGGCAAGAATTAGTAATCGATTTATCTACAAACAATACTTGGCAGGGAAAAACAATAAAAGGCCTCAGAATAGATCCAACAAATAATGGTAATGTAAATTTTGAAATAGATTGGATAAGGGCTCAAAGTGCAGAAGATCCTGCAACATCCTGCGCAACAGCTTCGCTTAGTGATGAAATTTTAGAAAAAGATTTTGTTTTATACCCGAATCCTGCTTCTAAAAAGGCTTTAATTAGTATAAAAAGAATTGGGACTTACAATGAAGTTAAAGTATTTGTTTATGATATTACGGGGAAAAGAATTCATACTAAAGAAAATAAAAATACAATACAAATTTTAAATGCAAAGGCAGGTATTTATTTTGTGAAATTTATAGTAAATAACTCAAAGATTATTACAAAAAAAATAATTATCTTTTAAAGAAAAATAATTTATTTGCCTATGATATAAGTTCATACATATAGTTTTATAAAAAAATTATATATTTGCACAGAATTTTACATAACTAAAATATTTCAAAATTTTAATCTGGGGGGATATAAAATGAAGAAAAAAAATTACCTAGTACTTTTTACAGTGCTACTCTTTGCACAATCTTTTTTTGGGCAAATGGTACCACCACCAATTCCACCACCACCACCGCCAGGCTTGTCTGTTGATGGTGGTCTTGTTTTCTTGTTGGCTACGGGTTTAATTTACGCTATTAGAAAAATAACAAGATAGCTCTTTACTGCTGTGTTAATCGACTAACGTATTTTCCGATGACATCGAATTCTAAATTTACAACATCGTTTATTGATAACTTTTTAAAGGAAGTATTATTTAGCGTATAAGGTATTATAGCCACACTAAATGAATTTTTTTCAGAATTAATAACTGTTAAACTTACTCCGTTTACAGTAATAGAACCCTTTTCTATAGTAATGTTGTTTTTATCTGAAGTATAAGAAAAAGTAAAAACAGTACTTCCATTTTGATTTTCAATATGAGTACACACTCCTGTTTCATCTACATGACCTTGTACAATATGCCCATCTAATCGATCACCTAACTTCATAGCACGTTCTAAATTCACTTTACCAGAAATTTTTAAATCGCCAATATTGGTTTTATTTAAAGTTTCTTTAATTGCAGTAACCGTATATTCATCATTATGTATAGCAACAACGGTCAAACAGACACCATTATGAGCAACACTTTGATCTACTTTCAACTCATGAGTAATTGAACTTTTTACCGTTAAATGTAGGTTTTCTTGCTCTTTAACAGCATTTGTAATGGTCCCTAGTGTTTCTATTATTCCCGTAAACATTTCCCTAAATTTTAGTTACTTTTGTATGGAATCAAAAATAAGAAGATTACAAGAGTTATGGCTGATAAAAATGATAAAATAATTGTAGGAATTTCTATAGGAGACCTCAACGGAATAGGGATAGAGGTTATTTTAAAAACATTTCTCGATAAAAGAATGCTAGAGTTCTGTACACCTGTTTTATTTGGCGCTACAAAAGTAATTTCTTACCATAAAAAAGCATTAAATCTAGAGGTGCCAGTGCATGGTATTGCGTCAATAACGCAAATAAATCATACCAAAATAAATGTTTTAAACATTTGGAAAGAAGAGGTTTCGATTGAATTAGGTCAAGCCACTAAAATTTCTGGAGCATATGCAGCAAAATCACTGGAAGCAGCTGTAAATCATTTAAAAGACAAAACCATAGATATTTTATTAACGGCACCAATTAATAAAGAAACAATTCAATCAGAAAACTTTAATTTTCCTGGACATACAGAATATTTAGAAGCAAATTTAGAGGGAGATAGCTTGATGATTTTAATGACAGATCAACTAAGAATCGGTTTAATTACAGGTCATATTCCAATTTCTAAAGTGGCTGAAGCCATTACACCAGAAATTATTAAAGAAAAAGTAAATACGATGTATACTTCTTTAAAAAAAGATTTTGGTATTGGTAAACCTAAAATTGCAGTTTTGTCATTAAATCCGCATTGCGGAGATAAAGGCGTAATAGGAAAGGAAGATGATGAGATTATAAAACCTGCGATAGCAGAAATTAGAGAAACAGGAAAATTGGTTTTTGGACCTTATGCAGCAGATGGATTTTTTGGTTCTGAAACCTATAAACAATTCGATGGAGTTTTAGCAACCTACCACGACCAAGGTTTAGCGCCCTTTAAAGCGTTGTCTTTTGGTAACGGAGTTAATTTTACTGCTGGTTTAAATGAGATTAGAACTTCTCCAGACCATGGAACTGGTTTTGATATTGCAGGAAAGAACAAAGCAAATGAATCTTCTTTTAAAGAAGCATTATTTGCTGCAATTCAAATTTATAAAACAAGAACCGAGTACAAAGAACTTACCAAAAACCCACTGTTGGTAAAGTAGAAATAAAATAATTTCTTTTTTTAAAAGAAAAGATTGTATGAAAACATTTTTTTATATCTTTGCACGCTCAATTGATGTTTGATAATGAAAGACTTGAAACAATTCAACATACCGTTTGTAGGATTAAAAGAAGGAAAGCATATATTTGAATATAATATTGACAATACGTTCTTTTCGCTTTTTAATTTTGATGAATTTGAAGATGCAACAATACATGTATCCTTAGAATTTGTTAAAAAAAGCACATTATTTGAACTTGTTTTTACAGCTACAGGAACCATAAACGTTCCTTGTGATGTTTCCAATGAGTTGTACGATCAAGAAATTACTTCAGAATTACCTTTAGTAATAAAGTTTGGTCCAGAATATAATGATGATAATGAAGAAATTTTAATTCTTCCGAATGAAGCGTATCAATTTAATGTAGCACAATTTATTTATGAAATGATTGTGTTGTCTATTCCTAGTAAAAGGGTGCATCCAAAAGTATTAGATGGCACTATGGAATCTGAAGCATTAGAAACATTAAAACAATTACAATCAAAAGGAGAAAAAACTGTTGAAATAACAGACCCTAGATGGGATAAATTAAAGAATTTAATAACAGAAAAAAAGACATAAAATGGCGCATCCTAAAAGAAAAATATCTAAAACAAGAAGAGATAAAAGGAGAACACATTACAAAGCATCAGCTCAACAGATAGCAACAGACCCTACAACGGGAGAGTCGCATTTATATCACAGAGCTCACTGGCATGAAGGGAAACTTTATTACAGAGGTCAAATAGTATTAGAATCTGCAACAGCAGAGGCTTAGAAATTTTTTATTTTATATAAAAAACCCTCAATTTTGAGGGTTTTTTTGCGTTTTCACAAGAAAGCTCATCGTTTTTGATAAAATTTACATCAAAAAGTGGAATAAATTTCATTACTTTGAATTTCCTTAACATCGGAATTATAAACGAATATATATGACAAAAATAACTGCAGCAATTTCAGCTGTTGGGAAATATGTTCCTGAATATGTTCTAACAAATAAAGAGTTAGAAACTTACGTAGAAACAAACGACGAATGGATTACTTCTAGAACAGGAATAAAAGAAAGAAGAATTTTAAAAGGAGAAGGATTAGGAACTTCATATATGGCTATAAAAGCCTCTGAAGACTTAATTAAAAAATCGAATCTAAATCCAAAAGAAATAGATTTGGTGATTGTTGCTACTGCAACACCAGATTTAATGGTGGCTTCTACAGCAGTATATGTAGCCACAGAAATTGGCGCAACAAATGCTTTTGCATATGATTTACAAGCAGCTTGTTCTAGTTTTTTATATGCAATGTCTACAGCGTCAAGCTATATTGAGTCTGGGAGATATAAAAAAGTATTGGTAATAGGAGCAGATAAAATGTCTTCAATTATAGATTATACAGACAGAGCAACCTGTATTATTTTTGGTGATGGTGCAGGAGCAGCGTTATTTGAAGCAAATACAGAAGGTTTAGGTTTGCAAGATGAATATTTAAGAAGTGATGGTATTGGAAGAGAATTTTTAAAAATAGCCGCCGGTGGTTCTATTTTGCCTCCTTCATTAGAAACTGTTAAAAACGGTCAGCATTTTGTACGTCAAGAAGGTAAAACGGTTTTTAAATATGCCGTTTCTAACATGGCAGCTGTTTCAGAGAAAATGTTAGAAAGAAATAATCTTACAGAAAAAGATATTCAGTGGTTAGTAGCGCACCAAGCAAATAAGAGAATTATTGAGGCTACTGCAAAACGAGTGGGTGTGCATTCTGATAAAGTGATGATGAACATTCATAAATATGGCAATACAACATCTGCCACTTTACCACTTTTACTAGCAGACTACGAAAAAGAGTTAAAAAAAGGAGATAATCTAATATTTGCCGCATTTGGTGGTGGTTTCACATGGGGAGCTGCGTATTTGAAATGGGCATATAATTCATAAACAAAAACAACTAAACAGTAAGAAAAATGGATATTAAAGAAATTCAAAATCTTATAAAATTTGTAGCAAAATCTGGCGCTAGCGAGGTAAAGTTAGAAATGGAAGATGTAAAAATTACAATTAAAACGGGTACAGAAAAAACAGAAACTACAATTCTTCAAGCTGCACCAACACAAAGTGTCCCCCAAGTTGCAGCTCCTGTGGCAGCAGCACAACCTGTAGCAGCAAAAACAGCTGCTTCAGAAGAGGAAGAAAGTGACGATGCTAAATACATTACTATTAAGTCTCCAATAATTGGTACTTTTTATAGAAAACCTGCACCAGACAAACCAAATTTTGCTGAAGTGGGTACAGAAGTTAGTATTGGTGACACGGTTTGTGTGATTGAGGCGATGAAATTATTTAACGAAATTGAATCTGAAATTTCAGGTAAAATAGTTAAAATTTTAGTAGATGATTCTTCTCCTGTAGAATTTGATCAGCCTTTATTTTTAGTAGATCCATCATAGTCTCATTAGAATTTAGAAGTTAAATGGTTGAAGTATTTCTTCAAGCTCATTTAAAAGAAAATCTAATCACTAAAAAACTAAACAAGATGTTTAAAAAAATATTAATTGCCAATAGAGGTGAAATAGCATTGCGTGTTATTAGAACCTGTAAAGAAATGGGTATTAAAACTGTAGCAGTATATTCTACTGCAGATGCAGAAAGTTTGCACGTAAGATTTGCAGATGAAGCCGTTTGTATTGGCCCACCTCCAAGTTCAGAATCGTATTTAAAAATGTCTAATATCATTGCTGCTGCAGAAATTACAAATGCAGATGCAATACATCCAGGATATGGTTTCTTATCAGAAAATGCTAAATTTTCTAAGTTGTGTGAAGAACATCACATTAAATTTATTGGTGCAACAGGAGAGATGATAGACCAAATGGGAGACAAAGCAAATGCCAAGTCCACCATGAAAGCTGCAGGTGTACCTTGTGTATCAGGAAGTGAAGGGATTATTGCAGATTTTGAAGAATGCGAAAAATTAGCTGTAGAAACAGGATATCCAGTCATGTTAAAAGCTTCTGCCGGTGGTGGTGGTAAAGGAATGCGTGCTGTTTGGAAGCCAGAAGATTTAAGAGATGCTTGGGATTCTGCAAGACAAGAATCTAAAGCGGCTTTTGGAAATAATGACATGTATATGGAAAAGCTTATTGAAGAGCCAAGACATATAGAAATACAGATTGTAGGCGATTCTTTTGGGAAAGCTTGTCATTTATCAGAAAGAGATTGTTCTGTACAAAGACGTCATCAAAAATTAACAGAAGAAACACCTTCTCCTTTCATGACAGATGAATTGAGAGAACAAATGGGGAATGCTGCTGTAAAAGCGTCAGAATTTATTAAATATGAAGGTGCTGGTACTGTAGAGTTTTTGGTTGATAAACACAGAAATTTCTACTTTATGGAGATGAATACGCGGATTCAAGTAGAACATCCAATTACTGAAGAAGTAGTAAACTACGATTTAATTAGAGAACAAATTTTAGTTGCATTTGGTGTGCCAATTTCTGGAAAAAATTATTATCCAAAAATGCATTCTATAGAGTGTAGAATTAATGCAGAAGATCCAAGTAATAATTTTAGACCTTCTCCAGGTAAAATTACAACTTTTCATGCTCCAGGAGGTCACGGAATTAGAATAGATACTCATGTGTATGCAGGGTATATGATTCCGCCAAATTACGATTCTATGATTGCAAAGTTAATTACTACAGCTCAAACTAGAGAAGAAGCAATTAATAAAATGAAGCGTGCTTTAGATGAGTTTGTCATTGAAGGAGTTAAAACAACCATTCCTTTCCACAGACAATTAATGGACCATCCAGATTATATTGCAGGAAACTATACAACTAAATTTATGGAAGATTTCGAAATGAAATAAAATCTAGATATTTAGTGTAATTTATAAAGTTAAAATAGAGAATACAGTTTGTATTCTCTATTTTTTTTACCTTTATACTAAATATTTATAGTATGAAAATCGATGGAATAGATAAAGTTATTATAAGAACCTTAGTAAAAGATGCAAGAACACCAATTTTAAGTATTGCTAGAGAAGTTGGTATTTCTGGCGCAGCAATTCATCAAAGGCTACGTAAACTAGAAAAATCGAAACTCATTGAAGACTATAGAATGATTATAAATCCTAAGTCTATAGGATATACAATTACAGCCTTTGTGGGCGTTTATTTAGATGCTTCTCATCAGCTAACAACAACTATTAAAAGATTAAAAGAAATTCCAGAAATAATAGAGAGTCATTATACAACAGGGAATTATGCAGTTTTTATAAAAATTTTGTGTAAAAATAACGAGAGTTTAATGCACATTTTAAATGATAAAATTCAACCGATAAAAGGAGTCTCTAAATTGGAAACATTTATTTCCTTAAATCAACAAATAGATCGACAAGTACGTTTGTAATTAAAAACTGAACAGGAAATCTTAGCCACTTAACGAGCTTTTTAAACAGACAGTCTAACAAATAATTTAGTTCTTTATATTTTATCCACTTTTACCGTGTTGAAAAAAATATATAATGATGAAATCCCTTTCTATTTTGCTTGTTGATGATGATGAGATTGAAAGAATAAAATTTAAGAAAGTGTGTAAAAACAGTGGTTTTCCTTACGCAGTAGCAGAAGCTGTTAATGGAAAACAGGCATTTGATTATTTAAAAAATCAAAAAAACTTTTTCAATATTATTATTTTAGATTTGCACATGCCTAAAATGAATGGTTTAGAATTTTTAAGAAAATTAAAAAATACTATTGAATTTAAAAACATTCCTGTTATCATCATGTCTAATTCTGAAGATAGTGATGAATTAAAAAAATGTTATGATTTTGGAATTTCTGGCTATTTAACAAAACCAGCCCAATATTCTAAATATGCAAAGAAAGTAAAGGTGCTACTAAAGTATTGGAAACAAAATGAACTTATTTGTCAGTAATAAAATGACTTTAATAGACTATGGAAACCCCAAATTTAAAGTATATAAAAAAAATTTCTGAAGGAGATCTTGATTTTGAAGAAAGTCTTTTGAATATCATAACAGAAGAATTTCCTAAAGAGTATGCAACCTTTATTGAAAAATTTAATAATAAAGATTATGAGGAGAGCGCAAACAATGTTCATAAAATAAAGCATAAGATTAGTCTTCTAGGTTTGGAAAAAGGCTTAGCACTTGCATCCGTTTTTGAAAAAGATTTAAAAAACGGAAACACCGAATTATATCAAGATTTTATAAATGTCTTACACAAAATTCATGTATATTTAGAGGATTATTAATATCTTTAAACACTATGAATTGTTTAATAATAGATGATGACGCAGCTGCAAGACTAATTATTAGGCAGTTGTGTAAAAACACTGAGCTAATTGTAAAAGAAGAGTTTTCTTCTGCAATAGAAGCTATAAAGTTTCTAAACTCGAATAGTATAGATGTTGCTTTTTTAGACATTCATATGCCTACTTTTTCTGGGTTTGATTTTATGAAGACGCTAAAAAATCCTCCCAAAGTTATTTTAACAACTTCCGATAAAAATCATGCTTTAGAAGCTTTTGAATTTGATTGTGTCATAGATTATTTGTTAAAACCTATTGGTGTAGATCGTTTTCAAAAAGCTATAGCAAAACTATCTAATGTGTCCTCAGAGAAATTAAATACTAAAGAAACTGAAGTTCAAAAAGAAAATAAAGATTTTATTTTTGCAAATGTTGATAAAAGATTGGTAAAAATCAATATTCCAGAAATTTTACTAATTGAAGCAAAAGGAGATTATATAAGTATTAAAACTGAAAAGAAAAGTTTTATTGTACATGCTACTTTAAAGAAAATTGAAGAAAAACTTCCTTCAGATATCTTTTTAAGAATTCATAGATCTTATATTATCAATACATCAGAAATTATAGATATAGAAGACAATAGTGTTTTAATACAAAAATATGTAATTCCTATCAGTAGGTCTCACAAACCAGCTTTAATTAAAAAATTGAATCTTTTATAAAATCATTCACCTTAAGATTTAGACCATTCAACCTTATTATTCTTTCATTAATCGAAATAAAATTTCCAAGTAGTTAAATACAAGTACCTTTAAATTGTATTTAGTAATACATATTTTGAATTATAAAATCATAGTGAAGTACATTTGTAAGTTGGGGGATTTATGAATTGCTCTAGAAAAGCCAAATTTACTTTTGGCTTTTCTTTTGCCCAAACATAAAAAAACCGTAACAACTAAATGTTACGGTTTTTTAGGACTAGACACAACATTATTATTAAATGTACTAATTTTTAATTCCAATTCACTTAATTCTTTCCTTTGCTAGTTAAATACTTTTTATACAATCATTTTTTTAGCATTTTTTTGATATCAATTTTAATTATATATTTAATGATTGTTATTGAGCAAATTATTCCAAGACTAAAAAAGGTTGAAAATAGAACCATTTTACGAGACAGGTCAAGATAGTGTTTTGGGTCTCATAGTATTATTTTTAAAAGAATATTTGTTTTAGACTTTAGTAATTTATAATTAAAAAATGAAAAAACGTAACAAAAATAATTTTTTTTGGAATACTATTTTAAACCTTGTGCTAATTATTCTTTTAGTAAGTGAAGTGCGTAGCCAGCATAATATTTCAAAAAACGGAACAAATAAAAAACCCAATATTATATTTATTTTAACAGATGATCAACGTTTTGATGCACTAGGTTATCAAGGAAATACATTGGTATATACTCCAGAAATAGACAAACTAGCAACTTCTGGAACTTACTTTAAAAATGCATTGGTAACTACACCAATTTGTGCTGCAAGTAGAGCAAGTATTTTTACAGGATTGCAAGAACGGGCGCACAATTATAATTTCCAAACGGGTGCAATTCGTGAAGAATATATGAACAATTCATATCCAAAAATTTTAAAAGAAGCGGGTTATTACACAGGTTTCTATGGAAAATTTGGCGTTAAGTATGAAGATAAAGAGCAGTTATTCGATGAATATGAAAGTTATGACAGAAATAATAAATTCAAAGATAAACGAGGTTACTACTATAAAAAAATAGGCAAAGAAACGGTTCATTTAACCCGCTATACAGGTCAAAAAGGACTTGATTTTATTGAAAATGTAGGTACACAAAAACCTTTTTGTTTACAATTATCATTCTCTGCACCACATGCACATGACAGTGCAAAAGATCAATATTTTTGGCAGAATGAAACCGATGCGTTGTTGCAAAATACTACAATTCCAAAGCCAGCGTTGGGCAAAGATAAATACTTTAACCAACAACCAGAAATCGTAAAAGCGGGTTTTAATAGATTGCGTTGGACGTGGCGTTATGATACTCCAGAAAAATATCAGCACAGTGTAAAAGGGTATTACAGAATGATTGCTGGCATTGACTTAGAAATTGAAAAAATTAGAAAAAAATTAGTAGAAAAAGGATTGGCAGAAAACACCATTATTATTGTAATGGGCGATAATGGTTATTTTTTAGGCGAAAGACAATTTGCGGGTAAATGGTTGATGTATGACAACTCTATAAGAGTTCCGTTAATTATTTACGACCCTAGAATTAACAAACATCAAGATATTGATGTCATGGCTTTGAATACAGATGTACCATCCACTATTTTAGATTTTGCAGGGCTTCAGCAACCAAAATCATGGCAAGGAAAAAGCTTAAAATCGATTGTAAATGGCAACGTAAAAACAGTAAATAGAGATACTGTGCTGATAGAACATTTGTGGGATTTTGAAAAAATTCCACCAAGTGAAGGAGTCAGAACAAAAAAATGGAAATATTTTAGATACATAAATGACAAATCTATTGAAGAATTATACGATTTAGAAAAAGACCCACAAGAGATTTGTAACTTGGTAGAAAAGAAAAAATATGCAAAAATTCTTCAAAATTTAAGAGCTAAATGTGAAGAGTTAATTCAAGAAAAAAGCGACAATTATACAAATCCGCCATATGGTTTAACAGTTGAGTTTATCAGAAATACAAAAGGTGTTTTTATCAATGATAAAAAACCAGAGTTTAGTTGGTTGGTTCCACAAACTGTTGCCTCACAAACTGCATATCAATTGTTGGTTTCCTCATCCGAAGAAAAATTAAGCAATAATATAGGTGATGTTTGGAATAGCCAAAGAATCAATACAAATCAATCTTCAAACATAGAGCATAAAGGAAAATCTTTAGAAGCTGGTAAAACCTATTTTTGGAAAGTGAGAATTTGGGATGAGAACAGTAGACTGCTAAAATATTCAGTACCTCAATCTTTTACCATGTCAGATTCTAAAACGAATTTGACCACACCAAACAGTTTTCAAATTGATACTATCAAACCAAAAATCTTCAACAAAAACAGTGATAGTTCTTACTTTATAGATTTTGGAAAAGCGGCTTTTGCAACCCTCAATTTTAACTACAAAGCATCTAAAATAGATACGTTAATTGTTCATATTGGTGAACAATTAAAAGGTAATAAAATTAACAAAAAACCAGCAGGAAGCATTCGGTATCAAAAAATTAAAGTCCCTGTACATCCAAATCAAACAAACTATGCTTTATCTATTCATCCAGATAAAAGAAATACAAAAAATATAGCCGTTGCATTGCCTAAAAACTTTCCTGTTTTAATGCCTTTTAGATATGCTGAAATAGAAAACGCCACAAGCAATCTGCAAGTTGACGATATTCAGCAATTGGCATATCATAGTTATTGGGAAAATGATCAGAGTGATTTTAATAGTTCAAACGATATTTTAAATCAGGTTTGGGATTTGTGTAAATATTCTATCAAAGCAACCACATTCTCTGGATTGTATGTAGATGGCGATAGAGAACGAATTCCGTATGAAGCTGATGCGTATTTAAATCAGTTGAGTCATTACACAACAGATCAAGAATATGCAATGGCAAGACAAACAATCGAGTATTTTATGGAACACCCAACGTGGCCAACAGAATGGCAACTACATGTAGCATTGCTATTTTATGCCGATTATATGTACACGGGAAATACAGAATTAATCACAAAATATTATGAGAAATTAAAACACAAAACTTTAAAAGAATTAGCAAGAGCAGATGGTTTGATAAGTTCGTCTAGCGCAACTCCAGAATTTATGAAAAAACTGGGTTTTACAGATCCAAAAGTAAAATTAAAAGACATTGTAGATTGGCCTCCAGCACAAAAAGATACTGGCTGGAAATTAGCTACTGCAGCAGGAGAAAGAGATGGTTTTGTCTTTACACCCATAAATACAGTTGTAAATGCTTTTTATTATAAAAATATGGAAATTATGGCAGCATTTGCCACCATTTTACAAAAGCCAAGTGAAGCTTTAGAGTTTCAATTATTAGCGCTGAAAGCAAAACAAGCAATCAATACCAAACTATTTAATAAAAATTTAGGAATTTATGTGGATGGTGAAGGCACAGACCACAGTTCTTTACATTCAAATATGATGGCCTTGGCTTTTCATATTGTTCCCGAAAAACATAAAAAAACGGTTACTGAATTTATAAAATCAAGAGGCATGGCGTGTAGTGTTTATGGCTCTCAATATTTATTAGAAGCACTGTACAATGCCAATGAAGCAGATTATGCTTTAGATTTAATGACAGCAACTCACGACAGAAGTTGGTACAATATGATTAAAATTGGGGCTACAATTACATTGGAAGCTTGGGATATGAAATACAAACCAAATGCCGACTGGAATCATGCCTGGGGCGCGACACCTGCGAATATTATTTCAAGAAATTTGTGGGGAATTCAGCCAAAAAGTGCTGGTTACGGAACTGCAATGATACAACCACAATTAGGTTCACTTAAAAAAAGCAGTATAAAAGTGCCAACAATTAAAGGAATTATAAAAGCAGCATATAAATTTTTAAATAATAAAAGACAGGAATACACAATAAAAATTCCTGCAAATATGGTGGCTGATTTTAAAATAAATAAGTCTTCTGAAACTGTTGTTATTTTAAATGGTAAAAAAGTGAGTGCTGCTTTTGGGGCTATTCGTTTAACATCTGGGATTAATAAAATTCAATTAGTTTCTAATTGAATTTAAGAAGTTTTAACATAAAAAACCGTAACAACTAAATGTTACGGTTTTTGTACTGAAGGCGGGACTTGAACCCGCACGGCCATTACTGACCACTGGATTTTAAGTCCAGCGTGTCTACCAATTCCACCACTTCAGCATTGGCACTTTATTCATAATAGAGCGAAAGACGGGATTTGAACCCGCGACCCCCACCTTGGCAAGGTGATGCTCTACCCCTGAGCTACTTTCGCAGTCAATGTATTATGAACTTTGCTCCTCTTCAAGGACTCGAACCTTGGACCCTCTGATTAACAGTCAGATGCTCTAACCAACTGAGCTAAAGAGGAGTTTGCTACACATTTGTGTTTAGCGAGTGCAAATATATATCTTTTTAATATATCACCAAATATTTTATCAAAAAAAATATAATTTTTTTTACTCTTTTATCACAAAAATAAATTCTTCTTTAAATTCTAATATCGTATTTTTGCTATCACAATATGCTTATTTACAAAGCACAAATTATTATATGGACAAATTTTCGTTCTTAAACGCAGCACATACAGGCTTTATTGCCGATTTATACGATCAATATTTAATCAATCCAGATGCAGTTGAACCGAGTTGGAGAAGCTTCTTTCAAGGGTATGATTTGGCCAACGAAGATTATTCTTTTACTGATGAAGAAATCTCTACAGAGATTCCTCAAGAAGTAAAAAAGGAGTTTTTAGTAGTAGATTTGATAAACGGATACAGAACTAGAGGTCATTTATTCACCAAAACGAATCCGGTTAGAGAAAGAAGACAATACGAACCTACGCTAGAATTTGAAAATTTTGGATTGACAAAAGAAGATTTAGACAAAGAATTTTCTGCGGGTGATGTTCTAGGTTTGGGGAGGGTTAAACTTTCTGTAATTATAAACCACTTAAAAAATATTTATTGCGATTCTATTGGGGTGGAGTATATGTATATGCGAAATCCTGAAAAATTGAAATGGTGGCAAAATCGTTTAAACGAAAATGACAATCATCCAAATTATTCTGTAGAATCTAAAAAATATATTTTAGGAAAATTAAACCAAGCAGTTACTTTCGAAAGCTTTTTACAGACCAAATATGTGGGGCAAAAACGTTTTTCATTAGAGGGTGGCGAAGCTTTAATTCCTGGAATTAGTGTTGCTTTAAGGGAAGCGGCAGAAACTTTTGGTGTTAAAGAATGTGTTTTAGGAATGGCACACAGGGGTCGTCTAAATACGTTGGTAAACATTTTTAAAAAACCAGTAAGAGATTTATTTAGCGAGTTTGAAGGGAAAGACTTTGAAGATGATGATATAGATGGTGATGTAAAATATCACTTAGGTTTAACCTTGAGTAAAACCTATAGAGATGGTAATGAGATTAAAATGAATTTGGTGCCAAATCCATCTCATTTAGAAACCGTTGCCGCAGTTGCAGAAGGAATTACAAGAGCAAAAATAGATAGAAAATACAATGGCGATTCTAGCAAGATTCTACCAATTATTATCCATGGAGATGCAGCCATAGCAGGGCAAGGAATTGCTTATGAAATTGTTCAAATGGCAAAATTAAACGGTTATAAAACAGGAGGAACCATTCATATTGTAATAAATAATCAAATTGGTTTTACTACAAATTATTTAGATGCACGTTCAAGTACCTACTGTACAGATGTTGGTAAAGTAACGTTATCACCCGTTCTGCATGTAAATGCAGATGATACAGAAGCCGTTTGTCATGCAATGCAAATGGCATTAGAATTTAGAATGAAGTTTAAAACGGATATTTTTATAGACCTATTAGGATATAGAAAATACGGTCATAATGAAGGTGATGAGCCACGTTTTACACAACCAAAATTATACAAAGCAATATCTAAGCACGAAAATGTAAAAGATATTTATGCAGAAAAATTACTTAAAGAAGGAACTGTAGATAAAAATTATTTATCTGAAATCACTTCTGAATTCAAAGGAATGTTAGAAAAGGAATTCGATTTATCTAAAGAAGATAAAACTTCTAAAGTAAAAGAATTCATGCAATCTACTTGGGAAGGTTTTGATCGAGAAGATCTTGCCACGATGTTAGAAACAGTAGATACCACCTACAAAGCAACTCAATTAAAACACATAGCAAAAATAGTTTCTACAGTTCCTGAAGGAGTAAAATTTGTTAGAAAAGCAGAGCGAATCTTAAAAGGAAGAGCTACCATGGCATTTGAAACCAATAGATTAGATTGGGGAATGGCAGAAACATTGGCTTATGGTTCCTTAATGGAAGAAGGATTCAATGTACGTATTTCTGGACAAGATGTAGAAAGAGGAACTTTTTCTCACAGGCACGCAATTTTACGCGATGAAGTTACAGAAGAAAGAATCAATTTATTAAATATAAATCCTGAGAACAAAGGGCAAATGACGATTTACAACTCGTTATTATCTGAATACGGAGTTTTAGGGTTCGATTATGGTTATGCGATGGCAAACCCAAATACATTAACCATTTGGGAAGCACAGTTTGGAGATTTTTCTAACGGAGCCCAAATTATGTTCGATCAGTATATTTCTGCAGCAGAAGACAAGTGGAAGTTACAAAACGGAATTGTAATTTTATTGCCTCACGGATATGAAGGACAAGGTTCTGAACATTCGTCTGCAAGAATAGAACGTTATTTACAGTTATGTGCAATAGATAACATGACTGTTGCAAACTGTACAACACCTGCTAATTTCTATCACTTATTGCGTAGACAAATGAAACGCGATTATAGAAAACCATTAATTGTTTTTACCCCAAAAAGTCTATTAAGACACCAAAAAGTAATTAGTAGTATTGAAGATTTAGCAACTGGTGAATTTCAAGAGGTAATAGATGACACAATTCATACAGATAAAGTTACAAAACTAGTTTTCTGTATGGGCAAGTTCTATTATGATTTATTGGAAGAAAGAGAAAATTTAGAAAGAGAAGATGTTGCTTTGGTAAGAATAGAGCAATTATTTCCTTTGCATTTAGAGAAGATACAGAAAGTAATAGATAGATATCCGAATGTAGAAAACTACGTTTGGGCACAAGAAGAACCAAGAAATATGGGTGCTTGGAGTTTTATGTTAGAACGTTTCGATTTGGTAAAATTGAATGTTCGTTCTCGTAAATATTACGCAGTACCAGCAGCAGGTTCTAGTACACGATTCAAAAAACGACACAAAGCAGTTATTGATAGTGTTTTTAGTAATGAGTAAGCGCCCCTGCCTGCCGCAGGCATGTTAAGGATTGAAACAGCATCCTTTTTATTTGACAACTTCTCGACTGCGCTCGAAGAGATAAATAAAAAGATATAGTGGAAAGCCTGTTAAAACCTACCTGTGGTAGGTGCTCAAAATATAAAAAGTAAAATAATTAAATGCTGATATTTTTTCAGCGCAAGCAAAATAAGAAACCATGAGTGTTTTAGAAATGAAAGTTCCTTCTCCAGGAGAATCAATTACAGAAGTAGAAATTGCAGCTTGGTTAGTTGAAGATGGAGATTATGTTGAAAAAGATCAGCCAATTGCAGAAGTAGATTCTGACAAAGCAACCTTAGAATTGCCTGCAGAAGAAAGTGGAATTATCACTTTAAAAGCAGAAGAAGGTGATGCTGTGAATGTTGGTGAAGTAGTTTGCTTAATTGATACAAGCGCTGCAAAACCAGATAGCGATAGTGCTTCACATTCAAAAGAAGAAACGACCTCTAAACCTACAAAAGAAGCGCCAACAAAGGAATACAAAGAAGCACCAAGTATCGAAAAGAAAGATACCTATGCTTCTAGAGTTGCATCACCTGCTGCGAAAAAAGTCTTAGCAGAAAAAGGAATAGCGTCCTCCTCAGTAAAAGGAACGGGAAAAGATGGAAGAATTACCAAAGACGATGCTGTAAAAGCAGTACCTTCTATGGGAACGCAACCAGCAAACGGCTCTAGAGGAACAGAGCGTAAGAAAATGTCGATGTTGCGCAGAAAAGTGGCAGAACGTTTGGTTGCTGTAAAAAGCGAAACAGCCATGTTAACTACGTTTAATGAAGTAAACATGCAGCCAATTTTCGATTTACGTAAAGAGTACAAAGAAGACTTTAAGGCAAAACACGGTGTTGGTTTAGGCTTTATGTCTTTTTTTACTTTAGCAGTTGTAAGAGCTTTAAAAATGTATCCTGATGTAAACTCTATGATTGATGGAGATTTTCAAATAAAACACGATTTTCAAGATATTTCTATTGCGGTTTCTGGACCCAAAGGATTGATGGTGCCTGTAATTAGAAATGCAGAAGATTTATCTTTTAGAGGTGTGGAAAGTGAAGTAAAACGTTTGGCATTAAGAGCTAGAGACGGTCAAATTACAATTGATGAAATGACGGGTGGAACTTTTACCATTACCAACGGTGGTGTATTTGGTTCTATGTTATCTACACCAATTATAAACCCTCCACAAAGCGGAATTTTAGGAATGCACAATATTGTAAATAGACCCATGGCAGTAAATGGCGGCGTGGTCATTCAGCCCATAATGTATGTTGCCTTGTCTTACGATCACAGAATTGTAGATGGTAGAGAATCTGTGGGATTCTTAGTAGCGGTAAAAGAAGCTTTAGAAAATCCAGTAGAATTGTTAATGGACAACAACCCTACAAAAGCATTAGAAATGTAGTCTACTATTTAGACTTATAAATATTAAAAATCCTAAGCTGTTGCTTGGGATTTTTTGTTTTACTTTTGAAAATACATAAGTAACTAAATTATTAAGTGTTATGACATGTTAATATTTAATAAAATAAAAATATAAATTTTATAACTAAGAAAATACTACACAATTATTATTTTTGATCTAAAAAAAAACTTTGACTAAAAACTCTATAATTTTAATAATCATCTTTTTTACTATAATTTATAGTAGTTCTTCCCAAATTATTGTTAAAAATCCTATAATTTCTTTACATGAATTCAAATACTCTCTGCAACTTTATAATAAACTAAAGAAAAGTGATTTCAAATTAGACAATAATTTCAAGAATTTTAATGAAGCAATTGCCTATTTTGAAACTAGTATATATTGGGCGAATAAAAACGGCACACAACTCCAAATTATAAAAGCTAAACAAACTGTTTTAGGTATTTATATTCATCAAGAAAATAATGCAGAAATAATTGCGCGTTCTAAAAATATTTTAAAATATGAAGAAGTCTATGAGATTGAAGATATAGTAACGATTTATTATGATTTAAAACAAGCTTATAAAAATACAGAGCAATTTGCTTCATTTTTAGATATTCTACCAGAATACTACAAGTATAGTAAAATTTATGGCTATCGCACTAAAACAGAAGAATCTTACGATTGTGAAATAGCGTATGTTAACTATCGCTTAAAAAATTATCAAAAAGCTATTGAGTCCTACAAAATATGTGCCCAAGAATTAAAAGCTAAAAAAGAATTTTTAGAGCAAAGTAGCATGATTAATAATATCGGTTTAAGTTTTTCTAAAAAACAACAAACTGATAGTGCTGCTTATTACTTTAAGAAATCAATAGAAGCTATAAGTTTTTACGCAAATTTTAGTAAAGATGCAGATAAAAAGTATGCAAGTCATTTTAAAAATGTAGTTATCTCTAACTTAAGAGAATTGAATAAAGATATTTCTGTAGAAAAAAGCTTAATTTTCTATTTTGATGAACTTAAAAGCGGAAAAAAATTTAAAGAAAAAAATATTATTTCTAGCGCTTATTTAAAAATAGCTGAGAATTATTTTAAAAGCCAAAAATTTGTATTAACAGATGTTTATTTAGATAGTACTTTTTTAATTTTAGAAAATTATACTAATAATACTACGCGAATACAAGCATTAAATCTTAAAGCAAAATCTTTATTAGCACAAGATAAATTTAATGCTTCACAAGTGGCCTTTATTAAACATCAAGATTTTACAGATTCTTTAGAAGTTTTAAAAACTAAAAAAGAATTTATGTTGGGTGTTGTAAAACATGAAACTGACGTTAGAACTAAAGAGTTAGAGAAAAGTAGGTTGGAGAATGAAAAAGAGCAAAAAATTATTAATTATCAATATATATTTCTTGGAACACTAATTTTATTTTTAATTGGAGTTTTGTATTTCTTTTTTAGATTAAGAACAAAAAATAAAGTAATTAAAAATCAGCAACAAATTGTAACTGCTCAATTGCAGGAAAAAGAAGTTTTATTAAAAGAAATTCATCACCGTGTAAAAAACAATTTGCAAGTAATTTCTGGTCTGTTATTAATACAATCCAAAAAGAAAAAAACAAATTTTGATGAAATTAGAATACAATCTCAACAACAAATAAAAGCCATGTCTTTAGTACATGAAATGTTGTATCAAAGAGAAAATGTATCCCAAATAGGGATGCAAGAATACATGGCCAAATTAGCAGAAAGTATAATTGGTGTTCAAAATAACAATTCTATTTCTACAACAATTATTGCTGATGCTATTTATTTACATATAGATTATGCAAATCCTATTGGTTTAATGTTAACAGAATTAATAACAAATTCTATAAAACACGGTTTTACAAACACAATAGATGCAAAAATCAAGATTAAGATTACAAAAAAAGACAATACGTATCAATTTATATATGCAGATAATGGTATTGGAATGGATTTGTCTAATTTAAATAAAAAAGACAAATCTAAATTTGGAAGTCGCTTAATAAAAGCACTTTCATCAGAAATAAATGCAGATTTAGTCATAAGTAGTCATAACGGAATTTCTTACACGTTTACATTTAAAAACAAAAAAAAATAGACTATGTCTCAACAAAGAGCTGTTTTTATAGTAGAAGATAATGCTATAAATAAACTTACTTTAGAAACTATTTTAGAAGAAAATAATTTTGATATCACAGGTAGTGCCTCTAATGCAGAAGAGGCTTGGGAAGATTTAAAAAATACAGTAGTAGATATTGTTTTAATAGATATAAATCTGGCAGGAGATAAAAATGGAATCTGGTTAGCTGAAAAAATAAGAAAGGAAAAAAATACAGCACTAATATATCTAACTGCTTACGGTGATAAAAAAACAATTGATAAGGTAAAAAAAACAAGACCTAATGGCTATTTAATGAAACCTTATAATGAGCCAACATTACTTACAACTATCGAAATAGCCATTGAAAGTTTTACTTCTAAAAAAACAAAAACCAGCAAAAATCTATTTATTAAAGACAACTACATTCAAATAAAAATAAATTCTGATGATATTTTATACATACAATCTTCAGGTAATTATTTAGAAATTTTTGCAAAAGATAAAAAGTATTTGATAAGAGCAAAAATATCTGACTTTATAAATCAATTGCCGCAAGAAAATTTCTTAAAAGTTCATAGGCGTTCTATAATAAATTTGCAAAAAGTAGATATGGTTGGTAATGGCTTTGTAAAAATTAATAATCAAGAAATTTCGATTTCGAAAACATTTAAAAAAGAATTACATCATAAACTAGAATTTTTATAGGTAAAACAAATTACTTCACAAAAAAAAGGGGTTTCATCACATGTTTTCTTTGCTACATAATTGAATTTTTATTTTTGTATAAAATTTCGATTATTATGAATAGAATATTATTTAGTAAAAAAATAAGATGTTTGTATCTTATATTATTTTGTTTGGCAATTTCAAACTTTAGCTACGCACAATGTATAGAAGAAAATATAGGAACTGGGACTAAAGATTTTACACGAAGTGGTGAAGCTGTCGGTCAAAGTTTTACAGCAAGTTGTACTGGTAGCCTATTAACTATCGGTTTTGACTTTTATAGCAATGCAACTGTAGATTTTTTAATTTATGAGGGCGCTGGAAATACGGGTATATTATTAGGGTCTAAATTAAATTATGTCATAAATAACGCTGTTGCAGGTAAAATAGAGAATATTGATATTAGGTCATTAAATATAAATTTGACTAATGAACAATTATATACTGTATATTTCAGACCAATAGCTGGTACTAGTATTGATTATTCATTTTTTACTAGTAGTCCTTATCCTAAAGGAAATATTTTTTTTAATAATACTAGGGCTTCATCTTGGGAGACAGGATTTTCATTTTTTGCTACACCTACTATTGTTGAAAATCCATCTTGTATTGTACAAAATTTAGCAACTGGCACTGGAACTTTTACAAGACATAAAGAATTTCGTGGGCAAAGTTTCACAGCCGATTGTACAGGTGTTTTAACAACAATAGGTATTGATTTTTCTTCAGATGAAACCGTTGATTTTTTAATTTACGATGGTGCTGGTAACACAGGTGCTCTTTTAGGTTTTAAGTTAAATCAAATAATTAGTAATGCGAATTCCGGAGATATTGAAACTGTAGATATAAATGATTTAAATATTAATGTAATCCAAGGCCAGCAATACACAGTTTATTTTGATCCCTCTTCTGCGGGTGGTGAAATTGATTTCGCATTTCTTACTTCTAGCAGTTATGCTGGTGGAGCTCTTTATTTAGGTAATACAGCATCACCCTATGAAACAAGATTCTCATTTTTAATTACACCTTTAGTTACAGAAACTGTTTCAATAGAAAATTTAACTCCAGATGGCTCAGGCACTGTACTATCATCTACTAATTTAATTGGGCAGTCTTTTATACCAATTCTAGGTGGAAAACTGCAATCAGTAGGTTTTGATTTTGCAACAAAAAATTCAATAAATAATTTAGAAGTAAAAATTTACAGCGGTGGTGGCATAGGTACCTTGATAGGAACTTTAAGTAATCAATCAATTACTTTTTCTACATCTGGTAGTATAGAATATATTAATGTATCTTCTTTGAACATCAATATTGTTGTAGGGCAAGAATATACAGTATTACTATCAACTACGGATAGTGGTATAAGCACTTTTAATAACTCTGGAAACCCATATTCAGCAGGAAGTTTTTTTGTTAACAATACGAGGTTTTCAGATAGGGATATGAGATTCTCTTTTAAAATAGGTAGACCTTCAACTAACAATCGTTTTAATAATACATCTTCTGATAATAAATGGTCTACCATAGCAAACTGGTCTGCAGGTCTACCAACTTCTACAGACAATATCATTATAAATAAAGATATTATTATAGATGTAGAAGATATAAGTCTAAGAAATCTGACATTGAATTATGGTGCTAATCTAAATATCCCAGTAGATAAGGAAATTACTGTAAACAATGATTTTGTTAGTTTCGGAGAAGTAAACATAGCATCAGACGCTACAAACAGTGGTGTTTTACTTGTAAAAAGAAGTTCAAAAGGAGAAATAACATATAATAGAGGTGGTTTGTTAGCAAATAAGTGGAGTGTTGTTACACCTCCTATTTCAGATCAAAAAATACTATCATTTGCTCAAAACACAGCTGTAAATAATATTCGCAGTAATACAACTGTTTCTCCTGTAAGATATGCTATTGGGTCTTATGATGATAACTTATCTAATAAATGGCAATATTTTGATGCCAATACACCTGTTACAGAAGAATTTGTAGCGGGTACAGGTTACAGTATGTCTAGAGGCTCTGATGGTGCTGTATCTTTTAAAGGATCATTAAATACTGTTTCTATTTTTTCAGCATTACCAGCTAATAAATGGTCTTTAATTGGAAATCCTTTTACAGCATATATTCCTGCAAATGAAAATGGAAGTTCAAGTTTTTTAGGAGATAATATTAATTCTTTAGATGACAATTTTAAAAGTATTTATATGTGGGATAATGCTCAGAATAAATATGTAGCTGTAACACAAGTTGATGGAGTTAATAGATTTCTTACTCCTGGACAGGGTTTTTTTGTTAGGATGAAAACAGGCGAAACTAATATTGTATTCTATGAAAATAAAAGACAAGCTAAACCAGTAGCAGGAACAACTACTTTTCAGAAATCTGCATCAACAATACCAAATATTAAATTGTTTATTGATAATGGAACAGTAAAAGTTTCAACTGATATAAAATATTTCAACAACGCTACTAAAGGTTTTGACCCAGGTTATGATATTGGAAACTTCAATGGAAGTGATTTAGATATTTTTACTCATTTAGTGGAAGATAATAAGAATGTTAATTATACCATTCAATCTTTACCTACAAGTAATATTGAAAGTATGGTAATTCCTGTGGGTATCATTTCAAAAGAAGGCGATATTTCATTTTCTATAGATGCAACAGACTTGCCAATAGAGTACAAAGTCTTTTTAGAAGATAAAGAAAATAACACTTTTAATCAATTAAACGAGGTAAATAGTAAATATGATGTATCATTTGCTACAGATACAAATACAACAGATCGTTTCTTTTTACATACCACTAATGCAAAAGCGTTAAGTTTAAATGACGATATGTTGAATGGAGTTTCTATCTATAAAACTTCTAATAATGATTTGAAAATATCTGGTTTACTGAATGAAAATGTTAATTTATCTGTGTACAATATTTTAGGAAAAGAGGTATTTACTAAACGGTTTCAGGGGAAAACAACAAACACGATTCCATTACCAATTAGAACTGCTGGTGTTTACATTGTGTGTATTCAAACAGAAAATGGAAAATTGAGCAAAAAAATAATCCTGGAATAAAAAATTATGAACAATAATAAAAAGAACACAAAAAAAACTGAGATTACTAGAAAGGAAGCTTTAAAAAAAATAGGTTCTTATAGTAAATATTCTGCTTTAACAGCTTTAGGTACTTATATGATTTTGAGTCCACAAAAAGCACAAGCACAAAGTCCAGAAGCACCTGGAAGTGGATTTTAATGCAAAATAATCAGTTATATTGATAAAAATAAACTTTTATTCTTTAAAATTTTAAGAATATTATGTCCGAAATACTTTATAAAAAAAGTTCAAGCATTTTGCTTGGGATTTTTTTAATTTCTTTATTGCATAAATTCCATGATACTTTTTGTAAAACTAGCACTTACAAAGCATATCGAAAACACTACAATTATAATTTGGCATTTTTTACTTCAGAATAAATATCAATAGCTTGAATTTTGCTGTTAATATCTAATTTTCCATAAATATTTCTAATGTGAAACTTCACGGTGTTTAAAGAGATAAACAAATCTTCACTAATTCTTTTATTTGTAGCTCCTTTATAGATCAAACGCAATACCTCTGTCTCTTTTAAAGAGAGATTGTATTTTGATTTTAATAATTTCTGCTCTTTCAGAAAAGTATCTCCTGTAGAATCTTTTAGGATTTTAATCTTATCCAAATATTCGTTTATTTCTTTTTTAAACCTGCGATTTTCTTTGTGTAGAATTTTTATACGATAGGTGATTGCATACGTTAAGATCAACATTTCAAATAAAGCACCAAATTTTATAAAGTTTAGCGAAATAGTATATGTTTGTAAGCCCCAATCTAAAGGAATTACAAATAAAAACGCCGAAAATAACACAAATGAGTATCCAATAACAAAGAATCTTGCGAATTCGTGATCTCTTAAAATAAAAACCCCAATTACCCAATAATATAAGAGTACAAGTAATGAAACAGTATTGGCTATGGCAATAAAAAGATAGTTATAAAAACAAAAAAACAGTATATAATTACAAAGTGCTAGAAAAAGTAAGCCTACACCTATTCGATTTCCGTTGGGCTGGTAGTATTTGATATTTAAAAATTGATTTGCCAAAAGCAACCCACATAACGCTACCAAAAAATGCAAAACAGGAATAAAATATAGCAAAAAAAAGGCGGGAAACAGCGCATTTAAAAGGCCGTCAAATCCGGTAATACTTATGGTAATGGTTAACAAGAACAAGCAATAGTATACAAAAGTTTTATCTTTAAGTGAAAAATAAAAAAACACATTCACAATAAGTACCATCAATACCAACCCATAAAATACTCCGTTTATAAAAAAATTGTATTTTTCAGATAACTGCGCATTATTATATGCTTTTATTTCTAATGGAAAATACACTTTATTCTGAAAGTGAGCTTTTATATAATAGGTGTTTCTTTTTGATGTAGAATTCACCAAAAGTGAAAAAAACCTATTGTCTAATTCTTGATAGGGTAGGCTTTTAAAATCTTTATAAATGCCAATGCTATCGATACTACTTCTGGGAATATCAAAAACGATGGCTTTAGGAATGCGATCCTCTAACAAAATAACTTTAAACCAATACACCCCATTTTTATAGCCTAAGTTTGGGTTTTCTAACGGGCGCATTTCTTTGGTGGTGATAGATTGAATAGTTTCTTTTTGTGCAAGATCTTGAAAATAGAATAAGGAAAATTGTAAAGTATGCTCTTTATTTTCTGCACAAGCACCTAATACTAAAATAATACTCAAATATTGGAGGTAATACCTAATTTTTTTCAACGTAAGTGGCTGTTTTTCTTTCAAATATATAAAAGAATCTACTTATATGTGCCTGTTTAAGGCTGTTCTTTTTAAAATAAAAAGGAGGTTTACAACATTTTTACAAATTTTTCTTTGTCGGGTTCTCTTTTGTAAAAAATATAGTTAAATTCGTTTATATTTTTGCTGTTTTCTTATCTGTAAAAATACAATGCTTCTCAAAAATAGGATTCCTAAACAATTTACCCCTCATGGACAGATTTATATATAAAATCAAGATGAGTGTGTACTATTTTTAAACTTTTGAAATATAAAAATGTTAAAATTATATACATTTATCAAAAACCACCCATTTTGGGTGGGTTGTAGAAGGAAAAGGAAGATTACTTTTGTGCAAGAAGCGCTAACAAATTAGATCTGTAGTATTTTGGAAAAACCTACTTCCTTTACATAGGAGAAATTGGATCTTGAAATACTATTATCATACCATATTAAAATATAAAGAGTAATAATTTGTGTTAGATTTAGGGGCTAACATAGATGATTAGACCACGGCAACATTTGTCGTGGTTTTTATATTTAGAGCATAGGTATACCATACGTAGAGACAAAAGAAAGGATCAAGTCCAAAACTTGTGGGATTTTAAGAAATAAGTAATCAAAGTGCTTTTATAAGTTTAGCATGCTTTGTTAAAAAGTAACCCTTATTTTAAAAGCATATAGAGATGGTTTTCTAGAGTATGGTTTTGACAATCTTTTAACCCACATGAAAGATTGAAAAATTTATAGGTAAAAATTTAAGATTGAAAGAAATAGGGTGCTATAAAACATTTTTTTATAAAAAAAAAGATGAAAACCACCCATTTTGGGCGGGGAAAAAGACCTTTTTAAATATTAGATTTGCATGTATATTTTTATTTGTTGTAAAAATATATATTCTTTAAATATTAAAAAAATAATAATTAAAGACAAATAAAACCCTATAACAAAAGGTAAGGTTCAAATTAAGTAATATATTTTCAATATTATTTTTAAGTGAAACTATCAAAACTCCTAAAAAAAATTAGCAGTCAGTAGTTAAAATTAAGAGTAATGTTAAAGTGCCCAAAATGTAATTCCTCTTACCGAAAGAAAGTTAAAAGAAGTATTTTACTAAAATTAATATTTCCAGCGTTTAAGTTGTATAAATGTTATAACTGCAAACGATATTTTTTATTTTGTTCTAAATCTAATTCATTTGTTAGATATAGATACAGATTAGGATTACATAGAGAAAGAAAATATCATTAAAAAATTCATGCAGTAAATTTTTCTAATAGTTTTTATTTTTTAAAGTGTGTAGAAAAGGAAATTTTAACAATAAAAATCATTGCAATTAAGTAATTAAATCCCCCCAATTATTATTTGTAGGAAATCTCAAGCAATTTGCTTGAGATTTTTTATGAAATTATGTTTAATTTTTTACCTTGCTTAAAAAAAGCAAAAATGCCCAAAAATCCTGAATTAGAACTTGCGCTACAGTTTATTGATAAAACAGATAGAAATTTGTTTATCACTGGAAAAGCAGGTACAGGAAAAACTACTTTTTTACATCAGATTAAGAAAGAATCTTTAAAAAGAATGGTTATTGTTGCGCCAACAGGTGTGGCAGCAATCAATGCAAAAGGAGTAACGATTCATTCTTTTTTTCAAATGCCATTTGGACCTATTCTACCCAATCAGATTGCAAATAATAATCAACAACGGAAGTTTTCGAAGACTAAAATAGATATTATAAAATCGTTAGATTTAGTAATTATTGATGAGATTTCTATGGTGCGTGCAGATTTGTTAGATGGCATCGATCAAGTGATGCGCAGGTATAAAAATAGAAATAAAGTTTTTGGTGGTGCACAAATTCTTATGATTGGCGATTTGCAACAATTGGCGCCAGTTGTAAGGTCTAATGAATGGAGTTTGTTGCAACAATATTATAACACGGTTTATTTTTTTAGTGCTAAAGCCTATCAAGAAGCGAATGTGGTTTCTATTGAACTGAAACATATTTATCGTCAGAAAAATGAAGATTTTATTACTATTTTAAATGAAATTAGAAATGATGAATTATCGAATAAATCTGCAAAAATTTTAAACGAACGATACAATCCAACGTTTTCACCAGACAAAGAAGATGGGTATATTACCTTAACCACACATAACAGAAGAGCAGATTTAATTAACAATTCTGAGCTGAATAAATTGAAGAATAAAAGCCATTTTTTTCAAGCCGAAATTTCTGGAAAATTCAATGAAAACTCCTATCCGAATTCAGAAAAATTAGAATTAAAGGTTGGAGCGCAGGTAATGTTTATCAAGAATGATTCGTCTTTAGAAAAAAGATATTTCAACGGGAAAATAGGCATTATCACAGCTATTTCTAGAGAAAATGTTACGGTACAATGTGCCAATGAAACAGATAAAATTGTTACAGAAAGAGAAAAATGGGAGCATATAAATTATTCCATCAACGAAGAAACGAAGGAAATAAAAGAAGATATTTCTGGTTCTTTTGAGCAAATTCCTTTGCGTTTAGCTTGGGCAATTACCATTCACAAGAGTCAGGGTTTAACCTTTGAAAGAGCAATTATAGATGCAGAAGCGTCTTTTGCACACGGGCAAACCTATGTGGCATTAAGTAGGTGTACTTCTTTAGAAGGTTTGGTTTTAAAGACGCCCATTACAAGTAGTGCAATTATAAATGACAATACTGTAAGTATTTTTAATCAAGGTGTAGCAGAAAATCATCCTGATGAAAGGATTCTAAATGAGTCTGAAAAAGAGTTTCAACTGAATTTAATTTCAGAATTGTTAGATTATCAACCATTTTTATATCCGATTTCAAGATTGATTGACATTTTTTATAAAAACAGAACAAGTATTAAAGGTGATGTAATTGATCATTTACAAACCATAAAAGATGAAGGAATTGTTGCTTTGATGAAAGTTGCTAACGGATTTAAAAATCAATTAAAGGCCATTTCTGAAGAAGGAATTTTACCAGAAAACAGCAGTACAATTCAAGAAAGGTTTAAGAAAGCAATTGATTATTTCTTAACAAACACAAAAAATAATATTCAGAAACCCTTAGATACAATTTCGTTTTCAACAGATAATAAAGCTGTTAAAAAAGACTTTTCTAAACAGTTTGATTCATTGCAAGAAAAATTAGAAGAAAAATTATTTGCACTTCAAAAAATGATTACTGGATTTAAAGTTCAACCTTATTTAGAAGTTAGAGCAAAAGCTGTTTTGCAAAAAACGGAACCTACTAAAAAGAAAAAAGTAGTTCCTAAACGCGATCCTATTTTAGCTTTAAAATTAAGAGAATTAAGAGATGGAATCGCAAAAGATTTAGGAATTGCTCATTTTCAGATTTTCACGCAAGAGACTTTATATGCTATGTGCGACGAATTGCCAAGAACAGAAGCTGCTTTATTAAAAATAGTTGGCATGGGAAAAACGCGTGTTTCTAAGTATGGTGAAGAAATTTTAGCAGCTATTGAAACCTATTGTAAAGAAAACGGAATTAACAAATTCAATGAGCAAAAAAAGGAAGATAAAAAACCAACCAAACAAATTTCTTTTGAGTTGTTTAAATCAGGTTTAACCATCAAAGAAATTGCAAAAGAACGCAGTTTAACTGCTGGAACCATTGAAAATCATTTGGCAAATTATATCACTTCTGGAGACATCGATGTTTTAGAATTGATAGAAATAAAACGCTATAAAAAAATTAGAAATGCAATAGAAGCTGCTGGTGAAGTAAAAGGCTTAACAGCATTAAAAGAAAAAGTAGACCCAAGTTTTACCTATATGGAATTGAAAATGGTTTTAATGTCTATGGAGATTTAGAGTTTTGGCATTCCTGCGTAGGCAGAAATCCAAACTAAATTTATATAAATTCCTATCTTAACAAGAATGAAAGACCCCACAAATAATCCGAATACGAAATAATTTCATAACTTTAAGACATCAACCAAAAACTAGAATTATGAAATTAGGTGCATTTTCAATCAGTTTAGCCGTAAAAGATATTCAAAAATCAAAAGCATTTTATGAAAAATTAGGATTCTCAGTTTTTGCAGGAGAAATAAAAAAAAACTATCTAATTCTTAAAAACGGAAATTCTTTAGTAGGCGTATTTCAAGGAATGTTCGAAAATAATATTTTAACTTTTAATCCGGGTTGGGATGAAAGCGCCAATAAATTAGATGAGTTTGATGATGTTAGAACCATACAACAACAATTAAAAAAAGAAGGACTTAAATTAGAAACGGAAGCAGATGAAACAACCTCTGGTGCTGCAAGTTTTGTAATTTTAGACCCAGACGGAAATGTTGTGTTAATTGATCAGCATGTTTAATTTTAAAAAAGAATTTTTGAGTTTGTCATTCCTGTGAAAACAGGAATCCAAACTTCACTTATTACGGATTCCTTCCTAGAAATGACATTCAATTATATTGAAAATCTTTTCAACAAGTATTTATTTTCATCTATTTTAGTTAAATTGAATTTAGGAGGATTTTCTTTTTCCCAAGAAATCATTCCGTTTTCAAAAAAACAAAGACCAATTTCTAAATGTTTAAACTCTGGACATTTGTTCCAAAATCCTTGAGTTAAATTGACTGTAAAAAAATCATTTCCTTCTATACTTAATAAAACATTTTTTGGAGTTTCATTAAAACAAAGATTTCTATCTTTAAGTTTTAATCTGATTCCAAAACTTTTACTTCTGTAATTTAGGTTTCCACTATTCCAAGCACTAACTTCAAACTTTTCCATATTATTTAATATCCTTTAATAACAATTGCACAGATTTAAACCCATTCCATTCATTTTCATCTAATGCATATACAATATCAAATTCCTCTTGTACAAAGGCCATTTTATCGCCTAGATTAAAACCAATAGCATTATAAGTTTTTTTATTATCGCCCTGAAAAACATTCAGTTTTAGATGTGTTTTATCTGCACCCACTTGTTTGCCATAACCATTATCACGAACACAGGTAGATTTAAAAGTAGGTTTCATATTTTGTGGACCAAAAGGAGCCATTTGCTGAATAATTCTAAAAAATTTATTTGTAATTTCAGACAAGTCTATTTCGGCATCCACAGCAATTTCAGGAGTTAGCAATTGTTTATCAATTGTATTTTCTACAACTTCTTCAAACTTAGCCTTAAAATTCTCATAATTTTCTGGCAATAAGGTTAAACCCGCAGCATATTTATGTCCGCCAAATTGCTCTATAAATTCGCTACACGCTTCCAAGGCAGTATACACATCAAACCCTTTTACGGAGCGCGCAGAAGCGGCTAATTTGTCGCCACTTTTTGTGAAGACCAAAGTAGGTCTGTAATATTTTTCTATCAATCTAGAAGCTACAATACCAATTACTCCTTTGTGCCAATCTTCTTGAAAAACTACGGAGGTAAAACGTTCTTCCTCTTCATTATCAATAATTTGAATTAAAGCTTCATTGGTAATTTTCTTGTCTAAATCTTTTCTATCTGCATTAAAAATTTCGATGGCTGCAGCAAATTCTATGGCAGCATCCAAATCCATTTCCGTTAATAATTCTACGGCATAATTTCCGTGTTTCATTCTCCCAGCAGCATTAATTCTTGGTGCAATAATAAACACAACATCAGTAATTGTGAGTTCTGTTTTTTTAATTTGATGAATAATGGCTTTGATTCCGTTTCTTGGTTTTTGGTTGATAACTTGCAAGCCAAAATAAGCCAAGGTTCTATTTTCGCCATTCATAGGTACAATATCTGCAGCAATTGCGGTAGCTACCAAATCTAAATAAGGTACAAAATGCTCAATGGTTTGATTTCTAGAAACACCCAGAGCCTGAATGAGTTTAAAACCGACGCCACAACCACACAATTCGTCAAAGGGATAACTACAATCTTCTCTTTTAGCATTTAAAACAGCAACAGCTTTCGGAATTTCTTTTCCAGGTTTGTGATGATCACAAATGATAAAATCTACATTTTTTTCTTTTGCATAAGCAACTTTTTCAATGGCTTTGATACCACAATCTAACGCAATAATTAAAGAGAAATCATTGTCTTCTGCAAAGTCGATCCCTAAATAAGAAACGCCATAACCTTCTGCATATCTATCAGGAATATAGGTGGCAATGTTTGGATAAATGGTTTTTAAATAAGAGGAAACCAAAGAAACGGCAGTGGTTCCATCCACATCATAATCGCCAAAAACTAAGATGTTTTCGTTGTTAGCAATTGCGCTTTCAATTCTTTTCACAGCAACATCCATATCTTTCATTAAAAAAGGATTGTGGATATCTTCTAAACTAGGACGAAAGAATTTTTTTGCAGCCTCAAAAGTTTCAATATTGCGCTGACAAAGTATGGTTGCAATCGTTTTATCAACCTGAAGATCTTTCGCTAATTTTGCTACTTTTTCTTTTTCTGGATCTGGCTTTACTGTCCATCTCATCGCATTTTATTTTTGAACTTAAGATACAAACAACGTATTAAAAATAATTCTAGTGAAAAGAATTTACAACTTTATAATTATTCATCATGTAAGAAAATTTCAGTTTCTACTACTGCAAATTGTCGAAACATTTCCATCACTCCACAGTATTTTGTTACTGATAAATTTACTGCTTTTTGAATTTTTTCTGGCTGTAAATCTTTGCCAGTAAAATGATAATCTACCTTTACTTTATTGTAAAATTTAGGATGCTCATCTGTTAATTCTGCGGTTACTTCAATTTTAAAATCTGCTGTTTCTACTCGCATTTTTTTTAATAAAGAGATTACGTCTAATGCAGAACAGCCTGCTAAAGAAGAAAGCATCAAAGCTTTTGGTCCGTAACCAACAGTACCTTTATTTTCTTCATCTGCCACAGAAAACATTGTTAAATGATGTCCGCTTGGATTGTTCGATTCAAACTGTTCTTTTTGTGTCCAAACTGTAGTTACTATATTTTTAACCATAACTTATTTTTAAAAAATTAACGCATTCAACTCTGCGCAGTTACAAAAATAAGAAAACCCTTATAAGTTCATGGTTGTTTTTAATAAATCTCTATGATTCTATGGCTCAAAATGAAAAAAAGTAAAATTATACATTTCATAAATTATAGGCTCTTATTTTTATAATTGCATTTTTTTTGCTGTTTATGAAGTTGTATTGATAATTATTTGCTGTTTTTAGTTTTTGGTTGCTGTTAATTTATTTTTTTTACATATTTTTATAAAAGTTATAACCAATTAAAACCGTTTTATGAAAAAAAAAATAAGTATTTCAACTGTTTTAGGCTTATTCCTAACCTTCAATTTTTATGCCCAACAGATTACTGTTAAAGGAAAAGTATCAGATAGTTCAGGGGAATTACTCGGAGTTAATGTTCAGGTAAAAGGAAGTACCAAAGGAACAAGCACTGATTTGAATGGGTTTTATACCCTAAAAGCTTTAAATGGAGATGTGTTAATTTTCTCTTATCTAGGCTACAAAACCAAAGAAGTTGTAGTAAATACATCTTTAATAGATGTGGTTCTTGAAGAAGATGCTGGATTATTAGACGAAGTTGTAGTAACTTCTTTTGGTATAAAAAGGCAAAAAAAGTCGTTAGGTTATGCTGCGCAGGCATTAAAATCTGAAGAACTTTTAGAGGGCAACCAAAATAACATCATCAACACGCTACAAGGTAAAGTATCTGGTGTTACTGTAACTAGTTCAGGTGGTGCTCCAGGAACTTCTTCTGTAATTATGATTCGTGGAGGTACATCTATAACAGGTAATAATCAACCCCTTATTATTGTAGATGGTTTGCCAATTGATAACTCTACAGGTTCTAGTGGAGAGGTTGCCAGTATCAATAGAGCCTCTGATTTACATCCAGAAGATATTGAAAGTATTACTGTACTTAAAGGTCCGGCAGCCGCAGCCCTATATGGTATTCAGGCAGCTGAAGGTGCTGTAATTATTACAACCAAAAGAGGTAAAGAAGGTGTAAGTAAAGTATTTTTATCTACTTCTTTTTCAGTAGATAATGTTATGGGTACACCCTCTATTCAAAGAGTGTATGGGCAAGGAGAACAAATTCTTCAAACTAATGGTACTATTACTTATAATAATGATAGCCCGTTATCTTGGGGAGAACAAATTCCTTCAGGCATACAAACCTATAATCATATTAATGATTTTTATACCACAGGAATTACGCAAAATTATTTTTTAAGTTATGCTGGAGGAAGCGCAAAAAATAACACTTATTTTTCAGTGGGAAACATAGCTAATGATGGAATAATACCAACAACCTCTTATGATAAAACAACTTTTAGAATTACACAGAATTCTAAACTTTCAGAGAAGCTTACTTTAGGAGTTTTAGGAAATTATATTAGAACAAATATTAACAGTACCCGCCAAGGAAATGCAACTGGTGGTAGTATTACAAGTCTATTAAATTACCCGTCTAACGTTAATATAAATGATTATCTAGATGCAGATGGAGCACAAAAAAGTTTTTTTACAGGACAAGAGTTTGATAATGTTTATTGGAGCATAGAAAATAGTCCTAACACCAACGAATTAAATAGATTTATAGGTTCAATAGCATTAGATTATGCGATACTTGAAAACGTAAACCTTTCTTATAAATTTGGAGCAGATATATACAATCAACACAGTCGTAGAATAACAGCAAATGGTTCATTAAATGACATTAGAAATGATGGCTATATATCACAATACGAAAGACTTTATAAAAAGTATACATCTAACTTTATTGCCACGTATGTTAAAACAATAGCTACTCATTTTGAATTGAATCTATTGGCAGGAAATACTATTGAAGATAGCAATGTTAGAACAGATTATATGACAGGTGAAGGGTTTTTGGCACCTGGTATTTATAATATAAGTAATGTTGCTACAGAAAATCAAACAATTACAGAAAATATTGCTAGAAAAAGAAACGTTGGTGTTTTTGGAGAGGTAAAATTAGGGTATAGAAATGCCTTATTTTTAAATGTTACTGGTAGAAATGACTGGTCTTCTACGCTACCTTCAAACAGTAGATCTTTCTTTTATCCCTCTATTGGTGGTTCCGCTATTCTTACTGATTTATTCGATATAAAATCAGAAGGAAACGGCTTAAGTTATTTTAAATTAAGGGCTACTTGGGCACAGGTTGGTAAAGATGCTCCAATAGGGCAGTTAGAAAGTTATTTAGTAACGCAAATTAACCCACTTGGTAGTTCGGGCTATGCGTATAATGGAGTAGATGTTGGAAATGCAGCATTAGAACCAGAGTTTACCAATAGCTGGGAAGTTGGTTTTGACTCAACTTTTTTAAATAACAGGATTGGTTTTGATGCAACTTATTATAAGAGTGTTTCGGACAATCAAATTTTAACGGACATTCGGGTACCTCCAACTGCAGGAACTTTTTATGCAACTTTAAACGGCGGTGCTATCGAAAATGAAGGTTTAGAAGCATTGTTATCTTTAAAATTAATGCCATCTACTTCCAATTTTCAATGGGATATGAATTTCAATTTTGGTAGCAATAAGACTACAGTGATAGATTTACCTGGAGAAATTAATGAGGTTTATTTATCAGATTCCTGGACCTTTCTAAACTCTGCAGCAGGAGCAGGCGTTTTAAATGCCTCTTTATTTTCACTTCGTGGAAAAAGAGCCTTAAAAAATGAAGATGGAGAGGTTATAATTGGAGACAATGGATACCCTACTTTAGCAGATGAAACATATACAGATGTTGACAGACAACCAGATTTTACGCTAGGAATTTCAAGTAATATAAAGTATAAAAATTTTGGTTTATCTTTTTTACTTGATATTATAGAAGGAAATACAGTTTATAATGCTACTGCATCTGCACTAGCATATTATGGCGTTGGTACCAGCACTTTAGATAGAGGAGAAACTACTATTATTCCTGGTGTAAAAGCAGACGGATCGCCCAATGATATTTCTGTGACTAAAAACCAATCTTATTATCAAGATTATTACTCTATGTTATCTGATAATTTTGTTGAAGATGGTTCGTATACACGTTTGCGTTATATTAGTTTGAGTTATACATTAAACCAAAAAGTTTTAGATCGTTTATCAATTTCTAATTTAGAATTTTCTTTAACGGGTAGAAATTTATTTACAATTACAAATTATAGTGGTATAGATCCAGAAATAAATACATTCGGTGGAGGCATTCCTGGTGCTGGTTCAGTAGGTGTAGATAATCTTAGTACACCAAACACAAAAGGTTTAGATATTGGAATTAAATTAACTTTTTAAAATATAAAGAAATGAAACAGATAATATATACCCTCTTTACATGCATAGCTAGTATCTTTTTTTTCTCATGTTCTGAAGATTATTTTGATGTAAATAGTTCTGTAACAGCACCAACAACAGAATCATTAGAGCCCCAATATCGTATAAAAGGAGCAATAGAAAATATGTTTACTGGTATTATCTATAGAGGTAGTAGAGAGGTGTTAGGAATAACCCAATATGGTTCTCAAAATGTTGCTAATTATTATTCAGAAACATGGAGTAGTTTTCTTACTACCGGACGCTATTTTTTATGGCAAAATGCCTATGTATATTCTTTGCCAAACACGGCAGATTTAATAGTTTTAGGAGAAAAACATAACTCACCCAATTTTACAGCTGTTGGTAAAATTTTACGTGCGTATGGTTTTGGCACAACCACCGATCAATACGGAGCTATTGTTTTTAATGAAACGTATGATGGTGAATCTTCGTTAAATTTAACACCTGAATTCGATGATCAAAAAACAGTTTATCAAGGTATCGCTACAATGCTAGACGAAGCCATTGTAGAAATAAACCAACCAAGTGAAATAGCATTAAATGAAGACGGTGGAGATGTTTTTTATAGTGGAAATAAAGAACAATGGACAAGATTGGCATACGCTTTAAAGGCACGTTACTTAAACCATTTGTCTAAAAAAAGTGCTGGAGATATGGCTTATGATGCAGATGCAATTATAGAGGCCTGTTCTAAAGCATTACAATCAAATGCAGATAATGCCTTTAGAAGTTATGGCGGTGGTGAAGCAGAAAATGACCGTCAGCCATTTGCTGTGGGAGGTTATGGAAGCTCAAGAGTGGATTACTTTTCACATTTTTTTGTAGAGTTGTTAAAAAATTCCTTAAACCTTTCTACTACTTATGAAGATCCGCGTCTTAAAATTATTGTTCCAGAAGCTGTAAATGGCGGATACCAAGGTGTTAAAACAGGACAAGGACCTTTACCAGATAATTCTACTGGAGGCGATAATTATTCTTTAGGAAATGGTGGGTATTATACAAGCCCTACGTCTCCAACCTATATGATGACTTATAGTGAAGTTAAATATATTGAAGCCGAAGCAAGATTTAGAAAAGGAGACATGGCTGGTGCTTATACAGCTTTAAAAGCTGGAGTTCAAGCAGATTTTGAAAAAGCTTCAGTAGATTCAATAGATACAGCAAATTATATAGCTACTATGGACGATGAGGTAGGGGCTACCGGTATTACCTTATCACATATTATGATTCAGAAATATATTACACTACTTTTTGATCCAGAAACGTGGGTAGATATGAGAAGAATGGATTATAGCAATACGATATACCCTGGTTTAGAAAGACCAGTAAACGTAAACTTGTCTATTTTTCCTGATTCAAATGATTGGATTCAAGCCATGATGTATGAATATAATGAAGAGGATAGAAATTATGAAAACATGCCAGATAATACCCCCAATGTTAGATTAACTACACCTGTTTGGTGGAATGTAGTTGAATAGCGCTTAGAATTACAAATAAAAAGCTATCAAGAACCAAATTTTTGGTAGCTTCTATATTTTTTTATTATGAGCTACATAAGAGAAATGCTATGCTTATATTTTAATATCAATAGTAAACCCGCCAGATATCAGATTTTCATCTGAATAATTTTCCGATAAAACTCACTCGAGTCTGCCAGACCATTTATAAACAATTATTTTTGGTAAATTTTTTAGCTGTATATCAGTTGTTTTTAGCGCTCAGATTCTTTAAACTTTTTATTAAGAAATTTAATTGTGGTGTTGTATGATTTGCGTTTAAAACAATTCTGTTGATTTTTTTTGAGGATGTAGGATAATAAAAACTGGTAATTATGATGTGATGTAATAACAGCTCATCAGCAATATATTCATTGTCAATAAAAAAAACAGGGTAGTTTTCAGAAATTGTAATATTTTCTAAATCTTTAAGAGCATCATAAACATACTTGCAATTATACTGCAATTTTTTTAATTGATTGTAGTACAGTTCTTGTGCATCTAAAAAACTTTGTAAGAAAGCAGGATTCATTGGTGCACTTCCAATAAAAAGCGGGTTGTGTTTAATGAAATTGATGAATTTCTTCGATCCAGCAATAACGCCACCATTCAAACCAAATGCTTTTGTGAAAGAAGACACACGAATCATTTCTATTTGATCACTAACTTTAATTTTCGTCGAAATTCCACTTCCGTTTTCACCTAAAACACCTAAGCTATGAGATTCATCTATAACAAGAAATATTTTTTTATCCGATGAAATTTTATGCAAAAAATCAAAATTAAAAGGCGTTGTTTCTAATGCAGCAATTCCATCTACAACAATACATAAAGTTTCTTTTTTACTGTTTTGTAACAAAGAATGTAAACGATTATTTTTAAAAACAGGTTTTGCTTTCTTTGGTAAAATTGCTGGATGTGTTTTTGGCATATAAAAGAAAGTATCTACCATTTTTTCTAAAGTAGAAATGGCTAATAAACCAGAAAAAGTTCCTGAAGAAACTGTTACACAATCTTCACTTTTTAAAAAGTTAGACAAAAAGTCTTCTGCTTTTTTATAGACGCTTAATTTTATATTTGCATTTCTAGAACTACCAAAAGAACTTCCCCAGTTTTTAATATTTCCAAAAATAATTTCTTGAAACTCTGGTAAAGTAGCAACTCCTAAATAAGAAGTTCCACTAAAATATAGGTAGGCTATATTGTTTATCAGAACAGTTGTGTCTGGTGCTTTATCTATTTGCATAATTATAAAAGGCTCGCTCCAATTCCGTTTTTTTCTGAATATGAAATTACGCCATTTTCTATTCTTATTCCTTTGGCAATATCCTTTTTAAGAAGCAAGCCACCATCCATATCTACATAATCTAAAAGAGGTAATAGATGAGCAATTGCAGAAATACCAATAGTAGATTCTGTCATACAGCCAACCATTGTTTTCATTCCCAATTCTTTTGCTTTTAATAACATTCTTTTCCCGGGAGTTAAACCACCACATTTGGTCAATTTTACATTAACTCCATGAAACAAACCAGCGCATTTTTCTACATCACTTTCTACAATACAACTTTCATCTGCAATTATGGGCAATGCAGAGTTTTTAAATAATTTTTTAGCTCCTTCAATATCATTTGCTTTCAATGGTTGTTCTAAAAATTCTACACCTAATTCTTTTAGTTTGTAAGAATTTTCTATAGCTTTATCTATTGTCCAACCACAATTTGCATCAATCCTAAAAATAGCATTGCTATGTTTTCTTAACTCGGTTACTATTTCTATATCGTTTTTTGTACCTAATTTTATTTTATAAATTGGCCAAGGCAATTCTTTCATTTTTGCCACCATATTTTCTATGGAATCAATTCCAATAGTATAATCGGTCATTGGATTTTTATTGATATTTAAACCCCATAAATCATAGAGTTTTTTCCCTTTCTTTCTAGCATATAAATCATTGAAGGCGATGTCTAGCGCGCATAATGCAAAGAGGTTATTATGAAATAAAGGCTGTAGTTTTTGCCAGAAAACTGTAGGATGTTCATCTGCTAAAGAAGTAATAAATGATAGATTTTTATGTATAATTTCCATCATATTGGTAACTGTAATATGATAATACGGATTTGAGGTTGCTTCTCCAAAACCAGAAAATCCGCCGTCAGTTAATTCTACAATTAAACTAGATTGAAAATTGTGTGATTCTCTTGAAATTGTAAATGTGTGTTTTAATTCTAAGTTATATGCGTGCAATTTAATTTTCATAATAAATAGCTATTTAAAAAAGGAAATTTAGAGAAAATATTTTAAAAATTTGATTCTTTTTATGTGAAAATATTCCCATAATTTCATCGTGTTTTGTGACAGATAGATTTCTTTTTTTTGGTTTCCAGATTCTAAGTTATTATGGTTTTCACAAGAACCAAAAATACTTTACTGAATAATACTTGTCTAGTAATTTTAACCGGCTATTTTGTAACGATCCTCTTCATTTGTAACAGAAAATATCGTAAAATGATTCCACTAGATTTATGAGATGTAGACTGTTCTTTTAGCATCCAAATAAATTACTGTTTTTTAACCACAATTTATATTATTTTTGAATTTGAAGGACTAAATTGTGCTATCCATAAAAATAATAAAACCTTTACAAGTTAATGATTTTTTTAAATACATCTCTGAATCTTAAATACAATCTATTTTTTGTGTTTAGTTTTCTTTTTATTCCTGTTTTTCATTCTCAAGACGCTGCTCCAGTTGTTTTTGCAGAAGGTGATCAAGCTTTTTGTATTGGGAATTCTATACCTGTTGTTACAGATTTTACGATTTCAGATGCAGATGATGCAGGTATCGCATTGTTTTTTATTCAGGTTTCTTCCGGTTATCAAAACGGCTCTGATAGCTTAGAAATAGTGGGCAACAATCCAACAATCAATCAATTTTGGAATGCGAACGAGGGGAAACTAACATTATCACCAAAAATAGCAGGAACAGAAATCCTTTTTTCAGACTTAGAAAATGCTGTAAAAAATGTGGTTTTTACAACTTCTACTACAAATGAAATTATAGAAAGAACGTTTTCTCTGACGATTGATAATGCAAATTACTTACCAGCTACAGATCATTTCTATGAGTTTGTTTCTAGTCAAGGAATCACTTGGAGAAACGCAAAAATAGCAGCGGAAAACAGAACGTATTTTGGTCGAAAAGGGTATTTGGCAACATTAACAAGTCAAGAAGAAGCAGATTTTGCAGGAAAACAAGCTTCTGGCGCAGGTTGGATAGGTGGTTCTGACGAAGAAACAGAAGGCGTTTGGAAATGGGTAACAGGACCAGAAACCGGAACCGTTTTTTGGAATGGACAAGTGAATGGAACAACCCCAAATTATGCAAATTGGAATAATAATGAGCCTAATGATTTCAGAAATAATAATCCTGCAGGTGAAGATTATGCGCATATTACCGATCCTTCAATCGGAATTCGTGGTGCTTGGAATGATTTACCAAATGAAGGCGGAACCAATTTATACATAGCGAAAGGATATGTTGTAGAATATGGAATACCTAGTGATTTACCATTAAGTATTGTAGCAACTACAAGCATTTATACGCCTCAAATTACAACAACAACCGAGACGACCATTTGCGAATCTGGAATTGCCACAATTTCTGCAAATTCAGATGTAGGAGAAATCATTTGGTTTGATACACAAACAGGAGGAACCGTATTAAGCAGAGGAACAGATTTTACCACGCCAACAGCAATTAATACGTCAACAACTTATTACGCAACAACATCTGTAGATGGCTGTACAACTTTGCAAAGAACAGCTGTTATCATCAACGTAATTCAACCACCAACCATTACCAATACTACAAATGATTTCATTTGTTCTGGAACTGCAAATCTGTCTGCTTCTGCTTCGGCTGGAAGCGTTCTTTGGTACGATTCCTTAACAAGTACAACCCCCATTTTTACGGGTAATACTTATCAAACACCAAATTTAACAAGTACAACTTCGTATTTTGTAGCAGCCAGTTCTTTTAATTGTACCTCTAATTTAAGAACAGAAGTAATTGCTGAAGTAAATGCTACAATACCCGTGTTTGAAACAGAAAAAGACGTTTACGTGTTGTGTAATAACATTGGTTCTGTAACTTTAAAGACAATCAATTTTAGAGGAAACTATACTTATAATTGGACAAAAGATACGGTAGCTATTGCTGAAAATGTATCAGAAATAAATGTGAGCGAAACGGGTATTTATAAAGTAAAAGCAATTTCTGAAGCGGGTTGCGAATCTTTAGCGCAAACCATTACTGTGAGAAATTCTGAAATTGCAACACTCGCTAAAGAGGCTATTTTAATTATTGATGATGCTGATAACAATTCAATCCAAATAATTAGTGAAAATTTAGGATTAGGAGACTATGAATTTGCGTTAGACGATAAATTTGGGATTTATAAAGACGAAGGTTTTTTTGAAAATATTTCTACAGGTATGCATTTGTTATTCATTAGAGATAAAAATGGTTGCGGAATCTTCGCATATTCATTCTCAATTTTAGCATATCCATCTTTTTTTACACCTAACGGCGATGGCAAAAATGATTATTGGCACATCAAAGGATTTGACAAAGATTTTTATACACTTTCAGACATTTATATTTACAACAGGTTTGGGGTATTATTGTATAGAGTTACTCCAGAAAGTTTAGGATGGGATGGAATGTATGCTGGTAAAAAATCACCTTCCAATAGTTATTGGTTTCAAACCCTATTAACAGATAAAAATGGTTTGTCTGTGAATAAAAGTGGAAGTTTTAGTTTGATTAGAAAATAAAATAATAATTTAAAAATAGAAAAATGCCATTAGTAACACCACTGAATGCAGAACACGATTTAGAAACAAAAAAATTAGCTGAATTTTTTAATGAAACCTTGGGTTTTTGCCCAAATTCAGTTTTAACCATGCAGCGAAGACCCGCAATTTCAAAGGCATTTATAAACTTAAATAAAGCGGTTATGGCGAATGAAGGTCGAGTTACATCTGCCTTAAAAAGAATGATTGCTTGGGTTTCTAGCAACGCTACAGGTTGTAGGTATTGTCAAGCGCACGCAATTAGAGCTGCAGAACGTTATGAAGCAAACCAAGAACAATTAGATAATATTTGGGAATACAAAACTCATGCTGCGTTTTCTGAAGCAGAAAGAGCTGCCTTAGATTTCTCTTTAGCAGCTTCTATGGTTCCAAATGCAGTAGATGCAAAAATTAAAGAAGCGTTATATACATATTGGGACGAGGGAGAAATTGTTGAAATGCTCGGAGTAATTTCTTTGTTTGGATATTTAAATAGATGGAACGATTCTATGGGAACTACTTTAGAAGAAGATGCTATAGAGAGCGGAAATCAGTATTTAGGAAAACATGGTTTTGAAGTAGGAAAACACAACGGATCGAAATATTAAAAGATTTTAAAATCTTACAATCCTCATCAATTTGATGAGGATTTTTTTAGTCATTTTTTTGGAGCTTTTCAATGATTTTTAATGTGATGGAATCTATTAATTTCTGAGAGTTTACAACTTCTTTCCTTAGCAAAGAAGAATTTTTAACAATGTCTAAAGTAGTTTCAAATGATTTTTGATACCAATTGTTCCAAGCAGTAATTATTTCGATTTGAGTTTTTAAAGAATCACCTTTATTGATTGCTATTTTGCTTTGTTTTAATTCTTCATTCAACCTGTCTTTAGCGGCTTTCTCCAAATCAGAAAGTATTATTTTAGCTGTATTTTTATCCGCATTTAATAAAGTATAAGCTGCAATTAAAGCAGTGGTACCCACGTTTTTTAAAGTAGTTTTAGAAACTTTATCAATTCTGTCATTATCGGTATGGTAAAACTGATCTGTAAAGTGCCAAAACAAAACACTCGGAATGTTTTCTCGTAAAAAAGGTACATGATCACTTCCTCCTTCAAACGGATTTGTACGTACTACCCAATTTGCTCTTTTACCTTGTTCTTTAAATTTATGGATCAAAAAATCATTCAAATAATGAGGTTTCATTTGATCTAAGGTGATTTTAGAACCTCCCCATTCTGTATGTTTGTCATTGCCACGCGTCCAAATAGCACTTGGATCTGGCATTTTTTCAATCAAGAAAGTTCCACCAGTTTTCTCGGTATCTTCACCAACCATGTCTAAAGAAATTCCCCATTTTATTTCTTTTGCTCTCAAAGAATCTTCTTGTACATATCTTCGAGTAGATATAATTTCATCTCCCCATAAAAACGTTAATGTTCTATGGAGTGAGATTTCTTTATTGTTGATGAATTTTGCCGTTAATAAAGCCATTTCTAAAGCAACACCAACTCCAGTTGCGTTATCATTTGCACCTGGTTCTTGAATGTGTGCGCTAAAAACCAAGCGTTCTTTTGGGTTTTTAGTTCCCTTAATATCTGCAATAATGGTTAATTCTTCAGATTTATAAATATTCGTTTTGACTTTGACATTTAAAATCACTTTCCCTTTTTCTAAGGATTTTTTTAAACGTTCTTTTGCAGCAAACGATAAGGCAATTGCCCAGGGTTTATGGATAGAATCATGCGGAATTGAACGAAACTGAATAGAGGTGGTATTTTTTTCTGGTTGTAAATAATCAGGATTATTATAGGTGATGATTCCTGCTGCTTTTCCGTCTACAATTGCAGCCTTAAAAATTCGATACGGACTCGTTTCTGCAAAAACGATTTTTCCTTTTACATCCATTGCTGGAAGTTTTTTTAGATCCTCAATATAAATAACTTCAGCAGAAGTACCTTCTTTTGGAGTGCTGTAAGAATTTAAAGCAATCATATTTCTGTTGGTGGAATGTTGTAATAATGGCAAAGCATCTCCTTCCATAATTATTGCAGCATCTACAGATTCCCAAGTTGGTTTTTTAAGCGGACGCTTTTCAATCCTGTAGGTTAACAGATCAGTTTCAGTAGCATTTTCTTCTAAAATATACCCCGTTTTTTCTAATTCTTCAGCAATTTTATAGACACTTTTGTTAAAACCAGTATTCCCTACAACACGCCAATATTTTTCTACAAATGAAGTGGTTTCAAAAGCTACATCTCCAGAAAACTCTTCATTCATTACATCAGCATAATTCTCAGTTGATAATTGTATTGATTTTTTTTCATTTTTACATTGAAAAAGGACACATAAAAATACTATAAGAAAGATTCGTTTTTTAAACATAACACCAAATTTTGATGCCTTAAAAGTAATTCTTTTAATTGAAAAAACGACTCCTCGAGTATTTGTCTCGAGGTTTCAGTTAAAAATGTCATTCCTGTGAAGACAGGAATCTAAATAAAAGGGTTTTACTATTATTTTCTTATCAATAGTAAAACACTTTTATGAGATAATTGCAGCAACTCTTTTCTGTAATTCAGGTATTACATTTTTCTCAAACCACGGATTTTTAGCAATCCAAAATCTATTTCTTGGTGAAGGATGCGGCAACACGAAATAGTTTGGTAAATATTCCGGATAATTGTCTACAGTTTCAGTCAGTGTTTTTTTTGCTTGTGCTTTTAAATAATATTTTTGAGCATAGCCACCAATAAGAATCGTTAATTGTGCATTTTCTATTTCATGCAATACACGAGAATGCCATTTTGGAGCACATTCTTTTTTGGGAGGTTTGTCTCCAGTTTTCCCTTTGCCAGGATAACAAAATCCCATTGGTAAGATTGCAAAGTTTTCTACATTGTAAAATACTTCTTCAGAAACTTGCAACCATTTTCGTAAATTTCTTCCTCCAGGATCATCCCAAGGAATACCTTTTTCGTGCGCAATTCTTCCTGGTGCCTGACTAATTAATAAGATTTTAGATTTTTTATGTATCGAAATTATCGGTTTTGCTCCCAAATCTAAATGAGGCTCGCATAGTGTACATTTTCTAATTTCTGATACTAATTTCTGAATTCAATTAATTATTTAGAACTGAACATACTTTTTAGATCACTAGCATAAGAAGGATATGTAAATATTAGTTTTTTAAACTCAGGAACTGTCATTTTTTGCTCAATTGCCATCATAAAAATATTAATACATTCATTTGCTTGATTGCTTAATAAATGTGCACCAACAATAATTTTAGTTCTTTTATTTACCAATATTTTATAAGCATAGGTATCTTCATTTTCTTTTTTAGCATTATAAAATCCAGCAGCATCACCTTTATAAATTTTAATATTCTTATAAGTTTTCTTAGCTTCTTCTTCAGAATAACCAACACTTGCCAAATTCGGATGTGTAAAAACGACAGAGGGCACTAACGGACTCAAAAATTCTTTGGAATTTTCTTTCAGAATATTATTTCCAACAATGTCACCTTGCAAACCAGAAAGTGGTGTTAATGGTAAAGATTTATTAGAAATATCTCCACAAGCATACACGTTTTCATTCGTTTTATTTTGTAGAAAATTATTTACTAGAATACCAGATTCATCATATTTAATAGTTGCTTTTTCTAAGTCTAATAATGCTGTAGCTGGCACTCTTCCTGAAGTATTAAAAGCAATTTTAGATTTCACAGATTTCTTTTTAGAATTTTGCTTGAAATGAATTCTAACATTTTTCCTTAGTTTTTCAACTGATTTAATTTCTGAATCGAAATAGAATTGTACGCCATTCTTTTTCATCTTTTCTACCAACTTTTCTACTAAAAAATCATCGAATTGAGACAAGGCTTGTGCACCGCTATCGATAATGGTTACTTTACAGCCTAAGGTAGATAGTAAAAAACAAAACTCCATACCAACATAGCCTGCACCAATAAATGTTGCCGATTTTGGTATTTTTTTAAGGTTTAAAAAACTGTCACTTGTTTTTAATATTTCCGCGCCTTGAAAAGGTAATTTTCTTGGAGTTAAACCAGCAGCAATGACAAAAGTATCTGCAGAAATTGTTTTTCCTTCCAGTAGAACCTCATTTTTACTAATAAATTTTGGCGACTGATGATACAAGTCGATTCCTAATTTGGTAAGATTTTCTTCTGTGGCTTTGGGAACTGGTTTGGTAAATTTATTTTTAAATTTCTGAATCGCTTTCCAATCAATCTTTGGTACTTTTTTAATTCCTAAATCTTTCAATTGACTCGATTTTTGAAGTACATCTGCGAATTGAATCATGACTTTTTTAGGGTCGCAGCCTCTTATGGCACAGGTTCCACCAAATGCTTGCTTGTCTGCAATAGCGACTGACAGTCCGTTTTTCACACAAGTTTTAGCAGCTGTTTGTCCAGCGATGCCACTTCCAATAACAAATACATTGTAATGTTTGGTCTCCATAAATTTAAGAATTTCGTCAAAAATAGCTTGGAATAAGAATAAAAATTAATGCTTATGAGATAATTATGGACGTTTTTACTTTAGATTGATGAATAGCAATTCTACAGAAAAGTGTTATCTGAAATAACAAAATGTGTAGTAAAATGTTATTTGAAATAACACAATTTATTTAAAAACGAAAACAAAAACACACAGTTTGTCATGCTGGAAGCATCCTATGCAAACATTATATAAAATATTCTTTTAGAATGATCTGTGTTGAAAAAGAGTTACCTCACCTCCAAAGCTTCACCTTCAAAAGATAAACCCTCAAAACCCGTTTTTATAAAATTTCTACTATACTATTTTGATGAGCATCTCCATTCTTATTTTCTAAAACACTTTTATAATGTTCGTCAAAATATAGAAGCGTTGCTACTTTTGTCAATTGTTGCAATTTTACAAAGGCAAACAACTTACAAGAACCCCAATTTTATCCAGCCTTATTTTTGAGTTCTCCGTTTGTAAATGCTGTTAGGGTAAAGATGTAATTGTTTTCAATGACTTCCATAGTTTCAGCAAAAGTAATTGTTATTGGATTTGATTTTAGATTTTTGATGAATTCTTTCATCGTTATTTTTATATTTTTAGATTAAAATCGAATTTAAAAGAGAAAGCAAATTCTATTAGTTTTAAAATAAATATCAATTTTTTTGTTATAGAATTATCTGTTTTTACGTTATATAAATAGAATGAATAAAAAAGATTTTAGACTAAAAGTATTTTCATTATCAGAAAATATATTTCCTATGGTTGCACGAATGCTTGGTGGAAATTCAAATGCAGAAGATGCTATTCAAGAAATAATGCTAAAACTTTGGGAAAAACGTAAAAAAATAGAAAAGCATCCCAACATTAAAGGTCTAGTTTTTTTAACTGCTCGAAATTATTGTATTGATGTGATAAGAAAAAAACCTTTTGTTTTAAATGACTCAACAGCATACATTAACACTTTAGAATCTGAAAATGAAAACACACAATTAGAGTGGAAAGAACTAAATAGTATTATTAAAGAAATTCTTAAAAAATTACCAGTACAACAAGTAGAGGTTTTTATGATGAGAGATTTGGACGGTTATCAATTCTCTGAAATAGCTGCTGCATTAGAAATAAAAATAGAACACGTTAGAGTATTATTATCCAGAGCAAGAAAACAAATAAGTATAGAACTCGAAAAAATATACAGTTATGAAAGAGGGAGCTATTAAAAATCTAATTGAAAAATATAAAGCAGGCACAAGTTCTTTGGTTGAAGAAAAGAATTTGGTTGAGAATTTAGATAAGTTAGAACCCACATTAAAAATATGGTTTGCTTATGTAAAAATGAATAAAAATGAAGTCCCAAAAGACTTAAATGCTAAATTATGGAAGTCTTTTGAGAAAAGAAATATTAGAAAACCTAAATTTAGAATTAGCACTATTTCAATAGCTGCATCAATACTACTAGTTATTGCTATTTATATTGGGAATGGTACTAATAATAAATTGAACTATCGTAAAAAAGAAGCTTTATTAAAAGAAGCTCAGAATATGTTTAAAGAACCAATTCAAAATAAGCAAATACATAATATTATTGTTGAAAGCGATTTGATAGTGGTTTACACAAAAACAGAATAAAGCATTTATATTAAACTAGAACTATTAAATATTTATAATTATGAGAAAATTATTATTTACTACTGCAGTACTACTATTTTCGAGTTTCGTTATTCAAGCTCAGAAAACAGAAGACAACAAAAATGAAAAACAAACAAACGAAAAGATTTATATAAAGTTAAAAGATGATGCAAAACCCGATATTTATATAGATGGTAAAAAGTTTGATTTCCCAATGGAATTGATAGATCAAAGCATGATTGCATCTATATCTGTTATTAAAAATGAACAAGCAATAAAAAGATTTAATGCTCCTAATGGTGTTATCTTAATTGAAACAAAAATAATGAAAGATATAGAAGTTTCTGAAATAAATGTAAGCGATAATAATATCTTTACAAGTAAAAATACTCCTAAGGTCATTATAAATGGTAAAGTTTCAAATAATAAAATGCTAAAATTATTAGAACCTGATCAAATTAAAAGTATAGATGTTTTAAAAGGTGAAAAAGCAATTCAAAAACACAATGCTCCTAATGGAGTTATAATAATTACTACAAAAACTAAACAATAGAACCTTTATAGATAAAACCTCAATTTTTTAGTGATACTTTCAGACCTCAAAGGTTTTTAAAACCTTTGAGGTCTCTTTGTAACTATCGTTTCCCCTCAACAACAACCACAATTTCCCCTTTGGGAGGTTTTGCAATATAATGTGCCAACACTTCTGTGGCAGTTCCTCTAATGGTTTCTTCAAACATTTTTGTGAGCTCTCTTGAAACCGAAACTTGCCTGTCTGCCCCGAAATACTCTACAAAATTACCCAATGTTTTTATTAGTTTGTGAGGCGATTCATAAAAAATTATCGTTCTTGTTTCTTCCGCTAATAATAAAAAACGTGTTTGTCTTCCTTTTTTAACGGGTAAAAAACCTTCAAAAACAAACTTGTCGTTTGGCAAACCAGAATTTACCAAAGCAGGCACAAAGGCAGTGGCGCCAGGTAAACAATCTACTTCAATATTATTTTCTACACAGGCTCTGGTTAATAAAAACCCAGGATCTGAAATTGCTGGAGTTCCAGCATCAGAAATTAAGGCACAAGTTTCTCCGTTTTGAATTCTTTGCACAACACCTTTTACAGATTTATGTTCATTATGCATGTGATGACTGTGCATTTGCGTAGCAATCTCAAAATGTTTTAAAAGTTTTCCGCTTGTACGTGTGTCTTCTGCTAAAATAAAATCGACTTCTTTTAGAATTCTAATAGCTCTAAAAGTCATGTCTTCTAAATTACCGATTGGTGTTGGTACTAAATATAATTTGGACATTTTAGTTCTTGGTTTTTTGTTGTTAGTTAATGGCTTTTGGTTGTTGTGGAAAACCAACAACTAGAACCTAAAAGCCATCAACCAGTTATATTTCTTCATACGTTTCCACAGTAATATCTGCAATAACATCACCCGTATGTTTTATAGAAAGTGGTTCAAATAATACAATATGAACTTCTTCTTTTGCAATAGGTTTGTGTGCTACTCCTTTGGGAACAATATAAAATTCACCTTCCTCTACAGTGATGATTTTATCGCGTAATTCAATTGTTAAAGTTCCTTTTATGACCATAAAAAGTTCGTCTTCAAATTCGTGTTTATGAAATACAAATTCGCCCTTTAGTTTTGCCAATAAAATTTGTTGTCCGTTTAATTCGCCCACTTTTTTTGGCGACCACAAATCATCAAATAAATTGAATTTTTCCTGAATATTAATTGTACTCATAAAGACAAATTTACAAAACTAAATTCGCGTTACCGATTGAAGCGACATCCTTTTTATGCTTTGATGATTTCAAGATCTTTTGTAAAACTTAAAAACCGATGCATTAAAACAGCTGCTGAACTAAATTTAGCATAAAAAGATACAGCGAAAAGCGGGACATTTCTCTTTCAGAAATGAACGCCCAAAACATTAATATTTAACGGAAAATGATTAATTTCGCAACTTAAATTATTGAAAGAAATGTATAGAAGTCATTCTTGTGGCGAGTTAAGAGATTCGCATGTAAATACAGAAGTAACCTTGGCGGGTTGGGTTCAGAAATCGCGCGATAAAGGGTTTATGATTTGGGTAGATTTACGTGACAGATACGGAGTTACGCAGCTAATTTTTGATGAAGAGCGCACGCCAAAAGAAATGATGGAAAAAGCAAAATCTTTAGGAAGAGAGTTTGTGATACAAATTACAGGAACTGTCATAGATCGTGAGTCTAAAAACTCAAAAATGGCAACTGGAAACATAGAGGTTTTGGTTTCTAAATTAGAAATTTTGAATGCTTCTATTACGCCGCCTTTTACCATTGAAGACAAAACAGATGGTGGAGAAGACATTCGAATGAAATACAGGTATTTAGATATTCGAAGAAACCCTGTAAAAGACAGTTTGATCTTTCGTCATAAAGTTTCGATGGAAGTTCGTAAATATTTGTCAGATCAAGAATTTATTGAAGTAGAAACGCCCTATTTGATAAAATCTACGCCAGAAGGTGCAAGAGATTTTGTAGTTCCTAGTAGAATGAATGAAGGTCAGTTTTATGCACTGCCACAATCTCCACAAACCTTTAAACAACTGTTAATGGTTGGTGGAATGGATAAATATTTTCAGATTGTAAAATGTTTTAGAGATGAAGATTTACGTGCAGACAGACAACCAGAATTTACACAAATTGATTGTGAAATGGCCTTTGTGGAGCAGGAAGATATTTTAAATATTTTTGAAGGATTGACACGTCACTTGCTAAAAGAAGTGAATAATGTTGAGGTAGAGAAATTCCCAAGAATGTTGTATGATGATGCCATGAAAATCTACGGAAATGACAAACCAGACATTCGTTTTGGAATGAAGTTTGGCGAGTTAAACGAAGTAACACAACACAAAGAATTTGGCGTTTTTAACAATGCAGAACTGGTTGTAGGAATTGCTGTCCCTGGAGGAAATTCGTATACAAGAAAAGAAATTGATAAATTAATAGATTGGGTTCGTAGACCTCAAGTGGGTGCTTTGGGAATGATTTATTGCCGTGTAAATGAAGATGGAAGCTTTAAATCTTCTGTAGATAAATTTTACAATCAAGAAGACTTAGCAAAATGGGCGGAAGTTACCAGTGCAAAACCTGGCGATTTAATCTGCGTTTTATCTGGCGAAACAAATAAAGTAAGAGCACAATTGTCTGCGTTAAGAATGGAATTGGCAGAACGTTTAGGATTGAGAGATCCAAAAGTATTTGCGCCATTATGGGTAATTGATTTCCCGTTATTAGAATTAGATGAAGAAACGGGGCATTACCATGCGATGCATCATCCTTTTACATCACCAAAACCTGGGCAAATGGAATTGTTAGACACAGATCCTGGAGCCGTAAAAGCAAATGCGTATGATTTGGTGTTGAATGGAAATGAAATTGGTGGAGGTTCTATTCGTATTCACGATAAGCAAATGCAAGCAACAATGTTAAAGCATTTAGGTTTTTCTGAAGAAGATGCCAAAGCACAATTTGGTTTCTTAATGGATGCCTTTGAATATGGTGCGCCACCACATGGAGGTTTGGCTTTTGGCTTGGACAGATTGGTTGCTATTTTAGGCGGACAAGAAACCATTCGTGATTTTATTGCGTTTCCAAAAAATAATTCTGGACGTGATGTAATGATAGATGCGCCAGCGTTTATAGACGATGAACAATTGAAAGAATTAAGCTTGAAGCTGGATATTCAAGAATAAATGTCATTATAAGTATTTATGCTGAATTTGATTCAGTAAGAATTACGAAGTAGTCTTTTGATTAATGAACAGATTTTTGATACCTTCCGATGACTTAAATATATAGACCTCACAGGTTTTTAAAATCTGTGAGGTCTTTTTTGTTATAATTTTACTATTTTTAAATAATGAAAAACCTAACCATACTTTTAATCCTTTTTACTTCCATAATTTCATTTTCTCAAGAAATTACAGGCATTGAATTGTTAGCAAAAGCAATTCAATTTCATGACCCAAATGGAAGTTGGAAAACTTTTGCTGGTGAACTTTTTGTAACCATGGAAACCCCCAAAGGAAAACCAAGAAAGAGTAGAATTAGGATAAACTTACCTGAACAATACTTCCTAGTAAAAGCTAAAAGAGATACCATCATTACAGAATATGCAATTCATAAAGGAGATTGTAGTTTGGCAATTAACGGAAATTTAAATCCGTCTGAAGAATTGAAAAAGAAATACAATTTAAATTGTGAACGCGCTAATTTGTATAAGAATTACTATACCTATTTATATGGTTTGCCAATGAAGTTGAAAGATAAAGGCACCATTATTCATCAAAAAGTGGCAAAGAAAACGTTTAAAGGAAAAGATTATTTGGTTTTAAAAGTAACTTACTCAAAAGACGTTGGAAAAGATACTTGGTACTTTTATTTTAACCCGAAAACCTATGCGATGGAAGTCTATCAGTTTTTTAAAGAAGCAAAAGATAGCGGAGAATATATTTTATTATCTGGTTTAGAAACGATTCACGATATAAAAATGCCAAAAAATAGAGCTTGGTATTATAATAAAAACAATGGTTATTTAGGAACGGATGTTTTATCAAAAATTAATAATTAAGATGTCAGTTCGAGCGCAGTTGAGAACTATTAAAACCTTTCGACTGCGCTCAAGGTGACTTTATAAAAGCATCAATGCCAAAAATAAAACACATATTAAAAAAAATTCTGATTTGGAGATACAAGCATATTTCCGAAAGACAATTTATATATGTTTTAAGTATTTTTGTGGGTTTTTTAGCGGGTTTAGGAACGTTTATCTTAAAAGATTTAACTTTTATTATAGAAGAATTACTACAAGGAAAATTTATAAAAGAATATCATTACTCGCTTTATTTTATCTTCCCAATTATTGGATTATTCTTAGTGTATGCTATCAAAAAATTCGTCATTAAAAAAGAAATTGGTCATGGTATTTCTACAACGTTACATGCTATCTCTAAAAGAAACGGAATCATAGAACGTTATAAAATGTTCGCCTCTTTAATTACCGCACCTTTAACCGTTGGTTTTGGTGGTTCTGCAGGGTTGCAAGGTCCTGCTGTAAGTACAGGAGCTGCTTTGGGTTCTAATGTTGCGCAATTGTTTCATATGAATGCAAAAACGCGTATGTTATTAGTAGGTTGCGCCACTGCAGGTGCCATGTCTTCTATGTTTCAAGCGCCCATTGCAGCCATTATTTTTGCGGTTGAAATCTTTAGTTTAGACTTGGCTTTTGCCTCTTTAGTTCCGTTATTATTAGCCTCTGTTTCTGCAGTTATTACTTCGTATTTTTTTGTGGGAACAGATGTTTTATTCGGTTTTAAATTGGTAGATGTTTTTCAAATGAAAGACATTCCCTTTTATATTATTTTAGCTTTTTTAACAGGAATAGCTTCTGTGTATTTCTCTAAAATGTATTTTGCAATTACTCGCTTCTTTGATCGATTTGAAAGCCCGTTTAAAAAGCTACTAATTGGCGGAATTGCTATCGGAATTATGTTGTATTTAATTCCGCCTTTGTATGGGGAAGGCTATGGGTTGATCAATAATTTATTAAATGGAGATACCGCAAAAGCATTAAAAGATATTCCTTATAATATTGATTTGCAAAACGTATATATGGTGACTTTTATGTTGTTGATTATTGCCATTTTTAAAGCAATTGCAATGACTACTACTTTTGCCGCTGGTGGAGTTGGAGGTATCTTTATACCAACAATTTTTATGGGCTCTGCATTGGGGAATGCGATTGCAAAAATCATCAATCAATTGGGTTTTTCTGTTTCTGAATCTAACTTTACGCTCATAGGAATGACGGGTTTAATGGCCGGAGTGCTCCACGCACCTTTAACTGCAATTTTCTTAATCGCAGAAATTACTGGCGGTTACGAACTTTTTGTGCCCTTAATGTTGGTTGCAGCCATTAGTTTTGCGTTTACAAAATATTTTATTTCGAATTCTATTTACACGATTGAATTGGCAAAAAGAGGAGAATTGATCACACATAATAAAGATAAAAACGTATTAATGATGATGCGGATTGACACGTTGATTGAAACTAATTTTAAGCCCATTACACCAGAAATGACCTTTGGTGAAATGTTGAAAAAATCGGTTGCAAAATCAAAGCGAAATATTTTTCCTGTTTTAGATAAAGAGAAACGTTTTTTAGGAATTGTGTTGTTAGATGATATCAGGCCCATGATGTTCGATCAAACACAATATGAAATTACGTCGGTTTCCGATTTTATGAAATCTGCACCAGAAATTATTTTTCACACTGATTCTGTTGGAAAAGTAATGCAAAAATTTAAAGAAAGCGGCGCATGGAATTTACCAGTTGTTAAAAATGAAAAGTATGTTGGTTTTATATCAAAATCTAAATTACTAACTGCTTATAGAAACAAATTGATTGAAGTTACGAGTTAAAAATTAATGACATGGAAATGAGAATGAATAGCTTTACAAACTCAATGAGCAAAAAGTCGAATACTGAGTTAGAGAATATTATAGCAGACAAAGACAATTACACAGATGAAGCAGTACAAGCTGTAATTTGGGAATTAGAAAATAGAAATATTATTGAAAAAGGGAAAATACTTCATGAAATAGCTCCAATAGAAAGTGAAGTTGTACTAAAAGAAGAACTTAGCACAGAGAAAGGTAAAGAAAGCCCTTTTGAGGGTTTGTTATTGCCAACGTTATATTCTAAAAGATCCATACAAGGATTCACCATTTTTTTTAGTACACTTTTTGGCGCCATTTTATTGATGCGTAATTTAAAGGAAATGAACAAGCCAAAAGTGAGAATCCAAGTGCTTGTTTTTGGAGTTTCTTATACAATTATTTCAGTTTTGTTATTAAATTATTTACCGAAAACTTTTTTTATCACCTTACTTTTTAACCTTATTGGTTATGCGATTCTCGTAGAATATTTTTGGAATAAAAATCTAGGAAAAGACTTAGAGTACAAAAAGAAAAAAATTGTAAAACCGTTACTTATTTCTTTATTGATTTTAGGGTTTTTAGTCTTTCTGCAATTGTCTCAATTGGATGTTTAAAAAGAATTAAGTCCACTTTTCTTCAATAGGAATCAGTTCTTTTTGAGATTTTAAAACTGGTTTTTGATTGGTTTCACCAGTTTTTAAGCAACAGAAAAGTAAAAAAATCATTTCCACATCTTCCATATTTACAAGTAAAAGATTGCTTGTGTTTTCTTCTTTTGAAGAAAGAAAAGCATCATCAATTTCAGCTATTTTAATTCCGTTTTTAAAAATAGATTTCTTTTGAGCATAGTGAATTTTTATTTCGTAAACATCTTCTTTAAACTGCAATAGAAAGTGAGTATTTTCTTTGTTTACAGAATTTAGCACAAATGTTTTATGCTGCTTGTTTTGAATCTCATAAGCAATTCTCCATTTCCAAAATTTGAATTTTTTAACAATAGAAAAAATCACCTCTTTTTCTAAATTATAAATTTCTGAAGTTGTTTTGCCAAATTCTAAAAACCAACTTGCAGAATAGTAAAGTTTATCATCAGCATCATAGAGTTTGAAATTGTTGGTAGAATGGTCTACTTTAAAAACACTTTTTTTCATACTATTTTTGTGTATCTAAAAATTTTACGACTAAATCAGGGAAATCTGTAAAAGCACCATCAATATTGGCATCTATTAATAAGGTTTGCAGCATTTCTTCAAACGAAGAAAAATCTTCTAACTGATCTGCTCTAAATGTATACGGATGCAATTTTAAACCCAATGCATGTGCATCAGCAACTACCGATGTAAATTGCCATTCTCCATCAAGCTTTTGCTTTAAAATTTGTTTGTACCAAGGTCCAATTCCGTCTGCATAAGTTGCAAAATGGGCTAGGTTTTTTAATGCTTCAGGAAATTCTATTAATTGAACTAAAAATAATTCTGAGTGTAATTCCTTTCGAATTCTCTCTAATTCTTTGGCGTCGAAACATTGTAAAATACAAGCATCATTTTTTGTTTTGTAACCGTAATCAGCAAGAACTTTTAGTACAATTTCTGTAAGATTTTTACCTTCATTCTGATGAAATTTAGGCGCTTTAATTTCTGGGTAGATGCCAATATTTTTTTGAGTAGTTGTATTCAATCCTTGAATCAATTCAATTTCTTGTTGCAAAGAGTGCAATTTAAAATTCCCTTTTCCTTTCGGATATCTGTTGGGATAAAACTGTTCACCAGTTGCTGGATTAAAACGTTCAGAAACGGCCAATGTTTGTAATTCTTTAAAAGTAAAATCAATCACATAATACCGATTGTCTTCTCTTTTTCTAGTTGGAAATTTTGTGGCTACATCTGTAACATCATCTAAATAAATATCGTGAATTACAATAGGAACATCGTCTTTACTCAACACCAAATCTTGCTCAATAAAATCAGGATTCATCGCAAAAGCCATCGCTTTAGATTCCATCGTGTGTTCTGGTAAATAGCCAGAAGCGCCTCTGTGGGCAATTACAATTTTTTTGTCCATTTTATCTTTCGTTTTCATTTTATCACAAGAAAAGAGTTGTAAACCAATCAAAAATAATAAAATTGACTTCATTTTGAATAAATTTTGTCTCCTCGAGCGCAGTCGAGAGGTTTTATATAAAGAATTATTAGGTTTCGACTGCGCTCAACCAGACATTGTTATTAATTAATAAAATATAAAGATAGACTTTTTGTAGTTTTGCAATATGAAGCTATTATTAAAAATACTTTTTATTGTTTTTTTAGTTTGGATGTCTGTTGGCATTTATTTGATAAATACCAAGCACGAAAAAGCACAAATTGTAATGGGTTTGGGAGTTTTATTTTTGTCTTTTTTATTCATGCCCATCTTTATTTATCATCGGTATAAAAATGGTAAATACAAGAAGTATATAATTAATGATGATAAATTAAGAAACGCTTTTAAGCAGCAAGGAAAAGGTTAATCTTCTTTTTTTAAAAAAGCGTAGACAGGAAAATGATCTGAAAACCCGCCTTGATACCACGGGCCAATGTAAGTTCTAAACGGACTTCCTTTTAGTTTTCCTTTAAAAATCTTCAACCATTCTTTATTAAAAACTTCGGCATGTTTAAAATAGAATTTTCCTGCTTTTTTTTCTGAAAAGTTTTTAGAAAATAATATTTGATCGAATAAGTTCCATTTGCCATTATACGTTAAACTTCCTGTTTTTTCTGGATCTAACATGCTTTCCATTGGGTTTATAAAATCATCTGAAACCAATGTTTTTAAACTAGTACTGGTGGCATCGTCATTAAAATCTCCCATCACAATAATTTTAGCATCAAAATGAGTCGCCGTAATTTGTGCGATGATAGCTCTTGCAGTTTCAGCTGCAGTAATTCGTTTGTGCTCGGTTTCAGCAGCACCTTCTCTTCTAGAAGACCAATGATTTACTAAAATATGTACCAATTCGCCATGTAAATTTCCACTTACTTTTAAAATGTCTCTTGTATAATCTCTTTCTCCTCTTTCATTTTTTAAGAACACAGGAAATGTTTCTGAATGCATCAATTCAAACATCTGTTTGTTGTATAATAGTGCAACATCAATACCTCTTTCATCAGGAGAATCATGATGTACCACACCATAATGGTGTCTTTTTAAATTAGAAGAATTCACCAAATCTGTAACCACTTTTTCGTTTTCAACTTCTACCAAACCTACAATTGCTGGCGGATATTTAGAACGATTCATGCCCAACTGAGAAATGACAGAACCTAGCTTTTTAACTTTTACTTGATAGCGTTTGTAGGTCCATTTGTGCTTACCATTGCTAGTAAAATCATCATCAAAAGTTTTTGGATCGTCTTTGGTATCAAATAAATTTTCAACATTATAAAAACCAATTGTCGTAATATTTTTACTTTGTTTTTTTGATGAAAGTGATGGGAACATACATTGTATTTAATTGTAAATGTAACGAAATAATGCAGAGGTCGCTAAAAAATGAAAATTGAGTAGATATCTTGTTTTAAATTAGTGAAACTCAATTTTTATTCCGAAGCTTCGGAATCGAAGCAATGAATTAAAAATTGCTAGCTGAACTAATCCCGCTTTTTTAGCGGGATCTATGGGTTTTATTCCCCGATGCTCTGCGTCGAAATAAAAAATAAATTTCTACTTGATACCTCGTGCCCTTGGGTCGAGGTTTTTCATTTAAAATGTTAAATAGCAGTTAAAAAAATGCCTTACACACCTAGTTAATAGTAATACTTTTATATTTGTAACGTAAACAACTACCATGAAACAAATTATATTTTTAATCATAGCATTTTTATATATCACAGAAAGCAAGGCTCAATTTGATGAAAACCAAACAGGAGCTTGGTATATGTATGTTTACAATCATCAATTTAAGAATTCTCAATGGGGAATTCAAGGCGATTTTCAATATAGAGATTGGCAATTGTTAGGAGACCGAGAACAACTTTTATTACGTTCAGGAATTACCTATAAACCAAAAGATGCAGGTGTATTATTTACATTGGGAGTTGCCAATATAACGTCAGGTGAGTTTGGAGACTCAGATGCTATTTCTAACGAAAATAGAATCTATCAAGAAGCGTTAATTCCTCAAAAAATAGGAGGTCGTTTTTTAATAACACATCGTTTTCGTTTTGAGCAACGTTTTGTAGAAAACCAAGATTTTAGAACAAGGTATCGTTATAATTTATTTGTAAATATTCCTTTCAACAGTAAAGATTTAAGTCCGAAGACAGTTTACGGTGCATTTTATAATGAATTATTTATGAACGGTGAAAGAACTATTGGAGAGGATAGAGAGGTGGCATTATTTGATAGAAACAGAACCTATTTGGGAATTGGTTATGTTTTAAATACCAAAATAAGGTTCCAGTTAGGCTGGATGAATCAAACCACAGATAATTGGAGTAAACCACAGTTGCAATTTAGCATGCATCACAATTTTTAATACGCTAAAAGATATTCGATAAGCATCTCCTAAAATGGCAAGTTAAAAAAAGAAGGTAAAACAAAATAGTTGTTGCAGTGTATAATATGGCTTCAAGTAAAGTAGAATTTATATAGTTTTCATTACAGTTAATTTTGGTTGATTGATTGTGATTAGTTGGCATCGGATATTTTTTGATGTCAACTTTTTTTTAGTATTAAAAAAGGATTAACCAATTTTATAGCACTATTTGTTAACATATAAGAGTAGATTTCTTAATTTGTTACATACATCAGAAATGAAAGAAATAGGTACTTTTGCATCGAAGAAAATATTTAAATTTTTTTTGAAATCGAAATTGAATTAATTACTAAAAACCTTAGCATTTGTTAAGGCTTTTTTTATGCGGTAAAGATTCAGAATAGTTTGTACTTTTGCACTCTATGATAGAAGCAAAAGAAGCCATTTCAGAAAAAGCCGTATTAATTGGTGTCATTACACAACAACAAGATGAAGAAAAATCTGAAGAATATTTAGATGAATTAGAGTTCTTAACAGAAACCGCAGGTGGTGTTGCTGTAAAACGCTTTGTACAAAAGATGGAAAAACCAAATCCTAAAACCTTTTTAGGAGTTGGAAAATTAGAAGAAGTAAGAGATTATATAGAATCGAATGGTATTGGAACTGCTATTTTTGATGATGAATTATCGCCAGCACAAATACGAAATATCGAAAAGGTTCTAGACTGTAAAATTTTAGATAGAACCAATTTAATCTTAGATATTTTTGCACAAAGAGCACAAACAAGCTCTGCAAAAACCCAAGTAGAATTAGCACAACACGAATATTTATTGCCCCGCTTAACCAGATTATGGACGCACCTTGACAAACAAAAAGGGGGTATTGGAATGCGTGGCCCTGGAGAAACAGAAATTGAAACAGACAGACGTATTATTCGTGACAAGATTGTTTTATTAAAAAAGAGGTTGAAAACCATCGATAAACAGATGGCAGTACAGCGTAAAAACCGTGGAAAAATGGTGCGTGTTGCTTTGGTTGGTTACACAAATGTTGGGAAATCTACCTTGATGAACGTGATTAGTAAAAGTGATGTCTTTGCAGAAAATAAACTCTTTGCAACGCTAGATACTACGGTTAGAAAAGTGGTTATTAAGAACATTCCTTTTTTAATGACAGACACCGTTGGTTTTATTAGAAAATTACCCACACAATTGGTAGAATCTTTTAAATCTACGTTAGATGAAGTTCGAGAAGCAGATTTATTGTTACATGTGGTAGATATTTCGCATCCAAATTTTGAAGATCATATTGCCTCTGTAAATAGTATCTTAGACGATATTAAATGTGCAGACAAGCCAACCTTAATGGTTTTTAATAAGATTGATGCCTATGCTCATGAAACCATTGACGAAGAAGATTTAATTACCGAAAAAGGAAAAGAACACTACACTTTAGAAGATTGGAAAAAAACTTGGATGAATGATAAAGAAGAGGAATCGATCTTTATTTCTGCTTTAAACAAAGAAAATCTAGAAGATTTTAAGGAGAAAACGTATGAAGAGGTGAAAAAAATTCACATTCAACGTTTTCCTTATAATGACTTTTTGTATTATGAATATAAAGAGGGAGAGTAATTTTTTTTAGTTAATATAAGCGTAACGATTGTTCATAAAATCTAAATTAGGAAGTAATTTGGATAATGTTACCTTTTTAGGTAACTTTGCTTTAGGTTTAATGAATGTTCTAATTGGGCGAATTTAAAAGAGAAATAGGATTTTACGAAAATCATTTTAAAGATTTTTACTTAAAACAATCGTTTGTTGTTCGTAAGAAAATTGATTGGACGCTTTTAATTTTAAGAAATACTCGAATAGTTCCTGAAAAATTCTTCAAAAATCTTACGAATACTGACGGACTTTGGGAAGTAAGAATTTCAGCTGGAAAAGGAATTTTTAGAATTTTGTGTTTTTTTGATAAAGGAAATATAATAATTCTGTTAAGTGGATTTCAAAAGAAAACACAAAAAACACCAAAGAAAGAAATTAAAAGAGCAGAACGATTAAAAAAGGAATATTATGATAACAAATAAAAGAATTACGTCATTTGATGATCATTTAAACGAACAGTATGGAGCATCTGGAACTGAAATGAGAGAAAAATTCGAGGAAGAATTTGAGACTTTTAGAATTGGAGTTTTAATACAAGAAGCAAGAAAAAAACAGCATCTTACGCAGCAACAGCTTGCTGACAGAGTTGGAACAACTAAAAATTATATCTCCCGAATTGAGAATAATGCGAGTGATATCCGACTTTCAACATTGATGAGAATTATTCGAGAAGGATTAGGTGGAAGTCTAAAACTATCACTAGATATTTAAGGTCTACAGGAAATACAAGTTAAAAAATTTATTAACCATAAAACTACTTTTCTTTCTCATCCTCAATAATGCCCATTCTTTTAGCTCTGTTTTTCCAAGATTTTCTTGCCAGCAATTGCAAGTCTGCAACAGAATCTGTTTCGTCCATAATTTCTAAACCTAAAAGAGTTTCTATTACATCTTCTTGAGAAACCACGCCGCTAACAGAACCATATTCGTCTACAACCAATGCAATGTGTTCTTTTTCTTTGATTAATTTGTCAAACAAATCAGGAATTGATAATTCTCTTTCTGTAATTATAATATTTCTTTTAATAGATGCTAAACTGTCTTCACCTTTTCCATTAATCATCGCTTCTAATAAATTATCTTTTAGAAAATACCCTGTAATATTATCTGGGTTTTCAGCAAATACCGGAATTCTAGAAAAGCGCAGTTTTTTATGTTCACTGTAAAAAGAAGCAATGGTTTGCGTTTCATCGGCAATTTCTAAAACAGATCTTGGCGTCATTACATCATTCACCTTAATTTCTTTAAAGCCTAATAAATTACGAATTACCTTGCTTTCATTTTCTTTAAAAACACCTTCTTTTTCTGCCATATCTGCCATTACCAAAAAGCTTTCTCTGCTTAAAATACTACCATGACCTTTGCCACCAATTAGTTTTGTAGTCAATTGTAAAATCCATAAAATACCCGTCCATTTTAAAGGGAAAATCATTACTTTTAGTGCTTTTGAAGTAAAGTTGGCCAATTGCTTCCAATACGTTGCACCAATTGTTTTTGGTATAATTTCTGAAGCGACTAAGATTAAAATGGTCATTACTGTAGAAACAATACCAACCATTACATCTTCTGTTATTTTGATACCTAAAATGGTTTTTACTGCTGTTCCATATATTTCAGCATAAGCTACTTTTGCTTGTACACCAACTAAAATTGCGCCAACGGTATGTGCAACGGTATTGATGGTTAAAATTGCAATTAATGGTTTGTCTACGTCTTTTTTAAAAATCTCTAATTGCTTTGCATAGGCTAAACCTTGGCTTTTTTTCAAGTTGATAAAAGTAGGTGTAATGCTCAATAAAACAGCTTCTAAAATAGAGCAGAGAAAAGAGAAGAATATAGAAATTGTTGCAAAAATAATAAGTAACGTCATATCAATTTATTTAAAAGGCGAAGTTACAAAAATAAAAAACCTCAAAAATTTCTTTTTGAGGTTTCCTTATTTCTTTTTTAATTCCTTAAAAAGCATAGCTCATTCCGAATAACCAATAAGATTGTAATTTGTTGTCTACGGTACTAAATGTAGGCGTTACTTGTGTTGGATTGGTAACTGGGTCGAAATTGCCCAAAGCATTGTTTAAAGCTTCTTGTTTGTTTTTACGCAAACCCAGTTCAAAACCAAGGCCAATTCCTTTATAAAGTGTATATCCTAAAGAATTTGTTAAGGTCCAGTTAGATAAATCTGAAGATTTATAACTTTGAAACATTGATAAGTTTGTCTTGACACTTAATTTATCATATTTAGCGGTGTAATCTGCTACGATTTTTGCTCCTAAAGAAGATTCAAAAACAGTATCTGTACTACTAAATACAAAATTGTAGTTTCCTGGATGAATCACCACCACTAAATTGTTGGTTGGCGTCCAAGTGAATCCAACACCAAAATCTAAATACCCAGGATCATTAAAATTATCTAAAATGGTAGTTCTGTATTCTCCTAAAGCAGAAAGCGCCCATTTTTTATTCAGTCTTTTACCGTACAAAGAAGAAATATTAAAAACGTCTGTAGCTGTTTCAAAATCAGGGCTATCGGTAGGGTCATCTTTATCATCAAACTTTACCCAACCTAAATTGATGGCAACAGAATTTCTCCAGAAATAGTCTTTTTCTATCAAGTTTGCATATCCATTAAAGGTAATGCCAATATTTGCAGCAGCAGCATTGGGTGCTGTTCTTGCATACCAATTTTTAAAGCCAGAAATGTTGCCGCCAATGGTACCAAAAGCACCTTTTTTCCACCCTGGTAAAGCATCTAATTTGCTTTGTATGCTTTTAGCTTCTCCTTGTAGTTTAGAGATTACTGCTTTTTTTTCTTTTAAATCTTTTTTTAATTCTTCTTCAGTTTGTTGTGCTTTTGTAGCAAAACTAACCAATATAAATAGGAGTACAATTGATGTTTTTTTCATGTTAATTTTCAAATAATTTATGAATCTTTACTTTTAGACAAATATTTTTTAATAAGTCACTTTTTCATGAAAATTATAGTTTACGCCTAAACCAAACAATTGCCTAAATTGTATTTTACTAGAAGAGTTATCATCTATAATGGTATGAAAAGTCATTTGCATTTTAATATGTTTGTTTACTTTAAAACGAATATTTGTTTGATAATCTACATCTACATTGCCCACATTGGCTAAATAATCTGAATACATTGTAAATACATTTTCCATCTCAATATTTTGCATCAAACTAAATTTATAATACCCAGAAAAGTTAAAACCTAAACTAAATGCGGTGTTTCTTCCGTCTTCAACACCAAATTGACCAGAAAAAAAGTCATTTACAAAAGTATATCTGGCGGTTGCAGGTGCAATGTTCATGTTCAAATTATCAGATTTTTTCCACAGCATTCCGGGGCCAAGTGTTAAATAGGCAGGAGACAAAAATTCTGAAACTAATAATTTTGGTTCTTTTTTATAATTGTAACCATTTGTGTATTGGGTTCTAAAGTTTCCTAAGAAAGAGAAAAACCAATAAGTAGTTGTTTTTACGCCTAAAAGGGTGTTTAATTCGAAACGATCATCTGTTTTGCGATAGCCTTTTTCACTAATATGGCTTAAACCATATCCTGTTATAATTCGTGTGTCCCAATTTATATGTTTCTTTTTATAATTGAAATCATAATTCAAATTCATATTACCCGCAACGGTGTTTTCCCCACCAGATGCCCAATTTGAGAAAGAAGATTGATTGAATATAAAAGCAAACCTTCCGTTAATTTTCCATTTAGGTTTGGGCAAGGTATCCTTTTTCTTCTTTTGAGAATAAGAAGTTGTGGCTAAAAGAATTAAAAAAAGAAGGAATAATCTTCTCACAATTTTCGTAAATTAATATGCAAAAGTAACTTTATTTACAAAATAACAAAACTATTTGCTTGATTTATAAAGTGGTACTGTAGAACAAGCTTCACCAAACAAAATAGATTTGGCAATAGGTTGTAACTTTTCTATTAAAAAAGCATAGGCACTATTTGGAATTGGTTTTTCTGCACAACCTTTTATAATTACAGGCGCATCTGTAAAGTCTCTAAAATCTATAAAATTTAATAATTCTTGATAAATGATAGTTTCTAACAACTCTAAATTTCCAATAACTACTTTGTTTGCAAATGGCGTCATTTCAGCAGCAATTAACATAAAAGCCCATGAAGGGATAATGGCGTCTACAGAACAAGTAATGGCAACAAAAGAATTTTTGTATTGCGACCAATCGTGATTTTTTACCGAGGCTCTAAAATCTTTTTCTTTTAAAATGATTTCTTCAAACAACCAGTCTTTAATATCAAATAAAACTCTTTTTCCTTCAGGATAAATTTCCTCTAAATCAAAAGTTTTTAATTTGCTACTTGCCACTCTATTTATGATTTCTTCTGCCATTTTTTATTATTAGTTTCAAGGTTTCAAGGTTTCAAGGTTTCAAGGTTGAGATTTCTTTTCCAAATCTTTGGAAGCTAAAAAAACATCTGCCCGCCATCTTTCGTTAGATTTTTTTTAGTTTTGAATACTGAATACTGAATACTGAATACTGAATACTGAATACTGAATACTGAATACTGAATACTGAATTTACAGCATTCCCAATTCTAACTTTGCTTCTTCACTCATCATTTCTTGTGTCCAAGTTGGGTCGAAAGTAATTTCTACTTCACAACTATTAATTTCTTTTAAAGATTTTACCTTTTCTTCAATATCTACAGGTAAACTTTCTGCTACAGGGCAATTCGGAGACGTTAAGGTCATTAATATTTTTGCATTGTTTTCATCCGAAACAAAAACGTCATAAATTAATCCTAATTCGTAAATATCTACAGGAATTTCTGGATCGTAAATAGTTTTTAAAACTCTTACAATTTTATCTCCAATTTCGTCTAATTCTTTATCTGTCATTTTGTTTTTATTCTTTTAAATTATCTAACCTAATAATTAAGTTGTCTACATATGTTTCTAAATCCTCTAATTCTGTTCCATTCAATTTCAGGATTTTCATCTCTTATTGGTTGTGGAATTCTATTTGCTGCTTCACCTATAATTTCAAAATTCCTAACAACTGCATCAATCGTTTTATCATCTGCAATAAAATCATCAAAAGACATATCGTTTGTATATTTTTTGATTTTATGAGCAGCTTCTATCATATCATCGAGGAGCAGAAAAAACGCTCTTTTAAACATAAATTAAATCTGATGAAATTGATTGAAAATATTTTTTCTTTATACCATTTATCGAAACTAAATCTACTTTAGTGCCAATAATTTCTTCTAATTCATCAGCCAAATCAATAAATTCGATTCCTATTTTTTTATTAAATTCCACCAAAAGATCCACATCACTTAATGAATTTTGCTCATTTCTTGAATACGAACCAAAAATTGCTAACGATTTAATAGCATAATTTTTAAATAATGCTTGCTTTTTACCTGCTAGAAGTTCTTTTATGTGTGCTACATTTTTCATGTTTCAATTTGCTAATTTCATTTGTTGCGCAATTGCATACATTTTTATTTGTTTTATCATAGAAACCAAACCATTGGCTCTTGTAGGGCTTAAGTGCTCTTTTAAACCGATTTTATCTATAAAAGTGGTTTCTGCCGCTAAAATAGCTGCGGGTTTTTGTTCAGAAAAAACGCGCAATAATAATGCCACAATACCTTTGGTTAAAATAGCATCACTGTCTGCTGTAAATTTTATTTTATCAGCATCTAATTCAGAATACAACCAAACTTTAGATTGGCAACCTTTAATTAAATTTTCATCTAATTTAAACTGATCGTCTATAATTGGCAGCGATTTCCCAAGTTCTATAATGTATTCATAACGTTCCATCCAATCATCAAACATAGAAAACTCATCAATAATTTCTTCTTGTATTTCTTTGATAGTCATTTTTAAAACTTATTTTTGCACCTTTAAAAAGGCGTTTTTTGTAAAATACAAAATTACGCATAAAATCTAAGAAATGAGTAAATTATTAGCAGTTGGTACGGTAGCTTTTGATGCTATTGAAACACCTTTTGGTAAAACAGATAAAATTTTAGGAGGCTCTGGAACTTTTGTGGGTTTAGCAGCATCTCAATTTGGAGTAGAAACAGGAGTTGTTTCTGTGGTTGGTGGAGATTTTCCTGATTCTTATTTAAAAATGATGAATTCTAAAGGGATTCATACCGATGGAATTGAAATTGATAAAAATGGAAAAACGTTTTTCTGGAGTGGGAAATATCATAATGATATGAATTCTCGTGATACTTTAATTACAGAATTAAATGTCTTAGAAACTTTTACACCTGTAGTACCAGAACATTTTAAAGATGCGGGTATTGTAATGTTAGGAAATCTACATCCTTTAACGCAAGCATCTGTTTTAGATCAAATGAATAAAAGACCAAAATTGGTAATTTTAGATACTATGAATTTTTGGATGGACATTGCGCTAGAAGATTTGCATACTGTTTTAAAAAGAGTAGATGTTATTACTATTAATGATGAAGAAGCACGCCAATTATCTGGAGAGTATTCTTTAGTAAACGCAGCGAAGAAAATTCATTCAATGGGTCCAAAATACGTGGTGATTAAAAAAGGAGAACATGGTGCTTTGTTATTTAATGAAGGAAAAATGTTTTATGCACCCGCATTGCCTTTGGCAGAAGTTTTTGATCCAACAGGAGCAGGAGACACATTTGCAGGCGGTTTTTGTGGCTATTTAGCAAAAACGGAAGACATCTCTTTCGAAAATATGAAAAATGCTATTATTTATGGCTCTAATTTAGCCTCTTTCTGTGTAGAGAAGTTTGGTACAGAACGTATGCAAGAGCTTACAACAGATGAAGTAAAAACGCGTCTGCAAGCTTTTAAAGAATTAACACAATTTGATATAGAAATATCTTAATTTTAATCCGCAGTTTCGACTGCGGATTTTTTTTTACAATAGTATAAGAAATAACAACACACTACTAAAACTAAATTACTAATGAGTGACGCTATTAAACACGAATGTGGAATTGCACTTGTTCGCCTAAAAAAACCTTTACAATTTTATAAGGATACATACGGTTCTGCTTTTTACGGAATAAACAAAATGTATTTATTGATGGAAAAACAACACAATCGAGGTCAGGATGGTGCTGGTTTTGCAAGTGTAAAATTTAATGTAGCACCTGGTACGAGATATGTAAGCAGGGTTCGCTCTAACCAATCGCAACCAATTCAAGATATTTTTGCTCAAATAAATGATCGTTTAAACGGCGTTTTAGAAGAAAATCCTGAAAAGAAAGATGATGTTGCATGGCAAGAAGAGCACATGCCTTACATCGGAAACTTATTTTTAGGGCATGTGCGTTACGGAACTTTTGGTAAAAATAGTATCGAGAGTGTGCATCCTTTTCTGCGCCAGAGTAATTGGCGTCATCAAAATTTAATTGTTGCGGGTAATTTTAACATGACCAATTCGAAACAATTGTTAGAAGAATTGGTAGAATTAGGTCAGCATCCAAAAGAATTTACAGACACGGTAACTGTCATGGAAAAAATAGGACACTTTTTAGAAGAAGAAGTATCGAGTTTATACCAACAGGCAAAAATAAAAGGATTTAGTAAAAAAGATGCTTCTCCATTTATTGAAGAAAAATTAGATTTACAGAATGTCTTAAGAAGGTCTGCAAAAAATTGGGATGGCGGTTATGCCATGGCGGGTTTAGTGGGTCATGGAGATGCATTTGTGCTTAGAGATCCAAACGGAATTAGACCGACGTACTTTTTCGAAGATGATGAAGTAGTTGTGGTGGCCTCAGAAAGACCTGTAATTCAAACTGTTTTTAATGTAAAAATTGAAGATGTTCAAGAGTTAGAAAGAGGACACGCTTTAATCATAAAGAAAAACGGAAAAACATCCATAGAACCAATCTTAGAGCAAAAAGAGAAAAAATCATGTTCTTTTGAACGTATTTATTTTTCAAGAGGAAGTGATGCAAGTATTTATGAAGAACGTAAAAATTTAGGAAAATTTGTTTTCCCGAAGATTTTAAAGTCAATCGATTCAGATATTTCAAATACAGTGTTTTCTTACATTCCAAATACCGCAGAAACTTCTTTCTATGGAATGACAGAAGCTGCGGAAGATTTATTAAATCAACAAAAAACAGCAAAAATTTTAGAAGGAGGCAAAGAATTATCTGCAGAAAAAGTGACTCAAATTTTATCTGAAAGACCTCGTTTTGAAAAAATAGCAATTAAAGATGCAAAACTAAGAACTTTTATTGCTGATGACAGTAGTAGAGATGATTTGGTAGAGCATGTTTATGACATTACTTATGGTGTTGTAAAACCAACCGATAATTTGGTCATTATAGACGATAGTATTGTTAGAGGAACTACCTTAAAGAAAAGTATTATTAGAATTTTAGACAGGTTAGAGCCTAAAAAAATAGTAGTAGTTTCTTCGGCGCCACAAATTCGTTATCCGGATTGTTACGGAATTGACATGGCAAGAATAGATGCTTTTATTGCATTTAAAGCAGCCATCGAATTATTAAAAGATACAAAGCAAGAACACATTATTAAAGAGGTTTATAAAAAATCAAAAGCACAACAATCTAGTGATGATATTGATATTATAAACCATGTAAAAGGAATTTATTCTCCTTTTACAGCAGAAGAAATATCAACAAAAATTGCCCAAATGTTAAAGACAAAAGACATCAAAGCAGCTGTTGAGGTGATTTATCAATCTATAGAAGGCTTACACAAAGCGTGTCCAGATAATTTAGGAGACTGGTATTTTACGGGAGATTATCCAACTCCAGGAGGTAATAGAGTTGTAAATGAAGCGTTTATCAATTACTTTGAAGGAAATGACAAAAGAGCGTATTAATAGAGCATTTATTTATTGTTTTCTTAATACATTTTCTAAAGTATAATGCTTATAAATTGTTAATATATTTTCTGAGTTTTCTGAAATCCAAAAAGGATAAATAATATTGTATTAAGTTTATCCTTAAGATTTTTTCTAAGAACAGTAAAGGCTTTGGTAATATGAGCTTCTACTGTTTTGATAGAAATGTTTAGATAATCTGCTATTTCAATATTTGTAAGTCCTTCTTTTCTACTTAATAAAAATACTCGTTTACACTTAAACGGTAGATTTTCTATTTCGATAGTAATTCTCTCTAATGCCTTGATTAAAAAATCTTCATCATAACCTTTAGTAACTCTTTCAAGAGATTCAAAATACTTTTGTTCAAGTAAAATGGTAGAGCGCTTTTTATTATATAATGTAATGAATTCATTATGCACAGACCGGAATAAGTAGTTTTGCAATGAAGACGTAATATGAATTTTTTTTCTTTTTTCCCAAGTCTTTAAAAATACATTTTGAATAATATCTTGAGCTATTTCTTCATTGCGACATAGCGTCAAGGCATAACCAAAAAGCCTTTTATTATAGGTGTCTACCAAATAAATATAGGCTTTTTCTTCTCCTTTTTTTAAATGCTTTAACAGTATGGATTGATTCTGATATTTCATCTAATACAAAATATAATTTATCAAAATGTATAAGCTAATATAAACAAATATTTTAAAAAAAAGATTCATAAAGTTAGGGTATTGTTAAATAGCTATGTCTACCTAATAAGATAATGAACCATAAAAACATAGAAAATAGTATTGTTAGGTACTTAACCCAAGAAGCTACTTCAGTAGATTTGGATACTCTATCTGTGTGGATACAGAATCCTAATAATGAGAAAATTTTTGAAAATTACGTCAAAATTTATTACGAAGTAACAATTATTATGAATGAACCTAATGTAGAAGCGATTAAGAAGAATCTTTTAACCCAAATTAAAAGAAATAAAAACCCTTTTTACAATAAGAAATTTAAAAACGCTCTAAAATATGCAGCAGCCGCAATTTTGGTTTTTGGATTAGGTTATTTTTATCAAAATAATTTTTTCAGTAACCCAACAGATAGTCCATCAGCTATTATAAATAATATTATCGAAGCTGGAACCGATAAAGCAATTTTAACACTACAGAACGGTAAAGAGATAGCTTTAGTAAAAGGGGAAGCCTACCAAGCAAATAATGTGATTAGTAATGGTGAAAAAATCGTTTATAATACAACTAATAATCAACAACTAATAATTGATAATTATAAGGTATATAACTATTTAACAATTCCTCGAGGTGGTCAATTTCATATTACTTTATCTGACGGTACAGAAGTATGGCTGAACTCAGAATCTAAATTAAAATATCCAGTGAATTTTAGCAAAGGTAAAATTAGAGAAGTGGAATTGGTTTATGGTGAAGCCTATTTCGATGTGTCTCCTAGTGCATTTCATAAAGGTGCAAAGTTTAAAGTATATCATAACAATCATGAAGTAGAGGTGTTTGGTACTCAATTTAATGTTAAAGCTTACAGGGATGAAGTTAATATATATACAACTTTAGTTGAAGGAAAAATCGGTGTAAGATTTGCGGGTAGAGAGCAAAAATTGAATCCTAATCAACAATTAAATGTAAATCTTGCTAATAATTCCTTAGTTACTTTGGAGGTGGATATATATAATGAAGTATCATGGAAAGAAGGAATTTTTAGTTTTGAGAAAAAATCATTATTTGAAATGATGAAAGTACTATCTAGATGGTATGATATTGATGTTCTTTATACAGATATAGAAGTTGGAAGTGTCCAATTTACTGGTGTTTTGGGTAAAGAGCAGACATTGGATGAAATATTATCTACAATAAAAAACACCAATAATATTAACTATGAAATAAAAGAAAAAATGGTTGTTTTCAACTAGAAAAGGAAACGAGGTTCGAATTTCTCACAACACAAGCCTTCATTTCCTTCTTTAAACATTAATCAATTAAATGTATAACTAATTAACTCCACAAATTTATGAAAATTAAATTAACTAAGGTTCTTTTCTATTTTAGAAAAAAAATATTACGACTAATTATGAAGACTTTTATTTTCTTAATATGTACTGCCACTTTCAGTTTAAATTCTAATTTTGTTTTCTCACAAGGCGCAAAAATTAAAATTGATTATGATAAAGTTATAACAGTCGATGAAGTATTTAAAATGATTAAAGAACAGACCAATTATAGGTTCGTTTATAAATCAGACATGTTTAAAGACCTCCCTAAAGTTAAATTGAGCAAAGGAATAATTCTCGCTAATAAACTATTAGCAGTTAGCTTATCTAGTACTGATTTTGACTTTTTAATTAAAGGTGAAAAAACTGTTATTATTAATGAAAAATTAAAAAAGCAATTAACAATTTCTGGAAAAGTTACTGATGCTAAAGGGCTCTCATTGGTCGGAGCGACAATTTTAATTAAAGGTACTTTAAAAGGTGTAAACACAGATTTAGATGGTTATTACAATATTACTGCATCTATTGGAGATATTCTAGTTTTTAGTTTTTTAGGAAAACAAACTGCCGAAGTTGAAGTTACAAATGATACAACCATAAACCTTGTTTTACAAGATAGTGAAGAATATCTTGAAGAAATTGTTCTTATTGGTTATGGCACACAGAAAAGAAAGGAGATAACGGGGTCTGTGTCAAAAATCAATATTAAAAGTTTAAATAATCAGGTTCCTGTAAATTTCGATAATGCGTTAGTAGGTCGTGCTCCAGGCGTTTATGTGACGCCAAGTAATGGTATGCCTGGGTCTTCTGCTGCTATTCGTATTCGCGGTATGACTTCAGTAATAGGTAATAACGAACCTTTGTATATTATTGATGGCATTCCTATTGAAATTGGTTTAGGAGAATCGAATGCAACGTTTAAAAACAGTAGTAGTAATCAAATCTCACCTTTATCATCTATCAATCCGCAAGATATAGAAAGTATAGATGTATTAAAAGATGCATCGGCAACGGCCATTTATGGGTCTCGTGCTTCTAATGGTGTTATTATAGTAACCACAAAAAAAGGCTCACAAAATACGCCAAGTGTTACGTTTAATATGTTTACAACTATTTCAAATATTACAGAGAAAAGTAGAATGCTAAATTCCGCTCAATTTCAAAATGTTATTGAGCAGGGGTATACAAATGTAGGACGTCCTGTACCAAATGATAATGTTTTATATCCTTATGGGCGAGATGTTGATACGGATTGGATAGGTGGCATTTCACAAACAGGTATAGACCGTAATTATTATATAAATATTGGAGGAAGCGCTGCAAAACAAACTACATTTTATTCGCTTTCTGCAGGATTATTGGATCAAGAAGGAACTATTACTGGCACAGGTTTTAAACGTAGTAATGTTAGAATTAAAGTAGAATCCCAACCCATAGATAAAATTAAGATAGGTGGCATTATAAATTATAGTGATTCCAGGCAAAAAGGGAACCCCGAACTCTACAGACCCGCCACAACAGAGCCCCCATTTATACCCATAAGGGATGAAAATGGGGAATTTGCTTCAATATCAATCTTTAGCAACCCTTTTCAGCTAGCAACATTTCCACAGTATATTGATAATGAAAATTTAGCTATGTCGCTTTTTGGGGAATTTAAGCTTACTGAAAATTTAATTTTCAAGTCCGTTTTTTCAAATAATAAAATTAAAGGGGCCTCATATAATTATTCGCCTAGCACAAGTAGTATTAATCAATTACTAGGAGTGAACGGTACTTTGGAGTTATTTGATAATAACTTTAATTCAAAAATTTTTGATAATACATTAACTTATAACTTTGCTTTAGGAAATCATTTATTGAATGGCGTAATTGGGATGTCTCATACACAAAATGCAAGTTTTATAAATACAACATATGCAGAGAATTTTCCAGATGATGATGTCTCTGTATATCCTGGAGCAGCAGATTTTGCATTCTTAAGTAATTCTGGTCGTGTAAGTGGTTTAGAATCCTACTTTTTTAGAGCTAATTATTCTATTGCTAACACCTATTATATTACTTTTACTGGTAGGGCAGATCAATCTACAAAATTCGGACCTAATAATCGTTGGGGGTATTTCCCTTCTGGCGCAGTAGCTTGGCGTTTATCTAACGAAAAATTCTTAAAACCTGTAAGCTTTATTAACAATTTAAAATTACGGGCTTCTTATGGCAAAACAGGTGCTGCTAATTTTGATGATTTTCAATATAAAACATTTTTCTCATCTGGAAATTTTTATAATGACAATAATGGTATTACTGCAAATGTTATCCCCAACCCAAGTATTAAATGGGAAACTACCAATCAGTTAGATATAGCATTGGAATATGTTATGTTTAACCAACGCATAAGTGGTTCTGTCGGATATTTTAATAAAAGAACAACAGATCAAATTTTGTTAAAAGATATTGTTTACGAAACAGGTGGCAAAAGTCAGTTTTCGAATGTAGGCGATTTTTCTAATCAAGGATTTGAATTTTTGTTAGGAATCGACGTATTTAGAGACACCAAAGTAAAATGGACCAGCGAGCTTAATTTAAGTACGATAAAAAGCGAAGTCTTAAAACTTAATGATGGATTTTTTGAAGGTTTAAAAGAGGGTGAACCCATAGATGCCTTTTATGGTTATAAAGTGGCGGGTATTTTTCAAACTCAAGAAGAGATAGATGTACTGAACGCTACATCACCAACAAATTTTTATCAACGGTCCGGGACAGCTCCCGGTGATTTTAAATTTGTAGATGTTAACAATGATGGTGTTGTAAATGCAGAAGATGAAACCATACTGGGGCATGCCGCACCAGACATTTTTGGAGGATGGAACAATACCATAAGCTTCGGTAATTTTGAGATTTCCGCACTATTCAATTTTAGCATAGGAAATACCATTACAAATCTTGGAAAAAGAACCGAATCCTTATTCTTTTGGGAAAGAACAAACTCCGGAAAAGGCGTTCTTAATGCATGGACACCAGAAAACACAGATACAAATGTACCACGTGTGGCATATAGAGACCCGAACAATAATAGGCGTTTGTCCGATTTTTTTATTGAAGATGGTTCCTTTTTAAAGTTGAAAAATATATTGCTCTCCTACAGATTAAGCCCTAAGCTATTAGCTAAGTATGGTATTAAAAATGCCAGCATTTCGCTTTCGGCAAATAATGTATTCACAATTACGCCATATAGTGGTTTCGACCCTGAAATAAATGAAGACTATACAGATAATTTTGGGCAAGGGGTTGATATACAAAGCTACCCCAATTCAAGACAATTTATTGTAGGCATTAACTTAAACTTTTAAGATCATGAACTTATTTATAAAAAACGCAAAAATATTCATACTAGTTTTAACCGTGGGCTGCATGAGTTCCTGCGAACTTGTAAATGTTACCGATGTAGAACCCGTTTTTCAAATTTCAGATGATAAGGTAATAACCAATATAGGGCAAGCTGAAGAGGTGCTTCAAGGCGCATACAGTTTCCTTATCGAGAGAACGTTGACAGGGTTTCCGTATATAACAACGTTACCAGGTATTTCCGGGTGGATGGGTTTAACCCAAGAATTAGGAGTTTCCGCAACTACGGAAGAATTTTTTAATAATAATGTATCGGCTGATAATGCTGTTATAGACGACACATATCCTATACTCTACGAACTTATTAATAATGCAAATCACGTTATTTCCAAAACCGAATTGTTAACCACTACTGCGCCTAGAAAAAATGAAATTATTGCAGAAGCCAAGTTTTTAAGAGCCTTATCACACTTTTATTTGTTGCGTTTATTTGGTGAGTTTTTTGATGTGAGTTCGCCTTACGGTGTGATTTTAAAAGAAACTCCCACATCTAATGTAAACCCACAACCCCGTGCTAGTGTTGAAGAAACATATCAATCTATTTTAAACGATTTAGATGATGCCATACAAAATGCTCCAGATTTTAGCACCACGCTTCATGCATCAAAAATTGCTGCAGAAGCCCTAAAAAGCAAAGTATTGTTGTATAAAAAAGAGTATAATAATGCTGCGACACTGGCACTAAAAGTTATAAATTCGGGAGAGCGTAGTTTAGAAGACAGCTTTGGCGAAATCTTCACAAAAAAAATAGACAATCCATTAGAAGCTATTTTTCAAGCGTCTTATAATACTACTAGCGAGTCTAATGGCAAACAATTTTATTTTGCGGCACACTATGTAGTTTCCAACTATTATGTAGACCTAATATCTAGTGATGCACGCTTTAATGATGCCATTACATTCACTTCAAGCGGCGATATTAGAAACAAAAAATTTGTAGATCCGCTTAATGTTGATCGTAATTCGCCCGATACTGAATATTTTTTAAGATTGGCAGAGGTTTATTTAATCTATTCAGAAGCTATTCTTAGAGGGAACAACAATATTGTGGCATCAAGTGATGCTCTTAATGTAATTCGTGCTCGAAGTAATAATCCTTTAATACTAGCCAATAATAAAGCCGATTTATTAAAAGCTATCCGTATTGAAAAAATATTAGAATTAGGTGCCGAAAGCGGCGAAGAATGGTATGACTTAGTGCGTTTTCACACAGAAGGGGATATAAATATTAATGACCACAAATCATTACCTTCAGAGAACCATTTAATTTTGCCTTTGCCTGAGAAAACCATTATGGTTTCTGATGGTGTAATAAAACAAAACCCCGGCTACTAAAGTTTAATTTTTATATGATAAACCCATAATAGTATGAAAAAAATAATATATCTAATAACCATTGCCGTAGTTGCTTTCTCTTGTAAAGAGGAAGTTCCTCGTACTATAAATTATACAATAATAGCAGGGCAAATTAAGAACAAGACAAATGACAAAATATCTATTAGAAGTTTTGATGGGATTTATGAAGTTGCGCTTAAAATAGAAAACAATGGAAGTTTTATGGATACACTTAAAATGGATACAGGACATTATATGCTTAAAAGCGGAAGAAACAGGGCTACTATTTACCTTGTAAAAGGGCATGACATCACGATAGAATACGATGCTGAGAGCTTTGAAAATACATTGCGTTTTTCAGGCAAGGAATCAAAAATAAACACCTATTTGTTAGAAAAACAGAAAGCTGAAAAACAAATAATAAAACAAAGTGAGGCTTTTTTTAAATTACCTGAGGCTGAATACAAGCATAAACTCGACACTATAAAACTTACTTTAACCAATTTGCTTTCTATTACTAAAGGTCTTCCAGAAGACTATAAAATAAAAGAAAAAAGAAACATTCAATATTCTTATCTAGTAAATTTGAAAGAGTATGAATTCGCTCATCGTTACTTTACTAAAAACGATACTTTTAAAGTAAGCAACCATTTTTTAAAAGAATTAGAAGGTTTGCCCTACACTAGCGAAGAAGATTTTTTGTTTTCAAAAGATTACAAAAGCCTCGTGTTGTTTCATTTTTCAGAAAAGATTATAGCATTGGCAGAAAAAGATACTATTCCAATATACCAAGCAATTGTTAAGACGGCAAATACGATTAAAAATGATACGATTAAAAACGCAGTTTTATACGTAAATACGAATCGATACCTTTCTAAAACAGAACATTTAGAAAAACTTTATACTGCTTTTATTTCTGCCTCAACCAACACACGGTATAAGCAAAAAATCACAAAACTGTATAATCAACTATTGCCGCTTGCTAAAGGTCAACCATCGCCAGTGTTTACCAATTACAAAAATCATGCTGGAGGTACAACGTCTTTAACCGATTTAAAAGGGAAATATGTCTACATCGATGTATGGGCCACATGGTGCGCGCCTTGTAAAGAAGAAATTCCATTTTTGCAACGCATTGAAAAAGAGTATCATGATAGAAAAATTGAATTTGTAAGTATTTCCGTAGATCAGCAAAAAGATAAAGACAAATGGAGAAATATGGTTAAAGAAAAAGAACTGAGCGGTATTCAATTGTTTGCAGATAATAACTTTAAATCCAAATTTGTTAAGGATTATAAAATTCAAGGCATTCCTCGATTCATTCTTTTAGATTCACAAGGTAATATTGTAAGTGCCGATGCGCCTAGACCCTCAGAAGAAGAATTGATCAAATTGTTTGATGAATTAGGTATTTAATTTTGATTTTAAAAGAATTTCTGAGTCAATATCATGGATTAGAAAATCATGATTCTTATCTTTATTAACCTACGCCATACAAAACATTTTAAATCCATAAAAGAACTATGTTATAGATGGATTATTGTCGGATTTCTGGAATAAAAAAGGCTGTCTGAAAATATTTTCAGACAGCCTTTTTTATAGAGCTAAAGCTAGATTATTATTTAGCTTCTACGTATCTTTTTTCAACTTCATTCCAGTTGATCACTTTAAAGAAAGCATCAATATAATCTGGTCTTCTGTTTTGGTAGTGTAAATAATAAGCATGTTCCCAAACATCTAAACCTAAAATAGGAGTTCCTCCACATGAAACACCAGGCATTAAAGGATTGTCTTGATTTGGTGTAGAACAAACTTCTACTTTTCCTCCAGGATGCACACATAACCAAGCCCAACCAGAACCAAATTGTGTTGCAGCAGCTTTAGAAAAAGCTTCCATAAATGCTTCTTTAGACCCATAAGCAGCTTCAATAGCATCTTTTAATTCTCCAGAAAGATATCCTTTATCTTCAGGATTCATCACTTTCCAAAATAAAGAGTGATTGTAAAAACCACCACCATTATTTCTTACAGCACTATTGCTCATGTCTAAATTTGTAAGAATATCTTCAATAGATTTTCCTTCTAAATTAGTTCCTTCTATTGCTCCGTTTAATTTTGTTGTATATCCATTATGATGTTTGCTATGGTGAATTTCCATAGTTCTTGCATCTATATTAGGTTCTAATGCATCATACGCATAGTCTAATTCTGGTAATTGAAAAGCCATTTTTTTAGATTTTAAAAGTTAGTATCATTTTTATTCATGTAAATTTACTCAATATGTAACAATTCCCCAAAAGATTAAGCTTTTGTTAACTTATAACAGTATAAAGAGTTCTTATTCTTTAAAATTACGCATAAACTCTTCTGCTTTTTCTACCATTTTTTTACTTCCACAAATAAAAGGTACTCTTTGATGTAATTCTGTAGGTTCAACTTCCATTGTTCTTGTAAAACCATCTGAAGATTTTCCGTTGGCTTGTTCAGCAATAAATGCAATAGGACTGCACTCATATAATAAACGTAATTTTCCTTCAGGGTTTTTGGTGCTTTTTGGATACATATAGATGCCACCTTTGATCATATTTCTATGAAAATCTGAAACCAAAGAACCAATGTATCTACTCGTATACGGTCTGTTATCTTCTTCTGCCTGACAATATTTTATATATTTTTTGATTCCTTCAGGAAAATCTAAATAGTTTCCTTCATTTACAGAATAAATTTGTCCGTCTTCTGGAAATGTCATGTTTGGGTGTGATAAATACCAACTTCCCAAAGCAGGGTTTAAGGTAAAACCATTTACGCCTTTTCCTGTTGTATACACCAACATCGTAGAAGTTCCATAAACCACATAACCAGCAGCCACTTGTTTGTCACCTTTTTGTAAAAAATCTTTTAATTCAACTGGGGTCCCCACAGGCGTAATTCTTCTAAAAATAGAAAAAATGGTTCCTACAGAAACATTTACATCAATATTAGATGAACCATCTAAAGGATCCATTAAAACTACATATTTGTTTTGGTGATTTTCATCTTGACTATTAATCACTATAAAATTATCTTCTTCTTCACTAGCAATACCACAAACAATATTTCTATCGGTAAGTGTTCTAATAAAAACTTCATTGGCATAGACATCTAACTTTTGCTGGTCTTCGCCTTGAATGTTGGTGTCGCCCGCAGCCCCAGTTATATCTACCAAACCTGCTTTGTTAACTTCATGATTTACTACTTTAGCAGCCAATCTAATGGAGTTTAACAATCTAGAAAGTTCTCCTGAAGAATATTTAAAATCTTCTTGATTTTCAATAATAAATTCACCTAAAGTTTGATTTTTTCTAGCCATATTTAGTTTATCGTTTGCTTTTCACAAAGATGCTATTTTTTTTAAACTATTCTACCCTTTAGCGTCTTTTAAAAGGATATTAATCTGTATTTCTTTAAAATTTTTAAACAAATCATAAAGAACTGTCTAAAATATCAAAAGATTTTTGGCTGATATCAAAAAAACTATCTTTGACACAAATTTAGAAAAAAATGAGTTTTACCATTAGAAAAGGAGAAGCAAAAGATGTAACAGCTGTCTTTGAATTAATTACAGAATTGGCAGTTTTTGAAAAAGAACCAAAAGCGGTAGAAATTACTGCAGAAGATTTGTTGAAAGATGGTTTTTCTGAAAACCCTAAGTTTCAATTATTTGTTGCAGAACAAGATGCTAAAATTATTGGAATCGCACTTTTTTATGAACGCTACTCTACTTGGAAAGGCAAAACCATTCATTTAGAAGATTTAATTGTAACCAAAAGCAAACAAAAAATTGGTGCAGGAAAAGCATTGTATACAGCGGTTTTAAAATATGCACACGACAATAATTTTAATAGAGTAGATTGGGAAGTGATCGATTGGAATACCAACGCGATAGATTTTTACACAAGCACAGGAGCCACGTATATGAACGATTGGTCTGTTGTGAAAATGAGCAAAGAAAACTTAGCAAAATTTATTCAAAATAATTAAAAATGAAGATTTTTAAATTTGGTGGCGCCTCTATTAAAGATGCAGCAGGCGTAAAAAATGTTGCAAATATTTTACAAAGTGAAGGCACAGAAAATACCCTAGTTGTAATTTCTGCAATGGGTAAAATTACAAATGCTTTTGAAGAGGTCATAGATGCTTATTACAACAAGACAGATAAATTGTCTGAAAATTTAGGTGTTATTGAAGATTATCATAAAAGCCTCATGAAGGTTTTGTTTGATAAAGAGGATGAAATTTACAAAGAAATTGATATCCTTTTGGGAGAACTGAGTTGGTTTTTGGCGAGAAATACTTCACAAAGATTTAATTATGTGTATGATCAAATTATCTGTTTCGGAGAATTGTTATCCACCAAAATAGTAAGCGCATATTTAACTAAAATTAACGTAGAAAACAATTGGTTCGACGTAAGAAACTATATAAAAACCGATAGTAATTATAGAGATGCAAAAGTAAACTGGGAATTGACCCAAGATATTATCAGTGCAAAATTAGACGCTTCCAAATTAAATATTACACAAGGTTTTATTGCTGCAAATGATACAGAAAATACAACTACATTAGGTAGAGAAGGTTCTGATTATACCGCAGGAATTTTTGCCTATTGCTTAAATGCAGAAAACGTAACTATTTGGAAAGATGTTCCAGGCGTTTTAAATGCAGATCCAAGAGTTTTCGAGGAAACTACTTTATTAGAGCAAATTTCTTACGAAGAAGCTATTGAAATGGCGTTTTATGGTGCTTCTGTAATTCACCCAAAAACTTTACAACCTTTAGAAAATAAAGAGATTCCACTGTTGGTGCGTTCTTTTATAAATCCCAAAGAAACAGGTACAAAAGTAACCAAAGGTACAAGGTTGGTACCTTATATTCCTTGTTTTATTGTAAAGAAAGATCAAATTTTGGTGTCAATTTCTGCTTTGGATTTTTCTTTTATGGTAGAAAATAATATCAGTTATATTTTTAAGAAATTGCATGATTATCAGCTGAAAGTAAACTTAATTCAGAATTCTGCGATTAGTTTTTCTGTTTGTATTGACAATAAATTTAAGAAGTTTGATGCTTTTTACAACGAGTTAAAAAAACAGTTTAAAATTGAGGTTCAAAAAGGAGTAGATTTATATACTGTTCGTCATTTTGATGATAAAGCCATTGTTAGCATAGAAGAAAAAGGCACCTCTTTATTAACCCAAGTAAATAAAGAAACAATTCAGATAGTTTTAGCAACAAATTAATAATTGCTTGCTTCTTTTTTTAGTATTTTTGCAGTTAGGTCTAATAGTAATTTATGGCATTAGTAACATCTAAGGAAATTGCACAAGTAATTGGTTTACAAAAGTTTGGTTTCTTGGGAACTTTTGTGGGTTGGATTTTGTTAAGAATTCTTCGTATCTCATCCATCAATAGGATTTATGAAAAAAATAAAAACAAATCTGATTTAGATTTTTTAAATGGGGTTTTAGACGATTGTCATATCCAATTTGAAATTCCAGAAGAAGACTTAAAAAGAATTCCAAAAGAGGGTGCTTTTATTACCGTTTCTAACCATCCTTTAGGAGGAATTGATGGCATTTTATTGTTAAAATTACTCATTGAGAAAAGAGCAGATTATAAAATAATTGCCAATTTTTTACTCCACAGAATAGCGCCTTTAAAACCTTATGTAATGCCTGTAAATCCTTTTGAAAGAAGAAAGGATGCAAAATCTAGTGTTGCAGGTATTAAAAGTGCTTTGTTGCATTTGCAAGAAGGAAAACCTCTAGGTATTTTTCCCGCAGGTGAAGTGTCTACTTATAAAGACGGCAAATTAAAAGTAGACAAACCATGGGAAGATGGCGCAGTTCGTTTAATTAAAAAAGCAAATGTTCCTGTAATTCCTATTTATTTCCATGCAAAGAATAGTCGTTTGTTTTATTTTTTATCTAAAATCTCAGATACGCTAAGAACGGCAAAATTACCCTCAGAAGTTATTTCTCGAAATGGTAAAGTGGTAAAAGTAAGAATTGGAAAACCTATATCTGTTAAAGATCAAGATGCATACAAAGACCTATCTTCTTTTTACGAATTCATTCGGAAAAAAACGTATATGTTGGCAAATCCTTTTGAGAAGGCGCACAAATTAATTTCTACTCAAAATATTAAAATAAAAAAACCGGCAAAAAAAATAACGCCACAAAGAAATACAGATTTATTTATCAAAGAAGTAACTGCTTTAAGAGCCAAAGATGGCAGACTTCTGGAAAGTAAAAATTACGAAGTGTTTTTTGCGAATGCCAAAGACATTCCTAATATTTTACATGAAATAGGCAGATTGCGCGAAATAACATTTAGAGATGTTGGTGAAGGGACAAATAAAGCGATCGATTTAGATGTGTATGACAAGTATTATTACCATCTATTTTTGTGGGATCGAGAAGCCAATTGCTTAGTTGGTGCTTATCGCATGGGGCTTGGAAAAGAAATTTATAAAAAATACGGAATCAATGGTTTTTATATTCAGACTTTGTTTAGAATTGAGCCTGAATTGTATCAGATGATGGAAAACACGATAGAGATGGGTCGTGCTTTTATTATTGGCGAATACCAACAAAAACCGATGCCTTTATTTTTATTGTGGAAAGGAATTGTACATGTAACCTTACGACACCCAGAATATAAGTATTTAATGGGTGGCGTGTCTATTAGCAATCAGTTTTCAGATTTCTCAAAATCTTTAATGATCGAGTTTATGAAATCTCATTACTACGATCCTTATATTGCGCAATACATTCAACCTAAAAAAGAGTACAAAGTAAAACTAAAAGATGGTGATAAAGATTTTGTATTTGATGCTTCGAAAGCAGACATGCAAAAGTTCGATAAAATTATTGATGAAATTGAACCAGGCGCGTTAAGAATTCCGGTTTTAATTAAAAAGTATGTCAAGCAAAATGCACGTTTGGTGGCTTTTAATGTAGACCCGAAATTTAACAATGCTGTAGATGGATTAATGTATATTAAAGTGGCAGACATTCCAGAAAGTACTGTAAAACCTGTGATGGAAGAATTTCAAGCAGAGTTAGAGCGAAAAGCTACAGAATTGCAAAATAAATAAATTTCTATTTATTTTTTCAGTTTTTCTTTTAAAACTTCGGTTAACTTTATCACTAACTTAGGGTTGTCTTTAGCAACATTTTTGGTTTCTCCTTCGCTAGATGTGTGGTCATATAATTCAACAAATCCATTTTTATGTAGTGTTAATCTGTGTGTTTTAGTTCTTAATGTACTAGCACCTCTTTTATAGGCAAGCGCATTATGTCCTTCTGCATTTTTGTTTTCCATTATATTTTTTAAAGAAACACCTGATGCAAATTCAGGAACTTTAACTCCTGTTAAATCACATAAAGTAGGGAAAATATCTACCGTTTCAACCATAGCATTTGTTTTATGAGATGTATGTTGCATTTCAGGATAGCTTATAATTAAAGGTGAATGTAAGGATTCTTCAAACAAACTATGTTTTCCCCAGATACCATGTTCACCCAAATGCCAACCATGATCTCCCCAAAGTACAACAATGGTATTTTTATCTGCGCCAGTTCTTTTTAATGCTGCTAAAATTTTACCCACTTGTGCATCTGCATAACTTACGCATGCTGCATAATGCTTTCTAACTTCATCCGCAAAAACGCTATTTTTATTCGGGTTTTTACCCCAATTATTATAGCTATTAAATTCTCCAGATTTGTGCCATGTAGTGGTTCCCTTTGGTTTTTTAGGGTGTTTTATTTTAGGAAGTTCTATATTTTTGTATAAGTCTAAATAAGATTTTGGAGCTCCAAAAGGCAAATGTGGTTTAATAATTCCAACGGCAAGAAAAAATGGTTTTTTTGTATCAGTCGCAAGTAGTTGTAATTGTTTTAATGCTTCGTCAGTTATAGCACCATCTGGATACGTATTGTCATTTCCTTCAACAGCTTGAAAAACATCCATATCCTTTGCTTTTTTACGAATTTCTCCATTGGCCAAACCATGCATCATTCCACGAGGGTGCTGCCATTCTGCAACTGGCATTAAATGTCTATTCCATGCGTTAGGAAGTTCAATTTGTGTGCTATCGTTCCAGTCAATACCACCTCTTCCTCCGGGATGATGAGAAACTTTTCCAACAGAAACGGTTGTGTAGCCGCTGTTTTTAAACCATTTAGGCATGCTAGGGTCAATAACTTCTGATTTTTGTGTAATTTTTTCAGATCGTAAAAAAAGAGCATCATTACCAGCGGAACCGTATTGTCCTGTTAATAATGTATAACGAGAAGGGCCACAGCTCGGGGCATTTACAAAATGTTTTTGAAAAGAAATACCATTTTTAGCAAGTTTATCAATATTAGGAGAATGAATATAATTGCTACCAAAAGAATTTAATTCTGGGCGAAGGTCATCAACACAAATTAAAAGAATGTTCGGTTTTTGTTTTTTACTTAGCGATGCACATTGTAAAAAAAGTAAGCTAAAAATAATTAATAAAATTGATGACACGTTGCCTTTTATTTTCATAAATAATACATATAGAATATTGTAATCTGCCAAAAAAGCAGGAAATTGAATTTGGTATAATTTTAGTTGCATACGAATGTAATAAAATCAATTTAAAATGAAAACATTTTTAAAAATACTGTTAACTGCATTAGCAGTCATTGTCTTGGCTTATATTTTGCCAGGAGTTTCTGTATCAGGCTATGTTTCTGCCATTATAGTAGCAACTGTAATTGCGTTGCTAAACATGATTGTAAGACCCATTCTCATCTTTTTTACATTGCCCGCAACCTTGGTGACTTTTGGGCTGTTTATTTTTGTAATAAATGCCATCATTATAATTTTGGCAGATAAATTAGTAGATGGTTTTGCTGTATCGGGTTTCTTTGCGGCCTTATTTTTTAGCATCTTACTATCTATTTTTAGATCGGCCTTATTTTCATTATTAAAAGATAAAAACTAAAATATTTTAAAAAAACAATTCATTAGAAATCAGTAGGTTTCGTATTCAGTTTTAAATGAATAAATTGCTATTTTCAACTGAAAAGGAACTATTTAAATACTTGTAAAGTTAAATAAAAAGCTTAATTTTGCACTCGATTTTTAAGAATAAGAGCACAAAGAAGAGCACAAAGAAATGAATATTACAAAAGAAAACATAGATGCGTTAAACGCAGTTGTAAAAGTAGATATTGTTGCAGATGACTATCAAGCAAAAGTAACAGAACTTCTAACAGATTATCGTAAGAAAGCAGACATTCCTGGTTTTAGAAAAGGGCATGTGCCTATGGGAATGATAAAAAAGCAGTATGGTAAATCTATCATGATAGATGAAGTAAACAAACTTTTACAAGCAGCTTTAAATAAATTTTTAACAGAAGAAAAATTAGACATTTTAGGAAATCCTTTACCAAGAGTTCAAGAGGACTTTAATTGGGATGCTGAAACGCTTTCTTTTGAATTTGAATTAGGTTTAGCACCAGAATTCGATATAGATTTAAAATCTAAAAAGAAAGTAACCGCCTATAAAATTATTGCTACCGAAGATTTATTAGATGAAGAGGTCAAAAACATTCAATCACGTTACGGAAAAATATCTTCTGTAGACGAAGCAGCAGCAAATTCGAATGTCACGGGTACTTTTGTAAATGAAGAAAAAGAAATCAATAAAAAAGGTACTTTTTTAGTAACCGATTTACAAGGAAAGAAAAACGAAAAGAAAATTATTGGGGCAAAGGCTGGCGATGTAATTGAGTTAGCAACTAAGAAATTATTTGAAGACGACCATAAATTACAAGCTATTTTAGGAGTTCCTCATGAAGAAATTCACGATTTAGACATTCCGGTTACCTTTACTGTTGAAGATGTTACAAAAACCGAGCCTGCAGATTTAGATCAAGAATTGTTCGATAAGTTGTTTTCTGATGGAAGTGTAAAAACGGCTTCAGAATTAAGAGATAAGATTAAAGAAGATGCAGAAAATCAATTTCAGCAACAAGGAGATCAACAATTATTAAATGCAGTTACAGAACACTTAGTAGAAAATACAAAGTTCGATTTACCTGCAGAATTTTTACAGAAATGGTTGGCAACAGCTGGTGAAAAACCATTAACTGCTCAAGAAGCAAAAGAAGAATTTGACAAGTCTGAAAAAGGATTGCGTTATCAATTAATCGAAGGTAAGATTATGAAAGATAATGACATCAAATTAGAATATCAAGAATTGGTAGACTACGCAAAAGGATTTATCCGAACGCAAATGGCGCAATTTGGTAATACGAATCCAGAAGAAAAAGAATTGGATGATATTGCTGGTAGAATTTTACAAAATAAAGATGAAGCTCAGAAATTACAATCTCAGTTAATTAGTCAGAAATTATTGGCTTTTTATAAAGAGAACATCAACTTTAAGACAAAAGAAGTTTCTTACGAAGAGTTTACGAAAGAAGTGTACAAATAACAATCTCAGATTGTTATCATATTTCACGTTGCTTTTGTAGTTGGGTGAAAATAGAACCAAATAAAACCTGGATTTTAGAATTCAGGTTTTTTTAGCATTTCACGCCAAAAAATAATTAGAAATAGTTCTTATCTTTACAAAACAAATATTAAAAGAATCACGAAAATGGATTACGGAAAAGAGTTCGAAAAATACGCAACAAAACATCAAGGTATTAGCAGTACCAATTATACAAAAATAACAAGCAGTTTAACGCCATACATTATGGAAGAACGTCAAATGAACATCACTCAAATGGATGTTTTTTCACGTTTAATGATGGATAGAATTATATTTTTAGGAACAGGAGTTAACGACCAAGTTGCTAATGTAATTCAAGCACAATTGTTATTTTTAGAAAGTGTAGATTCAAATAAAGATATTTCCATCTATATAAATTCTCCTGGAGGAGGCGTTTATGCAGGTTTAGGAATTTATGATACCATGCAGTTTATAAAACCAGACGTTGCAACCATTTGTACAGGAATGGCAGCTTCTATGGGCGCAGTTCTAATGTGTGCAGGAGCAGAAGGAAAACGTTCTGCACTACCACACTCAAGAATTATGATTCATCAGCCAATGAGTGGAACGCAAGGGCAAGTTTCTGATATGGAAATTACAATTAAAGAAACCATAAAGTTAAGAGACGAATTGTATACCATTATTTCGAATCATTCTGGGCAAACTTTTGATAAAATTAAGAAAGATTCAGATAGAGATTATTGGATGAAAGCAGATGAAGCAAAAGAATACGGAATGATTGATGAAGTTTTAGCTAGAAAGAAATAAACCTTTCCTGTCATTCCTGCGAAGGCAGGAATCTCATCATTTAAAAGACGGATAATATGTCAAAAGAAGAAAATTTAGAGTGTTCGTTTTGCGGACGAAAAAAAGCAGAAACCGACTTGCTAATTGCAGGAATGGATGCACATATTTGTGATAAATGCATAGAGCAAGCACACGGTATTGTAGAAGAAGAAATTTCTGACGCAAAAACCAGCGGTTTGTCTAAAGATTTAACACTAAAAAAACCGCTTCAGATAAAAGAATTTTTAGATCAATATATTATTGGTCAAAATGAAACGAAAAGAGCAATGGCAGTTGCTGTATACAATCACTATAAAAGATTGTTACAGACAAATGACGATGATGATGTAGAGATAGAAAAATCGAACATTATTTTAGTTGGTGAAACGGGTACAGGAAAAACCTTAGTAGCAAAAACCATTGCAAAAATGTTAAATGTGCCCTTTTCAATTGTAGATGCAACCGTTTTAACGCAAGCAGGTTATGTTGGTGAAGATGTAGAAAGTATTCTAAGTAGATTGTTACAAACTGCAGATTATGATGTAGAAAAAGCACAAAGAGGAATCGTTTTTATTGATGAAATCGATAAAATTGCCAGAAAAGGAGACAATCCCTCTATTACCAGAGATGTTTCAGGTGAAGGTGTTCAGCAAGCTTTGTTAAAATTGTTAGAAGGCACCGTTGTAAATGTTGCACCAAAAGGCGGAAGAAAACATCCTGAGCAAAAATTTGTAGAAGTAGATACCAAAGAGATTCTATTTATTGCAGGTGGCGCTTTTTCTGGAATTGAAAGAATTATCAGCAAACGTTTAAATAGACAAGCTGTAGGTTTTAGTGCATCTTTAGATGAAGATAAAGTAGATGAAGAAAACTTGTTGCAATATATTATTCCTTCAGACTTAAAAGTATTTGGTTTGATACCCGAAATTATTGGGCGTTTACCAGTTTTAAGCTATATGAATCCTTTAGATGCTAAGACGTTAAGAGCTATTTTAACCGAGCCTAAAAACTCTATTATAAAGCAATATTCTAAGTTGTTTTTGATGGATGATGTTGTTTTTACAATTGAAGAAGAAGCCTTAAATTACATTGTAGAAAAGGCAGTAGAATATAAATTAGGAGCAAGAGGTTTGCGTTCTTTATGTGAAGCTATTTTTACAGATGCCATGTTCGATTTACCAAGTTCTGATGAAAAAGAATTTAATGTAACTAGAAAATACGCAGAAGCGAAATTAACAAATACAACACTTAAAAAATTAAGAGCAGCTTCTTAAATATATATTTTTCCCAAAAAGGGTTTCTAAGCTTTTTTGGGTTTTTAATCGAAAAGAATTCCTCGAGGGGCTAGCCTCGGGGTTTCCGTTGAAACTGTCATTCCCGTGAAGCATGTGCCCAACTTGATTGGGTAACGGGAATCTAAATATAGAATTTTGGTTTTTGACCTTTTTTAAGGTCAAAGCTTGTGCCCAATTTTATTGGGTATGAAACCAGCGAAATACCTTATGACTCTCTGCCTCGAGGATAGTTGCTTTCAAAAAATCTTTATTAAAAGATAAAAGTGGCTTTTAATACATAAAGACCCTTCAGGTTTTTAAAACCTGAAGGGTCTAAAAATTAGAATAAAAAATGATCTCTAGAAGTACCATAGACCGTGTTTTCGAATCTGCAAGAGTAGAAGAGGTTATTGGTGAATTTGTACAACTTAAAAAAGCAGGAAGTAATTTTAAAGGCCTAAGTCCGTTTGTAGATGAAAAATCACCTTCATTTATGGTGTCTCCCGTAAAACAAATTTGGAAAGATTTTTCTACAGGAAAAGGAGGAAATGCCATTTCCTTTTTAATGGAACATGAGCATTATACCTATCCTGAAGCCATAAAATGGTTGGCAAAAAAATACAATATAGAAATAGAGGAAACTGAGCAAACAAATGAAGAAAAAGCTCAGATGAACGAAAGAGAAAGTATGTTTTTAGTTTCTACTTTCGCCAAAGATTATTTTCATGACATCATGCTAAATTCAAACAAAGGAAAAGCAATTGGACTTTCTTATTTTAAAGAACGTGGCTTTACAGATGAAACTATTAAGACCTTTGAATTAGGATATTGTTTAGATGAATGGGATGCTTTTACTAATGCAGCACTGGCCAAAGGCTATGATTTAAAATATTTAGCTGCTACAGGGCTTACAATTGTAAAAGAAAACAAGCAATTCGATCGTTTTAAAGGACGTGTGCTATTTCCTATTCATTCGATGTCTGGTAGAATTTTAGGTTTTGGAGGACGTATATTAACTGCAGATAAAAAAGCAGCGAAATATTTAAACTCGCCAGAAAGTGAGATCTATCATAAAAGTAAAATTCTTTACGGATTATACCAAGCAAAAAAAGAAATTGCCAAACAAGACAATTGTTTTTTGGTGGAAGGATATACAGATGTAATTTCTTTTTATCAATCTGGTGTAGAAAATGTGGTAGCTTCTTCCGGAACTGCATTAACATCAGATCAAATACGCCTGGTAAATAGATTGACAAAAAATATTACAGTACTTTTTGATGGTGATGCAGCAGGAATTAGAGCTTCTATTCGTGGAATCGATTTAATTCTAGAACAAGGAATGAACGTAAAAGTAGTTCAGTTTCCTGATGGAGAAGATCCAGATAGTTTTGCGAAATCACATACAAAAACTGAGTTAAAAGCATATTTAGAAGATGCTGCACAAGATTTTATCAATTTTAAAGTATCACTTTTATTAAAAGATTCTAATAACGATCCTGTAAAAAAAGCAAGTGTTATTAGAGATATTGTAACCAGTATTTCTAAAATTCCTGATGGCATTCAGCGTGAAGTCTACGTACAAGAATGTGCAAGAATTATGGACATTTCTGAGCGTGTTTTGTTTAGTGAATTGGCACAACTGTTAAAGAAAGATCTTCAGGAAAAAAGCAAAGCTGCCAAAAAACAACGTTATACACAACAAGACCCGAATGAGCCGCCACCAGAATATTTTTTAGAACAAGAGCAAGCTCAAATGGGTTTGGTAAAAGGTGGTGTTTCTTCAGAAAAAGTAGATCAGCTTTCTATTTTAGAAAAAGAAATTATTAGAATTCTATTGTTGTTTGGAAACGAAGAAGCAGAATTTATTGAAGAAGTAGAAAATGAAGATGAAGATGGAAAAATTACAATAACCAATAGAAAATACAATAACAACGTTTCTGCAGAGATTTATGTGCATTTGCAAGATGACGAAATTGAATTTACAAATGTTATTTTTCAAGAAATTTATATAGAGATTATTCATCAATTAAATCAATTTGAAAAATTAGAAATAGATACTTTGGTAAATCATAAAAATCCAGATATTTCTGCTACTGTTACTTCCATTTTAATGGATGAAGAAAAACATCAATTAAGCAATTGGCAAAGTAAAAATATTGAAGTAAAATCTGCTTTAGAAGTTTTGTCTAAAGCTGTAAATGATGTTATTTTTAACCTTAGAAGAACATTAATTGACGAGTTGGTAAAGAACAAGTTGGTAGCAGGAAAAGAGTTTTCAAACCAAGAAAAGGAAGAGATTATGAACTATAATTCTTTAAGAATAAGGCTTTATGAAAAACTAAAAAGAGTTGTGTAAAGTTACTAAATTGTAAAATTAGGTGTTTTCCCCTATAAAAATTTTTATAGAAAGAATAGATTTTTTGTATATTGCACTCGCTAAAAGAAAAAAAATCAATCATGAAAAGAACTTTTCAGTTATTAAAAATTGTGCAATTATTTATTTTATTACCTTTTGAAATCTCTAAAGGCTCTAAAAAAAGAGCATATATGAGAATCAAAAAGATTATGATTGCAGCGAATCTCCTCTAAAAATTTATTTTAAAACATAAAAAAATCTCGTAAATAACTTTACGGGATTTTTTGCTTAAAAAGGGTATTTTTATTTCAAATCTTTAGGGATCTCACAAACAGGAATTGGAATCATTTTATGTTGATTGATGCTGTTTAGCCTTTCGTAAATTTTAAAAACTTCTTGTTTTCTTCCAGAAAAATCAGCAGTAGACTTTCCTTTGTCTTGCATTTTCATTGCCCATTCTAACTCGTCATAAGAAGCGCCTATTTGATCTTCATCTGTTCTGCTATCTCCAAACAACCCATCTGTAGGTTGTGCTTTTTGAATAGAATGAGGGACTTCTAAATATGCAGCCAATTCATAAACTTCAGATTTCATTAAATCTGCAATCGGACTTAAATCTACACCACCATCACCATACTTTGTGTAAAAACCTACGCCAAAATCTTCAACTTTATTTCCTGTACCTGCAACTAAATAACTATGCAAACCTGCAAAATAATACAAAGTAGTCATGCGTAATCTAGCTCTGGTATTTGCTAAAGACAAATCTAGCTTTGCAGAAGACGCTACTTGAGGAACCACGTCTTTAAAACCTTCAAAAGTTGTAGTTAAATCTACTCTAACTTCAGCAACATTAGAAAAACGTTCTTTTAATTGTTTAATATGTTCTTCTGCTCTTGTAACTTGGCTCTGTGCTTGATGTATTGGCATTTCTACACATAAGGTAGGGAAACCTGTTTTTGCACAGAGTGTAGATGTTAACGCAGAATCTATTCCGCCAGAGACTCCCACAACAAAACCATTTACTTTTGCATTTTTTGCATAATTTTTTAACCAAGAAATTATATGAGTTGCTACTTTTTCTGTATTCATTGAAGAAAATATTTTAGTACTTTTATCGTTTGTAATTCTAATAGCAATATACAAAATTTATGAGATTTTTTCAGGTACTTTTATTGGTTTTGTTAAGTTTTTACGCTTGTAATAAAGTCAAAACAAAAGAAATAGATGTTACTAATATTGATGTTCATTTTTCAGTAGATAGATTTGACGAAGAATTTTATACGTCAGAAAAGCAAGATCTAAAAGAATTAAAGATAAAATATCCTTATTTTTTTCCAAAAGAGATTACAGATAGTATTTCTTTATTAAAAATTAGGAGCAAAGATGAACAAGAGCTTTTTAGAGAAACTCAAAAAATTTATAAAGATTTTTCAGGAATAAATAAAAAATTAACCTCTCTTTTCAAACATATTAAGTTCTACAACCCAAGATTTACTGCACCAAGAGTAGTTACAATGCTAACCAACATAGATTATGAGCATAGAGTTATTTATGCAGATAGTTTATTGATAATTTCTTTGGATGTTTATTTGGGTAAAAATCATAAATTCTATGAAGACTATCCGAAGTATATCAAAGAAAATAACACCCCCGAACATCTTATTGTAGATGTTGCAAAAGAAATTATTAAAAAACAATTAGTGCCTTTATCTGACAGAAGTTTTGTTGGAAAAATGATTTTTGAAGGTAAAAAAATGTATCTTTTAGACCTTTATTTACCAGCTGTTTCAGATAAACTAAAAATTGGCTATGAAAAGGAGAAGTTAATTTGGATACAATCTAATGAAGAGCAAATATGGAGCTATTTTGTAAAGAAAAACCTTCTTTTTAGTACCGAGACCAAATTGAATAAAAGATTTTTAGAAACTGCGCCATTTTCTAAGTTTTACATGGAACAGGACAAGCTTTCTCCAGGAAGAGCTGGTGTTTGGATTGGTTGGCAAATTGTACGTTCTTATATGAAACATAATGATGTATCTTTGCAGGAATTATTAAAAATAAATGAATCCGATTTATTTAAAAAATCGAAATACAAGCCTAGAAAATAATGTCAGTAAAACATCACTCAGAAATAGAATTTAAGATTAGTTTAGATGAAAACAAAGTTCCAGAAGAAATTTCTTGGACAGCAAAAGACGGAGGTATAGACCATGAGGCTTCAAAAGCAATTATGATTTCTGTTTGGGATCATAAAAAGAAAGATACTTTGCGTATGGACTTGTGGACAAAAGACATGCCTGTAGATGAAATGAAACAGTTTTTCCATCAAACCTTAGTTTCTATGGCAGATGCTTTTGAACGTGCTACAGATGATCAAAAAATGGGTGCAACTATGAGAGATTTTTGCGATTATTTTGCTGAAAAATTAGAACTCAAAAAGTAATTACTTTAGGGAAATATAAAGAGCGATACTTATACGGTATCGCTCTTTTTTTTATTCATGTTTTGATTTTAATCTAAAGATCCCACTGGTTTTATTTCCACTCTTCTATTCAATTGTCTTCCACCTGCATTCCAATTAGAAAATTTAGGCCTAGATTCCCCATAGCCTTTAGCTTCTAATCTTTTATTTGATATTCCTTGTTGTATCATATATTTTCTAACAGAGGCGGCTCTTTTTTGAGATAAATATAGATTGTATCTATCGCTATTTCTGTTGTCTGTATGACCTTCAATAATAAATTTAACCGTTGGAACTTCTTTCATTAAAGAAATTATTTTATCAACAGTTGTAAAAGATACTGTTTTAATTCGATCACTATTGGTATCAAAATAAATGCTAGTTGCTAATAAAGCAATTTGACTGTTAATATTATTAGCATTGTTAACAACAACTTCTTGTTTTGGGCACCCCTTATTTTCTACAGTTCCTGGAGTTGCAGGGCATAAATCTTTATTGTCTAGAATGCCATCTCCATCAGAATCTACATTTAAAGGGCATCCTTGGTTAGATTCAGGGCCATAGACTAAAGGGCATCTATCTCTATAATCTGGCAAGCCATCTTTATCTGAATCTACAGCTTTACCATTACCATACACCATGACACCAGCAGGAGTATTAGGCTCAATATCTAATTGATCCATTACACCATCTTTATCTGTATCTACAATTTTAAATTTATTTCTGCCTCCGTCTTTTTCTTCTCCCCAAATTGTAAAAACTTTTTTCTTACCTAATTTAACTGCTACACCTATACTTGAAACAAAAAAGGTCTCCCAATCTTGTTTATTAGAAATTGCAGCATCTAAATGATCTTCGTAGTTAAAGTACATTCCAGATCTAAACTCTATGTCTACTCGTTTGCTAATTCTTCTTTTAATACCCAATTGAGCAGATAAATAAATAGAGCTTGCCGAATTTTGACTATTCCTTGCAGGATTTGAACCAAAATCTACTAGCAGCTCATCAGGTCCGTTCTCTTCTCTTTCGTAAAGTGCTGAATTGTATTGATGGTAACCAAAACCAAAATAGCCAGCAGCATGCCATTTGCTTGCTGTAGTTTGATATAAATTTGTAAAACTAAAAATTAAGTTCAATTCTGCACCATAAGAACTTCCTTCAAAATACATATTATCTTGTAAAACAACATTGTCTTTTGTATAAAGAACTTTGTATTGGTCTGTTGTAGAAAAGTATTGTGCCCCACCAGACATTTGCGTATAGAAAATTTTTCCTTCAAGTCCTAAAAGCGGATTGAACATTTTATCTACATAAGCGAATGCGCCAAAATTATAGTAGTTGGTATCGTCTCCCGTGCCAATAGAGCGCAAATCTCCATGCATAATGAAATTACTAAAACCAGCACCTACAGCCCAGCTATTGCTGTTTTCTAGATCTATTCTATCTCCATACGTAATTTCGTCTGTAGTAAATTGACCAAATATTGTAGTTGTCGCAAAACAATACAATATTGCAATCAAAAAAAATCTCCCCATTTAATTTAGATATATTGTTATTTAAATAAAAAATGGGGGAAATATTTGAGCTGCAAAAATATAATTTTTATTTTTAATTATGCTTAATTTTATGAATTATATCGTCATAATCAGCTTTATTGTTCACAAAATCAATTTCTGAAACATCTATAATTAATAAATTTAAATCTTCTTGTGTTTTTATAAAGTTTTTATAGCCATCGTGAATTTTTTGTAAGTATCCGGCTTCAATATTTTGCTCATAATCTCTTCCACGTTTTTTTATGTTTTCTAACAAACGATCTGTGTTTTGATATAAATACACATACAAATCTGGTTTTGTAATTTCTTTATACATCAAGTTAAACATCTTTCTATATAAAAAATATTCATCTTTAGAAAGGGTAACTTGGGCAAATATTAAAGATTTAAAGATATAATAGTCTGAAATAATACAATTTTTAAACAAATCGAATTGTGCTAAATCATCGCTCAATTGCTGATATCTATCTGCTAAAAAACTCATTTCTAAAGGAAAAGCATATCTTTCTTTGTCTTCGTAGAATTTTGGTAAAAATGGGTTGTCTGCAAAACGTTCTAATATTAATTTTGCATTGAATTCATCTGACATTTTTTTTGCTAATGATGTTTTTCCTGCACCAATGTTGCCTTCTATGGCTATGTAATTGTATTTTTCTGATAATAGAATTGGACGAATTAATTTTTTATCAACTAAAGAAATTTCAGAGGAGTCATCACAATTTTGAAGACAAACAGCAATTTGTTTTTTTTCTATGGGATGCATGACGTTTGAAGCAATTTCTGCTAAAGGAACCATTACAAACTTGCGATGTAACATTTTAGAATGCGGCACCATTAATTTTTTAGAAAAAATAATTTCATCACCAAACAATAAAATATCAATATCTATTTGTCTATTTTGATATTCCTTTGAGTCTTTTCTAATTCTGCCTAAATCCTTTTCAATTTTTAAAAGTGAAGTTAATAGTACTTCTGGAGTATGGTAGGTAGACACCTCAATACAAATATTATAAAAATCATTTCCATCAAATCCCAAAGAAGATGTTTTGTAGACGGATGAAATTTTATGAATGGCACCAACTTTTGCGTCAATATGATCAATTGCCTTTTGTAGGTTTTCCAATTTATTTCCTTGGTTTGTGCCTAAAGATAAGTATGTGATTTTTTGAATTTTCAACTATTTTGCGATGTCTCCTCGAGCGGAGTCGAGAGGTTGTAATTTGTCTTTATAGTTCTCTTCCGAAATTTCGGAACCTTCGAACAGACATAATTTTAATTTTACAAAGAAACGAAAAAGCATAAAAAAAATCGCTAAAATTAATTAGCGATTTTTATATCAATTTAAAAAGTAAGAATTACTCTTCTTTTCTAGGTTCTCTAGGTTTTCTGTCATCACGTCCGCGATTGTCTCTGCTTCTGTTATCACGTCCACCAGAACGTTTGTCATCTCTTGGTGGTCTTGCTACAAAACCTTCTGGTTTTGGTAACAAGGCTTTTCGAGATACTTTTTCTTTACGAGTTCTTGGATCTAAACCAAAGTACTTCACATCAAAAACATCGCCCATATTAACAACATCAGATACGTTTTCTGTACGTTCCCAAGCCAATTCACTTACGTGTAATAACACTTCGTTTCCTGGTGCTTCTGCATATTCTACAACAGCGCCAAAATCTAACATTTTAATTACTTTTACTTCGTATGCACTACCAACGGTAGGTTTGAATAACATAGACTCAATACGCGTAATTACTTGTTCAATTCCTGAAGGATCGGTTCCTAAAATCTCGATAATTCCTTCTTCAGTAACTGCATCTTCGGTAATAACAATAGTTGTACCAGTTTCTTTTTGCAATTCTTGAATATGTTTACCTCCTGGTCCAATAAATGCACCAATCATATCATTAGGAATTCTTCTGTTAATCATTTTAGGAGCGTGTTCTTTAACTTCTTCATTTGCAGAAGAGATTGTCTCCGTTATTTTCCCTAAAATATGTAAACGACCCTCACGCGCTTGTTTTAGCGCATTCACTAAAATCTCATAGGATAATCCTTTTACTTTAATGTCCATTTGACAAGCAGTAATTCCTTCTGAAGTACCAGTTACTTTAAAATCCATATCTCCTAAGTGATCTTCATCCCCTAAAATATCAGATAATACAGCGTATTTTCCAGAATCAGCATCAGAAATTAATCCCATGGCAATACCAGAAACGGGTCTTATCATTTGTACACCAGCGTCCATCAATGCCATTGTACCCGCACAAACAGTTGCCATAGAAGAAGAACCATTCGATTCTAAAACTTCAGAAACTACTCTTACTGTATAAGGACAACTATCAGGAATCATTCCTTTTAAACCACGTTGTGCTAAATTACCATGTCCAACTTCTCTTCGAGAGGTTCCACGAATTGGTCTCGCTTCACCTGTACAAAAAGGAGGGAAGTTATAATGTAAGTAAAAACTTTCTTCACCTTCGTAAGATGGCATGTCTATTTTATTTGCCTCTCTAGAAGTTCCTAACGTAACGGTTGCTAAAGCTTGGGTTTCTCCACGAGTAAAGATTGAAGAACCATGCACTGATGGTAAATAATCTACTTCTGACCAAATTGGTCTAATTTCATCAGTCTTACGACCATCTAAACGTAAACCTACATTTAAGGTTAAATCTCTAATCGCAGCTTTTTCTGCTTTACGATAATAATCAGAAACTAAACCACCGTAATCTTCCATTTCTTCTTCAGAAAATGATGCTTTAATATCTTCTTTTATTTGCTTAAATGCATCCGATCTTTCATGTTTAGCAGATCCAGCTTCTGCGATGGCATATACTTTATCGTATGCCATATCATAAACTTTCTTCTCTAAATCTTTATCTTCTCTTGCACCTTCGTACTCACGAACTTCTTTCTTACCAAATGCTTCTGCTAATCTTATTTGAGCAGCACATTGTACTTTAATAGCTTCGTGTGCAAACTTAATAGCGTCAGCCATTTCTTCTTCAGAAATCTCATCCATTTCACCTTCCACCATCATTACAGAATCAGCAGATGCTCCAATCATCATATCGATGTCAGATGCTGCTAATTGCGCTCTAGTTGGGTTGATTACAAATTCTCCGTTTATACGACCAACTCTTGCTTCAGAGATGGCGCATTCAAATGGGAAATCTGATAATTGAATAGCTGCTGATGCTGCTAAACCTGCCATTGCATCTGGCATCACATCTTCGTCATGAGACATTAACTGAATCATCACTTGGGTTTCTGCAGTATAATCTTTTGGAAATAACGGACGTAAAACACGGTCTACTAAACGCATTGTTAAAACTTCACCGTCACTTGGTCTCGCTTCTCTTTTGAAGAAACCACCAGGATAACGTCCTGCAGCAGCAAATTTCTCTCTATAGTCTACCGTTAATGGTAAAAAACCTAGATCTTTTTGCTCATAATTGGAAACAACTGTACACAACATCATACATTTTCCAGATTGCACAACAACACTACCATGAGCTTGTTTTGCTAATTTTCCGGTTTCGATAGAAATTTCTCTACCATCTCCAAGGTCTATAACCTCTCTAAATACTTTTGGAATCATAAATTTTAATTCTAATTTTTAATACTGTTTGTAGTTGTGTTGTTATCTGTTGTTGCAATGGAAATTCAAAAATATTGTTGGTATTTTTGATTTTTTATATAGAATCTGCTAGTGAGACAGAGAATATTATTTAGATTCCTGTTTTCGCAGGAAGAACAATTTTTTGTTTTGAAGCTGAGCTTCAAATGATTTTTTATAAAAAAAGAGACTCGTTTATAGAGTCTCTTTTAGTAAGAATTACTTTCTAATTCCTAATTCTTTGATAATCGCACGATATCTGTTGATTTCAGTTTTCTTTAGATAATCTAATAAACTTCTACGTTTACCTACTAACATTACTAATGAACGCTCTGTATTATAATCTTTACGATTATTTTTTAAATGCTCAGTTAAGTGGTTAATTCTGTGCGTAAACAACGCAATTTGTCCTTCTGAAGAACCCGTATCGTTTTTTCCTTTACCGTGTTTTTCGAAGAGACCTTCTTTTACTTCTTTAGTTAAGTACATGCCAATATTATTTAAATGATTTTTATGTATGTCAACGAAATTTTTTCATTGAACGTGCAAATATACTATTATTTTATTTATTAGATTATATTTTTAAAAAGTAATTTCTTTAGGATTCTGAGGTCTTACGGGTTGATTATCAGAATAGTTTATTATATTTTTAACGAGAATTTGACATCAATTTTCTGATATTTATGATTGATTTCCAGTTTCTTAAAGAAATTCATAAATATTTTCATTTTTACTGCATCTTTTTTAACAAATTGCCAATTCTTTTATATTCTTTCATATAATATTTGTTTATATAAATTTAATCTTTAGTTTTGTCAGAACAAACAAAGAGCACAAAGATGTTAAACAATATTTGGGTACGTTTCTATTTTTACTTTTACTTTTTTAGTAAGAGAAGAGACTTTGTATCATGTTGTTAACAAGCATTTAAAATATATAAAGTCTCGAATTTACTTCGAGGCTTTTTTTTTGATATCATTTTATCATCAATGAACACGATAATTGCCATACAAGGAGCAGAGGGCTCAAATCATTATAAAGTTGCACGCGACTTCTATGGAGACAACATTCAATTAAAAGAATGCATGTCTTTTGATGCCTTGGTAGAAAGCTTGTTAAATAATTCTGCAAATTTGGGAATTATGGCATTAGAAAATACCATTGCAGGCTCTATTATACCTAATTATGCTTTAATTGATAAACATAATTTACATATAACGGGTGAAGAATATTTAAACATTCATCATCATTTAATGGGACTAAAAGGTCAGAAAATTAACGATATCAAAGAAGTTTGGTCACATCCTATGGCGTTGTTACAATGTAAAGAGTTCTTTAAAAAATATCCACATATAAAATTGGTGGAAGATGTAGATACAGCTGAAGTTGCTAAAAGAATTTTTAAAGAAAATTTAAAAGGAATTGCTGCCATTGCGCCAAAAATTGCAGCAGAAATTTTTAATTTAGAAGTTATTGAAGATGAAATTCAGACCATAAAAGACAATGCGACAAGATTTGTAATGGTACAAACTGATGCACCTAATAATGGAATTGATCAAATAAATAAAGCATCCATCAAGTTTCAACTAAATCATAAAAGAGGCAGTTTGGCCGCAATTTTAAATGTTTTAAGTGATTGTAAGATGAATTTAACTAAGATACAATCGCTTCCAGTGATAGAAATGCCTTGGAAGTATTCATTTTTTGTGGATGTAACTTTTGATGATTATAAAGATTACCAGAAAGCGAAAGCAATTATAGAACTCATGGCAGAAGAATTCAAAATTTTAGGAACTTATAAAAACGGTAGAAAATGACGCCGCCGTCGTTCTGAACTTCCTGAACTACATTCAGGATAAATGTTTCAGATTCACAATAATAAAAATATGATTCAACCCGCAAAAAGATTAAATACGGTTCAAGAATATTATTTCTCTAAAAAATTAAGAGAGGTAAGAGAATTGATGGCTGAAGGAAAACCAATTATCAATATGGGAATTGGATCTCCAGATTTACAACCACCGGCAACTGTTTTAGACGCCATTCAAGGAAGTTTGAAGGATGCTACTGCACATAAATACCAATCGTATCAAGGTTTACCAGAATTAAGAACTGCAATTTCTAACTTTTATAAAAACAAGTTTGCTGTAGCTTCAAATCCAGAAAATGAAGTGTTGCCTTTAATGGGAAGCAAAGAAGGAATTATGCACATTTCGATGGCTTTTTTAAATGAAGGTGATAAAGTATTGATTCCGAATCCTGGATATCCAACCTATACATCTGTTAGTAAGTTAGTAGGTGCAGTGCCACTTTTTTATAATTTAAGTGATGAAAACAATTGGCAGCCAAATTTTGATGAACTAGAAAGTCAAGATTTAACGGAAGTAAAAATCATGTGGGTCAATTATCCGCACATGCCAACAGGAACCAATGCGACTATAGAAACCTTTGAAAAGTTGGTTGCATTTGGGAAAAAGCATCAAATTTTAATCATTAATGACAATCCTTATAGTTTTATATTAAATGACAACCCGATTAGTATTTTACAAGTTGAAGGTGCAAAAGCCATTGCTTTAGAATTGAATTCTTTAAGCAAAACCTTTAATATGGCAGGTTGGCGAGTGGGTATGGTTTTAGGAAATGAGAGGTATATTAATGAAATATTAAAAGTAAAATCTAATATGGATTCTGGCATGTTTTACGGAATTCAAAAAGGTGCAATCGAAGCTTTAAATTTATCTGACAATTGGTTTTTTGAGCAAAATAAAATATACGAAGATCGAAGAAATTTAATTTGGGAACTAGCAGATACATTAAATTGTGTTTATGATAGAAATTCAACGGGACTGTTTGTGTGGGCGAAAATTCCTAAAGGAAAAAAATCTACAGCAGTTACAGATGCAATTTTATATGATAAAGATATTTTTATTACACCAGGAACCGTTTTTGGTTCTCAAGGAGAAGGATACATTCGTTTTTCATTGTGTGTAACCTCAGAAGTAATAAGAGAGGCGATAAGTAGATTTTAAAAATAAATAGCAATGGGTTTCAACCCATTGATGTTAATAGAAATGGGTTTTAACCCGTTGATGTTAATAGCAATGGATTTTTACCCATTGATGTTCAATAGCAGGGTTTTTATCCATTGAAAATAAATTAAATGAAAAATATATTTATAATTGGAGTTGGTTTAATTGGCGGAAGCATGTCTTTAGATATTCAAGAACAATATCCAAAAGCAATTATTTACGGGATAGATACAAATAAAGCCAATTTAGAAGAAGCTTTAGCATTAGGTATTATTCATAAAAAAGCAACTTTTACAGATTTAGACAAAGCAGCAATTGTAATTATTTCTATTCCTGTAGATGCGCAGTTAAAGGTAATTCCTGAAGTTTTAGAGCATATCAATGACAATTGTTTGGTTATAGATGCAGGTTCTACAAAAGAACAGATTTGTAAAGTATTAGAAAATCATCCGAAAAGGAGGAATTTTTTAGCAGCACACCCTATTGCCGGAACTGAGTTTTCAGGACCAAAAGCAGCTTTAAAAGGTTTGTATAAAAACAAAACAAACATTATTTGTGAAGTAGAAAAAACAGCGTTTAAATTACAGGAAAAAGCATTAGAGATTTTCGCAAAATTAGGAATGCGAATTCGTTATATGGATGCAAAATCGCATGACAAACATATTGCTTATGTATCGCATCTGTCGCACATCAGCGCATTTATGTTGGGAAAAACGGTCTTAGAAAAAGAAAAAAACGAACGTGATATTTTCGATATGGCAGGTTCAGGTTTTGCATCTACAGTGCGTTTGGCAAAAAGTTCGCCAGCAATGTGGACACCCATTTTTGAGCAAAATAAAGAAAATGTTATTGAAACATTAGAAGAATACATCAACAATTTACAACATTTTAAAAAGTTGATGGAACAAGATAATTTCTCTGAAATTTTTAACGAAATGGAGAACACAAATTATATAAAACAAATTTTAAACGGCATAAATTAAAAGCCAAAACAATAGAAAGATGAAGAATACAAAAGAATTAAGAACTTGGTTGGATGACATGAAATTAGAGCATCCACTAGTAATAGCAGGGCCTTGTAGTGCAGAAACCGAAGAACAGGTTTTAAAAATTGCACACGAATTAAAAGATTCTGATGTAAATTATTTTAGGGCAGGAATTTGGAAACCAAGAACAAGACCAGGAATGTTTGAAGGTGTTGGAGAAATTGGATTAAGATGGCTAAAAAAAGTAAAAGAAGAAACAGGCATGAAAACCTGTACAGAAGTGGCAAATGCTGCTCACGTAAAATTAGCAATCGAAAATGATGTAGACTTATTATGGATTGGTGCGCGTTCTACAGTTTCACCTTTTATTATGCAAGAAATTGCAGATGCGTTGCAAGGAACCGATAAAATTGTGTTGGTAAAAAATCCGGTAAATCCAGATTTGGCTTTGTGGTTAGGTGGTATTGAAAGATTATACACCGCAGGAATTAAAAATTTAGGTGCAATTCATAGAGGATTTTCTACCTATGAAAAAACAAAGTACAGAAACATTCCGGAATGGCAATTGGCCATTGAATTTCAAAATAGATTTCCAGACTTACCTTTAATTTGCGATCCTTCTCACATTACAGGAAATAGAGAAATGATTTTTGATGTATCTCAAACCGCTTTAGACTTAAATTTTGATGGTTTAATGATAGAAACTCATTTCGATCCAGAAAATGCTTGGAGTGATGCTGCACAGCAAGTTACACCTACAAATTTGAAGCAAATTATGGAAGATTTAAAGATTAGAAAAGAAACAGAAACCGATTCAGATTACAGAGATTCTTTAAATAATTTACGTGCTCAAATTAATGTTGCAGATGATCAATTAATCGAATTATTAGGGAAAAGAATGAAAGTTTCTGATCAAATCGGAGCTTTAAAGAAAGAGAAAAACGTTGCGGTTTTACAATCAAAACGTTGGAACGAAATTCTTGGAAACATGATTTTAGAGGGTGAAAATAAAGGTCTAAGTGAAGAGTTTGTTTTAAAAATGTTTAAAGCAATTCATCAAGAATCTATCAATCATCAAGAAAAAATTATTAAAGGATAATTTTTGAGCGTTCCTTTATTCTGAAGAAAAATCAGCATAAAGTCAGGCTTTCGTTACTCGCTTTTTTTGAGAAAAACAAAAAAGAGCTCAAACAGGCCACTCAATCCTTAACGCATAGCGCAAACCTAAAAGAGAAAGTTATTAAAAATTACTTTTAGAATTTTTGCAAACCTCAAAGGTTTTTAAACCTTTTGAGGTTTTTTGTGCGTTCGAAATTCCAACCCCTAAAGGGTTTCAAACCCTTTAGGAGTTATTATCATCAAACCATTAAAACCTGTGAATTTAAGTCAATTTCTACATCAACGCTGTATTTTCTATCTGCCTATGTCGTAAAATAAAAATGGCTCATTTTACTGCAATTTTTCATAAATCAATATTAATTCTGCATCTTTTTTTACTGGTTACCATGCAGAAAAAAGAGGTCAGCCTTTTTGTTATATCTTTTATTCAATGCTGAATTATTTTTACAATTATTCACACTCTTCATGTTTTTAAAACCCGAAAGGTCTTTTAATCAATAGCAAACACACTTTTTTCCCATTCAGTTTACAGCTAAAAAAACCGCCAATTGGCGGTTTTTTTTATATAACTTTTTATTATTTAGTGTAAGGAATTCTTCGAGAGACTTTTCTCATTAAAACATTAATTAAATCTTGTGCATCAGAACCGAGCGTTCCTTTTACTTTTTTAAGATAATTAACTACCAATTCATCATCTGTAGTACTCATAAAATCCATATTCATGGTTGCACTATTTGTAGCAAATAATCCTCCAGTTAGAACAGCTAATCCAATTGCAGCTCCATTTGACATTGGTTTTGAAGTTTCATATGAGCCAGTAATTATCACTTCTACTCCTAAAATCTCACCTAATTCACTTGGCAAATATTCATCATATGAATGCACATCAATACCTTTCTTTAGAAGTAATGCATTAGTTCTTTTAGGATTTTGCACATCAACTAGTAAAGTACCTCTTTTCTTTCTTGTTAGAAACCAAGAATACATTGCTTTTTGAATATCTAATGATTCATTTTTGCCCATTTCAATTATTTGTTCAGAAGTAAAATCTTTTAATTGTTTAGGTCTTAATTTTACTTGAACATTTAAAGGTAAAATAGCGATTGTTTTAGTATTGGCAACATAGGTTTTGGCATCTGGATGCACATATAGTTTTGTTTGTGCATTTGTTACTGTGATAAAAATTACGAAAGCCAATAAAGTAATTATTTTTTTCATTTTCATTTTTTTAAATTCAAAACGAATATAGTTTTATTTTTAAGAAACCTTATAAATGAGATAGGATATTTTTCGATATAAATGAATTATTTTTTTCATTTAAATAATTAATAGCATCTTTGTAGTAATGACTGGAACCGTATACAAATCTACAGGAAGTTGGTATCACGTAAAATCTGACCAAGGAGCATTTTACAAGTGTAGAATAAAAGGAAAATTTAGAATAAAAGATATCAAAAGCACCAATCCAATTGCTGTTGGAGATAAAGTTGTGTTCGATTTAGAAAAAAAAGGAGATGAAGAAGTAGGCGTTATTAAAACTATTTTAGATAGAGATAATTTTATAGTACGTAAATCTGTAAACTTATCGAAGCAAACGCACATAATTGCCTCTAATATAAATCAAGTTTTTTTATTGATTACCATCAATAATCCACCAACATTTGCTACGTTTATAGATCGTTTTTTGGTCTCTGCAAGAGCTTATAGAATAGATGTTATACTTGTTTTTAATAAAATAGATGCTTACGAAATTGAAGAAAGGGCAGAAATTTTATACCTAAAAGATATTTATGAAGCAATTGGATATAGATGTGTAGAAGTCTCTGCAACCCAACATAAAAATGTAGCTGAAATTAAAGACCTAATGCTAGGCAAAACGTCTATGTTTGTTGGGCATTCAGGGGTTGGTAAAACAACTTTGGTAAATGCAATTGAACCTACTTTAGATTTAAAAACGAAAGAAATTTCTGACCAACACAATCAAGGAAAACATACAACTACGTTTGCAGAAATGTTCGATTTAAGTTTCGATGCAAGAATTATAGACACACCAGGAATTAAAGGTTTTGGCGTTGTAGACATTGATAAATACGAATTGGGAGATTATTTTCCAGAGTTCTTTAAGTTGAAACATGATTGTAAATTCAATAATTGCATTCATATAAAAGAGCCACATTGTGCTGTAAAAGAGGCATTAGAAAAAGAAGAAGTTTCTTGGTCTCGTTACAAAAGTTACCTTCAAATTATAGAAGGAGCACAAGAGAAAGAACACTTTAGAACAGATGTTTGGGAAGAAGAATAGCGCCCCTTTGTCTTTCAGACGTTTCCCCGAAGGGGAAAAACTAAAAATAAGAAAAGTGGCTAAGAATAGTAAAAAGATCATATCAAATAGGTGAATACTAAAAGTATTTAAAATTTTTAAAAATAAAAGTCCCCTTTGGGGATTTAGGGGTTATGAAAATTGTTATTCAAAGAGTTTTAAAAGCAAGTGTAAGTATTGATAATAAAAAAGTAGCTGCAATAAAAAATGGTCTGCTCATTTTATTAGGTATTGTTGACGAAGATGCTCAAGAAGATATCAATTGGTTGGTTAGAAAAATTGCGAATCTGCGCATTTTTAATGATGCAAATAAAGTGATGAACAAATCGCTCTTAGAGGTTGATGGAGAAGTACTTGTAGTGAGTCAGTTTACGCTGCAAGCTTCAACAAAAAAAGGAAATAGACCTAGCTATTTAAAAGCTTCAAAACCAGAAATTGCCATTCCTTTGTATGATAGTTTTGTTGTATCCTTAGAAAAAGAAATCGGCAAAAAAGTACAGACTGGTCAATTTGGTGCAGCTATGAAAGTAGCATTACTAAATGATGGTCCTGTAACAATTATTATAGATTCAAAAAATAAAGAGTAGCTTATTACGTTTTAACGATATCTAAAAAAGATGAATTTTATTTCCCTTGGAAAATAAAAGAATTGTATCTTTGCCATGGAAAACAATTCCAAAACCAATTAATCCAGAATCATATGAAAAAAGTATTTTTAACATTAGCAGTTGTAGCATCAGTTTTAACTGCTTGTAAAGGTGAGAAAAAAGAAAAGGTAGAAGTTAAAGAAGAAGTAATCATAGAAAAAGTAGCAGATTTAAACAATGTAGATGTTACGAGTTCTGTAATTACTTGGAAAGGTACAAAGCCAACAGGAGCACATAATGGAACAATTATGTTAAGTGAAGGTTCTTTAGTTTTAGAAGATGGTAATTTAGAAGGAGGAGAATTTGTAGTCGACATGTCTTCTATAAAAAATGAAGATTTAGATGCAAAAGGCGGTGCGAAACTAGTAGGTCATTTAACGTCACCAGACTTTTTTGATGTTGCGAAATATCCAATGTCTAAATTTGTCATTACAAGTGTTGAAGAAAAAGAAGACAAACTTCACGTAACCGGAAATTTAACATTAAAAGATGTTACTAAAAGTATTACAATTCCTGCAATGTTAATGACAGAAGGAGATGTTACTACTTTTAAAAGTGAAACATTTACAATTGATAGAGCAGATTTTAATGTAAAATATGGGTCAAAAAAATTCTTTGACAATTTAAAAGATAAATTTATCGATGATTTGATGGAGTTATCATTTACCGTAAAAACAAAATAAGTAGTATTTAAAATACTTCATTTTAGTAAAAAGATCCAAAATTTTATTTTTGGATCTTTTTTTATTTAAAATTTCTGCAAAATAAAATATTATAATATTAATTCCTAAGAAGGAAACCCAAGCATACTTCCCATACCAACAGTAAACAGCCAGCAACCATAAATACTGTGTTCAATTGCAACTAAAAGTGTAGATTTTGTTTTTCTGTACGTAAGTGCAAATAAAATTCCACCAATAAAAGTAAGTAATAGTACCAAAGCGTTTTTGAAAAAAATATGAGCTAAAGAAAATAGCAAAGCATTTATTAAAATAAACAAAATATCATTTTTAAATAGCTTTTTATAACGTTGAAAGAAGAACGTTCTATAAATAAGTTCTTGAGGATACACAGAAAAAAAGGAGTAGAAAAATAAAATTAAAATCCATATTTTTGGTTTGTTAAGAACTATTGCAAAAAGACTCTCTTTATTTGTAAACCAGACAAAAGCTGAAGTTACAATTGCGATAATTAATAAGTTGATGAGAATTCTTTTCCAAAAAAGTCTCCATTTAAGATGCTTTCCAATTTTGAACCTGTTTTTTTCAACTCTTACTAAAACAAAAAGAATATATCCAAAACCTAAGATTCCTATTACTAGTTTTATCACCAATGAATACTCAAAAAGATAGCTCAAAGGAATCAAGATAAAGATGATCATTAATTCAGTAATTTTATAATTTTTAGATCGCATATTGTCAAACTCTAATTGCAGTAGTATTTTTAACTTGTTCAATGGCAAAAGTACTGTGTGTACTACCAATGTACTTTATAGCAGTTAGTTTAGTGACCATAAAACTTCTATATTCTTCCATATCTTTTACATATATTTTTAAAATATAGTCATAGTCACCACTTACATGAAAACATTCAGAAACTTCCTCTAATTTTAAGATTTCACGTTCAAAAGTAGTTACATATTCTTTAGAATGCTGAATTAATTTCACATGACAAAAAACTAAAAACGATTTTTCTATTTTATTCTTATTGATGATGGCCACATACTTTTCAATCACTTTTTGATGTTCTAACTTTTTAATACGCTCATACACTGCTGTTACAGACAAATTAAGTTGAAGGCTCAATTGCTTTGTAGTTTGTTTGCTATCTCTTTGTAATAAATTAATGAGTTTTTTATCTGTGGAATCTAACATATAAATTTTCTATAAATTGGAGTTTAAAGAAGGTGTTTTAGTTTTTAAAACTAATAATCAAATCAAATTTAGAAAAATAATCTATATTTTAAATAATATATTGATTTTATTTCTAATTAGTAGTCTCTTTGTATATCTAAAAAGCTACTATCATGAAATTCAATCCAGCAAATAATATTCAAGATTTACAATATTTTGGCGAGTTTGGCGGTGTAAATCCATCAATTTCAGATTCATCTACGTATACATTTATTTCGGCAAAAACCATGTTCGATACTTTTGAAGGAAACGCAGATGGTTGTTATTTGTATTCACGTCATTCAATACCTTCAAATTTGTATTTGGGTGAAGCACTGGCAGCCATGGAAGGTACAGAAACGGCAAATGTTTCTGCATCTGGAATGGGTGCAATTACGCCCGTTTTATTACAATTGTGTGGCGCTGGAGATCATATTGTTTCTAGTAGAACAATTTATGGTGGAACCTATGCTTTTTTAAAAAATTTCACACCAAGATTAGGCATTGAAACAACGTTTGTAGACATCACAAGATTAGATCTTGTAGCGGCATCAATTACAGAGAAAACAAAAGTTTTGTATTGTGAATCTGTGAGTAATCCGTTACTAGAAGTTGCTGATATTGCTGGTTTGTCAGCTTTGGCAAAAAAATACAATTTAAAATTAGTGGTAGACAATACATTTTCTCCACTTTCTGTTTCGCCAGCAAAATTAGGGGCAGATATTGTAATTCATAGTTTAACAAAATTTATAAATGGTTCTTCAGATACGGTTGGTGGCGTAGTTTGTGGTACTCAAGAATTTATCAATGATTTACGAAACGTGAATGATGGTGCAAGTATGTTGTTAGGTGCCACGATGGATAGTTTACGAGCTTCCTCTATCTTAAAAAATATGAGAACTTTGCATATTAGAATGAAACAGCACAGTAAAAATGCTGTTTTTTTAGCTAATAAATTTGAAGCTGATGGTTTAAAAACGGTGTATCCAGGATTGGTTTCACATCCTTCTCATCAACTATTTAAAACGATGATGAATACTGAGTATGGTTTTGGAGGTATGCTTACTATTGATGTTGGCACTCTAGAAAAAGCAAACGAGTTGATGGAGTTGATGCAGCATAAAAACTTGGGTTATTTAGCCGTAAGTTTGGGTTTTTATAAAACCTTATTTTCTGCTCCAGGAAGTTCAACATCGTCAGAAATACCAGAAGATGAACAAACAGCAATGGGTTTAAGTGATGGATTAATCAGGTTTTCTATTGGTTTAGATAACGATATTGAAAGAACTTATAAGATGATGAAATCTTGTATGAAAGAGGTTGATATTTTGTGATTTTTAGTTCAGCTTTAGAGTTTCAAATTTAAACGACTTTAATGAATGTCATTCTGACGAAGCATGAGAAAGAATCTTAATTATGAGATTTCTATTTAGTTTATCTTGAGCATTACTGAAATTAAAATGCTTTTTGATTGAAAGTATTAAACGAAGTTTATGAAAGATTTAAAAGCTCTTTTCAAGATTCGTTAGTTTTTTTAGCTTTAATAACCAATAACCAATAACCAATAACCAATAACCACAATTATATTCCCTTCAAACGGTTTACAAACAAAGCAAAATCTTCTTTACTTGGCGGGTTTCCATCAAAAGGCAAAATATCCCAAGCGCCATTTTCAAAGAAGATTGTAAAATTAAAAACCGAAGTGTTTATATCTTCAGGATTTAACATCGGATACCGTAAATCTGTATAGGTATAAGTGCCTATTTTTTCTTGTTTAGAAATTCGATAATAGTTGTTGCTAAACCACGCCAAAGTTTTTAAGTTTTCATCACGCATATCAATTAAATCGTGATTTTTATCTATGGTTATAATCTTATCTGCGGTTGCACTTTTATCTAATAGCGAATAAAAAGTAAGATGATATTTATCTTTAGTTTCTGCAACTGCATACCATAAAATAGTATTCAATATTGAAGGTTGTGCCGAAAAACGATCGATAGAAATTCCTGCTTTTTTAAAAGATTTTCTGAAAACAGTATCGATATAAAATTTATTTCCAATGGTAAATAGCATATAAGTAGCACTGATATAAATTCCTGCTTTTGTCCATTTTAATCTTTTTGAATTTGTTCTTTTGAAGAATAAAACCACAATCATACAAATTAAAAAAGGCAACGTATATAAAGGGTCTACAACAGAAATGTTATTAAAAGCTATTCTGTAATCAGAAAAAGGCGCAAACAATTGTGTGCCGTAAGGCGTAAAACAATCTAAAATAGGATGTGTAAATATCGATAAAAAGAAAAGCCAGATCCAATCTTTTGGAGTGGTAGATTCTTTTCTCTTTCCTGTATTATAAATAGTGTAAACGAAGTAACCAAAAATAAAACTTCCTAAAACGGCAAATAAAATAGAATGCATAAAACCGCGATGAAAAGCCATCGCTTGAATTTCATTACTATATAAAAAGCGACCCATAAAAACGTCTAAATCTGGTATTGTTCCACCAATTGCACCAAACAATATTGCCCTATTTCCAATTTTTTTACCAAGCGCAATTTCGCCACAAGCAGCACCTAAAACAATTTGTGTTAATGAATCCATGAGGGCAAAAGTAAGTCAACCAAATCAATTTGCATAACTTCTCCTAAAATCGTAACATTACATAACTAAACTTATAGAATGCAAGACGAAAATAATCTATCAGAAATACATATTGAAGATCAAAAAATCACAGACAATAAAGAATTAAACTTATTAGAATCTTTAATTCCCGTAGTAATTTTAATGTGCTTATTGGCATATAACATCTTTTTTGTTGAGGGACAAGAATGGTTTGGAGCTTATACAAATCAATATATTTTATTAATGGGAGGTTTGGTTGCCGCAGCAGTTGGTTTTTTCAACAAAGTTTCTTTTTTAAGAATGATTTCTGAAGTTTGGGAAAACTGGAAAAGTGTTTTTGTGCCTATAATGATTTTGTTTTTAGTGGGTGCATTGGCAGGAACTTGGTTGGTTAGTGGTATTATTCCTGCGATGGTTTATTATGGCTTACAAGTGCTAAGTCCTGAAATATTTTTACCAGCCTCTGTAATAATTGCAGCCATTATTTCTATTGCTACAGGAAGTTCTTGGACAACTTCTGCAACCGTTGGTATTGCTTTGGTTGGTATTGGAAGCGCACTAGGAATTCCTACAGGAATGATTGCCGGCGCCGTAATTTCTGGAGCCTATTTTGGCGATAAAATGTCGCCACTTTCTGATACTACAAATCTAGCACCAGCAATGGCAGGAACAGATTTATTTACACATATAAAATACATGGCGTATACAACGGTACCAACAATTATAATAACATTGATTGTATTTGCCGTTTTAAGCGGAACCATAGACACTACTGGTAGTACAGACATAAGTAATTTATTAGCATCTATAGACAATACATTCAATATTTCTCTTTGGTTATTTTTAGTGCCAGGAATTGTAATAGCATTGATTTTAATGAAAACAAAACCATTAATTGCTTTGGGAACAGGGGTTGTTTTAGCTGCCGTTTTTGCCTTTATTTTTCAAAGTGATGTTTTAGAAAGTTTATCAGATTCTAAGTTACAATCAATTATAAATTCAGTTTTAACAGATACCAATATTGAAACAGATAATGATAAATTATCAGAATTATTTTCGGCAGGAGGAATGAATGGAATGCTATGGACCATCTTTTTAATTGTTTGTGCCATGGTCTTTGGAGGCATCATGGATGCCATTGGTGCCTTAGCAAAAATCACAAAAAGTTTATTGGCAATTGCAAGTTCTGTTTTTGGTTTGTTTGCAAGTACAGTAATTAGTTGTTTGGGTTTAAATGCAATTGCTTCCGATCAATATTTGGCCATTGTAATTCCTGGAAAAATGTTTAAAAAAGCTTACGAGGATAAAGGTTTAGCACCAGAAAATTTAAGTAGAACTTTAGAAGATTCTGGTACAGTAACCTCTGTTTTAATTCCTTGGAATACTTGTGGAGCTTATCAATCTGGAGTGTTAGGCGTTTCTGTTGCAGATTATTTTGTATACGCAGTTTTTAATTATTTAAGTCCGTTTACAACATTGTTATTTGCAGCTTTAAATATTAAAATTAGACAGTTGGTTAAAAAATAATAAAGACAAAAGCAGCTAGTTGGTATCAGCTAAAATTATTTTTAGCTTTAGACCTTCATTTTAAAGACACTAAAAGCAGTCATTTTTTTATTAATATATGCAGAAAGAGTTAAAAATAATTATAGATAAATTCACCCAGTTTTTATCTCAGAAATTCAAAAAATACGATCATAAATTACCTTATATTATTATCGTTTTTCTAAGTTTATTCATTGTAATTTTTGGTATAAAACTTTTTGTAGAACTTACCGAAAGTTTAAAAACAGATTTGTTGGCAGAGTTTGATACTACAATTAGCCAGTATATTACTTCCTTTAGATCTCCTTTTTTGACTGAATATTTTTTATTTGTAACTGATGTAGGAGATATTTGGGGTTATCTTATTGTTTTTACTCTTTGCGCATTGCTTTTTTACGTATTGTTTAAAAGATGGAAATATGTGGTTCAAATAACATTGATATTACTTTTGGCATTAAGTTCTAACCTTCTTTTAAAACAAATCATAAACAGAGCAAGACCAACTTTAGAGCATTTGGTGACCGTAAAAACGCTTAGTTATCCTAGCGGACATGCAATGACAGCCATGGCTTTTTATGGTTTTTTAATTTATTTGATATTCACATTTAGAATCCGTAAAATTTTAAAATTTAGCATTATTGCATTACTAATAGTGCTTATTTTAAGTATTGGAATTAGTAGAGTTTATTTGGGTGTGCATTTTCCTTCAGATATTGCTGGTGGTTTTATTGCTGGTTTTATTTGGGTGATTTTTTGCATCCTGATACTAAATTTATTAAAAGTCTTTAAAAAAGATCCAAACACATAAAATCGAGAATGAGAATGAGTTTCAGTAGCTTATATTTACTAACTTCTAAAAACCTTTTCTTTGAGAGGCACTTATATCTCCTTTAAATAAACCAATTCCATACCAAACCAAAACGAATGGTTAAATCTCTGTAAGGATAATTGGGCGCAGAAAAATAATTTTTATCAGTAAATCCAGAAGTAGCATTGTCTACTTTTAAATACAAACGTGTTCTTCGCACTTGTGCATTAAAGAAAACATCAAAAGCAGGGAAACCTATTTGCTCATCATTTTGAATTCTAAACTCAGCTAAAAGAGGATTGTAAGCATTGGCATTGTATTTTGTAAAATACTTAAAAGTAACGCCAATATTCACCAACATTGGTTTGCCTTTAAACCAATAATCTGTGTAATAAAAGGTGTTTCTCGTCACAAATTCTGGCACTCTAAAAACAGAACTTCCACTACTCACATTTTGGTACATAAAAGTATTGTCTAAAGCGAATTTACCTAATTTAAATTCTCTGCTTGCTTTTACCTTTAAATAGGTAATCTGATCTGCAAATTGTTGTGGTTGGCTATCTTCATCAAAATAAGTGTAATTGTCTAGATTGGTAAAGTTTAAAGATGCATTCAGCCATTTAGAAGCAAAATCAAAGCCTAAATCTCTAGTGTTTACATTGCTGAAATTATTTTGCCAATTGTAATCATCATATTCACTTTGGTGTAATAACGTATTAAAATTTGGCGATTTAGAACTAATTAGCAAAGTACCTTTTACGCTAAAAATACTGTCTTTTTTAAATACAGCTTCCCCTTTTAAATAGTTTCCAGAAAGTCTGCCGCTTCCTGGAGTAATATTAGCTGCTGCATTTAGTTGAAAGTTTTTTATTTTAGCATTCCAATCTGCACCAAAAGAAATGGCATTTCCTTCAATTGTTAATTTGTTAATAGCACTTTTACTATTTAAAATAGTATCATAACCATACGTGTAATTTGTAAAATTAGTTTTGGCTTTAAATTTACCTAAAACATATTTAGAGTTAAATTCTACGTTTAGCTCGTTGTTGGTAATTTTGCTTTTTGCTTTCTGATCTCTCGGGTTGGAAGAATTTGCACTTCCGAAGAAATCTGTCGTTAAACTCGATTGAAAAAATTCATAAGACTTATTCTCGTTTGTAAAAACATGCCCAATTTTTAGATTGCTAAAATCTTTGTTATTAATGGTGTCTTTGCTAGATAACAGCTTATAACTATGTTCTAGATAAACCCTGTTGCCATCAAACTGACTTTCAGAATTGTCTAAATTTACATCTAAACGTGCTCTTGTTTGAAAATTTGGGTCATCTTCAATAAAATTAATCAAAGATTCTTCGGTTAAACCGCCATTTTCTTGGTGAAAAAAGTCTTGCGTTGTTAAATGGCCTCTAACTTCGTACTGATTGTTTTCTGTTCTGTAATGAAAAGCACCTCTAAAATTACCATTACTCACCAAGGCTTGTCTGTAAGCCCCTAAAGAACGAATTCCTTTATAAGAAAGTGAAACATTTAGCCTTTTAGAAAAATTTAATGTAAACAAAGCATCTAAAACTTGCCCTTGTTGCAAACCAGTTCTGTATAATATTTCTGTAGTGGGTGTTGGTACTTCGTAATATTTTACATCTTCAACATCTAAATAACTTACTTGTTTTGCAGAAAAACCAATATCTGGAAATCTGGAAATAGTATTAAAACTGTAGCCTAAATTGTTTAAGGTTTGCCCTTGATTATGAAATTCTAAAAATTCGAATAAATCTTTTCTTAGGTAGTTAAATTTATAGTCTTTCTTAAGTGAAAGAGTTGTGTCTATGTAAGTTGTATCTCTTTTGTGAGAAAACACTTTATAATCTGTATATTTCGTTTTACCAGATAAAGTTACATTTACTTCTCCAGAAGTATTGATGGAATCTCTTTGGATATCGCTTGCGTTTCCAAATCCACCTTGACCACGAATTTGCTGTGAAAACGTATTTGTTCCTATTAAAATAGCAATTAAGAAAGTGAATAGTATTTTACTTTTCATATAGAATTTCTTCGTGAACAAATGTAAAATAATTAAACGAAAATTATTGTTAATAAGTATGCTGAAAATTGTTAATTGTAGATTCTTGTTTTATTCATTTTTTTCAACTGAATAAAACAAGAGAAATGTAGTAGAATTTTTCTTTTCTTTGCAAGATGCTAAAACTTAATTATAGTGGTTTTTCTTTAGAAGTAGGCACAGACGAAGCCGGTAGAGGTTGTTTGTCTGGACCTGTGGTAGCTGCTGCTGTAATACTTCCAAAAGATTTTACCCATCCTTTTTTAAATGATTCTAAACAATTATCAGAAAAGAAAAGAGACGAGCTAAGACCTTTTATAGAAGAGAATGCATTGGCTTTTGCGGTTTCTTTTGTTTGGCAGCAAGAAGTAGATGAAATAAATGTTTTACAAGCTTCTATTACAGGAATGCATCGTTCTATTGATGCTTTAAATGTAATTCCAGAATATATTATTGTAGACGGAAATAAATTTAGAGATTTTAAAGATATTCCGCATAAAACCATTGTAAAAGGTGATGCAAAGTATTTGAGTATTGCAGCGGCTTCCGTTTTAGCAAAAACCTATAGAGATGAATATATGGCTAAGATTCATCAAGAATTCCCGATGTACAATTGGGCAAGAAATAAAGGCTATCCAACCAAAGAACATAGAAATGCCATTCGAGAATTTGGCACTACAGAGTACCATAGAAAAACATTTAGATTGTTGCCAGAACAGCTAAAATTCGATTTGAAGATCAAATAAAGTATTTTGTTATAGAAGCTACCTGCCTTTGGTAGTTAGGTTTTCTGGTTTCACTACTCGCTTTTTTTATAGAAAAAAATAAAAAAGAGCTCAAACAATTAGTCTGTCTTGAGCGTAGTCGAAAGATTCAACTATGGGGAAACATATTTATGAGCTTTTAGCATTTTAATTTTAGAAACTAATTCGTTTATTTAAAAAGTTCAACTATTTTTACGCTCTCAATTTTATAAGATGATTAAAAAAACACGCGCAGAAATTACCAAATGCATTCTTCATAAAGTAGCCAATAAATTTAACAGCGGACATAATGTGTTTTCTGAAGATTTAATTCGTTTCGATCAAGAAGGGTATGACTTAATGAAAAATTTTCTACTAAAACCATTTGGAGGTTTAACACAAAGCTATCGTTTTTCTCATCATGCAGATGTGCGTTTAAATGAATTGAATAATTATGCTTCAGAAGTGTTTAAAGAAGAAGGTTCATTTATAGAATATTCTAAAAACATTGTCAATCACTTATACGAGCAATCAAATTCTGCGCAAATAAAAACAGGTGATGTTATTGTGGTTTTTATCGAAGGAATAGAATACAAAGATGTGTTAACAGAAGCTGTTGGGGTTTTTAAAATTGAAAATAAAATTGATTTTTTCCAAACCTATTTAGATGACAATGAAAGTTTTGACGTAGTGGTTCAAAAAGGAATTTCAACCAAAAAAATAGACAAAGGCTGTTTAATTTTAAATACTTCAGACACAGAAGGAACCGTTGTTTTGTCTGTAGATAATAACAATTACGATGCACAATATTGGATTAAAAATTTCTTAAGTATAAAATTAGCAGACGATCATAATTCGCATACTCAGAGTTATTTAGAAATGTGTAAAGAATTCTCTGAAGAAGTAATAAAGCCAGAATTGGGCATGCAAGAACAAGGAAGTTTCTTGGCAAGCACGGTAGATTATTTTAAAGAAAACGAATCTGTAGATTATGCTACTTTTAAAGATGAGGTTTTTGAGGAAGAAAAACACAAAGAACAATTTGATGAATATAAAAAACACTTCGAAACTTTAAATGATGTGTTAATTAGAAATAATTTTGATGTTTCTGGAGTGGTTTTAAAGAAGGAAAAAAGCAAACTTAAAACTGAAATAAAATTAGATACCAACATCAATATAAAATTAGATGTAGATGCACCAGAAGCCGCTTCAGAATATTTAGAAAGAGGTTATGATGAAGAGAAAAAAATGAAGTTTTATAAAGTGTATTTTAACGAAGAGAAATAAAATTAAGCGTCACTGCAAGGACGCAGGACGTGGCAAACTGTTTTATTATTTAAGTATTTAAAGAGATTGCTTCATGCTTCGCAATGACGATATTTATATTGTTTTATTTTAAAAAGAAATCTAAAATTAAGAAGTTACAAATTCTTCAACCTCAAAAAGGGTTTTAAAATGCTTTAAAATTTTTCCTTTTACTTCTTCTAAGTCTAATTTTTTACCTAATTCAGATTCCATAGAAGCCACAGCTTTTCCTTTAATTCCACAGGGAATGATATGGTCAAAATAGCCTAAGTTGGTATTTACGTTTAATGCAAAACCATGCATTGTGACCCAACGAGAAGAACGAATTCCTAAAGCACAGATTTTTCTTGCAAATGGAGTGCCAACATCTAACCAAACACCCGTTTCGCCGTCACTTCTTTCTCCTTTTAAACCATATTCAGCAATGGTTAAAATAATACTTTCCTCTAACAAACGTAAGTATTTGTGAATGTCTGTAAAGAAATTTTCTAAATCTAATATTGGATATCCTACAATTTGTCCAGGACCATGATAGGTAATATCTCCACCACGATTTATTTTGTAAAAAGTAGCCCCTTTTTCTGAAAGTTGTTTTTCGGTTAGTAATAAATTACTCAAATCACCACTTTTTCCCAAGGTATATACATGCGGATGTTCAACAAATAAAAAATGATTTTCTGTTTTTTTGTTCGCCTCGTTTCTTCGGTTTTCAATCTTTACATCAACAATTTCTTGCAATAATTTAGATTGATAATCCCAAGTATCTTTGTAATCTTTAACTTTTAAGTCTTTTAGTAGTATGTTTCTGTTCATCTTATAGACTACAAAGATAAATATTTCGTTATATTTGGAATCGTTTATACTCCTAAAATGTTACTATGAAAATAAAGCAATTTCGTTTTTCTATTTTGGTCTTTGTAATTATTTTTTCTTTAAAAAGTAATTCGCAGGAATTATGGAAAAAATTGAGTAAAGAAAACTACTCTTTACAAAAGAAAGAAGTAAGGAGAATAAAAAATTTTCCTACAAAACACACCTTGTTTCATTTAGATACTCATGTTCTGAACACTACTTTAAATAAACAATCAAAATCAATAAATAATAGTATTCAACTCCCAAATGCTGAAGGTGTTTTAGAGTCTTTTAAAATTAGAGAATCTTCTAATCTTAGTGAGAAGTTAGCCAAAAAATATCCATCCATAAAATCGTATACAGCAGTAGGAATAGAAAACCCAACTTCATATGTAAAAATTAGTATTGGTACAGATGGCTTTCATGCAGTTATATTTTCTGCAAAAGGAAAAACGGTTTATATAGATCCGTATTCAAAAGACAATAAAGAATACATTGTTTATAAAACTTCAGATTTAAAAGAAGAAGATGTAAATTTTAAATGTGAAGTGGAAGAAACCGTAAGAAAACAAGCATTTACCAATACCAAAGCAAAAGTTGTAAACGATGGCAATCTTAGAACCTATAGATTGGCTTTGGTTTGTAGTGGAGAATATGCCCAGTTTCACTTAAATAATCAAAATATTTCTGCTAGCGCAAGTGATGCAGAGAAAAAAGCAGCGGTTTTATCTGCGATGAATACATCAATGACAAGAGTTAACGGTTTGTTTGAAAGAGATTTGGCTGTTAAAATGGTAATTGTTGATGACAATGACAAAATAATTTTTTTAGATCCTGATACAGATAATATTACAGATGGTGATCCTGATGAAATGCTTGATGAAGTGCAAACCATTGCAGATGCTCAAATAGGAAACGCAAATTATGATATTGGTCATATTTTTAGTATTGGCGGAGATGGTGTTGCTGGTTTGGGTGTGGTTTGTCTTACAGGACAAAAAGCAAGAGGAGTTACAGGGAGAAGTTCGCCTATTGGAGATCCTTATGATATCGATTTTGTAGTGCATGAAATGGGGCATCAATTTGGTGCCACACATACACAAAATAATGATTGTAATAGATCAAACCCATCAGCAGTAGAACCAGGAAGTGCATCTACTTTAATGGGATATGCAGGCATTTGTTCGCCTAATGTTCAAGGACAAAGTGATGATTATTTTCATGCCGTAAGTATTGCTCAAATGCAACAAATTATACAATCTTCTGCAAGCTGTGCAACCTTAACAAGCAACGGAAACAATGCACCTGTTGCAAACGCGGGTTTAGATTATAGCATTCCAAAATCGACACCTTTTGTTTTAAAAGGAACTGGCACAGATACAGACGGCGTTTCTTCATTAACTTATAATTGGGAACAGACAGACAATGAGGTTGGATCGATGCCTCCATCAGCAACCAATGCTGTAGGACCCATGTTTAGATCTTTACCCTCAAATATTTCTCCTAATAGATTTATGCCAGAACTCGCTACAGTTGTTTCTGGAAGTACATCTTCTACTTGGGAAGTTATACCAAGCACTGCAAGAGAAATGAATTTTTCTTTATTGGTTAGAGATAATAATGTTACTGGAGGAGCTACTTTTAGAGACAACATGACGGTGACAGTAACAGAAGCCGATGCTTTTACAATTACATCTCAAAATACAGCTACAATTTGGGATGCAGGCAGTTCGCAAACCATCACTTGGAACAAAGGAACTACAGATATAGCTCCAATAAATTGTGAAAATGTAACCATTAAACTGTCTGAAGACGGTGGAATTACTTTTCCAATTACATTATTAGCAAGCACACCAAATGACGGTTCAGAAGCTATTATTGTACCAGATAATGTAACAACAGAAGCTAGAATTATGGTAGCAGCTGTTGAAAACATATTTTACAATGTAAATGCAATTAATTTTGAAATAAGATCTACAGTACCCTCATTTATATTAGAAAATACAAGTGGTAATTTGTCTGCCTGTAACTCAGGAAACCAAACCGTGAATTATAATTTGAATTTAGATTTTATCAACGGATTTTCTGAATCGGTAAGCTTTTCAACAACAGGACAGCCAGCAGGTGCTACTGTTTTATTTAGTCCAAATTCAATAAATGCTGATGGAAGTGTAACCATGACCGTTTCTAATTTAGATGGAATAACCGCCCAAGAGTACACCATAAACATTCAAGGAAATTCTGCGAGTGTAACTCAAAATATAGATGTATTATTAATGGTAACAGACTCAAATTTAGGAACCGTAACATTAACATCTCCTTCAAACGGTGCAACTGATGTTTCATTGATAGAAACACTTTTTTGGGAAGAAGACACAAATGCCAGTTCTTATGACGTTGAAATTGCAAGCGATGCTACATTTGCTACCATTGTTTCTAGCGGAACAACATCTACAAATTCTTATAAAGTCACAAACTTAGATATAGATGAAACTTATTTTTGGAGGGTAAAACCAAAGAATAATTGCAATGAAGGTTCTTTTTCTAATATTTTTAGTTTTACAACAGAAACGCCATCCTATTGTACATCAACATTTACAGATGAATCTGGTGGTTCAGAACATATTACAAACGTAACTTTTAATTCTATAAATAATGATTCTGATAATGATTTAATAGACGGTTATCAAGATTTTACTACTATAAACACAAACATATTTAAAGAATCAAATTACACAGTTAGCGTAACTTTTGATACTGGTGGTTTTCAAGACCATTGTTATGTTTTTATAGATTGGAATCAAGATTATGTTTTTGATAAGAATACTGAAAGATATGATTTAGGATCAAAAATAGAGGATGTTGCTACTGCAACTTTCAGTATCAATGTGCCTTCAGATGCAAGATTTGGAAAAACCACGATGCGAGTTGTTTTAGAATATGATGATCCAGACGATGGCTTTGGTGATGGCCCTTGTGATGCGGATCATTTAACAGAATGGGGTGAAACAGAAGACTATTCAATAACTGTTACAGAACTATTAATAGATCCTAACAATATTTCTGTGGAAACAATTTCAGAGACTTGTGTAGATGAAAATGATGGAATTATTACTGTAAATATTCAACAAACTTCTTTTGATTATAACGTTACAGTAACAGGGGACTCAACAAATTCTACAAGGCAAATTAGTGGAACAAACACTTCTTTTATAAACCTAGATCCTGGTATGTATGAAGTCTGTGTAGAAACAGTACAATTGAACTTTACACAATGTTTTGAAGTAGAAATTATTGCCTCTCAACCAATAGCTCTAAAAGCTATAGCGAATAAAAGTAAAAAAACATATGCTTTCAATATTGAAAAAGGTACCGCCCCTTATAGTGTCTACCTAAATAATAACTTATTGAGAACTACCAATGAAAATATTTTTGAAATTGAAGTTAGAGAAACAGGTAAATTAGAAATAAAAACGGCTAAAGATTGTGAAGGAGTTTATAAAACAACCATAGAAAATGTTTTAGTATTAAAAAATCCAGTAGTAAATTCAATAGAATTATTACTTCCTCTAGGAACAGAAAGTTCTAAAATGGAAGCAATCATTTTCGATATTAATGGAAAATTAGTCTTTAAAAAAATGGTTGATGTAGAAGACAACAAAATGTCGATTCCTTTCCAGAATTACGCAAAAGGGCTTTATATTTTAAAACTACCAATAGACTCTAAACCCATTAAAATATTGAAGCAATGAGAAAAATAGCAATTATATGTAGCTTATTTAGTTTCTGTTTTCTAAGTCTACAGTGTTCAAAAGAAGATCCAGTAAATCAGCCACCAACGGCTGTGCAACTACTATTTCCTTCAGAAAACCTTTTATGTATAGATACTACAATTACTTTTGATTGGAGTGATGCAACGGATCCTGAAAATGATGATTTAGAATATACTATTATCATTGCAAAAGATAGACAATTAACTGATATCGTAGAAAATAGAACTGTTACTAAGAGTCAGCTAAGTATAATTTTAGAGAAATCTATGGCTTATTACTGGAAGGTGAATGCCTTAGATGTAAATAATAATCAAGGAGTTGCTTCATCAATATTTGCTTTCTATACAAAAGGAGATGCGATAACAAATTATGCACCCTTTATGGCAACGATAATAAGTCCCGAAAATACTACAAGTGTAAGCGCTGGAAATTTAGATTTGATATGGAAAGGAGAAGATGTAAATGCTAGTGATACATTAACTTATGAATTATATTTTGGCGAAAATACTACCTTAAACTTGGTTGATGATGCTCTTTCCGTAGAGACCTATACGGTAGCTGTAGCATCTGGCAAAACCTATTCTTGGAAAGTAAATGTCATAGACGATGCTGGTGCGAAGTCTATTGGACAAACTTTTAGTTTTACAGTAAATTAGAAAATAGTTTTATAAAAGTAAAAACCTCATTATGTAAGCTGAATTTATTTCAGTAACTATAATGAGGCTTTTTTTATAAAATAAGAATGTTGTGATTATCCTAAAAATGGATATTTGTAATCTGTTGGAGTTACAAATGTTTCTTTAATCAATCTTACAGAAGTCCAACGTAATAAATTTTGCGCAGAACCTGCTTTGTCATTTGTTCCAGAAGCTCTTCCTCCTCCAAAAGGTTGCTGACCTACAACCGCACCTGTTGGTTTGTCATTAATATAGAAGTTTCCTGCTGCGTTTTCTAAAGCTTTAGAAGCTTTTTCAACAATATATCTATCTGTAGAGAAAATAGCTCCTGTTAATGCGTATTCCGTAGATTCATCAACTAATTTTAAAGAAGCTTCCCATGCTGCATCTTCATATACAAAAATGGTCATTACAGGGCCAAATAACTCTGTAGTCATTGTTGCGTATGTTGGTGATTTTGCTAAAATAATTGTTGGTTCAATAAAATATCCAACAGATTTATCATGATTTCCACCAATAATAACCTCTGCATTTGTATCTGCTTTTGCAGCATCTATATATTTTGCAATTTTATCAAAAGAACCTTCGTGAATAACAGCGTTTACAAAGTTCGATGGATCTTCTGGAGAACCCATTTTTAACTCATTCGCTTGCTTCTCTAAATGACTTTTTACTTCTTCCCAAAGAGAAGCAGGAATATATGCACGTGAAGCTGCAGAACATTTCTGACCTTGATATTCAAAAGCACCTCTTGTAATGGCAGTTGCAACTTGTAATGGGTTTGATGAATTGTGCACCCAAATAAAATCTTTACCACCTGTTTCTCCTACAATTCTTGGATATGTTTTATAATTATGAATATTGTTTCCTATTTGTTTCCATAAATTTTTGAAAACGGTTGTAGAACCTGTAAAATGCAAACCAGAAAAATCTGGTGAAGCTAAAACAGTATCGGAAATCATTACCGGATCTCCATAAACCACATTTATAACACCATCTGGCAAACCAGCTTCTTTAAATAAATCTACAATTACTTGTGCAGAATAGGCTTGATGATCTGAAGGTTTCCAAACAACAACATTACCCATTAAAGCTGCTGCTGCGGGTAAATTTGCTGCAATAGAAGTAAAGTTAAAAGGAGAAATGGCATATACAAAACCTTCTAAAGGTCTGTACTCAACTCTGTTCCAGATTCCTGGTGCAGATGCTGGCTGATCTTTAAAAATATCCGTCATATATTGTACATTAAAACGGAAAAAATCGATCATTTCACAAGAAGCATCTATTTCTGCTTGATGTACGTTTTTAGATTGTGCAATCATTGTGGCAGCATTCATTTTTGCTCTGTAAGGTCCTGCTAATAATTCTGCAGCCTTTAAGAAAATAGAAGCACGTTCCATCCAACTTACACTAGACCAAGCTTGTCTTGCAGCTAATGCTGTAGAAATAGCAGTATCTATATGAGATTTATCTGCGGTATGGTATTGCCCAACAATGTGTTTATGATCATGAGGAGGTCTAATATTTTTTGTGTTTCCTGTTTTAATTTCTTCACCATTTATATGCATCGGAATGTCTATATTGCTATTGTACATAGACTTATAGGTTGCCAATAACTCTTTTCTTTCTGGAGATCCAGGAGCATACTCTTTTACAGGTTCATTTACTGCAGTTGGAACATTAAAAAATCCTCTTGTCATTTTGTTCGTTTTTAAAAATTAATCTACTAATTTTGAAGATGTAAAGTTACAATTTTTATCAATCGATTTTGTGACTTTTAAAATGAATTTTATTTGATAAATGCATGTGTACAGTTACCTATCTTCCTTTAGGGAAAAACAATTTTATTTTAACTTCTAATAGAGACGAAACTCCATTAAGAAAAACGATTCCACCTAAAAGGTATTTAGAAAATGGTGTAGAATTAGTCTACCCAAAAGATGCATTGGCTGGTGGAACTTGGATTGGTACTAGTAGTAAAAAACGTTTGGTCTGTTTGCTAAACGGCGGCTTTACAAAGCATACAAGAAATGCATATTACAAAATGAGTAGAGGTATTATTGTAAAAAAAATTCTTACAGACAAAGATGCGGTTGCTTTTATTAGAGCATTTGATTTTAAAGGGATAGAACCTTTTACACTTATTTTTGTTGATTTTAAAGAGGAATTAAAAACCTATGAATTGGTTTGGGATGGATTAAAAAAACATTTTGTAGAATTGCCTCAAGAACCTAAGATCTGGTCTTCATCTACCTTGTATACAGAAGAGATGAAAATGGTACGAAAAGATTGGTTTGCAACTTGGGTTTTAGAACACAAAGAATTCCATCAAAAAGAAATTATAGCATTTCACCAAAATGACAGTTTGGGGACTCCTGAAACTTCGCCCAAAATGAAACGAAAGTTTGTAGAAACGGTAAGTATTACTTCCATCAAAAAAGAAGATGATATTTGTCTGATATATGATGATCTTTTGAACAACCAAATAGCTAAAGAAATAATTACTTTCAATAAAATGCAAAAGAGATAAGCCCTACAATTACAACTCCAATTCCTCCCATTAATACATAGACAAAATTTAGCATTAAGAATTTTATAAATGTCTTAAAATACCCTTGCTTGTAGAATTTTTTCATGGCTATAAATAAATACAGTAAGAATAGTATTATAAAGATCCAAGCATGTTTTACATCTGTAAAAAAGGAAATTAAATACAAAATAGTTAATAGCATAAAAAATACGGTTTGCGTATGAAAAACAAACACTAAGTGATCTACATAATTAAATTTTCTTCGGATATAAAATAACTTTAAGAATAGTGTAAAAAAGGGTAAGAATACAAATAAAGAAACAGAGCCATAAGATAACAAATCATTAAAATATTTATCTCGACTGTCTTTTTTTACTAAAGAATTTGCGGTTTTTGCCCTTGTATACAAAAATCTATTCGTAAAATTTTTATCATACCCCAAAGAATCTAAAGCAATGTCTATCTTAGAGTCTGGATACTCTTTTTCATAAGCTATAAATTTATCTAACCTGCTATCGCCTCCAAAAGAAATTCTATTTCCTCTAGAGATTTTTATGGCTGTTGAGTCTTTGACTTCTTTTTCTAAATCTTCTAAAATTTTCTCTTGTGCGATTTTTGGAATTGGAATATACGAATTTTCCATTTTATCTTTTACTTCCTTTTTTATAGAATCAATATCTTTTTTAGTAAAGTCTTTGGTGTTTTTATGAGAACTTTCTTTAAAAGTTTCAACAATATCTGCTTTGCTTTCTGAAGTGAGTTCGTCAAATTTATTTTTACTGATAGACAAACCAACCAACAAAAAAAAGAAAATAGAAACCGTTAAATAAAAACGAAAAGGATTCGAATACCTGCTTCTTTTGCCTTCTACATAATCGATAGAAACTTTTCCGGGACTTGTTAAAAGCGGAATGATGGTTCGCCAGAATTTCGCATCAAAAGAGAAAAATCCGTTAAACATTTCATGAACAAAACTTCCAAAAGTTATTTTGTCGCCTTTGTTCGCTTGTCCACAATCTGGACAATATTTTTCTTGTCCGCTAAAAGGATGTCCGCAATTTAAACATGCTGGATCTTTAATTATAGCAACTTTCTTTTTGGTTTTTGTTAGTTTGATAATACAGGTGTTGTTAGTTGAAAAGTTGGAATGAATACTTTAAATTGTTCGAAAGTTTCTAAATTAATCATGGTATAAAAGCCTTTCATAGCGCCTAAATTAGAGGCTAAAAAACAACCAGAATTGTAGGTGTATTTTTGGTTTGGATATAATGTAGGTGTTTGGCCAACAACGCCTTCTCCGCTTACAATTTCTGTTCCGTTTAAAGAGTCGTAAATTGTCCAGAACCTGTCTGTTAGTTTCACTATATCTAAACTGGTATTTTCTATAGTAATGGTATAGGAAAAAAGATGGTACAACTTGTTACCTCTATAATTGGTGCCATTATAGTTTGTTTCTACAGAAATTTTTATACCCTTTGTAATTTGTTGAATCATACTCAGGTAAAAGTAGTTTTTTTGATTTGTTTTTACAAATCAAATTTAGAATTACCTATTTTGGTTAAAAAAACCGTTTCCAATACCAATAACTCTATCGTATAAACTACCAAAAGGTTTGTAGTAAACAATTACGGTATATTCGTTCTCGGTTTCAAAAAAAGTACCATTTATTTCGTGGGTGTTTACAAAATTATCAGTGCCAATAGTGGCAAAGGTATAATTGTAAAAACCTTGTTTTAGTAAAATGCTCGCGGTGTATGTTTTGGTTTCTGGATTGTAATACATCCTGTTTTCATCAGTAATAGAAAAATCGTTAAAAGCACCATATACATACATTTCTTTTTCCTCAATCATGTCAGCTACTTCAACTGAAAAATGCATTAAAGCATAATCTGCTTCTGTATTATTATCATTTCCTTCTAGAGTTCTCACTACAAATTGCCCATTGATATCTGGGTTGTAGGTATACGCTCTAAACTCATTATAAGTAAAAGGATATAGATAATGGTTAAAGACATCTTCTTTAGTAATCTTTACAATATTCAAACTTTTATTTCTGATAATTTTACTATCAAAATTTAAATATTCGTTTCCTCCCCAAAAATTAGTTTTGTTGGTGTACGTGTATAATAATTGATTCGGTTTAAAAAATGTAGGTTGTAAACCTGTAATTATTTCATTCCAATTATTATTTTTTATAATGGTAACATGTATTTCTTGTCCAGGATTGTTAATTTGAATTCCAGGGTGATTTATTGCAAACTGAATGGTTTGTTGTGTATTTAAAGTCTTTGTATTTCTACTTCTTGCCACAGAAACAGGCACCGTTGCTAAATTCTCATAAAGCACAAATTTTCTTGTAAAAACAACCTCATCATAACTGTCTAAGACAGATAATAGATAATTGCCACTTTTTGTAAGAACAGTATTTACATTGGGAATTCTTACGGAATAGTGTGTGTAATTTTGTAGAGTATTGAATGAATTCGTTACGTTAATTATAGTATTCTGGTCAAAACCATTAATAAACTGGCTAGAAAGCAATCTGCTTTTTTGCCAATCGTGGGTCATGTGTTCAATTTTGTACTGATACTCTTTACTATCTGCGTCTAAATCATCAAAAGATAATTCTAAAACAGTACCTAAAGGAACCATAGCAGAAAAATTATTTTCTTGTAAAGGTCTAAGCTGAATGGTTTTTATGTTTTGAGCATAAAAACTAGTTGAAAAAAGTAAAAAAACAAGTATTAACCTTTTGTACATACCTTTATTTTAAGCGTCTTATAAATACTGAATCTTATATTGTAAATATAATATCAAATACTGTTCCTTTTAAATAAATTATTAAATTTTATATAATATTTTTTTATTTAGCAATCTTCAGAAAGTGATTTTTTTGACTTCCTATACTTTCTCAGCTTCTTTTTAGCTTTTACCTCACATTTAATTAGATATGAAGTTTTTATTTGTGAAGTAAATAGGCACAAATATTTTATCTTTAGCTTTATTTAGAATTAGTATAAATAAGTGAAATGAAGCAAGATTAACACAAAAATATATCAGTCCTCATCCTCAAAATCTTTAAATTTGCTTGATTTTTTTAGATAACTAAATATTCCAATTTACTATGTCAAAAGACATTCGTATTAAAAAAGGCTTAGATATTAAGCTGGTTGGCGTTGCGGAGAAAATAACTACTAAGAGTGTTCAAAGTAGTATTTATGCAGTAAAGCCAGAAGATTTTCACGGAATAATACCTAAACTTATAGCCAAGCAAGGCGCCGAAGTAAAAGCAGGGGAAGCACTTTTTCATTCGAAAAGTGACGAACGTATTTTATTTCCAAGTCCTGTTTCTGGTAAAGTTACAGAGGTCATACGTGGAGAAAGAAGAAAAGTATTAGCAATTAAAATTGTTGCCGATGCAATACAAGGATTTAAAGATTTTGGAACCAAAGTTGCAAGTACAATGTCTGCAGAAGAGGTTAAAAATCATTTATTTGCTGCAGGTTGCTGGCCCTTTATAAAACAACGTCCTTTTGACGTGGTTGCAAACCCAAATCAAACTCCAAAAGCTATTTTTGTATCTGCTTATGCAAGTGCACCTTTAGCGGCAGATTTAGATTACACCTTGGCGGGAAAAGAAGCAGAATTACAAGCTGCAATTACAGCAGTTTCTAAATTAACTGAAGGAAAAGTACATGTTTCAGTTGGCGCAAATTCTAGCTCTGCTTTGGCAAATTTATCTGGCGTAGAAATTCATAAGGTTTCAGGACCACACCCTTCAGGAAATGTGGGAACTCAAATTGCAAAAATAGATCCTATCAATAAAGGGGAAGTTGTTTGGGTAATCACTCCTCAAGATTTAGTGGTTATTGGTGAATTATTGCTAACGGGAAAACTAAAATTAACAAGAACGGTTGCTTTAACAGGTTCTCACTTTAGCAAGCCGCAATATGTAACTGCAATTGCAGGTGCTGCTGTTGCAGATGTAACTGCAAATAATTTGAATGATGACAATACGAGAATAATCAGCGGAAACGTACTTTCTGGAAAGGAAGTAAAAGAAGATGGTTTTTTAGGCTATTATGACAATCAAATAACAGCCATTCCAGAAGGAGATGATTATGAATTTTTTGGTTGGAACAAACCAATTTTCAATAAAGTTTCTACTTCTAGAGCCTTGACTTTTTCTTGGTTAAATCCAAAGAAAAAATATGACTTAAACACCAACACAAATGGTGAACACAGAGCTTTTGTAGTAACAGGTGCTTATGAAGAAGTGTTTCCTTTAGATATTTATCCGATGCAATTATTAAAAGCATTTATGTATAAAGATTTAGATGAGATGGAAGCTTTAGGAGGGTATGAAGTTGCTCCTGAAGATTTTGCACTAACAGAATTTATTTGTGTATCTAAACAACCGCACCAAAAGATAATTCGTGAAGGTTTAGATTTAATGAGAGAAGAATTAGGATAAGGTTATGAGCTTAAAACAAAACTTACACAATTTAAAAGAGAAATATAAAGGAACCAAGATGGCACCTGCGTTTAATGCAATCCATACTTTTTTATATTTACCGAACGAAGTTACTCACGCAGGAGGAACCCACATCAAAGCAGCAGACGATTTAAAGCGTACAATGAATATTGTAATTATGGCTTTAGTTCCTTGTTTATTGTTTGGAATGTTCAATGCAGGTTATCAACATTATGCAGCTATAGACAACTCTTTAAGAGCAGATGTTTTGGCTAACTTTTTTACGTTTGATAATCTTTGGATTGGAATTATAAAAGTATTACCATTAGTAATTGTTTCTTACGGAGTTGGGCTTTTAGTCGAATTTATCTTCGCAGTTATTAAAGGACATGAAGTAGAAGAAGGGTATTTAGTAACAGGAATGTTAGTGCCATTAATTGTGCCTGTAGATACTCCATTATGGATGTTATCTGTTGCGGTGGTTTTTGGAGTTGTAATTGGTAAAGAAGTATTTGGTGGTACAGGAATGAATATTTTAAATCCTGCATTAACCATTAGAGCATTCTTATTTTTTGCATATCCAACCTGGATGTCTGGAGATAAAGTTTGGGTATACGATGCTGTAGAAAGAACTGGAACTGCAGATGCAATTTCTGGTGAAACGATTTTAGGAAGTTATGCACAAAATCAAGAAGTAGTGTATTCTACTTTTGATAAGTTTATGGGCTTCATACCAGGTTCTGTGGGTGAAACATCTACATTTTTAATCCTTATAGGAGCCGCAATTTTAATTTTTACAAAAATTGGAAGTTGGAGAATTATTCTCTCAGCATTTGTAGGAGCAGCCGTTATGGGTTTGATATTCAATCAAGTGGTTGCTGCAGATATGATTACAGAATCTAGCAAGTTTTACGGCTTAATGAATACCGTTTGGTGGGAACATTTAACCATTGGAGGTTTGGCATTTGGAGCTGTATTTATGGCGACTGATCCAGTAACTGGATCTCAAACAAATAAAGGAAAATGGATTTACGGTTTCTTAATTGGTTTCTTTTCAATTATGATTCGTGTATTTAACCCTGCCTATCCAGAAGGAGTGTTTTTAGCAATTCTGTTAATGAATGTATTTGCTCCAACAATAGACCACTATGTGGTTCAAGGAAACGTCAAGAAAAGATTAAAGCGTGCTAAAGTTAAAACTGCCTAAATTATGAGTAAGAGAACAGATAGTAATAGTTATACCATCATATTTGCCATTGTAATGGTATTTGTTGTGGGTTCATTATTAGCATTTACAGCATCTTCATTAAAACCTGCTATCAAGGAAAATGAAAGAATGGAAACGCAGCAAAATATTTTGTATGCAATGGGTGTTAATGAAAATGAAGAAGGAAGCATCACCTTTATCTCTACAGATAAAGTAGCAGAAGCATTTGCTACAAAAATTTCTGAACAAATTGTTTTAGAAGTAAAGGATGGAAACATTATTAAAGAAATGAATCGCCAAGAATTCATGGCTGCTAATAATAACAAAGAGCCTTATTTAATAGATATTAAAAAACAACAAACCAGAGCTAAAAACGGTGAGTCTCGTTTTTTACCTTTATTTAAAGGCAAACAAGAAGGACAAACGGTGTATGTAGCTCCAATAAGAGGTAAAGGTCTTTGGGATGCTATTTGGGGGTATGTTGCGTTAGATACAGATATGGTTGTAAAAGGAACCTTTTTTGATCATGCTGGTGAAACTCCTGGCTTAGGGGCAAACATTAAGCAACGTTATTTTATGGACGATTTTTACGGTGAAAAATTACTAACAGAAGCAGGTGTCTTTAAAGGAATTACTGTTGCTAAAGGTAATAACGATCCTTTAAATAAAGATAAAGACGATTATGAAGTAGATGCTTTGGCTGGTGCAACAATTACTGGCGATGGTGTTGCTGCAATGATTAAAAAAGATTTAAAGTTGTATTTACCATACTTCCAAAACTTAAAAAATAAAAACTAAGATGGGACTACTTTCAAAAAAAGACGCAAAGTTAATCATAGATCCTTTAGCAGATAACAATCCAATTACAATACAAGTATTAGGAATTTGTTCTGCATTAGCAATTACTGCAGAATTAAAAGCTTCTCTAGTAATGGGTATTGCAGTACTATTTGTATTAGGAGTTGGTAATGTGGTTATTTCTTTAATGAGAAATATCATTCCTTCTAAAATTAGAATTATTGTGCAGCTTATTGTGGTTGCATCTTTAGTAATTATTGTAGATCAAGTTTTAAAAGCGTATGCTTATGAGTTAAGTAAAACGCTAGCAGTATTTGTTGGTTTAATTATTACGAATTGTATCATAATGGGGCGTTTTGAAGCTTTTGCACTGGCAAACGGACCTTGGAAATCTTTCTTAGATGGCATAGGAAATGCTTTAGGATATGCCGTAATTTTAATAATTGTAGGGTTCTTTAGAGAATTATTAGGTTCAGGTACTTTATTCGGAATTCCAGTATTAGGAGACCCAATTGAAAAAACAGGACTGTATGCAACAGGCTATGAAAATAACGGATTTATGTTAATGCCTCCAATGGCTCTAATTGTAGTGGGTTTATTAATCTGGGTACAACGTAGTAGAAACAAAGCATTAATTGAAGATTAACAATACGCAGTATGATTATCCTGAATTGATTTCAGGATGTTTTTGTCAGAAATGAAATAATTAAATAAGATACTGAAACAAGTTCAGTATTAAAAGTTTAAAAAAAATATGGAACATATAGAATTATTTTTCAAATCTATTTTTATAGACAACATGGTATTTGCCGTATTCCTTGGAATGTGTTCATACTTAGCTGTATCTAAAAAAGTAACAACTGCAGTAGGTTTAGGAGCGGCAGTAATTTTTGTATTGGCAATTACAGTTCCTTTAAACTGGCTGTTAGACCAATATTTATTACAACCAGGTGCATTGGTTTGGTTGGGTGATGAATATGCAGCATACGACTTAAGTTTTCTTTCTTTTATCATGTTTATTGCAACCATTGCAACCATGGTTCAGTTAGTTGAGATCATTGTAGAGAAATTTTCACCATCATTATACAACTCTTTAGGTATTTTCTTACCGCTAATTGCAGTAAACTGTGCCATTTTAGGAGGTTCTTTATTCATGCAAGCCAGAGAGATAGAATCTTTAGGACTGGCTTTAAATTATGGAGTATCTTCTGGAATTGGTTGGTTTTTAGCAATTTTAGCCATTGCCGCGATTCGTGAGAAAATTAGATATTCTAGTGTACCACCTGCATTAAGAGGTTTAGGAATTACTTTTATTATTACAGGTTTAATGGGTATTGGTTTCTTGAGTTTTGGAGGCATGTTAACAGGAGGAGATGAAGAAGGAGAACCTTCTACAGAACCAGAAGTTACTGTTGAAAAAGTACAACAGAAAGAAACAAAAAAAGAATTAGCAAAAAACATAAAAACGATAAAGTAACATGATTTTAGCAGCAGGAACAACAGGAACTGTTATTGCAACAGTTGTCGCATTTTTAATAATAGCTTTATTATTAATAACTTTATTGTTAGTAGTAAAACAAAAATTATCACCATCTGGTCCTGTAAAGATTATGATTAATGGTGAAAGAGAAATAGAAGTAGCTTCAGGAGATTCTTTATTAACTACCTTAGGGAGCAATAAAATTTTCTTACCATCTGCCTGTGGTGGTGGTGGAACATGTATTCAATGTGAATGTCATGTGTTAGAAGGTGGAGGAGAAGCTTTACCAACAGAAGTTCCTCATTTTTCTAGAAAAGAATTAAAAGAAGGTGCACGTTTGGCTTGCCAAGTAAAGGTAAAGCAAGACATGAACATTTCTATTCCTGAAGAAGTATTTGGAATCAAGAAATGGGATGCAGTAGTTGTAAGAAATTACAATGTTGCTTCATTTATTAAAGAATTTGTTGTGGAGATTCCAGAAGATATGGGATACAAAGCAGGTGGGTATATTCAAATAGAAATTCCTCCTTGTGAAGTAAAGTTTGCTGATATGGATATTACAGCACACCCTGAAGAACACGATAGTCCAGATAAGTTTGAAGCAGAATGGGACAAATTTAAATTGAGACCATTGGTAATGAAAAATAATGAAACTGTAGAAAGAGCCTATTCTATGGCTTCTTATCCTGCAGAAGGAAGAGAAATCATGTTAAACGTACGTATTGCAACTCCGCCATTTGATAGAGCAAAAGGTGGCTGGATGGATGTAAATCCTGGTGTTGCCTCTTCTTATATTTTCGGTTTGAAAAAAGGAGACAAATGTATTATTTCTGGACCTTATGGTGAATTTTTCATCAACGAATCTGAATCAGAAATGTTATATGTTGGTGGTGGTGCAGGTATGGCGCCAATGCGATCTCACTTATATGAATTATTTAGAACTCTAAAAACGGGTAGAAAAGTAACGTATTGGTATGGTGGACGTTCTAAAGCCGAATTGTTTTATATAGATCATTTTAGAGCTTTAGAAAAAGATTTTCCAAATTTCAACTTTTACATTGCATTGTCAGATCCTTTAGAAAGTGACAATTGGAAAGTGAAGAAAGATATTCATGATACCGAAGGTGATGGTTTTGTAGGCTTTATACATAATTGTGTAATAGATAACTACTTAAATCATCATGAGGCACCAGAAGATATAGAATTGTACTTCTGTGGACCACCATTAATGAACAAAGCAGTTCAAAAAATGGGCGAAGATTTTGGTATGCCAGATGAAAACATTCGTTTTGATGATTTTGGAGGATAATCTTCCACTTGTCATTCCTGCTCCTGTGCCCAACTTGATTGGTTAAAGGCAGGAATCTTAAAAATAGAAACCGATTCAGCAATGAATCGGTTTTTTTGTTAGAACAAAGTATTATTATAAGAAATAATACCTATCAAGTTGGTTAAAAAACTCTTTTTGTTATAAAATGAGTAGTAATGATGTTTATTTGTTGTCTTTAATTTTAACGTCAACATTTCCTTTGTCATCAGCTTTCACGGTACCTTTAGAAGTTTCAATTTCTACCTTGCGCTTAGCTTCTGCTTCTGTTTTTACGGTAGTTTCTTTTTTCTTGTCTTCTCTACAAGAAGTAAATGATAATGCTAGGCAAAAAGCCACAAATACTAATTTTTTCATATATGATGTTTAAGATTTTTGCAATCTAACCCTTTTTATAAAAGCAAGCTAATTAATTAGTTTATTTAGAAGCACAGTCTTTTTAGGTATCAACTGCGTATTACTAAAATTAATTGGTAAAATTATTTTGAAATCACTTTTGATGCCTCCGTTATTCAATCTATAAAAAATATTTATTTTTAGGTTAAAAGTGTTTCTATATGGTAAACAGGTTGCCCGTTTTCGTGTTCAAATAACTTCGAATAATCCATCACATTTGCGATACCTTCTAATTCACACAAAAAAGAAACAACATCACACAAGCCAGTAAATAAAACTTCTTTGTTTTTAGAATTTCGAGGCTTAGAGTTATAATGACACAAAGGAGTTTTAAAACCACAAGCTTCTAAAAATATTTTTTCAATTTGTAATATTTCTAAAGGAGAATACCCATTAAAACGCCTTCCTAAATTTTGATGCACTGTACCAACATAGTTCAATTGCAGAGAGCCATGTTGATCAGAAAGGTGTTTCCAGCTATCATGATTGTCTAAAATATTACCTACAGCACAAGCAGTACAATCTTCAGGATTTAATTTATTGTTATGAAAGGCGTTGTACAATTTTATAAGTGCGTTTTCGAGTCTTTTTGGAGTATTCATACGTTATTTTTACAAATTATTTAAAAATAGTAATAATTCAAATAGAAGTCAAATCTATAAATGTTAAAGTTTTTATTTAGAATGTTTAAAAATGAGTAGTTTCGTACCGTCAATTTTTAAAATGATTTACATCCTCTTTTTTTTTATAGCTTTATTGACCATTATTTTTACGCTCATTTATTCTTTTCAAGAAAAGCTGATATTTCAGAATGGAAAAAAATTAGAGAAAAATTACCAATACCAATTTTCAAATAAATTTGAAGAAATTTTCTTAACAACCAAAGATGAAAAAAAAATAAATGCGCTTCATTTCAAAACAGAAAATCCAAAAGGAGTTCTTTTATTTTGCCATGGAAACAACGGAAATCTTACAAAATGGGGGAAAAGAATATCCTATTTATTAAAGTATAATTACGACGTTTTCGTTTTTGATTATAGAAATTACGGAAAGAGTTCTGGAAATTTTAATGAAGAAAAAATGTTTACTGATGCTTTGTTAGTATACAAACACATAAAAAGAACTGTTAAAGAAGATAAAATAGTAGTATATGGTTTTTCTTTAGGAGGTACGTTTGCAACAAGAATTGCGGCTCAAAATAAACCAAAAGAACTTATTTTAGAAGCACCTTTTTACAGTTTTAAAAAAGCAGTTCAATATTATTCGATACTTGCACCCACTTTTTTATTGAAGTATCAATTTAAAACAAACAGAGACATTGTAAAAGTAACCGCGCCAATTACTGTTTTTCATGGTAATAAAGATAAAATTACTTCTTTTAAAGATGCTAAAAAATTATTAGCATTAAATAGATCGAGACAAAACTGTTTTATAGAAATAGAGAATGGAACGCATCATAATAGTAGAGAACATAATTTGTACAAACAAAAATTAAAAGAAATTTTAGAACGATAGTATTTTCTAAATTTTATAAATTGTATTTTTGAAATCTTATAAATTTATATGAAACGTTTAGAGAAGATTTTAAAAAAAAAAAAATACATTAAAATTTCACTAAAAAAGATTGCGACAAATCACTTAGAATTAAAGGCGAAAATAAATGGCGTTAAGGGGCGTTTTATTTTAGATACTGGCGCATCTAATTCTTGTGTAGGTTTAAATTCAATTGAACATTTTAATTTGATTGCAGAAGAAAGTGAAACAAAAGCCGCTGGTGCTGGAGCAACAGATATGGAAACACAACTTTCTGAAAATAATTTATTAAAAATTGTAACTTGGGAAACCAATAAATGTAATTTAGTACTTTTCGATTTATCTCATGTGAATACCGCGTTAACCCAACATAATGCGAAAGAAGTAGATGGTATTATTGGTGCAGATATTTTGCGAAAAGGAAAAGCATTTATAGATTATAATAATAATGTTTTATATTTAAAAAAGTTGAAGAAAAAGAAAAAGTAGTTTAAGAATTAATTAAAAATAAAATTATGAGTTTGCAAACCCAAGTAATGGATAAGATGAAAGCAGCAATGAAGGCAAAAGATACTGTTGCTTTACAAGCTTTAAGAGCTGTTAAAGCTGCTTTTTTATTAGCAAAAACAGAAACTGGCATAAAAGAAGAATTGTCAGAAGATCAAGAAGTAAAGATTATTCAGAAGCAAGTAAAACAAAGAAAAGATAGTGCTGCAATTTTTCTAAAACAAGGAAGACAAGATTTAGCGGAACCAGAATTGGCAGAAATTGCTGTCTTAGAAGAATTTTTGCCAGAAGCTTTAACAGAGGAAGAAATAGAAGCTGTTGTAATTTCTACGATAGATAGTTTAGGTGCTACAGGAATGCAAGATATGGGAAAAGTGATGGGAATGGTATCTAAAAAACTAACAGGACAAGCAGATGGCAAAACAATTTCTATGCTAGTTAAAAAGCATTTGACCTAATTTAAATTAGGTCATTCTGAACTTGTTTTCAGAATTTTATATAAAAATAATTTAGGCTGCGTAGTTCAACTGGATAGAATATCAGATTTCGGCTCTGAGGGTTGGGGGTTCGAATCCCTTCGCAGTCACATAAGAAAGAGGCTGTCTGAAAAGGCAGTCTTTTTTTTTGCATTTTTTTGAAGAATTTCGTATTTTTAAGAATGAGCAGAAA
>NZ_CANMVP010000004.1 GCF_947501385.1 uncultured Polaribacter sp.
AACGATTTGTAGGATGGTTGAAGAAAAGCCAGTATATCAAAAATTAATAAAACAGAAGCTAAACGTATAACTCAATTAATTTATACATAAAAATAGATATGGACTATAAAAATTTAGTAATATCAGAAAATGAAACTATTTCTGATGCTTTAGAAAAGTTAAATTTGATTAGAGATGTAAGTAGATTAATTCTTTTTGTATCCAAAGATAATGGAGAAATTATAGGATCGCTTACTGATGGAGATATTAGAAGGTCATTAGCTAAAGATAAAGATTTATTTAAAAAAGTTGGTGAAATTTGCTTTAGAGGTTTCGTTTATAAATATAAAACTGAAGGTTTTATTGAATTACGAAGTATTAGGGAACAAAATATTATAATACTTCCAATTTTAAATAATGATAAAACATTAAATAAAATAATTGATCTTGATAAAATAAAATCTGTTGTTCCTGTTGAGTGTATGATTATGGCAGGCGGAAGAGGGAAGAGATTAAGCCCATTGACAGATTCAATACCAAAGCCTATGCTTACTCTAGGAGAAAAGCCAATTATTGAATATAATATTGATAGGCTTATTGCTTTCGGAATAAAAAAAATATATATATCTGTTAAATATTTAGGAAAACAAATCGAAGATTATTTTGGAGATGGTAGTTCGAAAGGTATTGAAATTGAGTATATATGGGAAGAAAGAGCCTTAGGTACAGCAGGAGCATTGTCTTTAGTGGATAAATTTGAATCTAACCAAGTTCTTTTAATGAACAGTGATTTATTTACTAATGTTAATATTGAAGAAATGTATCTCAAGTTAATAGCTGAAAATGCAGATATGGTTGTTGCTTCTACTGAATACAAAATAGACGTTCCCTATGCAGTTTTTGAAAGTTCAGACTATAGGGTAAATGCTTTTAAAGAAAAGCCAACATATATTTACCATTCAAATGCTGGAGTTTATTTGTTTAATAAAGATTTAATATCTAAAATCCCTAAAAATAAATATTATGATATTACTGATTTGATGGATGAAATAGTCTCTACAGGTGGGAAATTATTACACAATCCAATTCGAGGTTATTGGATTGATATCGGGAAACCAATTGATTATAAAAATGCACAAGAATTTGTAAAACATATTAATAAATGATAGCTTAAAAACATTATATATAATATAAAACAGTTAAATTATCTATAATTGAAACTGAATACTCCTGTATTAATTATTTTAATGAAAATTTTAAATAATATAGGTAAGTTTAAATTTATAGTGTTTAATTTTTTATTATAAAATTTAATTTCTTTTACAACTATTTTAGATATACTTACCATTAAGAAAATAAAATTTGAAGCGAGATATTGAAGAAAGTAAAATACAAAGGCAATAAAAATTTATGAAAAATAAATTCAATTTGAATGTAGATTTTAAAGAATTAATTATTCATTCAAAAAATTATCTAACAGCAGAGTTTATATCTTTGTTAATTGGTTTTATTGCTTTACCATTTTATACTAGATTGCTTAGTCCAGAAGATTTTGGAATTATGTCTGTTTTTGTATCTTTTGTGACATTATTCTCTGTTATTTTAGGGTTAGGAATTAGAGGAGCAATAATTAGATATTATTATGAAGAAAACGATGATTTTTTCGATTTTTTTAATACTAATGTAACATTAAGTTTTTTTGTTTGTGTCATTTTGGTGATTTTATTGTTTTTTTTCAGAGTTTCGGTTCAGGGTTTTTTTGACATACCAATGAAACTAATTTATTTTGGTGTTATTATATCTTTCTTTACAGTTTTTATTCAACTCTACCAAGCATATCTTCAAGCATCAAAGCAAAGTAAATTTTTATCACTCCAAAAAGTTATACAAGTTTTTATTGGAGTAAGCTTTTCTGTAATAATAATGTTTTATTTAGCTGAAGATAAATATTTTGGAAGATCATATGCTATGCTAGCTTCAGTATTAACAATAACAGTAATTATAATATATAATATAAAGAATTTTTTTTCATTTTCATTAAAAAAGAAATATGTAGTTTATTCTCTTTCATTTGGTTTACCAATTTTATTACACCTAATATCTCAAAATGTTCTTACAACTTTTGATCAGGTGATGATTAACAATATATTAGGGGAAAAAGAAGCAGGATTGTATTCTATAGCATACAGAATAGGTATGATTCAAAATATTGTTTGTACTGCAACACTAGCAGCTTGGACACCTATTTTCTATAATAAATTAAATTTAAAAAAATATATGGAAATTAATGTGCTTACCAAAAAGTATGTTTTAATTATGACGTTAGTCTCTTTAATTTTAATTTTATTTTCAAAAGAAATATTATTTATTTTTGCAGATAAAAGTTATCACGAGGCCTTTTCTGTTATACCGTTTGTAGTAATTGGGTATTTTTTCTTTTTCTTATATTCTATTTATGTAGCTTATTCTTTTTATAATAAAAAAACAAAATTTATTTCTATATCTACTATTTTTGTTGGTATTTTAAATATAATATTAAATTATTATCTGATACCTATTTATGGTTATATTGGTGCAGCATGGTCAACCTTGGGATCTTATTTATTATTATTCTTGGTACATTATATTAACTCTAAAATTAAATATAAAGAATACTTAACAATCGAAATTTCTTTTTTTTTGATTCCCTTATTTATTATAATATCAACTTATTATTTGCACGGTTATCTGAATACTTTAAATGTTACTTTTAAGACAAATATTTTATTAAAAATAATTGTCTTAATTTCATTTTCTACGTTTGTGTTTAAAAAATATGCTTTAAAATAAAAAAAGAATAATGAAAATATTAAACTTCATATATCTAATCTTAGATAAGATATCTTGGTTCTATCATAGGCTAAATTATAATATTTATTCTAGTAAATATGATATTCATAAAACTTTCAATTATAACGGGAAGGGTATTTTATTTCACGGAGATGGAGAAATAGTTATAAAGGAAAATTCATATATTGGGAGATATTCATATCTACAAACATCATATTCACAAAAAATTCAAATAGGTAAAAGTGTCTCAATATCTCATTTAGTTTATATTTACACAAAATCTAATATAGCTAATCAAGATTTTAAAACCAAAGGAATCAATAACGAATTTTCTATAAAGAAAGGAAATGTTATTATTGGTAATTATTGTTGGATTGGAGCGAAAGTTTTTATAAATCCAGGAATAGAAATAGGAGAAAACACAGTTGTTGGTGCAAATTCTGTTGTTACACGTAATTTACCACCTAACGCAATTGTTGGAGGGATTCCTGCAAAAGTAATTAGTTTTAAGAGTTATTTAAATGAACAAGAGGTCTATGATTTATCTAAACAATATTACTCTGTGTTAAGTGATTCTTTAAAATTAAACTTAAGTGATAATAAAAAAATAGAAAATTAAGTCTATGATGTCGCATAAACAACTTTTGGAAGAATTTATTTCTTTTGAAGAAGAAAATAATCTATTTGCTTGGAATATAGATTCTATTCCTATTTGGGAGTTGGTTAGAACTATAATTTTCACAGAATTATCTTCCAAATTAGTAAACAAATTTGTTGTTAAAAGAAATGAAAAAAAAGGATTAAGAATTAAGCTTTTCTTTAATATATTATATAATTCAATTTTCCATAATCCTTTTTTTAGCTTTAAAAGAAAAGACATATTAATTTTAAATCATCCTAGAAGAAAATTTAATCAGGGTTTTTTTGAAGACATTTATATTGATAATCTATTACCTAGTTTAAATAATAACTACCTATTATTGGAGGGCTTTGTAAGCCATAATCAGGCTCATTTAAAACCAATTAAGAGAAATAATTTTTTTTATTTAGATTTAATTCAATTTACAAGTAATATTATTAGCAAAAAACAAGGAACAAAATTATCTTTAGGTGATCTAGAGAAAATTAAAACTTTAGAGTGGAAAATATCTAACATTTGGAATGTGCATACAAATACTCTTCAGAATGAAATACCAATATTATTAAAGAAGTGGAAAATAACAAAATTCTTTATAGTAAAATTACTTATCAAATTTAAACCCAAAGTTGTAGTCACTGTAGTTTCATATTCTTTTATCAATCAAGTTTTTAATTATGTTTCTAAACAAAAAAAAATACCAATAGTAGAGTTACAACATGGTACAGTTGGTAAATATCACATAAACTATAATTACAAAAACTATAAAAATCTTACACTTAAGACCTTTCCCGACTTTTTTTTGGCATGGGGAGAAAACTGGGTTAAAAACTCTAGGCTTCCATTATTAGATAAAAATATTATTTCTACAGGTTATCCATATATAGATAATTTTAGAAATGAAATTAAAATTAAAAGAAATTTAAATCAATTAGTATTCATTTCTCAAATTAGAGAAGATATCGCTTATTTTACGCAAGAAGTTGCAAAAATTTTACCAGATTTTAAAATTATATTTAAGGCTCATCCAGCAGAATATTCTTTTGCAAATAGGAAATATAAATCAATATTAATTTCTAAAAATATAGAAATAGTAACTAATGATGAAAAGAATTTATATACTCTTTTTAAAGAAAGTTATGCTATATTTGGAGTTCATTCAACTGCACTAATTGAGGCTTTAGCTTTTTGCCCTAAAATAGGAATTATAAAGCTATCTGGTTGGGAATATTTTGAAAATATAGAGGAAAGTAATAAGATAGTTTTTATTGATAATAAAAAAGATGCTATTGATTATATTTTAAAGAATGATTATAAAGACTCGAAAATTTTAAATAATAATTATTTTGAAAATAACTCAAGAGAAAATATAATTAATTTTTTAAATAAATTTTTATAGTTTATGATGATTTTACTTTCAGTATTAAATATAATTTTATTGTTTTTTTTATTAAATTATGATTACAAGAATAACTTAAAAAATGTTTTTTCACCAGGAGCTATTTTTTTGTATTTTGCTTTTTTGCCAGCTTTTTCAAATTTATATTTCTCACTAAATCCAGATTCATTCAACAAGATAGTTTTAAGTCAAGTGCTTCCAAAATTTAGAGATTTAACTATTGTAAATATAGCTTTGTTGTTTGTTTTTTTAGGTAATCTTGTTACTTATGTTGGTGTTAATCATGGTGTTAATTCAGATAATAAAATTTTTAATATTTTTCTAAATAGAATCTTATTGACTAAATATTACCCAAAAAAACAAAATAGTATTTTTTATCAGAATTTTTTTTTTAAATTTGGTGTTATTGTTTATGTGCTTGGTTTTTTAGTTTATTTGCTATTCGTCCAAAGAATGGGAGGGTTATCTCAGATTTGGAGTGAATTACACTTGAGATCAACTAACAATGCAGGTTTAGGTTATTATCAATCATTTTATATGATGGCTATTCAACTAGGAGGCATGATTATAATGTGGTATTTTAAAATTAAAAAAAGTAAATTATTACTCCCTTTTTTTATTTTAACAATTATTATTGTTGGATCCTTAGGGGCAAGAGGTCCAGTAGTTATTTTTTTGCTTTCAATATTAATAATGAATCATTTTCTTTTTAAAAGAGTAAAAGCACTTTTTAATTTTAAGATTATTCTACTTGTTCTTTTTTTACCTTTTTTTATTGTTGGTATACTTCAGTTTAGGTCGAATTCATTAGAATACTATTTAGACCATACTGATGAATTTGTAGATAATACAATAGATAGTTTTGAAAGTGGTTTTGTAGCTAGAGTTGGAAGATTGGAAAGAGATGTTGTTATTTTATCATATTTCGATGAAAACAATTTTTGGTTTGGGAAATCTTATTTTGGTTTAATTACGGCACCAATTCCAAGAACAATGTTCCCAGATAAATCTCCTGTAGATACTGGAATGTATTTACGAGCTATGGCTCTTGGGGATGTTTTAGAGCCTCCATTACCAGTTCATAGGTTAAGAGGCTCTAGTTGGCCAGAACATAATTGGGTGGGTTACATGAATTTTGGGATCTTTGGTTTTATTATATTCTATTATATCTCTGGTTTATTATTTGGTAAATTTTACAATTTTGTTAGCAAAAAAAAATTTAATGTTTTGGCAACATCCCTATTTTCTATACTAGCAGTTAGTGGGCCTCCAATGTTATCTTCCTTAGGTTTAGTAAGCCTATTGACAAAGTTTTTAATAGTATACTTATTGATTTTTTTTATTCTTATTCCTTTAAAATCAAGAAAATAATTTAATATGAAAGTAATTCACATTATAAATTCTATTGATAAATCTACAGGTGGTCCTGCTAGGAGTGTTACACATCTAATGGAGCAAATTTTAAAACTTTCTAAAAACATACATTTAGATTTAGCAACAAAAAATTCTGAAAAACCCATTATTAAATCCTTTAAATCAAAAAAAAGTAACATTTATTTTTATAAAAATAAATTTAAATTTAAAGAACCTTATGATATTTATCATGCTCATGGAATTTGGCAGAGACCTATACATGAAATGGTTATAGAAGCAAGAAGTGAAAAAAAACCATTTATTATAACAATTAGAGGTATGTTAGAACCTTGGTCTTTAAAGCAAAATAAATTAAAAAAATATTTTGCTTTACAACTATATCAATTTAGGGATTTGAAAAAAGCATCTTGTTTACACGCAACTGCTCAAATGGAGGTTGAGAGTTTGAGGAATTTGGGACTAAAAAACCCTATTGCTATGATACCTAATGGTATAGATTTAGATAAATTCCCAAAAGAAATTCCTGTAAAAAAAATAAAACAAAAGAAAATTTTATTTTTATCGAGGATACACCCTAAAAAAGGTATTGAAAACTTAATAGAAGCATGGAAAGAGTTAGATAAGAGTATAAAGAAAGGTTGGGTTATTGAAATTGTTGGCAATGGAGAACCTAAATACATTCAAAAATTACAAGAATTAATTAGAGAGTCTAAGTTAGAAAACCAAATATTTATTTTATCACCCGTTTTTGGATCTGATAAAATAAAACTATACAGAGAAGCTAGTTTATTTGTTTTACCTACATTTAGTGAAAATTTTGGAGTTGTAATCGCTGAAGCTTTAGCAAGTTATACACCTGTTATAACTACAAAAGGTGCTCCTTGGATAGATTTAGAAAAATATAATTGTGGTTGGTGGATAGATATTGGTGTAAAACCACTGAGAAATACTTTGGAAGAAGCAATGTCTATTAGTGAAAAAACAATTTTAGAAAAGGGTAAAAATGGACGAATGTTAATAGAGCAAAAATATAGTATAGACGCTGTTGCAAGAAAAATGATAACATTATATAATTGGATACTAAAAAAAACTGAAAAACCAGCTTTTGTTGACATATTATGACTAAAGTAAATTTATCTAAATATCAGAATAAATTATCAAAATTAAATCAAATTAAAAGATTAATATGGTCTATTAGTTGGTTTTTATTGGTAAAACCATTGCCTAGAAGTTTATGTAATAGATGGAAAATATTTTTGTTAAGGTTGTTTGGAGCTAAGATTAACAGTAAAGCCGTAATATATTCAACTGTAAAAATATATGCTCCTTGGAATTTAGAGATGAAAGAATTTTCTTGTTTGGCGCCAGAAGTAGATTGTTATAATGTAGATAAAATTATAATAGGAGCGCACTCAACAGTTTCTCAGAAAAGTTATTTATGCTCTGCATCTCATGATGTAACAAAAAGTTCAAATCCATTAATAACAGCTCCAATAATTATTAAAGACCAAGTTTGGATTGGCGCAGATGTTTTTTTAGGAATGGGGGTAACCATAGAACAAGGGGCAGTTGTAGGAGCTAGATCTTCTGTTTATAAGAATATAGCACCATGGACTATTGTTGGAGGTAATCCCGCAAAATTAATCAAAAAAAGAGAAGTAATTGAATAATACAACAACGTCATTAACCGCAATAGTACTAACGTTTAACGAGGAATTACATTTAGAAAGATGTTTAAATTCGTTAAAAGATGTTTGTAAAGAAATAGTAGTTGTAGACTCTTTTTCAAAAGATGAAACAGAAAATATTGCTAAAAAATATGGAGTTAGGTTTTATCAAAATAAGTGGATAAATTATGCAACGCAATTTAATTGGGCAATTAAAAATACAGAGATAAATACAGACTGGGTTATTAGAATAGATGCAGATGAATATATTGATGAAGAATTACAGACTAATATTTTAAATAAATTACCTCACTTTAATAAAGAAGTAATTGGTCTTAGAATTAAACGTATGATGTGTTTTTTTGATAAACCACTTAAAAAAGGAGGAATGTATCCAATTTGGCATCTTAAAATTTGGAGAAACAAAACTGCAATTTGTGAGCAGAGATGGATGGATGAAAGAATGATTTCTATTGTAGATGGTGAAACTGAAAGTTTGAAAGGTAATTTAATTGATAATAATTTTAATAAAATTTCTTGGTGGACACAAAAGCATAATAACTATGCAACAAGAGAAGCAATAGACGTTTTAGATAAAATATATAATTTTACTAATAATAAATTGACAAGTGATAATTTTTTTGGTACTTCCGAGGAAAGAAGAAGGTGGTTAAAAATGAGGTATTTAAAAATGCCATTATTTGTCAGACCTTTTTTGTTTTTCTTCATAAGGTATTTTCTGCAAGGAGGTTTTTTAGAAGGTAAAAGAGGTTTTATTTGGTCTATTTTACAGTGTTTTTGGTATCGATTTTTAGTTGATGTTAAAATATACGAAGCATATAAATATGCAGGCAGGGATAAAGAAAAATTGATAGAATATTTTAATGTAGAATATGGATATAATATTACTAAATTCTCTTAATGTATGAAAATCTCCATAATAACAGTTTGCTACAATAGCGAAAAAACAATTGAGAAAACTTTTAAATCTGTTAGAGATCAAACATATAAAAATATAGAGTATATTGTTGTAGATGGAAATTCTTCTGATAATACTTTAAATCTAATAGCAGATTATAAAGAAATTATTTCAAATCATATTTCAGAGAAAGATAAAGGATTGTATGATGCCATGAACAAAGGAATTGCATTAGCAACAGGTGATGTAGTTGGAATCTTAAACTCTGATGATATTTTTTTTGATGATAATGTTCTAGAAAATGTAGCAAAACTTCATAAAGAAAATGATATTGAAGCTTCTGTTGGTAATATTATACAATTCAATGAAGCAGGAAAAATTGTTAGAAAATATTCGGCAAAAAATTGGAATCCAGAAAAATTAAAAATAGGTTTTATGCCAGCGCATCCAGCAATATTTTTTGATCGAAAACTATTTGAGAAATATGGTAATTACCAATTAGACTTTATTATTGGTGCAGATTACGAATTAATTACTCGTTTTTTCTTAAAACATGATATTACTTGGAAATTCTCTGACATTACTACAACATCAATGTTAATAGGAGGGTTAAGTAGCTCTGGAATTAGTAGTTATAAATTGATTTCAAAAGAGATTAACAAAGCATTATTAAGAAATAATATTAAATTTAGCCCAACAAAAGTAAAGTTAAGAGGATTTTGGAAAATAGTTGGCTTCTTAAATAAAGGATAAGTTTTGGCAGAAAAACCTCATATAATTACAGGAAATAAAGGTTTTGTTGGTAGTAATCTAACACAGTATTTCTTAGAAATAGATAAGCTAGTACTCGGAGTTTCTAGAAACCCTGAGAATGATGAGATAAACTATCTAGATCTTAATTTAGAAATTATAAACAAATCTAGAGGTTTCATACATTTAGCAGGAAAAGCCCACGATTTAAAAAAAACTTCAGAAGACAAAGAGTATTTTGAAATTAATACTGAATTAACAAAAACGCTCTTTAATCAATTTTTGAAGAGTGATAGTGAAGTGTTTATTTATATGAGCTCTGTAAAAGCGGTGGCTGAATTAGTAGAAGGGGAATTGACGGAAAATGTTTTAGCACATCCTGTTACTGCCTACGGTAAATCTAAATTAGCAGCAGAAAATTATATTTTATCTCAAGAAATACCTCAAAATAAGAGAGTATATATTTTAAGACCTTGTATGATACATGGTCCAGAAAATAAAGGTAATTTAAATTTGTTATATAGTTTTGTATCTCAAGGAATACCTTATCCATTTGGGAAATACCAAAATAAAAGATCTTTTGTCTCTGTAGAAAACCTGTGTTTTATTATTAATGAATTGATTGAAAATAACAATATTCAATCAGGTATTTATAATGTAGCTGATAATACATCCTTATCTACAATAGATTTGGTTAAAATTATGGGAGATGTTTTAAATAAACCTACAAAAATCTTAAACCTACCTAAAAGATTTATAAGATTTTTAGCCAAAGTGGGAGATATGATACCCATCCCTATAAATTCAGAAAGACTTCAGAAATTAACAGAAAACTATGAGGTTTCTAATTTAAAAATAAAAGAAGCTATACAAAAAGATTTACCTTTATCAGCTGAAGAAGGTATCAAAAAAACAATAGCTTCATTCTAATTATGGGAAAATACGCATTCGTTTTATTTATTTTAGTTATTGTATCGTACTTGTATTTAAAACTAGCTGTTAAATATAAAATTATTGATAAGCCAAATCAAAGAAGTTCTCATAAAAAAATAACTGTTAGAGGTGGAGGAATCTTGTTTCCTATTGCTATCGCATTATTTTTTTTGTTGAATGATTTTCAATATCCCTATTTTTTTGCAGGTGTTATAGGGATTTCAATCGTTAGTTTTTTAGATGATATCTATACGTTAAGTTCTAAAATTAGATTTCCATTTCAATTGATTGCAATTTATTTAATATTATATCAAATAGGTTTGCCATTTCATCCTGTTTATATGTTCTTTTTATATTTGATAACAGGAATAGGAGTTATCAACATGTTTAATTTTATGGATGGTATCAACGGAATAACAGGCTTATATAGTTTAGCTACAATTTCTGGTTTATATTTGATTAATATTGATGAACAGATTGTAAATCAGGAACTACTAATATATGCAATCCTAGCGATTCTCGTTTTTGGTTTTTATAATTTCAGAAAAAAAGCTGTGTTTTTCGCAGGTGATATTGGTAGTATATCTATTGGAATGCTCATTTTCTTTGTTGGTTTTTACCTAACATATAAATTGAATTCTCCGCTTATTTTACTCTTAGTAATCGTTTATGGAGCTGATGCAGGTAACACTTTGTTGTATCGTACGTTTTTTACACAAGAAAGTATTTTAGATCCTCATCGACACCACATCTACCAAAAATTAGTAGATATCAAAAAAATGTCTCATTTAAAAGTGTCGATCATTTATGCCTGTATTCAGTTAATCATAAATATGATTGTTTATAAGACATATCATTTAGAATTACAACTCCAATTCTTAATTTTAGCAATTTTAGTATCAATTTTCACGTTATTATATATCTTCTTATTTAAGAAATTGAAAGCATGATTTTTAAAATGAAATAGTTAATGGATACAAGAATTTTTCTCTCTAAGTCAATTTCAGATATTTCATTGGAGAATATTACATCTGAAGAAAAAAATGTCTTAGATTTTGAAAAATCTTTAGAAAAATATCTAGGAAAAAAAAACTGTGTTGCTGCTTTAAATTCTGGAACTTCTGCAATACATTTATCTTTAATTTTATCAGGAGTTAGCCACGGAGATGAAGTGCTTTGTCAAAGCTTTACGTATGTTGCATCTGCAAACCCCACCATTTATCAAGGAGCAATCCCAATTTTTATAGATAGCGAAAAAGATACTTGGAATATGTGCCCTAAATATTTGGAAAAAGCCATTTTAGATCGGATTTCTAAAGGGAAAAAACCAAAGGCTATTATTTTTGTACATCTATATGGGATGCCTGCAAAAATTGAAGAAATTTCTTTAATAGCAAAAAAATACAACATAAAACTCATTGAAGATGCAGCAGAAGCATTAGGTTCTGAATTTAAAGGAAAAAAATGTGGTACTTTCGGGGATTATGGCATCATTTCTTTCAATAATAATAAAATTGTGACCACTTTTGGTGGAGGAGTTTTAATCTGCAAAAATGAAGAAGATAAACAAAAAGCAATTTACCTATCTAAGCAAGCAAGAGATAAAGTAGCTCATTATCAGCATTCAGAGATAGGTTACAACTATCGAATAAGTAATGTTTTAGCAGGAATTGGAGTAAAGCAAATGAAATTTTTAGAGAAGCATATCTCACGAAGAAGAAATGTAAATTTTTTTTATAAAAAATTTTTCAAAGAACTAAAAGGTTTCAAGCTGTTAGAAGAATTAAATAAAAATAGATTATCGAACCACTGGTTAAGCTGTGTTGTGATTGATGAAAAATTAACAGGTTTTAATAGAGAAGATTTAAGGATGTTTTTACTGAAAAATAATATAGAATCAAGACCCTTTTGGAAACCAATGCACTTACAACCTGTTTTTAAGGAATTTCCTTTTTATGGAGAAATGATCAGCGAAAATTTATTTAACAATGGACTTTGTTTGCCATCTGGTTCAGATTTAGAAATCACCGATTTGGAAAGAATCACTTCTTCAATCAAGAAATTATTGTAACTTCGCGAAGTTCCTTATTTTAATTATAATGCTAAGAAATTTCTTTTTAAAAGCCTTAAATAAATATGCCTCTAAATGGTTTGTTTTAGGTATTGATATAATTCTTATTTGCTTTGCATTTATCATAGCTTATGCCATACGTTTTAATATTAGTTTAGATTTTGATATTTCAAGTTTGAAGGAACAATTACCTATCGTAATAATTATCTCTTTAATTAGTTTTCTTTTGGTAGGTTCTTATAAAGGAATTATAAGACATACAGGAACAAAAGATGTGTTTAACGTTTTTTTTGGAGTTACCATTTTTAGTGTATTTATAGGGACGCTTGTAGTTCTTAACCAGTTTTTAGAAATTTACAAAGGTTTTACAATCCCTAAGTCGATTATTTTAATACACTATTTGGTTTCTGTTTTTTTATTAATTATAAGCCGGTATATATTTAAGGCTTTTTACGAAGTGATTTCGACGGAGTTGAAAACAATCACCAATGTTTTAATATATGGAGCAGGAGATTCAGGAATGATTACTTATGGTGCTTTAAATAGAGAAAGAGGCAATAATTATGATATTTTAGGTTTTATAGACGATGATCTCAACAAAATCAATAAAAAAATAGACAGAATAAAAATATATAATGCTTCTAAAATAGATAAAGAATTTATAGAAAATCATGATATTGATGAAATCATCATATCGATTCAAAAAATCAAACCGAATAGACTTTTAGAAATTACAGATCAATTATTGATTTTAGGAGTTGAGGTAAAAATAGTGCCACCACTTTCTCAATGGATTGAAGGTGATTTACAAGCAAATCAAATCAAACAAATCAACATCGATGATTTATTAGGAAGAGAAACCATTTCTATAAATAACCCAATAGTTAAAAGAGAAGTTGCTAATAAAATAGTTTTGGTTACTGGTGCAGCAGGGTCCATTGGTAGTGAAATATCGAGACAATTAGCCAATTATAATTTAGAACTACTTATTTTAGTAGATCAATCAGAATCTTCTTTGTATGATCTACAACAAGAGTTGTTGCAAAGCGGAGAAAATAATTTTAAGGCTTTAGTTGCAGACGTTAGAGACTTCAAAAGAATGCAAGAAATATTTGAAAAATACCAACCTCAAAAAGTCTTTCATGCGGCAGCCTATAAGCATGTTCCTTTGATGGAAAACAGCCCGTATGAGGCCGTTCGAATTAATGTTTGTGGGACAAAAAATATTGCAGATTTATCGTTACAATACAAAGTTGAAAGATTTGTGATGGTTTCAACCGACAAAGCAGTAAACCCAACAAACGTAATGGGAGCAACTAAAAGATTGGCAGAAATGTACATTGGCTGTTTGAGTAACAAAAAAAGTGATACGAAGTTTACAATCACTCGTTTTGGAAATGTTTTAGGATCCAATGGGTCTGTAATCCCATTATTTAAAAAACAAATAGAAAATGGTGGCCCTTTAACGGTTACTCATAAAGAGATTACTCGGTATTTTATGACCATTCCAGAGGCCTGTAGATTGGTTTTAGAAGCAGGAACCATGGGCGACGGAGGAGAGATTTATATTTTTGATATGGGCAAATCGGTAAAGATTTTCGATATGGCAAAAAGGATGATTTCACTTTCTGGATTAAAATATCCAGAAGATATTGATATCAAAATTATGGGTTTACGACCAGGAGAAAAATTGTATGAAGAGTTGTTGGCAAACGGAGAAAACACTATAAAAACCTATCATGAAAAAATTATGATTGCGAAATCTCCTGATATACATTATAGTGAAATTAAAAAACAAATCATAGAACTAACGGAGAAAAATGCGACTTTCACAAATTATATGATTGTTGAGTTGATAAAAGAAATTGTACCAGAATACATCTCTAACAATTCAGTCTATGAAAAACTAGACGTTAATGGCTAAAGAATCAATATAAAATATTATTTTCGCAAAAAAGAATATTGATATGAATTTATTTTTAAGTAAAATAAAACCATTTATAATAATTACTATTTTAGGGGTCTTCTTTTCGTCCTGTGTCTCCAATAAAAAAATAGCGTATTTTCAATATGATGAGATTGATCAAGCGAAAGTAAGTAATGTGTACAAAACGGTTTTTAAACCAGATGATTTACTACAAATTACAATTTCATCAGATGATTTAGAAGCAGTAAAACCTTTCAATCTGCCCGCTGTAGCTTTTGCGGTCACGACTAACTCGGTTGTTGGGCAGGCACAGCAATTGACTTATTTAATTGATAGCAATGGGGAGATCGATTTTCCCATATTTGGAAAATTAAAAATCGGAGGATTGACAAGAGAAGAGACCATTCAATTATTAAAAAACAAGTTAGCTCCTGATTACGTTAAAAATCCTACAGTTAATATTAGAATCGCTAATTTTAAGATTACAGTGCAAGGTGATGTTGCTAAACCAGGAACTTATAATATCCCTAATGAACGAGTGACTATTTTAGATGCCATTGGATTGGCTGGCGATTTAAATATTTCTGCTAAAAGAGATAATATCATGGTAATTCGTGAAGAGGGAGATTTAAAAAAAGAGTATCTAGTAAATTTACTATCAAAAAAAATATATACATCTCCAGTTTTTTATTTACAACAGAATGATGTTATTTATGTAGAGCACAATTATGCCAGAATCCAATCAGCATCTAGTAATAGTAACACTACCTTATTTATTTCATTAACAGGTTTAATTATTACTATTGTCTCACTTTTAACCAGATAAAAATGCAAAAAAATAATACTTTTTTAGATGCTCAATTAGAAGAGAATGAAACCTTAAATATTAGAGAGGAATTAGAAAAATATCTATTACATTGGAAATGGTTTATAGTGGGGCTTCTTTTAGCACTTGTTGTTGCTTTTTTATATCTGAGATATACAACACCTCAATATAATGCCACCGCAACAATCCTAATTAAAGACAATCAAAAATCAGGTATTTCTAAAGAGTTGGAAACTTTTAAAGATTTAGGCATTATTGGTGGGGGTTCTAGTAACAACACAGATAATGAAATTGAAATTATCAAGTCTAGAAAAATTATTGGTCAGGTTGTTGATTCTTTAAATTTGGATATTACTTATATCATAGAAGGAAGAGTGGTTAATTCAGAGATTTATGGTTATGGTAATCCGGTCTATTTTGATTTAATTGCTAAAGATTCTACTTTTTTCTTAAAAGATACTACTATTGCAATATCACAAAAAAACGCTCTTCAATATGATATTAAAAATCTTGAAAAGGAAATTGTTGCTACTCATAATTTTGATGAAATTATAAATGCTAAGTTTGGTGATTTTAAAATTGAAAAATTAAATGATTTTGATCAAGATATTTTTATAGTTCTAAATAGGAAATCGAAAGTAATAGACAGCTATAAAAATAAGCTTAATATTAGTCCTGTTAATAAAAATTCTAGTGTTTTAACTTTATCTATCAATGATCCCGTTCGAGCCAAAGCAGAAGATTTTTTGGATGAATTAATTAGACAATATAATATTGATGCGGTTAACGATAAAAGTGAAGTTTCTAAAAAAACAAAAGAATTTATTGATGAAAGGTTGAAAAATATATACATCGACTTAGCCTCTATTGAAGATGAGGTTAAAGATTATAAAAATACGAATAATATTACAGGGCTTTCTATTGAGGGAGAATTAGCGTTGGAAAATGCTTCAAAAAATACAGAGAAACTCGTAAAAGTAAAAACAGAATTAACCTTAGCAAAAGGGATTTTTCAGAGTTTAGACAGAGATATCTTAGAAAATGAAACGCTACCGCAAAATTTAGGCTTTTCAGATGCTAGTATTGGCAATTCCATAGAAAAATACAACGAATTAGTTTTAGCAAAAAATAGATTAAGCATCAATGCTGGAAATAAAAACCCACTTTTAATTCAATATCTTTCAGAAATTGAAACCCTAAAATCAAATCTTAAAAGAAGTATCCGTAATTTGATAGCTTCTCTAAACTCAGAACTAAAAACACTGCAAAATGCTGCTTTTGTAGTAAATAATAAAGTATCTTCAATTCCCGAATTGGAGAGAGGGTTTATTGAGATAGCAAGACAGCAAGAAATCATTTCAACACTATATTCTTACTTACTTAAGAAAAAAGAAGAAACTGCTATTTCTTTAGCTGTAACAGTTGCTAATGCTAAAATTATTGATGTGGCATACAGCACAGCAATTCCTGTCTCTCCCAAAAGAAAAATTATTTATTTAGCCGCTTTATTAATTGGGCTTTTAGTTCCTTTTGTTATTATTTACATTGTAAATCTACTAGATACAAAAATTCATAATAAGAAAGACATCGAAAATAATCTAACTGTACCCTATTTAGGAGATATTCCAAAATCTGAAACGAAAGAAAAAATTATTGTCGGTCACGATGAAAGGTCTAGTGGATCTGAAGCTTTTAGATTGATTAGAACCAACCTAGATTTTATGCTAGCGAACAACACAAAGACGAGTAAATTTATTTTTATCACTTCAACGACAAGTGGTGAAGGAAAATCTTTTATATCGATAAATCTAGCAGCAACCTTAGCGCTTTCTGGTAAAAGGGTTTTATTAATGGGAATGGACTTAAGAGCTCCAAAAGTTACAGAGTATTTGGGAATTGAAAGTAAAAAGGGTATTACAAACTATATAACCAACAAAAACTTAACTTTAGACGATATTAAATTTAACATTCCTGAAGCGGAAGGTTTAGATATCATATCTTCTGGTGCAATTCCACCCAATCCGGCTGAACTTCTAGTGAGTAAAAGTGTTGAAAACCTTTTTGATGAGGTGAAAAATTATTACTATTATGATTATATAATTGTAGATACGGCACCAGTAAATTTGGTAACAGACACATTGCTAATTGCTAAATATGCAGATATGTTTTTATATGTGGTAAGAGCAAATTATTTAGACAAAAGATTATTAGCGGTTCCTGAAGAATTATATAGAAATAAAAGACTACCAAACATGTCTATTGTTCTAAATGACACAGACCCCAAGAGAAGCTATGGCTACGGTTACGGAGGCTATGGGTACGGTTATTTAGCTCAAGAAAATAAGCCTTGGTATAAGAGAATATTTTCTAAAAGTTAGAAAATGATAAGTTTAAAAAAAGAGGCTGTCTGAAAAGGAACTTATGTCTGTTCGAGACCTTTGGAAAAAAATTATCAAGCGGTTATAATGACGAAAGACAAATGCTTGTTAGCATGTCTGTTCGAGACCCGAGAAAAATTTTTATCAAACGATTAGAATGACGTAATGTCTCCTCGAGCGCAGTCGAGAGGTTTTAATGAGGTCTCGACTGCGCTCGATCAGACATATATTAGTAATTTGTAAAACAGCAATTTACAAGCTACGTCAATGGTAGCGCAGTCGAGAACTAATATAAATTTCTGATAATCAGTAGTATTTTGTGAACCTCGTTCGCTACTTTCAATCAAAAAAAATTATTGATCTCAGTAATGCTCAAGGAGATAAAAAATTAAATAAACCTTTCAGATAGCCTTTTTTTTTAATTAAATATTGTAATATTACTCTTTAAAAGCTTCTGAATTTTTTTCTGAATTTTCTCAGTTCCAATTTTTTTTAAGAGTTCTAAATGATGATTATGATGCGTATCAGTACCCACAAAATCATATAAATCTTTTTTTAATAAGTCATTGCTTATATTTTGAACGTTTTTCCCATATTGTTCAGTCAAGGATAATAAATTGAGTTGAAACAAACAGCCCGCTTTTTTTAGTTTATAATAGTTATCAAAATCATTATGATAGAAATTATATCTTTCAGGGTGTGCTAAAACAGGTTTATAGCCTTTCAGTTGGATTTCAAATAATATTTCATACAAATTTATTGGAGCATTAAAATAAGACATTTCAACTAAGATATAGTTGTCTTTTAAGGTCAAAAGATCATTGTTTTCTAATCTCTTAGAGAATTGTTCATCCATCATATATTCTGCAGCAGCATTTATGTTGATGTCATCAAGTCCTTTTTCTTTTAATATTTTTTGAACTTCATTCAACTTCGTTTTTATTGTTTCAGATGAATTCGGATATACATCTCCTAAAACGTGAGGTGTCGTTATAAAGTTCTTAATTCCGTAAGAATGCATTTTCGAAATAAGTGCGATTGAGTTTTCTATATTTTTAGCACCATCATCAATTCCTGGCAATAAGTGAGAGTGTATATCAACAAATCCTTGCGGGAAAAATTCGGTTAGGGGAATTTCTTTTTTCTTAAAAAAAAACATGAAAATTAAATTTATACAAATTTACGACTTTTATAATTATTTTATTGAACGAAAACGATTGAAATTTTGTTCACCATTGCTCATTATTATAAGATATCATATATTTGATTAAAATAGAAATTATGATTTTAATTGCTGACGGAGGTTCTACAAAAGCAGATTGGATTGCTATCAATAACGAACAGAAAGAAGAATTTAGAGTGAGAACTCTTGGGTTGAATCCTGCTGTGGTAGCTGAAGAAGAGTTGACAAATCGAATTATTAATATGTTTCAACTTATTAATATCAAAGATGATGTTTCTGAAATCCATTTTTACGGAGCTGGTTGTGGAACTCCAAAACCAGCGGCAATTTTAAAAAATATATTAGAAACAATATTTATAAATGCCAAAGTGCTCGTTTCTGAAGACATGTTAGCCGCTGTCTATGCTGCTACTGGTAAAGAACCGGCGATGGTTTGTATTTTAGGAACAGGATCTAACAGTTGTTATTTTGATGGAACAAATATGCAAATGTTAGTGCCTTCATTAGGCTATATTTTAATGGATGAAGCCAGTGGTAATTATTTTGGAAAAAAACTAATTGTAGATTATTTCTATAATAAAATGCCAAAAAGTATTGCCTTAGAATTTAAAAAGGAATTCAATTTAGATCCAGATTATATTAAAAGAAATATTTATAAAGAAGTAAATCCGAATATGTATTTAGCCTCTTTTGCTAAATTTATGTTCGACTTTAAAGATGAGAAATATATTAAAAGACTCATTAAAAAAGGATTTCAAGAATTTTTTAAATACCGCGTTTTACCTTATCATATTAGTAGTGAAACACCCGTTTACTTTATTGGTTCTATAGCTCATTATTTTAGAGATATTTTAGAAAAGGTCGCAAACAAAAATGATTTGCAAATAACCGATGTTATTCAAAGACCCATAGATAATTTATTGGAATATCATAAAAATAATATCAACCTATAAAATCAAGAATTCTTTCTAATTTCATGCCTCTAGATCCTTTAATTAAAATCGATTGATCCTCTAGAGGATTTTTATTGATGAAATTTTTCAATTCATCTAAGTTTTTAAATTGGTGATTTTTTGTTTTAGTTTTAAAAAAATGCTCGCCAATATAAAAGGTATTTGAAAAAGAAAAACCATCTGTTAAATCTACAATTTCCTGATGTTCTTTAGAGCTATCATCGCCTAATTCAAACATATCTCCTAAAAAGACAGTTTTATATGTATTATCCATTCTAGAAAAATTTTCCAAAGCAACCTTCATACTAGAAGGATTTGCGTTGTAGGCATCTAAAATAATATGATTTTTTGCTGTTTCAATGATTTGTGAACGATTGTTCGATGGAATATACTGTTCAATGGCATTTTTAATCTCTAACTCACTGATGTCAAAATATTTTCCAATAGTAATCGCTATAGCAATATTTGTATAATTATAATCTCCCACCAAATTACTCTGTATTTCTAAAGCTTCAAAGGACAATTTTACAAAAGGGTTAGCTACTAAAAATTGAATGTTTTCAGGAAAATAAACGGTTTTACAATTTTTGGTTTTTTCAACCTGAATTTTATCATTAGGATTTACGAAAATTGTTTTATCATGGGCAATCAAATGGTCATACATTTCGCTCTTCCCTTTAATAACACCTTCAATACCTCCAAAACCCTCTAAATGAGCCTTACCAAAATTCGTGATATAACCAAAATCTGGAAGTGCAATATCACATAAAAAAGCAATTTCTTTTTGATGGTTGGCACCCATTTCTACAATGCCAATTTCTGTTTTTGGAGTCATAGAAAGCAATGTTAACGGGACACCAATATGATTGTTTAAATTTCCTTTTGTAGCAGTTGTTGTATATTTTTTTGAAAGTACAGTGTTGATTAATTCTTTAGTTGTCGTTTTTCCATTACTACCTGTTAAAGCAATGATAGTAATTTTTAATTGAGTTCTGTGATAGTTTGCTAACTTTTGCAACGTTTTTAAAACATCATCAACTAAAATAATATGCTCATTTGTTTTAAATTTTGCTTCATCAACTATAGAGAAACTAGCACCGTTTTTAAGTGCTTCTTCAGCAAATTGATTGCCATTAAAATGATCGCCTTTTAAAGCAAAAAACAACGTATTTTTCCTGATGTTTCTAGTATCAGTATCTACCAAATAATGCTTTTTGTAAAGACTGTATATCTCTTTTATTTCCATTTTTTAAATATAAAAAAAACCTCATTGTAAAGTTACAATGAGGCTGCATATTTTTTAACAAAAAACTATCTACTTGGGTGCCTAGCTTTTCTTTTTTTATAACTCATGGGACCTAATTGGTCGGATACACATCTAAAACCAATAAAGTTGGTCGCCATATATTCTGGCAAGTATCTTCTCTGAGCAGGATCTAACCAATATTCTCTATCAGCCCAAGAGCCACCTTTGTACACTCTCGTTTGATCACTTATTAAAGTTCTACGCATTTTTGAATCATTGGTTAATACATCTCTTCCAGTGATAGAATCTCTAACTCTCGAAGGTCTTTTTGGTGAGTTGTACATACTTGGTCTAGACGCAAACCGATCTTCATCATCTTGATAAAAACGAGTAGAATTTAAATCACCATCACCAATATTTGCATTGTCTGCTTTAGAGAAATTGGTTCTAAAGGTAGCATCATCTCTTGTAATTGGTACATATTTAATGGTTCCTGGTAATTGTCTTGGTATGATAGTTCCATTTGGTAATGTGTCGTATTCTACAGCGGCTTCATCACCAATAATAACAACCTTACCTTCTTGATTAATAAACTTTTTGGTAAATAAATTACCTCTAAAATAATTAAAGTCATTTGCTTCATTGTCTATTATCGGTCTGTAGACATCGGCAACCCATTCGGCTACATTTCCAGACATATCATACAGGCCAAACGCATTTGGTGGATATGATTTTATTCTAATAGGAATGTCAGAACCATCAGAACTCCAACCTGGTAAACCACTATACTGTCCTTTACCTTGTTTAAAGTTCGCTAATTGATCTCCTCTAAATCTTTTAGATTTTGCTCTTGTGTATTTACCATTCCAAGCATATTTTTTTCTACCTCTAATATTGTTGTATTCTCTATTTTCTACAATTGCTTTTGCGGCAAATTCCCATTCAGCTTCTGTTGGCAATCTAAATCTTTGTTGAAGAACACCATCTGCTTGTGTGATTTTTCTTCCTTCAAAAGCACCTGCATTAGATCTCGAATTTCTTGTTCTAACACCTCTTTTATAAATCGTTGTATCGCCTTCAAAAAGCTTAGAATCATCTACTAAAAATACATCTGTATCAAAAAAGTTCCGAATAGAATCGTTTTCGAAAATGTTTTCAATATGACCTTTGTCTATTAATTTTTTTAAGTTAACAGCATTTGTTCTCCATTTACAATATTCGTTTGCTTGCAACCAAGTTACGCCAACAACAGGATAATCTGCATAAGCTGGGTGACGAAAATAGTTTTCAGTTAAAATATCTGTATTTCCTAAACTCTTTCTCCAAACAAGCGTATCTGGCAATACGGAACTATATATATGTCTGTATTTTTCTTCAGAAGGAGAAAATACATCTTTCATATATTGTACATATAAAAAGTATTCTGAGTTGGTAACTTCTGCTTCGTCCATAAAAAACGAACGAACATGAATCTTTTTAGGTGTTGTGTTCCAATCGAACATTACGTCATCTTGAACCTGTCCCATTGTAAAAGAGCCGCCTTCAATAGAAACCATTCCAAGTGGTGCATCTTGCCCATCAAAAGAACTATTTCTTATATAATTTCCGTTTTTGGGATCATTAAAAGACAAGCCTGTTAATCTAGATTTACCTGAAGTAGATTTGTTACAATTCGCTAAAAGTAGTGTTGTGAAGACAACTAGAGTGATTTTATATATATATTTCATTTTCGAATAGAAAATTATTAAGGGTTTTTTATTAACTGATGCAATTTACAATAAATATCATTTAGAGCAAGAAAAATATAAAATTTAACGCATCTACTTTTTGCATACATTTTATTAAACGAAAGCATTTTGAATTTAGTATAACTTATATTTGTACTTGCTAAAATATCTTCGGATGTTTTGCGTTATTGGAATAGTATTTATGAAAAGATTTTTTTTAATCATTTTAACGATATGTATCACTCAATTTGCAACCGCGCAGATTGATACTTCTGTACTGGCTTCTGGAGATTGGTTTAAATTTTCAGTGGACACTACGGGTGTTTTTAAGATTGATAAAAACCTCTTGCAAAGAATTGGTATTTCAACAAATGGATTGAATCCTAAACATATTCAAATCTTCGGTAATGGAGGTTCTCTATTGCCTGTTTTAAATAGCGATTTTAGAAATGAAGATCTCCAAGAAAATGCAATTTATATTGAAGGAGAAAATGACGAAGTTTTTAATGAGGACGATTTTATTCTTTTTTATGCAAAAGGGCCTCATGATTGGACTGTAGATACCAATAATAAAACAGCAAGACACCGGCAAAATATTTATTCAGACAAGGCATATTATTTTATTACTGTTGGAAGTACTAATGGAAAAAGAATTTCCCAAAAAGCAGAAAACACCAATTCAACAGTTACTCAAATAACATCTTTTGATGATTATACATTTTTTGAAAAAGAAGAATTGAATTTATTAGCAGTTGGTACACAATGGTTTTTTAATGATAATTTTAATGTAGAAAATACACAAAGTTTTACCATACCATTTCCCAATGCATTGCCCAATCAAAATATCTCAATCAGAACAAGAGGTGTAAGTGATTCTGTAGTTTCATCTATAATGAGCGTTCAAGCAAATAATGAAAATTTGTATGATATTTCTTATTTGGCAGTAAATTCTGGTTCTTTAACCAAAGCAAGTACTTCAGAAAGAACTGCTTCAATAAATAATTCTTCGGAAGCTATTACTATTGAAATAACCTATAATAATAACGGGAACCCTTCAGCAAATGCCTATTTAGATTTTATAGAAATTGTGGGTAAAAAGCAATTATTAGCAGACGGAAAACAATTTTCATTTAGAAGTTTTGCCCAATTTGATAGTGCTGGCACTGTAGAATATCAAATACAAAATGCAAATAACATTTTTCAAGTTTGGGATGTTTCAGATTTTTTATCTCCCAAAATAATCATAAATCAAGCTACGGGTACAAATTTTTCATTCAAAGATAATGGAGGTATTTTAAAGGAATATGTTGTTTTAAATCAAGCTGATTATTACATTCCAGAAACCATAGAGAATTCAAAAGTTGTCAATCAGAATTTACACAATTTAAAAGACATTAATTATTTGGTAGTTACTAGTTCAGAATTGGTCTCACAAGCACAAAGATTGGCAGACTATCATCAGGCAAATTCTAATTTGACTACCAAAGTGGTAGTTTTAGATGAAATTTATAATGAGTTTTCTTCTGGTTCTAAGGACATTACGGGTCTAAGAGATTTTATAAAACATGTTTATGAAACGAATTCTTCAGCAGATAAAAAACTAAAGTATGTTTGTTTCTTTGGCGATGCTTCTTATGACTATAAAGATCGAATCTCATCAAACAACAATATCGTTCCTGTAAAATTGTCTGAGACAAGCTTCAATTTGGCAAACTCTTATGTTACAGATGATTTTTTTGTGATGTTAGATGATAATGAAGGTACCATGATAACGTCTCATACCTTAGATGTTGTTTCGAGCAGAATTCCTGTTACGGGAATTTCTCAAGCAAAGGATGTGGTTGATAAGATACTAACCTATTACAGTAAGAGTTCTATTGGAGATTGGCGAAACACCATTACTTTATTAGCAGATGATATCGATGCAACAAGCGATATTGTTATTCAACAAGGAGTTGAATCTATTGCAGATGAAATAAAAAATAACAAGCCAATTTTTAATGTTGATAAAATTTATGCAGATGCTTACGTGCAAGAAAATTCTTCTGGTGGAGAACGGTATCCTGAAGTGAAAAAGGCAATAACAAATGCGATCGAGAAGGGAACATTGGTTTTTGATTATTTTGGGCATGGAGGAGAAGATGGTTTTGCCGCTGAACGTATTTTAGAAAAACCACAAATTCAGGAATTCAACAACCCAAATACATTGCCATTACTAATTACAGTAACCTGTGATTTTTCTAGGTTCGACAACCCAAATAGAATCACTGCAGGCGAACTAACCTTATGGAACAAAACAGGTGGTGCAGCAAGTATGATTACCACTACAAGAGAGGTTTTTATTTCTGTTGGACAACGTTTTAATGAAAGTTTAATACGACTTTTGTTAGAGTTTAATAATGAAGATTTATCGATTGCAGCATCTTTAATGACCGCTAAAAATAATTTCTCTAATGCACAGAAATTCTTTGTGTATTCTTTTGGAGATCCTGCAATGAAATTAGCCGTTCCAGAGCCTAATGTTAGAATCACCAAAATGAATGGTAAAGACATTTCTCAACCTACAGATACATTAAAAGCACTGTCTAAAGTAAGTTTTGAAGGCACCATTGTAGACAATTCGAATGCAGTTTTAAATAATTTTAATGGAACATTATCCACAACTGTTTTTGACAAACCTTTAAATAAAACAACTTTAGATAACGATAATTTTGGGATACAAATGATTTTTGACACGCAAGATAGTAAACTTTTTAGAGGGAAATCTACAGTTGAAAATGGTGTTTTTAAATTCGATTTTATTGTTCCCAAAGATATAAAAATAGCCTACGGAAAAGGAAAGCTAAGTTTTTATGCTGAAAACGGAGAAGCCGAAAAAGCAGGTTTTAATTTTGATATTGTGGTTGGCGGTATCGATGAAAATGCACCAGAAGACACTGTTGGTCCTGAAGTACAGTTATTTATGAATGACGAATCTTTTATTGATGGTGGAAATACAAATGCTTCGCCCAATTTAATTGCAGTACTTTCTGATATAAGCGGAATTAATACTTCCATAACTGCTGTAGATCATGATATTATTGGAATTTTAGACGGAGATACTTCAAACCCAATTGTATTAAACGATTTTTATCAAACAGAATTAAATGATTTTACAAAAGGAAAAGTAACGTATAGATTAAGAAATTTAGAAGTAGGTCCTCATACTTTAAAAATAAAAGTTTGGGATACTTACAATAATTCATCTGAGACAACGTTAAATTTCGTGGTTGTAAGTGACACTATCTTAAATTTAGAAAATGTTTTAAATTATCCAAATCCATTTGTAAATTATACAGAATTTTGGTTCAATCATAACAAACCAAATGAGCCTTTAGAGGTTCAAGTTCAGGTTTTTACGGTTTCAGGTAAATTGGTAAAAACCATCAATCGAAATGTGCAGACAGTAGGTAATTTGGCAAGAAGCATCACTTGGAACGGTTTAGATGATTTTGGCAATAGAATTGGAAAAGGGGTCTATGTCTATAAACTAAGAGTAAAATCAACCATAAGTAATTTGGTTTCAGAGAAGTATGAAAAATTAGTAATACTTCAATAAAAAGCAGATATTTGTATCACATAATAGAGAATAATAAACATGAGAAAAATACTTTACGTTTTAATATTGATAGTTTCAGCTGGTAAATTACAGGCGCAACAAAATGCTATTACTACTGCAGCACCATTTTTATTAATTGTGCCAGATGCAAGAGCAGGAGGAATGGGAGATATTGGTGTGGCAACATCTGCAGATGCTTTTTCTCTGTTTCACAATCCTGCAAAAATTGCATTTAGTAATCGACAGATTAAAACAGGAATTACCTATTCACCTTGGTTACGTAATTTAACAGATGATATTTTTATAGGAAGTGGTTCTTATATCAATAGATTTAGTGAAAATGCAGCTTGGGGAGCTGAATTCAGGTATTTTTCTTTAGGTCAGATTGATTTAACAACGAATGACGGAACGCCGAATGGCTCGATAAACCCAAATGAATTGGTAGCAACAGGTACTTACTCTTTAAAGCTAAGCGAAACTTTTGCAATGGGAGTTTCTTTAAAATATATTCGTTCTAATTTAGCTTTTAACGGAACAGAAGGGAATTCTCTACAACCTATAAATTCTTTTGGTGTAGATGTATCTGGTTTTTATCAATCTTTAGAAGAAAATTATGGCAATTTTAACGGACGTTATCGATTGGGTTTTAATATTGCCAACATTGGGCCTAAAGTTTCTTATACGCCAGGTGAAGAAGATTTTATTCCAACAAATTTAAAATTAGGTGGTGGATTCGATTTTATTTTAGACGATTACAATACCATTTCTACAACCGTAGAATTTACAAAACTTTTAGTTCCTTCTCCGCAAGAAGATGGTTCTGAGCAAGACCAAGGTTGGGTAGAAGGGATGTTTAGCTCTTTTGGAGACGCTCCAGGAGGTTTTAGCGAAGAAATAAAAGAATTTACCTATGCTTTAGGTGCAGAATACTTGTACAATAATGCATTTGCTTTAAGAGCAGGGTATTTTCATGAAAATGAAGACAAAGGAAACAGGCAATATTTTACTTTAGGTGGTGGTTTTAGAACCAACGCTTTAAATATAGATTTATCTTATTTAATCAACGCTTCAGATGTAAACAATCCATTAGAAAATTCGTTGCGTTTTTCTTTATCATTTGATTTGGGTGAAATTTTTGAAGACTACTAAAAGCTGCTTTTTTTTTAGTAATTTTAGCACACTATTGAAAGCAGTCGTTTGGACTGCTTTTTTTGACCGCCTAAATTATGAAAGAAATAAAAGTATCTGCTACTGCAACCCTTTTTAATGATGTTTCAGAATTATCTTCAGAAGATCAAATGTTAATGAATAAAGCTGTTGAAGCTAGAAAAAAAGCCTACGCACCTTATTCTAAATTTAGCGTTGGCGCAGCATTGTTGTTAGAAAACGGAGAAATAGTTTTAGGAAGCAATCAAGAAAATGCAGCGTATCCTTCAGGTATGTGTGCAGAAAGAGTGGCCATTTGGAAAGCGGGCTCTGAGTTTCCTGGAGAGAAAATAAAAAAACTGGTCATTACAGCAAGTTCAACAATTTCTAAAGTAGACAAACCAGTAGGTCCTTGTGGCGCGTGCAGGCAAACATTGTCTGAATTTGAGATCAATCAAAAAGAACCTTTCGAAGTTATTTTTATGGGTGAAGTTGGTGAAGTTGTAAAAACAGCCTCATTACTTTCTTTATTGCCTTTTTCTTTTGATAGTTCTTATTTATAGGTAGTTTTAATAATGTCTTCGCGAGCATTACTGAAATTTAAAACAATTATGAAACCAGATATTTCTTCCAGAAAAGACATCAAACTGATCATCACAAAATTTTACGATAAATTGTTGGATGATCAAGAGATGATTCCGTTTTTCGAAGAAATTGTTTTACAAAATCATCTAGCATCACATCTCGATATGATTTCAGATTTTTGGAATGATATTTTATTTGACACAACTACTTATAAAAATAACACCATGCAAAAGCATTTAGATAAAAATACTTTTATAAAGTTTAAGAGAGCACATTTTTCAATTTGGACATCGTATTTTTTTAAAACGATTGATGCCTTTTTTGAAGGAGAAATTTCTGAAAGAATGAAAAACAGCGCAACCTCAATAGCGACTTTTATGCAACTAAAAATGAATTTATACTCTTAAAAAGACACTTCAATTCAATAAAAATCATTTTTGAATATCATTTTTTGAGAATAAAAATAGATTTCACAAATGCAAACATTTAGTAACTTTCGGAAAATACATCAATGAATAAAGAACGTACATTTATGATTTCATCAAAAATCACTGGAACAGGAAGTTTTATTCCATCAATAAAAAAAGAGAATAAAGCCTTTTTAGAAAATCTTTTCTTAAATGAAGATGGTAGTACTTTTTCATCTAAAAATGATGTAATCATCGATAAATTTAAAGACATCACAGGTATTGCAGAAAGACGGTATGTAAGCCCTAAATATAAAACCTCTGATATTGCTTTTTTTGCTGCGGAAAAAGCAATAAAAGATGCAAATTTAAACCCAGAAGCGTTAGATTATATAATTGTAGCGCATAATTATGGTGATATTGAAGCAGGTTCTGTTCAAAGTGATATGGTACCAAGTATCGCCACAAGAGTTAAATATAGATTGGGTATTTCGAACCCGAATTGTGTGGCGTATGATGTTCTTTTTGGTTGCCCAGGTTGGTTGCAAGGGGTTATACAAGCACAAGCTTTTATACAAGCAGGAATTGCAAAAAAATGCCTAATAATTGGCGCAGAAACCTTGTCTAGAGTGATTGATAAACACGATAGAGATTCTATGATTTATAGTGATGGTGCAGGTGCTTGTATTGTTGAAGAAACACAAGAACAAGATTCGGGAATTATTAGTCATGCAAGTCAAACCTTTGCAAAAGAAGAAGCTTATTTCTTACATTTCGGAAAATCGTTTAATAAAAATGAAGATGATAATGTACGGTATATTAAAATGTACGGTAGAAAAATTTATGAATTTGCTATTACACATGTTCCCGCAGCAATGAAAGCCGCTTTAGACAAAAGCGGAATTGACATCACAGAGGTGAAGAAAATATTCATTCATCAAGCCAATGAAAAAATGGATGAAGCTATTGTTAAAAGATTCTACAGATTGTATAAAATGCAAACTCCAGAAGGCATTATGCCCATGAGTATTCATGAATTAGGAAATAGCTCTGTTGCCACGGTACCTACCTTATTAGATTTGGTTTTAAAAGGAAATATAAAAAATCAAGAAGTAAAAAAAGGAGATGTTGCTATTCTAGCTTCTGTGGGTGCAGGAATGAACATCAATGCGGTTGTATATCGTTTTTAGTTTTTAAGAGAAAAGATGTAATTTTAAGAAATCATCTTTTTACTAGCTGATCTTAGTTCAAAAAAGAAGAATGTCAAGTTGAGACCCGAGAAAAAATTTTATCAAACGATTGGAATGACTTAATGTCTCCTCGAGTATTACTGAAATGAAAAGACATTTTCATTGAGAGTACCTAGCGAAGCTATCGAGAGGTTTTAATGAGGTCTCGACTGCGCTCGACCAGACATATATTAATAATTTGTAAAACAGCAATTTACAAGCTACGTCAATGGTAGCTTGTCGAAGTTTTTTAGTTTCAAAATCAATGGTGTCCGAAAAAAAATTGTAAAAGAACCCGAATGATAAACAAGGCATAGACCAAAAGATCTTTTTAATAGGTATACCTTGCTTTAGCAACAAGTAGAAATTTATAAACTTTCAAAAATGATAAATTTGCTGTAAAATTGATTATCAGTTAGTTAAAATAAAAGTCTTGGTTCTATGTTCTTTCAGCGCAGCGATCTTGGCTTTTATATCTGACAACAATATTTCAAAATGAAACTGGTGAAATATCTCTATGACGCTGCCTTTAAAATAGTCCGTTTTAAGAAATTTTTATTAGGGATTTTTTTTGTTAAAAAATGTCCCATTTAAACTCCTTTTTCTAAAATCAAAATATTATTTTTGCGCATGCAACAACACAACGTACTTATTTTAGATTTCGGCTCGCAGTACACTCAACTAATTGCGAGAAGGGTAAGAGAATTAAACATCTATTGTGAAATTCATCCTTATAACAACCCACCAAAAAATGCATCAGAATTTAAAGCGATCATTTTGTCTGGAAGTCCAAATTCTGTAAGAGGAGAAAATGTCTTACATCCAGATGTATCAGAAGTAAGAGGTAAAAAACCATTATTAGCAGTTTGTTATGGTGCACAATATTTAGCACATTTTTCTGGTGGAAAGGTAGCGCCTTCAAATACTAGAGAATATGGGAGAGCAAATTTATCATTCATAAAAAATAACGAACCTTTCTTTGAAAATATTTTTAAGGGAAGTCAAGTTTGGATGAGCCATTCAGATACCATTAAAGAATTACCAGAAAACGGCGTTTTATTAGCAAGTACAACCGATGTAGAAAATGCAGCTTATAAAATTGAAGGAGAAGAAACCTACGGAATTCAATTTCATCCAGAAGTATATCATACAAAAGATGGAAAACAATTATTAGAAAATTTCTTAGTAAAAATTGCGGGTGTTGCACAAACTTGGACGGCAGACTCTTTTGTTGAAGGCACCGTTGCTTCCATAAAAAAAACGGTTGGAAAGGACAAAGTAGTTTTAGGGCTTTCTGGAGGAGTAGATTCTACCGTTGCTGCAGTGTTGTTACACAAAGCGATTGGTAAAAATCTGTATTGCATTTTTGTAAACAATGGTTTGTTGCGTAAAAACGAGTTTGAAAGTGTGTTAACGCAATATGAAGGCATGGGATTAAATGTAAAAGGTGTAGATGCATCTGAACGTTTTCTAACTGCTTTAGCAGGATTATCTGATCCTGAAAAGAAAAGAAAAGCAATTGGAAATGCATTTATAGAGGTTTTTGATGATGAAGCACACCAAATAAAAGAGGTAACTTGGTTGGCACAAGGAACTATTTATCCTGATGTAATTGAGTCGGTTTCTGTAAATGGTGGGCCTTCAGCAACCATTAAAAGCCATCATAATGTGGGTGGTTTGCCAGATTTTATGAAACTAAAGATTGTAGAGCCTTTGAAAATGATTTTTAAAGACGAAGTAAGAAGAGTGGGTGCTTCTATGGGAATTGATTCTGAATTATTAGGACGTCATCCTTTTCCAGGGCCTGGGTTGGCCATTCGGATATTAAGTGATATTACCCCAGAAAAAGTTCGTATTTTGCAAGAAGTAGATGCGATATTTATCAACGGTTTAAGAGAAGATGGTTTGTACGATAAAGTTTGGCAAGCTGGTGCAATGCTACTTCCTGTAAATTCTGTTGGAGTCATGGGAGATGAAAGAACGTATGAAAAGGTGGTAGCACTTCGAGCTGTAGAAAGTACCGATGGTATGACGGCAGATTGGGTGAATTTACCATACGAATTTCTACAAAAAACATCAAATAAAATAATAAATCAAGTTAAAGGCGTTAATAGAGTAGTGTACGACATTAGTTCTAAACCACCTGCAACTATAGAATGGGAATAAAATATATGAGACATCTTAAATTTTTTGTTTTTCTGTGTATCCTAACGTTTACCGTTTCTTGCGGTCAGCAAAAGAAATACGTTCAGTACAAGGTTAAAGAAGGAGAAACCATGCGTTTAATAGCCAATAAGTTGGATATGAGAACTCAGGACTTGCTCCGACTAAATCCAGATGTGAGCAGAAAACCAGAAGCAAATACTGTAATTATTGTTCCTAACAAGAAAATGGTTTCAATAATAATTGATGGCAATAAAAAAGATTCTTCAAAAGATATTAGTCCTGAAAAAGAGAAGAAAGAAGATATTGTGAATGCTATCGATGATAAGGAACTGCAAAGAAACCTTCTTATAGAAAAATTAGAAAAGGAATTTAAAATTCACGAAGTAGCAAAAGGAGATACATTCTTTAGTCTTACCAGGTTCTATAATGTTACTAGAGATGAGTTAATTGAATTGAATCTAGAATTATCTGAAGGTTTAAAACTTGGGCAACTCATTAAAATTATGCCTATTGAAGATGTTTTCGAAGATGATAATTTTCTTTACAAGGATGAAATAAAAGACGGAATTTCTATAAAAGCAGCAATCATGTTGCCATTTAGAGCTTCAGAATTAGATACACTTTCTAGTGATGCAATTTTTGATAATAGTAAATTGGCAAACATTGTAACCGATTTTTATTTAGGTGCAGAAATCGCAATCGATTCTTTAAGAAGACAAGGAATACAATTACATATAGATGTGTATGATACTGGAAGAAACAGTTCTAAAATAAGAAGTATTATTGAAGAAAATGATCTTGATGATAATGATGTTATTATTGGTCCTCTATATTCAGAGGAAGTTCAATATTTAGCAGGAAAAGTAAAAACACCAGTTGTTTTTCCTGTCTATTCTAAGAAACAAGCCAATTTTACGGGGCGAAGAATTGTGAAAACTTCACCAAATAAAAATTTATTTAGAGATAAACTACTAGAGTATATCGAAGAGAATTTTCATGACGGAAATATTGTAATTGTTGGTGATGGGCAAGGCGATTCTAACTACAATTCAAAGAGAATTGAAAAGATTTTAGAATCGAGTGATTCTATCTCTGGAGTAAGCATTATTATTCCTGAAAATGGATATATTAAAAAACAAAAATTTTTAGATGTTTTAAAGCCAGACATGAAAAATATTGTGGTGATGACAACAGACGATAATGTAATTGTTGCCAGTGCCATCAACAGTTTAATCAGTTTGCCAGAATTTGTCTCTGCAAGAGTTTTTACTTTTGATAAAGTAAGTGCATTTAATAAAGTAGACAATGCAAAACTAGCACAATTAGGCTTTACTTATGTGAGTGACGAGTATATTAGAGAAGATTCTTTTAAATCTAGAACTTTTAATAGAAAGTATCTAAGAAAAAATGGCGTATTGCCATCTTTTTACGCAACAAAAGGATTTGATATTACCTACGATATTTTAATGCGTTTGGCCTCAGGAAAGAGTTTAAAATCTACTTTTGATGAAGGCTATTCTTATCGAGTAGAAAGTAAGTTTGATTATACCGACAAACTTTTTAAAATAACAGAAAATAAAGGCTTGTTTTTGGTGAAGTACAATCCAGATTTAACCTTAACAAGAATCAAATAAAGTTATTAATTGAGCAAAAAAAATCCGTTAGAAATTATTCTAACGGTTTTTTTTATACTTAGATTTTCTTCATCTGTTGTTTCATCATTTGCATTTGCTCCTTTAACATACCGTGTTTGTCTAATTTTTTAGCTTCTGCCATTAAATTAGTTGCTTCACGTTTACGTCTTTTAGTCATGGCAATTCCTGCCAATTGCAATTTGGCCATCGCCAAATCATGATCCATTGCCAAACCTAATTTTACAGCTTTACGCAAATATTTTTCTGCTTGCGTAATGTTTGTTTGACTTAGCATGATACCATGTAAATAATTGTAATATCCATGTTGTTTAGTGGTCAAAGCCGTTTCAGGATTTTTAATATAACTTAACCATTTTTTAGTTCCTTCAAAATTTTGTTTCCGCAATTGTAAAAAAGCCAACAAAATAAACTCATTTTTAAAGTACAATAAAACAAAAATTCCAGCTAAAAGTAAAATGGAAATTCCGTTCATAATATTCCCTTGAGTAAATTGATACACAGCCCAAACAGAAATCAAACCTGCTATTATTAATTTTATATTTTTATGAAACATAGTTGTTTTTAGTTGTCTCCTCGAGCGCAGTCGAGAGATTATTTAATTTGAAAAGCAAAAGTACATTTTTTGAGTTTAAATACCTACAAGGTTTTTAAAACCTTGCAGGTAAAAAGAATTTTATTTCTTATAATATTTACGATATTTAAACCATGCAAATAATCCTAGAATAAATACAAACCCAACAGAATAATAAATAGAAGTGGGTGTGATCACTCGATCTCCACTAGCATACGAATGCAAGCCAGATAAGTAGAAGTTTACTCCAAAATAGGTCATCATTATAGAAGCATATGCGATAATAGACCATAGATTAAAGGTGTATCTCCCTCTCAAACCAGGAATTAAACGCATGTGTAAAACAAAAGCATATACCATGATAGAAATTAAAGCCCAAGTTTCTTTAGGATCCCAACCCCAATAACGTCCCCAACTTTCATTTGCCCACATTCCGCCTAAAAAGTTCCCAATGGTTAACATAATCAACCCAACAGTAACTGCCATTTCATTAATAATAGTTATCTCTTTGATGTTTAAATCCATCTTCTTTTTATTCTTTTCATTTGTAAAAACCATTAAGAAAAGGGCAAAAATTCCTAAAATCATTCCTAAAGAAAGCGGGCCATAACTTGCTACAATAATAGAAGTATGCACTAAAAGCCACCAAGAATTTAATACGGGTTGCAAATTAGCAATTTCTGGGTCTAACCAATTTTGATGCGCAAAACCGAGAGTTATTGCCACTAAAAATGCGGTTGCAGTAATTGTTAATGCAGATTTTCTGCCTATAAAAAGACCGAACAACATGGTGGCCCAAGCAACAAAAATGATAGATTCATAGGCATTACTCCAAGGTGCATAACCGCTAATGTACCAGCGAGAAATTAAGCCTAAAGTGTGAAAAATAAATAAACCAACAACAATTACCGTTAATATTTTTACAACGGTATTGATCCATTTTTTAGAACTAAAGATTTGCCAAATCACAAAAATGATTAAAAGCAAACTTACATAGCCATAATAGGTAGAAAGTCTTTGGAAAGGTAGAATTTTGTTATAAGCAATTTCAAGTTCTATTCTTTTTTCGGTAGGAATTACTTCAGAACCAAATTTTTGTTGAAACTTCTTAATACCGTCTAAAATTTTGTTGGCATCTGTATAATCATTCGTTTTCTTTCCTTTCTGCAAAAATTGAATGTAAACTGGTAAAGACTGACGTACAAAAACAGAATCTGTTCCTTTAAAATTTGCCGTTGAGGTTTCTGGTTGCGAAACCCATGTATTGTTTTCATCACCAGGAATTGGATAAATTTTTAAGATTCCACCACCAATTGCAGAGTACAATAAACCAATTCTTCTATCTATTTTAATAAGATCTTTCTCAAATTTATTTTTAACCTTTTTTTGTTGTGCTTCAGCAACTTTCTTTTCTATTTTATAAATACCTCTTGGGGTTACAAAGTCAGACAATGCTGCATATTTTGCAGTATCTGCAATTCCTATAAATTCTCTAATTTTAGTGTTTCCTTTTTCTAAATAAATCACAGGAACTTCATACCAAAGTCTAGGGTTTTCTATGATAGACAACAAAACCTGACTTGGTTCCATGTCCTTAAATTTTTCTATTTTACTTACTTTTCGAACCAATTCTGAAGCAAAAGTATGTGCAGGCTTCATTCTTCCATCGTCCTGTATGACCAATCTGTTAAAGCTCTCTGCGTGTTTTGCATCGACGCTATTGGCTTCTAAAATAGAATCTATCTGTTGGTGTGTAATCTTTTTATTTTGATGATTGTCATTGTGTTGCGCAAATGCGAAAGTTGATAAAAACAACGTTGCTACAATAGACATTGTCAATTTCTTTTTTCTAATTTTAAGCAATCCTTTTTTCAAATCATCAAAACGTGTATTTTTTGCAAAAAGAATACAAATTAATCCCGTGTATAATAAAGAATATCCTAAATAAGTAACAAAGGTTCCTAAAAAATCATGATTTACAGAAAGGTGCGTTTCTTCTTTTTCACCCGTTAAATCATAACTTGCTTGAAAAAACTTATAGCCTTTGTGGTCTAGAATGTGATTCATAAAAATTCGATAATCAAATGTTTCTTTTGGGTCAATTACAGTTACTTCACTGGCATAGGCAGCAGCACTTTCTGATCCTGGATATTTATCTAGTTGAAAATCATTTAGCTTGATGCTAAAAGGCGTTTCTAATATTTTAGCACCATAGAGCATTCTAAAATTTAAACCACCCACTTCAACAGATATAGAACCATCTGAATTAAATTTTCCACCGGTTAATGCTACTCTTTCTGTTTGATTATTGGCAGTAATATCTACGATAATAACATCTTGTTTTTTATCATCTTTTGGACCGCTAACAGTGGTCATAATTCCTTTTTCTGCAGGTTTAGGAATTACAAACTGTAATTCACCAATAGTATGAAGCGTTAAATATTGAAAGTTTTGAACGGAGTCTTTTACAATTTTCCCCTTTTTTTGATCTGCCATTCGAAACCAATCTCCATCAGTCTTCGAAACCATTTTTAAAACGCCATTTTCTTTGGTAAAGTTTACAGAAGCATTGTCACTTTCTGCTTCAAAACCAACTAAAATTCCGTGAATGTTTTGTAGGGTTCCTTTTTCAATCCAATGTTCATGACGTGTACCTTCAGAAGATTCTACAAAAAATAAATGTGCTACACCATTTTCATCTTCAATTAATTTCTTTTCAGCCCAAGGAATATAGTCTACCAATTCAAAATTAAAAGCGATCTTTTTTTCTTTTGTTTCAAAAGCATCTGAATAAGACCAAGTATTACTGCCCCAAGCAGAAAGCATAATCGGTTCGTTTATTTCTGGTTTTTGAGAATTCCCATCATCTACAATAGCATTTAGATAGGTAGTTTCAGATAAAAATTTATTAGTGGTTTCTCCTTCTTCAATCAGCATAATGCCCTCATAACCAATATAACGTGTGATGCCTGCTCCGATAAGAATCAACAAGAATGCAGAGTGGAACATTAAAACTGCCCATTTTTCTTTTTTATACAAACGATACCTAAAAATATTTCCGAAGAAATTTACAACAAAGAAAATCATGATGGCTTCAAACCACCAAGCATTGTAAACAAGTGCTTTTGAGGTTTGTGTGCCGTAATCATTTTCTATAAAAGTGGCTATTGCCATTGCTGTTGCAAATAAAATAAACAAAACAGCTGTTAGACGAGTAGAATAGAGGAAATTGAATAATTTTTTCATCCTTATGAAGTGCTTTTTAAAAGAGTTACAAATTTAAGCATAAAAGCACAATTTTACTTCTTGATAGCGGTATATTTATACGTTAAATATTATTAAATTTAAAAGCATTTATGCCAGAGAAACATATCATCCCAAATTCAATAAAAGAAGAAGTACAAACTGCCTTAAACTACTATCCGCAACTAAATGATATTCATATAGAATTTAAGTTTAAAAAGAATATTAAAAAGTCTACAATGCAGGCAAGACCCACATTTGATAGTTTTTTTAAAACCAAAAAAAACAGAAAATTTTTAGTGTTAATTAGCGAGAAATTTAAAATATCAGATAAAGAATTCTCTACGAGAGACATTCCTAGAGATATTTTTATTGGTTGGATAGGCCATGAATTAGGGCATATCATGGACTACCAACATAGAAACAAATTGAACTTAATTTGGTTTGGTATTAAATATCTATTATCCGACAATCATATTGTTGAAGCAGAAAGAGCCGCAGATGGTTTTGCAGTAAAACATAATATGGAAAGTTATATTTTAAAAACAAAAGATTTTATATTAAACAATGCCGATATTTCTGAAGATTATAAGAAACGAATTAGAAGGTATTATTTATCTCCGGAAGAAATTATGGTATTGGTAGAGGAGAGAAACGAAATAAATAAAGTCTTATGAAAAAACTAGCAATTGTTGGCTTTGGGCCAAGAGGCTTGAGTGCTTTAGAAAACCTATTTGTAGAAATTTCTAAAGAAAATTTAGCCATTAATATTCACACAACCCTTTTTGAAATAGAAAAAGAATTAGGAACCAGTAAAGTTTGGAATACAAAGCAGCCAGCAATTAATTGGGTAAATATATCGGAAAGAGCTTTAAAGGATTTGGAAGGAAGGCCAGAACTTGTTTTTAAAAACGTGACCATTCCTTCATTTCCATCTTATTTAAAGTGGTCACATAGAGACGAGAAAAATCTAGATGAAACTGATGCAGATCAATTTCCTCCAAGAAAAAAGATAGGAAATTATTTGTCTGAAAGAGCAGACTCAATTGTAAATATTTTACTAGAACATAAAATGATTGCTGTTGAACAGGTTTTAATTACAGATCTAGAGTACAACGCAGACACAATTACTTTAATAGATTTAAAAAAGAACTCATATATTTTTGATGAAGTTGTACTAACCATTGGTCATCAACCCACTAAAATTGATGAAGATATCAAAGATTTTGAAATGCAGTCTATTGATGATGATAGGATAAGTTTTCCAGAAACCTATCCGATAGAAAATATTATCAATTCAAAAGCTATCAATAGCGAGAAAAACGTTGCTATTAGAGGTTTAGGTTTGGCAATGATAGATGCTGTTAGGGCTTTAACAATTGGTAAAGGTGGTCGCTTTAAAATACTGAACAAATATACATTTGAGTCTGAATTTATTTCGGGAATAGATGTACCAAAAAAGATAATTCCGTACTCATTAGATGGCTTGCCGATAGTTTCCAAACCTTTAAATCCAAAGATTGATCGTCAATTCTCTTTATCTAAAACACAAGCTACGTATTTCGAGAAAACAATACGCGATGTTGCTGACGGAAATGTAGCAGTAGAAGACAATACCTTTTTAAAAGAAGCAATTGCAAAAATTAGTGTCGAAAATTATTTCGAACTAGAAAATAAACTTTTTGATGAAAATATAGACAAGACTGCATTAGAAACAATTGTTATAAAATGGTTGACAGATCCAAATTACGCTCATAAACTCATTCAACCCACAAATTGTAGTACAGATCAAATTATTAGTTCTTTTGTAGAAATGGCCTGCGGAAAGAAAGCCGTCTCATTAGATTTTTGTGTCGGACAAGTCATTCGTCATTGCCAGCCCATTTTATACAAATCTTTCTCTCATGCGAATATTGATGAAACAATCATCGCTTCCGTAATTTTATTAGATGAACAAATGAAGCGCTATTCTTATGGGCCGCCTTTAGAGAGCATGCAACAACTGCTAGCGTTGCATAAATGTAATCGTATCGATTTTAATTTCGCAAACAATCCTAATATTCGTAACGAACCTCATGCATGGAATTTTGAGAAAGAGGAAAATTCAGTTGAGGTAACAGTAATCATAAACAGTGTGTTAAGTGCCCCTAAATTATTAGAAGTTTCTTCTTTAATTATTCAGAATTTATTAAGAAATGATTTGATAAAACCCATTCATTCTAAATTGGGCATTCATACACAAAAAGATGGGCTCATTTTAAACGCTCAAAATAATTCATTTCTACCCATTGCAGTTTTAGGAAGGTTGGCAAAAGGAAGTGTTATTGGTGTAGATGCGATATTAGAATGCTTTGGAACGAGAATAGAAGATTGGGCTGTGGGTTGTGTAAATAGATTAAAGGAATAATTTTAAGGTTGTTTTTCACTTAAATATTTCCAATAGCGTTTTGGAACATGTCTAATATGTAATTTCATATTTTTCCTTTCGGTAATATTGGTGCTTTTAAAATAGTCTTGCCATAATTTCTGAAATTCAAATTCTTTTTCCGAAAAGAAGTTGTCATCTGTTTTAGAAAAGTCGAAATTCTTTGGAAAGTCCATTTGAATGATTTCCAAAGAATTTAAATCATAGTGCAAACCGTAATTTCTTTTAATATCATAAATAACCCATTTCTGATCGGCATATCTACTTTTAAAATGCTTAGAAATTAAAGGTAAAACATTAAAATCTGGTGCGATGTTTGCGAAGTAAATTTCATCTTTTGTTAATTTGAAACGAACAAAAGCTTCCATTCTATGTTTTTCTCTACTTACATTTTTTGCAATTTGAGAAGTCTTTAGTACGCTAGCATGTGTAAAATCGGTGTCTACCTTTTTTTTCGTACTAAAAATATATTGCAAATAATCTAATAAGATATTTTCTATACCCAGCTGTTCACTTAAAAAAGCATAATACATTTTGGTAGCTGAAATTGCTGCAACCTTTCCTTTTAAACCTTGCCAAACCCTATCTGATTTCTCTTTATCAGTAATAATCGTTTCGTTTTCTGAGAACAATCCGTTTTGAATTAAGAATTCATTTTGAATAGAAACATCTTTTAAATTGTATTCAAAAATATGAAATATGCACGTTAAAAAACCTTCAAAAGAACCATCATAAATTAAAATCTTTCCATTCATTTTAAGAAAATAGATTTAATTGTGGACTTAATAGTTTTTCATATTTGCTCTTTGAATTTTTAAAAATGCTTGCTTTAATTTTTTCAGCAGTTAAATCTCTTCTTTCAAATTGATGGCTATCACAAACTAAAAAATATTGTGCTCTGTTAAATGCAATTCCAATTTTTTTAAGATGTTCCCAATTCAACCTTCTGTGTTTTCTTGCCATTACAATCTTTGCAACAGATTTCATACCAACTCCAGGTACTCTAGCCAACATTCTTTTCTCTGCTTTATTAACATCTACAGGGAACTCGTGTAAATTTCTTAAGGCCCAACTTAACTTTGGATCGATGTCTAAATCTAAATTTTGATGGTTCTGATTTACAATTTCGCTAGTTTGAAATCCATAAAAACGTGTCAACCAATCTGATTGATACAATCTGTTTTCTCTTAACATTGGCACTTCACTACCAATTTTTGGCAAACGGCTGTCTAAACTTATTGGAACATAACCTGAGTAATAGACTCTTTTAAGATTGTAATTTTTATAATAATGCTCTGCGGTTTTTAAAATTTGAAAATCATTTTCTCCGCTTGCACCAACTATCATTTGTGTACTTTGACCTGCAGGAGCGTATTTAGGCGTACTTTTTATAATTTTCTTTTCTGCTTTGTATTGAATAATTTCATTTTTCACCTTTTCCATAGGTTTTATAAAATCTTCAAAATTCTTATCGGGTGCCAATAACTTTAGCCCAGATTTTGTAGGAATCTCAATATTCACACTCAATCGATCAGCATACAAACCCGCTTCTCGCATCAATTCATCTGAAGCTCCTGGTATGGATTTTAAATGGATATAGCCATTAAAATTTTCTTCTATTCGTAACTTTTTTGCGACAGCAACTAAGCGTTCCATCGTATAATCTGCACTTTTAAAAATTCCAGAACTTAAAAACAAACCTTCAATATAGTTTCTTCTATAAAAATTAATAGTCAAATCTACTACTTCTTGCACTTTAAAAGCGGCGCGTTTTACATCGTTACTTTTTCTGGTAACACAATAGGCACAATCAAAAATACAGTAGTTGGTTAACAGAATTTTAAGTAGAGAAACGCAACGCCCGTCTTCTGTATACGAATGGCAGATGCCCATTCCCGTAGAATCCCCAATGCCCTTATTTGTATTTTTTCTTTGACTACCGCTTGAAGAACAAGAGACGTCATATTTAGCAGCATCTGCTAAAATTTTAAGTTTTTCTAAAGTTCTTTCAAAAGACATAAGTTGTTGGTATTGAGTAAATTGTTTTAATAACGATGTAGGGTTTAAAATCATTACAATTTACAATTTCTAACCATCAAAATTCCGTTTCTGAATGACATTTTTCCAGCGATAAAAACTGTTTCACAAAAAAAACCGACGTTTAAAGTCGGTTCTAATCTATTTTAATGAAAGAAAAATTATGCGATTGCTTCTTCGTTAATTCTTTTCTTCGCCATTTCGCCTAATTTTTCATCAACATTGTATTTTTGATCTAAAATGTTCTGTAATTTTTCTGCAATGGTATCTTCTTTTAATTCTTTAGCATACCTTACTGAGGTTCCATATGCTGAAATTTCATAATGCATCATTCTTTGAACACGTGCAATTAAACCAGCATCTTTTACATTGGCTGTCATATCGTGTTTTAATAAGCCTTTACATTCTTTAATCAAGCCTTCCATTGCTTCACATTTAGAATTTCCAGGATTGGTGTTTAAAGTAGCAGCAATTTGTCTAACTTCTTCTAATTGTGTTTTATTTTGATCACTATACTTTGTGAGTAAATCTGTTAATTTGGCGTCTGAGGCTTCGTCAATTAATTGCGGAAAAGTTTCCTTTAATTGTTTTTCTGCAGAATATAAATCTTGAATTTCATGTTCGAATAAATCTCTTAAGGTTTTCATAATACTATTTTTTAAATTAATACTTGCTCAAAAATACATTAGATTCTAAGTTCTGTTGTGCGGTATTGCGATAGTCTTTAACCCAAATAATATGTTAACTTTTCATTTGGTTTTCATTAATGTTTTGAGTTGTAAATTAATTAATTTTCGTAATCTTGCTACATATTATTTGATAATGATACCTAAATGTATTTTTTCGGCATGTTTTTTAAAAGGTATAATTAGAAAAATGATGTGCCCCAAAATAATTTTAGTTTAAAAAAATAGAAAAATGGTAAAGAAATTTTTGATTGGTTTTGGAATAGTAGCAATAATCCTTACAATTACTCCGTATATTCCTGTTGATTATTGGTGGATAAGAATGTTCGATTTCCCGCATACACAATTAACCATGCTTACTTCAATAGCAATCTTAGTCTATTTGATAAAATTTGATGTTAAAAATAGTAAAGATTACGCGTTTATTAGTGTTTTAATTTTTTGTTGTGGGTATCAATTTGTAAAAATATATCCCTATACACCATTGGCAACGGTTGAGGTATTCGATTCTAGCGCTGAATCTCATCAGAAACTAAAAATTTTCACCGCTAACGTGTTGCAAGAAAACGAAAAGAGTCATTTGCTGATTCAAGAAATTGAGACCTTGAATCCAGATATTATTCTTTTGACAGAAGTGAATAAAAGGTGGCTAAAAAGTCTGCATAGCACCATAAACAAGGCTTATGCATTTAAATATGAAATTCCTTTAGAAAATGCTTACGGAATGGCATTGTACTCTAAATTAGAATTGGTAAATCCTACCACAAAATTTTTAGTTGCTGATAGCATTCCGTCTATTCATACAAAAGCGCTGTTGAAAAGCGGAGATGTTATACAGCTTTATGCGATTCATCCTACACCGCCTGTACCTCAGGAAAATATGATGTCTACAGATAGAGATGCAGAAATGATGATGGTTGCTAAAATGAGTTTAGCATCTGAACTTCCTGTAATTGTTTTTGGTGATTTTAATGATGTTGCTTGGTCTGTAACCTCAAAACTTTTTGCCAATGTTAGTGGTTTGCTAGATGCCAGAATTGGAAGAGGCATGTTTAATACCTATAGTGCTAGAAGTTATATTCTGAAATGGCCTTTAGACCATATATTTATATCAAGTGAATTTAGAGTTCAAAAAATAGAAGTTAGAGATGATATTTTTTCAGATCATTATCCATTGTATACAGAGTTTACATACGAACCAAAAAAATCTTCTGAACAAAAACCAGAAGCGGCTTCTGCAGAAGATTTAGCATTTGCGAATGATCAAATTGAAAATTTCTTAGAGCAAAAAAAGAACAACTAATTTTTAAATGGGAAGAGTGTTAATTTACAAACGCTTCCCATTCAGCGAATTTTTCTTCATTCATTACACGTTCCATTTTAACTTGTCCGCCTTTTTTCTTATTGCTATCATTCCAATCGTGAAATTTTTCTACAGGGATTACTGTTACTTTTACCCCTTTTAAAGCTTTGCTTCTAGCAACTTTATAATTCTTATTAGCTTCTTTTAGAAAATTGTCTAATGCTTCAACAATCATATCATTATTAGCCTCTAAATCTGTACCTAGATACCAAGAGTGGTAAAATTCACCATCTTCAAATCTTTTTGCACTGATGGTATATTCTGTAATTTTGGTTGAGAGTTTTTCCTCTAAATGTTTGATGGCATCATCCATTTTATTTACAGATAGCTGAGAACCAACGGTATTTAGGAAAAATTTTGTTCTTCCCGTAATTTTAATTTCTGCCTTTTCAATATTTGTAAATTCGATGGTGTCTCCAATTAAATATCTCCACGCACCACTAACAGTACTAATAATTAAAATATAATCTTGATTGAGTTGTACCTGATCTAAAGTAAACGAAGGCGCATCTTGTTTGATAGCGCCATCTTCATTGATAAAATCTGGGTTCATGGGAACAAATTCAAAATAAATACCATTGTCTGTATTTAATTGCATTGCATCTGTATCTGGTCTTACCTGAGTTGCAATATATCCTTCGGAAGCTAAATAGGTGTCAATAACAGTTACGGGTTTTCCTAAAAGTGCTTTAAAACTTTTTTCATACGGACCAAAAGCAACACCACCAGAAGTGTATACTTGCAAATTTGGCCAGATTTCATGAATGTTTTTCAATTGATGGAACTCTATTACTTTTTGTAGCATTAATTCTATCCAAGCAGGTATTCCGCTTAGTGCACCAATGTCCCAAGTTTTTGCATTTTCTGCGATGTGTTGTACACGTTCATCCCAATCATCTATTTTAGCAATTTCTTCACCTGGTTTGTAGTATCCTTTAAACCAAAATGGAATGTTGCTGGCGCTAATTCCGCTAATTTCACCTTCTAAATGGTCGTCTTTTTCATCTAAATCTGTAGAACTTCCTAACATCATGATATCCTTTTCGAAGAAATCTGCAGGCAATTCAAAATTATTTAAAGATGTAACTTGTTTTATTCCAGAGCTTTTAATGGCAGCAATCATGTCATCAGTAACTGGAATTCTTTTACTTGTTTTTCCTGTAGTACCAGAACTCAGTGCGAAGTAAGACGGCGTTCCTGGCCAAGTAACATCTAATTCACCTTCATGAATTTTATACCACCACTTATCATTTAAAGAATTATAGTCAAAATATGGAACATCGTCTGCAAAAGATTCTTGCAAATCATCACTTAATAAAATTGTTTTAAAGTTATAAGCTTCCCCAAACTGTGTGTCTTTTGCAGTATCTAAAAGATTTTTTAAGACCTCTTTTTGAGATTCTATATGATTTGGTTCAGATGTAAGAGTGTCCGTTAAGTTTATAATTCCTTTAATGATGCTTCCTAAAATTGCCATTGGTTGTATTTTTTAACAAAGATGACATTAGAAACTGTATAAAATTAACTCTATTGATTTTTTAGTGAATGCAATAGAAATTTTTTTCGAGAAATTAGTCCGTTAGATTTTAATTCTGGTATGCTCCTGATGAATAGGTAAGCTCATAGCTGTGGGTATAAATTTCGAAAACAATCCCAAAAGGATCTTGTACATACACCATTTTATAAGGTTTATCATTCGGATAATATGCTCTTATTGGCATTCTTTGTTTCCCACCGTGTGCTACTATTTTTTCTGTCAAAGCTTCAATATTTGGGTCTTGAACACAAAAATGGAAAAGTCCTGTATTAAATGGATTAAACTCTGGAGCTTCTTTTTTACCATTTGGAAATGAAAACAATTCGATACCAATGCCGTCTGAAGTAGACATGTGAGCAATTTCAAATTCTTGCCAATCCTCACCAAAAACATCAATACACATCTGTCCGATTGCAGTATCACTTTCTTTTTGAACTTTTGATGGAGCCATAATGATATACCAGCCCATTACTTCTTGATAAAATTCAACAGCCTTGTGAATATCAGGAACTGTAATTCCAATATGAGAAAACGATCTTGGGTGTCTTTGTGTATTCATATAACTTGTTTTATAAATTTAAAAAACAGCTATTTTATTCAGCAATACTATCAATTAGAATGGTTAGCATGTCTATTGCAGCTTGCGCAATTTTAGTTCCAGGACCAAAAATACCCACAGCTCCAGCATCAAATAAATATTGATAATCTTGTGCTGGTATTACACCACCAACAATGACCATGATATCTTCACGTTCGTATTTTTTTAATTCAGCAATTACTTGAGGTACCAATGTTTTATGACCCGCTGCTAAAGAAGAAATACCTAAAATATGCACATCATTTTCTACCGCTTGTTTTGTAGCTTCCATTGGTGTTTGAAATAATGGACCAATATCTACATCAAAACCTAAATCTGCATATCCCGTAGCCACTACTTTTGCACCTCTGTCATGACCGTCTTGCCCTAATTTAGCAATCATAATTCTTGGACGTCTGCCTTCTAATTCAGCAAATTTATCTGCCAAATCTTTTGCTTCCTTAAAGAGTTTGTCTTCTTTAATTTCTTTACTATACACGCCAGAAATGGTTTTGTGAACTGCTTTATGTCTCCCAAATACTTCTTCTAAAGCATCTGATATTTCACCTAAAGTAGCCCTATTTTTTGCTGCCTTTACAGCCAAATCTAATAAGTTTTGTTTTCCAGATTTTGCGGCTTTGGTCAAAGCTACTAAAGATTTTTCTACTGCTAGACTATTTCTTTCAGATTTTAGTGTTTCTAATCTTTCAATTTGAGATTTTCTAACAGATTCGTTATCTACTTCTAAAATATGTAAAGGATCTTCTTGTTCTAGTTGATATTTATTAACACCTACAATGATGTCTTGTCCACTGTCAATTTTAGCTTGTTTCTTGGCGGCAGCTTCTTCAATTCTCATTTTCGGAATTCCTTTTTCGATGGCTTTTGTCATGCCTCCTAATTCCTCAACTTCTAACATCAATTCCCAAGCACTGTTTGCAATATCTTCTGTTAGTTTTTCTACATGATAACTGCCTGCCCAAGGATCTACTGTTTTGGTAATATGTGTTTCTTGTTGTAGAAAGATTTGTGTGTTTCTGGCAATTCGTGCAGAAAAATCTGTAGGCAATGCAATGGCTTCATCTAATGCATTTGTATGTAGACTTTGTGTGCCCCCAAAAACAGCCGCCATCGCTTCTATTGTAGTTCTAGCAACATTGTTAAAAGGATCTTGCTCGGTTAAACTCCAACCACTTGTCTGGCAATGTGTTCTTAGCGTTAAAGATTTTGAGTTTTTAGGGTTGAATTTCTTCACAATTTTAGCCCACAACATTCTTGCAGCTCTTAGTTTGGCAATTTCTGTAAAATGATCCATACCAATTGCCCAGAAAAATGATAATCTCGGGGCAAAAGAATCAATGTCCATTCCTGCATCAATGCCTTTTTTAATATATTCTAAACCATCTGCCAATGTATATGCCAACTCAATTTCTGCGGTGGCACCCGCTTCTTGCATGTGATAGCCAGAAATAGAAATTGAATTAAATTTCGGCATATTTTTACTGGTATATTTAAAAATATCAGCAATAATTTCCATAGATGGAGCAGGAGGGTAGATATAGGTATTTCTCACCATAAATTCTTTTAAAATATCATTCTGTATGGTGCCTGAAAGATGTTCTAATAAAACTCCTTGTTCTTCTGCAGCGACAATATAAAAGGCTAAAATTGGAAGTACAGCACCATTCATCGTCATAGAAACAGACATTTTATCTAATGGAATCTGATCGAATAAAATTTTCATGTCCTCAACAGAATCTATGGCAACACCTGCTTTACCAACATCTCCTTGTACGCGTTCATGGTCTGAATCATAACCTCTGTGGGTTGCTAAATCAAAAGCAACAGACAAGCCTTTTTGACCCGCTTCTAAATTTCTTCTATAAAAAGCATTGCTTTCTTCTGCAGTAGAAAAACCTGCGTATTGTCTAATGGTCCATGGTCTTCTAACATACATTGTAGCATAAGGCCCGCGTAAATTAGGTGCAATTCCTGCCACAAAATCTTCGTGAGGAAAAGATTTTTTTTCTTTTTCCTTTTTGATAAGTTGTATGTTTTCAATAGATTTTCTATTCATTTTTTAGTTTCATTAAACTATATATTTTTACACCAATAGCTTTGGCGGTTTTTTCTTTGTATTTAATTTTATTTTGACTTTTGTAAAAGTAAAAACCACAAAGCGCGAGCGTAATTAAAGAACTAATCACTATAAAATTTACAGTTCCTCCAAAAAAAGTATACACGATACTCTCTAAACCAAATACCGCTAAAAACATCAAAAATACAATACCTAATAAGTAAATAGGAATGCCTTTTTTAATTTTTTTAATATCAGCTTTTAATTTTTTTTGTTTGTTCTGTAATAATAAAATTTGGTTGCGTTTATGCATTGTTTCTCTCTTTAACAAGAACTACTTTCTTCCTTTAATCGTTTTTTTTCTAAATTTTCAGAAAGTCGTTTTCTAATTAATGGGGGAAATAATGTTTTAATGTTTCTTTGTTTTATAAATGGATCTGTTTGTATAACATCTTTCATGAAATTATCTTTGTTAGACTGTAAATTAGTGCCTAGTAAGATGATTTCTTTTTTGTTGAATTCTTCTTCTTCTTTATTGGCGCTTTCTTTTAACTTTCGTTGAATAGTACCTTCTTTTAAATTTTTTAAAAATCCGCCACTTTTTTCAATTAATTTAAATATTTCCAACGCTTTTTCAGCTATTTGATCTGTTAAAGATTCGATATAGTAACTTCCATCAGCAAAATACTGTGCATCTTCGAATCCACTTTCTTGTTGAAGTATTAACAATTGATTTCTAGAAATTCGCTCACCAAACTCATTACTTTTTGCATAGACACTATCATAAGAAACGTTAGAGATGGTATTAGCGCCACCAAGAACAGCACTCATGCACTCAGAGCTGGTTCTTAACATATTCACATTGTAATCATACAATGTTTTATTTCTTTTTGAAGGTTGTACAAAGAGGTGTGCTTCTTTATCTTGAATTCCATATTCAAGCAATAGCGCTTTCCATAACATTCGAAAAGCTCTTAGTTTTGCGATTTCAAAAAAATAATTACTACCCACAGAGAATTGAAAATGAATTTTATGAGCATTTTCTACACCAAAATGATTCAAATACTCATTTGCTTGTGCTAATGTATATGCCAATTGCTGCGTATTATTTGCGCCAGCATTTTGAAACAAATCTCCTGAAACTGAAATTGCATTGTCTAAAGAGGCAACAATTTTCTCTAATTTTTTATGATCTTCTTTTAAATTGACATACCAATTGCCGCTTTCTGCAAGATTTCCAAGAATGTCTATTTGATAAAAGCATTTTTTTGAATCTACATATTCAGCAATTGCAATGATAAATGCATCGTCTAAAAAGTGAAATTTAAAATAGGTATTGATTTGATTGAAATCAATATTATGAAGTAAGGCTTTGAAGTCAATTTTTTTATTTAGCACAAACTGAATTGCAGTTGCGCCTCTTTTTAAAACATCGTTTGCGAAAGTATTTGCTTGGTGTTCATTATCAACTATGATGGTTTGGCAGATTTTATAATTTTCTTTGGGAAGATTTAAGTCGTTATGCGTTCTGTCTTCTTTTGTGTAAAACGGTTTTACTGTAATTCCTTCATTCGTTTTCCAAAGTAATGTTTCATTGTAATCTGCACCTTTTAAATCTACTTGAATTTTTTGTTTCCAAGCAGCTGGTGATGTTCCTTCAAATTCACTAAATAGAAATTTACTCATTATTTTTTTAGGGTATCAAATTCTATAATATAAATGTCTTCATTTTCTTTTTTCATGAGATATTTTTCTCTCGCGAAACGCTCTAATTGTAAAGAATCTTCTAGCTTTTTTATGGTTGCTTTGTCTTCAGCTATTTTTGTTTTATAGAAAGAAATTGTACTTTCTAAATCGTTTATTTCTTTGTTGAATTTTCTATGAATCAAATAAGAATTTTCATCAAAAAATAGCATCCATATTAAAAACGGAATGAAAATTAAAACAAAAATATTTGTTATAATTTTAAAGGCACTATTATTTTTTAAATCCTGTATAGACATTTTTATAGGCGTTCGTTTATAACCGTTCTTACAATATCTATAGCAACTGTATTAAAGCGATCATTTGGTATAATTAGATCTGCAAAATTCTTTGTAGGCTCTATAAATTGTAAATGCATTGGTTTTAACGTAGATTGATATCTGCTGAGTACTTCATCTAAATCTCTTCCTCTTTCTGTAATATCTCTCTTTAATCTTCTAATTAAACGTTCGTCAGTTTCTGCATGTACAAAAATTTTGATATCAAACAAATCTCTTAATTCTTGATTGTTTAATATTAGAATACCTTCAACAATAACCACTTTTCTAGGGTGTGTTTTTAAAGTGTCTTTTGTTCTATTATGTGTTACAAAAGAATAAATAGGCTGATCTATGGTTTTTCCAGATTTTAAGGCTTTTAAATGTTTGATAATTAATTCAAAATCGATGGCTCTTGGATGATCAAAATTAATTTTTGTTCTTTCATCATAAGATAAATTATTTGTCTCATTATAATATGAATCTTGAGAAATCACACAAACTTCATCTGTTGGTAGTTGTTTAATAATTTGATTTACAACGGTGGTTTTTCCACTTCCAGTACCTCCTGCAATTCCAATAATTAGCATAAAAAATTATGTTTTTGATAAAAATCTCTGTTCAAAGAGTAAAGATATTATAAATAAATAAATTTGAGACCTAACCGGGTTCTTTTTCAGAACCAACTTCTCGTGTAATTAATCCTTTAAAGGCATCAAAAACAGTATTTCCTTCATACAAAACTTTGTACACTTCTTCTGTTATAGGCATGTCTACCTTGTAATCTTTCGCTAATTGAATAACCACTTTTGTGGTTTTAACGCCTTCGGCAACTTCACTCATATCATTAATAATAGCTTCGAGTTTTTTGCCTTTTCCTAATTGAAAACCTACATGATGATTTCTACTTTTAGAACTAGAACAGGTAGCTATCAAATCGCCCAAACCCGTTAAGCCTGCAAAAGTTCTGCTTTTTCCACCCATGGCAGTTCCCAATCTTGTTAATTCAGACAAACCTCTTGTTATTAAGGCAGAACGTGTATTGTCTCCTGCATCTGCGCCGTCACCCATACCTGCTGCAATTGCCACAACATTTTTTAAAGCACCACCTAATTCACTACCAATGACATCTGTATTTGTATAAACACGAAAAAGACCAGAGCTAAAAACGGTTTGTAATTTTTTAGCAATGGTATTGTCTACCATAGAAATTACAGCCGCCGCCGCTTTGCCAAAATGAATTTCTTTGGCAAGATTTGGGCCCGTAAGCACACCAGCCGGATGACCAGGCAAAATTTCTTTAATGATTTCTGTCATTCTCATTTTAGTTGAAATTTCTAAACCTTTCGCTAAACTAACAATAGGCACCCAAGGTCTAATGTAGGGTTTTGCTTCTAAAAGTACCGTTCTAAAATGCTGTGACGGAATTCCCATGACAATTACATCTGCATTTTCTACAGTTTCTTTTATAGAGTTTGAAGCTTTTAACCCTTTGTGAAGTTTTGCATTTGGTAAATATTTTTCGTTAGAATTAAGATTGTTTATTTCATTAACGGTATCTATATTTCTTGCCCACAAAGTTGTTTCACTATTTTTTGAGGTTAATGAAGCCACAGTAGTTCCCCAAGAACCACCACCTAACAAGCCAACTTTAAGTTTCATAGTTTTAATTTTGAAATAAATGGGAGATTGCAATATAACCAATTTAAGCAACTTTTTAAATTGGTATTTTTAGATTGAAAATAAAAATTTCTTGAAAATGACCATCCTTAAAGAAGAGCTATCAAGGAATTGTTTAGATTAAATAACGTGTTCTAAAGAAATCAGGATTTTTAAAATAAAAAAGTCTCAAAAGAAATTTTGAGACTTCTATAATATTGAGCCGATGGAGGGACTCGAACCCACGACCTGCTGATTACAAATCAGCTGCTCTAGCCAGCTGAGCTACATCGGCTTTTAATTTTGTGAGCGCAAATAACATACAATAATTGTAGATGACCTAAATAAATATGATTTTTTTGCACAAAAAAAACTTCAATAACTATTGAAGTTTTTATCAAAATTTTTAATACTTTATATCTTGTTGAACATAAGACTTTTCTACTTTTTCAATTTTTTGTAATTATAATTAATTTAAGGCTTCCTTGTAAACCCTTAAACATCTTTCTCTTGCTTCTTTATGATCTACTATTTCTTTTTCATAAGTTAGTTCCTGAAATTCTGGCACCCATTTATGAATGTATTCTAAATCTTTGTCGAACTTTTTAATTTGGGTTGTAGGATTAAAAATTCTAAAATACGGAGCTGCATCTACACCAGAACCTGCAACCCATTGCCAATTCCCAATATTACTTGACATTTCATAATCGTGTAGTTTTTCAGCAAAATAGGCTTCTCCCCATCTCCAATCTATTAATAAATGTTTGCACAAAAAGCTACCTACCAACATTCGGACTCTGTTATGCATAAAACCTGTTGCATTCAATTGACGCATTCCTGCATCTACAAAAGGATAACCCGTTTGTCCGTCACACCATTTTTTAAACTCATCTTCATTATTTCTCCATTCAATTCTGTCGTATTTAGATTTGAATGACCGTTCTGAAGTATGTGGAAAATGCCAAAGGATTTGCATAAAAAATTCTCTCCAAATTAACTCTTGCCAAAATATTTCGTTTTTTTCTGAGATGGCTTTTTGCACCATTTTTCGAACACTAACGGTTCCAAAACGTAGATGTGGTCCTAATTTAGAAGTTGCATCTTGTGCGGGAAAGTTACGCGTATCTTCGTAGTTTTGAATAAGGGTAGGCGTAACCGTATAATTTTCTATTTTTTGTTTCGATTTTGTAAAACCAATATCAGAAAGACTTAAATTGGGTAGTTTTTTGTTTTTTACTAAGTTTTTTAAGAACGAACTTGTATAATAGTTATCTAAATTATGTGTTTTAAATCTCTCTTTCCATACTTTCATATAGGGCGTATAGACCACATACGGAAGTCCGTCTTTTTTTACAACTTCATTTTTTTCAAAAATTACTTGATCTTTAAAGGTCTGAAATTCAATGTTATTAGCATCTAACAACTCTTTAATTTCTTCGTCTCTCTGTTTCGCATAAGGTTCATAATCTCTATTTGTGAAGACAGTATGTATCGTGTAATTTTTAATGAGCTCTTGATAAATAGCCAATGGTTTTCCATGAAACATTGCAATGCTACTTTTATTTTGTTCTTGCAAAGTGGTACGCATTTTTTGAAGTGTTTCATAAATAAAAGTTACCCGAGCATCATCTTTTGGCAGTTTGTTTAAAATTTCTTCATCAAAAATAAAAATTGGAAGTACAGGGAAATCACTTTTTAAAGCATTGTAAAAACCAAGATTGTCATCTAAACGCAAGTCTCTACGAAACCAAAAAATATTTATTGTTTCTTTCATCTTACTCAAATTTACCAAAAAGTGCTTGTAGTTTTTCTTGTCGGTACTTAAAAATTTCTTCCAATTTTGGCTTCACTAAAAAAGGATGCACCAGTTGTCCTAAAAAACCTAGCGGAACTTTATAATCGATTATATCTTCTAACTCTACGCCACCTGATATTTCTTTTACAAAATGTTTATGATGCCAAAGTGCATAAGGACCATACATTTGTTCATCTACAAAGTATTTTTTATCTTCTATATGTGTAATTTCTGAAACCCATTTTGTTTTTATTCCTAAAAGAGGTGTAACATTGTATTGAATAATTTGCCCAATATACAAAGGTCTATCTATTTTAGAAAGAATATCAAAACTCATATAATCTGGAGTAATTATTTTTAAGTTTTTAGGATTTGATAAAAATTTCCAAGCTTCATCTAGAGAGATTGGCAACTGCTGTTTTTTATGAAGCGTATATATTTTCATGTTAATTGTGTATTAAAATGTATAGATTTAAAGAAGTTGCAATACACAACCAGATCATATAAGGAAGTAGTAAGTATTTGTAATTACCAACTTTACTACTGAATTTAAAAAAGTACATAAATAGCAGAGCCGTTAGAATAGCAATAGTAACCAATGCAAACAAAACTAATTTTTGATGAAAGAAAATAAAGTTCCAACTTACATTTAGTATAAATTGTAAAAGAAAAATACTTTTATTTTTTTGATTGTTTTCTTCAATAAAAAGTTTTCCTAAATAGATAGAAAAACAAATCATTATAAATGTCCAAGCAATACCAAAAACAACACCTGGCGGTGTCCAAGGAGCTTGATTTAGATTTGTATACCAAGTTGATAAAGGACCATTTTCCATCAACCAACTTCCAATAGCCAGACCACTAAAATTTATAATCAGGAAAAGTAGGGTTAGTTTTAGTTGTTTCATCTTTTAAGATTTCGCTTGTATGGCTTCAATTTTTTTTAGTATATGATCTGCTTCTAAATACTTTTGATCGCTGTCGCTTCTATTGATAGATTGCAGTTTATATGCATCTTCCATTAATTTTTTATACTGTTCTTGAAGTTTATCTACTTCAGATTTTTTTTTGAATAAACCAAACATCGCTATGAATTTAAGTGTTTTGTAATTTTAGAACTCAATGGTTTGGTAATAGAAAAATAATAATCTACCAATTTACCATCTGGAGAAACCAAGTATTTTTGAAAATTCCATTTTACCGTAGAACTTTTATGATCGTTGAAACTTTTATCTGTTAACCAAATGTATAATGGATGTTGATTGCTACCTTTTACATCAATTTTTTCAGTCATTAAAAAAGTAACACCAAAATTCACTTTACAAAAAGCTTCAATATCTTCTGAGTCTCCTGGTTCTTGACTTCCAAATTGATTGCATGGAGAGCCAATAATCATCAAATTTTCTTTGTGCATTTTATACAATTCTTCTAATTCTTTGTATTGAGATGTAAAACCACATTTAGAGGCTACATTCACAAAAAGAAGGTATTTGTTTTTATATTCAGATAAGTCAATAGCTTTATTTTGTAAGCTATTGATCTCAATTTCATAGAGGTTTGTCATGTTGTTATATTTTGAAATTAACGATTCCGCAGTCAAGTTCAAAAATTTGACCTGAAATAGAGCTTGCCTTTTCTGAAATTAGAAAATTTGCCAGGTCTGCAACTTCTGTGGGTTTTAAAAACTTTTTAAGAGGATGACGTTCTGTGATATTTTCTATCATTCTTTCATTTCTTAACAGTTTCGATGCCAAGTCTGTGTCTGTTACTGTTGGAGCAATTGCGTTTACACGAATTGTTGGTGCTAATTCTGCACCTAAAGATTTGGTTACACCTTCTACACCAGATTTTGCAGCAGCTACACTTGCATGAAACGGCATTCCTAATTTTGTAGCAACGGTGCTAAATAATAAGATATTTGGCTGTATTCCATTTTTTAATTTTGGTAAGTATTTTTGAATTGATTTTACTGCACCAATCACATTAATTTCGAAATCTTGTCTGAAATCATCTAGTATTAATCTAGAAATTGGTTTTAAATTGATGCTACCAGGACAGTAGATTAAAGTGTCTACTTCTTCAATTTCTGGCAATTCATCGGTAAGAATATCACAATTATAATGAGTTAAATTAGTATGAGTTAGCAAAGGAGCTGTTCTACTGATATTAAAAACTTTGTTTTTTTCTATTAAGGAATTTACAATTGCTTGTCCAATTCCTTTGCTTCCTCCAATTACTATTATTTTTCTCATGTGCTTTTAGGGTCTTCCTTTCAAGCGCTTTTCAATTTTTTGTTTTACAACTGTTAAGCGCTTCATAAGATCCATTATTTCTGGATCTTTTTCTTGTTTATATACTTCGTTTAGCTCTAATACTAAAGCTTTTACTTCTCTAGAAGCTAAAATTCTATCACTTGTTGTTTTAAATGAGAATTTTCTTGTTTCAAATTCTACTGCCTTTTCTTTTAACGTCATTCTATTTTTATATTCGATTTATCTAATTTTCGAATATAAATATAATTGTTAGAAGTGCAAGAGAAAAGTGAGTTTATTATGATGTTAAAGGTTTTCCTTTTAAACGCCTCTCAATACGTTGCTTTATAACAGTTAAGCGTTTCATGATATCCATAATATTAGCATCATTAGTCTCTTTATAGATTTCATTTAGGCTTAAAATGAGTTCTTTGGCTTCTCTGGCCGCCATAATTCGATCGCTAGTTGTAGGAAATCTCATCTTTCTGACTTCAAATTCTAGTGCCTTTTCAATTAATTTTTCCATATCTAGTAATTTCGTGTACTTTATAATTTTTTGACTCACCAAAAAGTTTAAAATCATCAGATTTTATAGGGATTAATAAATAGTCATCTCAAAATATTGTACATGAGAACTCATTTATACCATCTGAAGCTTTTTCTTTTAACAGTGCCTCTGTTATCATTTTATCTTTTTGCTATCGCATTATTTGATATTGATCTTTGCCTAGTGCATTTGAATCTACCTTTTTCAAATGTTCTTAACTTTTCGTGTTTGGTTTTTCTACCCTGGACTCTTTTTCGCCACATTTTGAAGCTTTTTGGCTTCATCTCTCTTCGCATTACGTCGATGACTTCTTGCTCTTTTAAACCGAATTGAAATTGTATTGCTTCAAAAGTTGTTCTGTCTTCCCAAGCCATTTCAATAATTCTATCAATAGATATGCCACTTAATTCTTTCATCTATTGGAATTCATATTGTTTATCAAATTCAACCTTAATATTTATTAGTCTGTCAATAAATTTTTTATTTTCTTTTAGTAGTTTATTGCTCTTAAACCTTACAAAATTTCCTTGGGCATGAATACTGAAACCTTCAGTTTTGTAAGTATGCAATTGATAATAAGGTATTGCCCAACTATAGTTTTTTAAACCTTTGTTTACGTGCACTATAATTCCTTTCTCTCTTAATTCGATATTGCCATAATTGATATCTGAAACTGTATTCATCACATTTAAAAAACCAGAACTTACTTCTTCTACAACCATTCTCTTTGAACCAATACCACCTAGTTTCATTGCTTGAAAAAAGTTGTAAGATTTTCCTAGCAAATCGTTGATAGTTGCAGTAGCGTCTTTGTTTCTGTATGTTGTGTTAAATATCATTATTCAAATATACGAAAAAATCAATTATGTTTAACAAAAGAAGATATGAGTTAAACAACAATTAACAGAAGTTTATAATTTCAATTTTAGCTTAGTCTTCTTTTAAAAATCTGCCTCTGTTTGAAATCGTATGTTTTTTAAGAATTCTTTCGTTTTCTTTTTTTACTTGCATATTGTTCTTCATTTCCCAGAGTACATCACTTGCTTTTTTTCTTGCATCTTTGATCTCTACAATTGGTCTCGGATAGTCTTTGTTCAGTTCAAAATTATTAAATTGTTCCTCTAAAGGAGTCATTAAATAAGGCTCATGAATAAATGAAGTCGGTAAATTTGCCAATTCTGGAACCCATTTTTTAATAAAAGTAGCATCTTCATCATGGGCCAAACTATTTTTTATTGGATTGTAAATTCTAAGAATATTTATACCCGTTTCTCCGGCATTCATTTGTAATTGAGGAAAATGAATACCAGGTTCAAAATCTAAAAATAATCGAGACAAATGCTGTGAGGATGCCTGCCAAGGTTGCCATAAAATATGGGTAAAAAAAGAAACTAACATAGCGCGCATTCTAAAATTAAGATAGCCTGTTTCTTCCAAACATCGCATACTTGCATCTATTAAGGGAAAACCTGTTCGCCCTTCTTTCCAAGCTTTTTGGTATTTTATAGAAATACTCTTTTTTAATTTGTGATAGCCTTTGTTAACACTCACATTTTCCATCGTATGTTCCATTTCAAACTTTTGAATAAAATGCGCTTGCCATCTTAATCTAGAAATAAATGCGCCTAAAGGTTTTTTATTACTTTCTGTTTTATGTTGATGCGCTTCTTGAAATATTTGACGAATAGATACATTTCCCCAAGCAATATAAGGTGATAATCTGCTACAACTTTCTCTAGCCAACGCGGGTTTAGAAATATTGGACATGTATTTTCTATAACGTTTCTCGAAAAAAGTATCCGCATATTTCCAAGCCATTTTTGTACCTCCTTTTTGAAAATAAGGATGCTTCGGTGTTTCTAAATTTACTACTTGAAAGTATTTTTCTAATTGAGAAATTTCGTCTGTGGAAATAAATTTAGTTGCATTTAGTTCATTTTTTATTTGAACATCTAGCATGTATGCATCCCATTTTTCAAACCAGTCTTCTCTAGTTAGTAAGCCTCTTAACACACCATTGTTATTGTTTTCTATCCAGTTTACAGAATTGTTTCTACAATATCTAGTAAATTCTTTATCTCTGTTGAATGTAATTAACAAACCAGTTTCTTGATGAGAGAAAACAGTGTTAATTTTATAGCTGTCAAAAAGCGTATTAAAAGCGTTTACAACTTCTGTTTGAACGCAAAGAACTTTTGTGTTGTATTTTTTTAAATCGGTATTTAAATCTTGAATAGATTGTTTTATAAAATTCCAATGGCGCTCATCATAATGTGCATCTTCTAGTAGAGAATTTTCAAAAACATATACTAAGAGTGTACGTTTGTTAGATTGTAAAGCGTTGTGAATTGCCTCATTATCTTGCAAACGTAAATCACGTTTAAACCAAACAACATTTATTTCTTCTCTATTAATATTCATCTAAATTTTCTATAATATGATTTGCTTTTTCTTTAATCTTTGTTCTATCTGCTGCAGACATTTTATGGAGCAAGCTGTACATCATTTTCATTCTAAAATTAGAAGAAAGCTGCGCTTGCTTTTCATCTAGAAAATTCCAATATAGGGTGTTAAAAGGACAAGCATCGTCTTCGAATTTTTTTGTCTTTTTATACACGCAAGCATCACAATAATTACTCATTTTGCTAATATAGCTTCCACTAGAAACATAAGGTTTTGTTGCAATTTTACCACCATCTGCAAACTGACTCATGCCTCTTGTGTTGGGCAACTGAACCCATTCAATAGCATCTACATAAATACCCAAATACCAAGCATCAATTTCATCTGGATGTATCTGGGTTAACAAAGCAAAATTGCCAGTAATCATTAAGCGTTGAATGTGATGTGCGTACCCGTTATCTAATGAATTGTGAATCGCGTTTTTTAAGCAATTCATTTTGGTGTTGCCAGTCCAAAAGAAATCTGGTAATTTATTGTTGTTCTCTAAAAAATTTTCATTTTTATAATCAGGCATCAACATCCAATACATGCCTCTCATGTATTCTCGCCAGCCTAAAATTTGTCGTATAAAACCTTCCACTTGAGAAATGTCTATATCGTTTTCTGGTTTCCTATAGGTTTCTAAGACTTGATTCACGACCTCTTTTGGCGAAATCATTTTCGTATTCATAGCAAATGAAATTCGACTATGAAAAAGATACATTTTGTCTGTATGCATCGCATCTTGATAATCCCCAAAATGGACTAATAAATGTTCGCAGAAATACGTTAATTGCTCTAAAGATTGTTTTCTGGAAATGGAATATTCAAAATATGTAGGATTGATTTTCCCAATCGTTTTGATACCTGCTTTTTCAATTTCTGAAACAATTTCTTCCACATTCGTATCGAAACTTATTTCTTGCGGAATGAATGCATCTCCTTTCCATTTCTTTCGATTGCTTGCATCATAATTCCATTTGCCACCTTCTGGTTGATTGTCTACAACTAAAATTTGATGTTTTTTACGCATGTTTCTGTAAAAATTCTCCATTAAAAATTGCTTCTTCCCTTTAAAGAAAGTTTCTAAATGGTCTCTTTCTGTGTAAAAATGCTCTGTGGAAAAAACTTCAGTAGCAATCTTTAATTCTTTACAAAAATCTTTTAACTGTTTGTCTAATCTGTATTCATCTGGTGCTAAATATTCAAATTTTTCAATATTATTTTCTTTGATTAAAATTGATAAATTTTCAACTAAACTTTGCGTGTTTTTCTGATCATTAATATTGTAATAAATACATTTATGATGGGCTGTTTTTAGCTCTGCTGCAAAATTCCGCATTGCAGTAAAAAAACCAACTACTTTTTGAATATGATGTATAACATAATCTGTTTCTTGCCGCATCTCAAAAAGACAATACGTAACATTTTCATCTGGATTTAGAAACCATGAATGTTCGCTGTTTAGTTGGTCGCCTAAGATTAGCCTTAAAGTTTTCATTTTTATTTTTTTTTGACAAGGGAGCGAGCATGCTTCCTTGCTAGAATAACGTTTTTTCTAACCACAATTTTCTGAATTTATGATTGGCATCATAACGTGCTGCTTGTAGTTTTGTGTTAAATTTTCTATCTCTAGGGTCATTTCCAACGCCAGCAACATACATCCAGTTTCCATAGTTACTATGTACATCATAATCTATTAAAACCGATTCAAAATAAGCGGCACCGATTCTCCAATCTAACAAGAGTTCTTTTGCAAAATAAGAAGCTACATTTTGTCTTCCTCTATTGCTCATCCAACCCGTTTCTTTGAGTTCTATCATATTTGCGTTTACAAAATCGTCTTTTGTTTCACCGTTTATCCATTGTTGAATTAATTCTTCATCAGCGTTCCAGTCATAATTTTTAGCTAAGATTCCGCCAATTTTAAAAATAGCTGCGTTGTGTTTTAAAGAGATGTACTTAAAGTAATCTCTCCAAATCAATTCAAAAATCACCCAATAAGTCGATTGATTTGCACCATATTCTGCTTCGTATTCTTTTATTTTCCAGTAGATGGTTTTTGCAGACAAACTTCCATTTGCCAACCAAGGTGAGAATTTTGTACTATACTCTGTTCCCAATAAACCGTTTCTGGTTTTTTTATAAAAACCGACCTTCTTTGTTTCAAAAAAATAGTTATGTAGTCTTTCTAAAGCAGCATTTTCTCCGCCAGAAAAAGGAAATGCAGCTTTTTTAGGAATTTCAAAATCTGAAATACCGAAATCTTTTAAGGTTGGTATTGCTGTGTGATGCTGTGTTAGATTTTCTTTTGGCAGTTTTAAAATAGCTACTTCTTTTTCAATTTGTACGGTCTTTTCTAGCTTCTTTCTAAAAACTGTAAATACGTTCGGGATGTTTGCAAAGTCTTTAGAAACACTTTCTGGATGGTATAAAAACTGATCATAATCTTCCACAAAAGCCACATTTTCTGGAAGTGTGTTTTTAATAAAAGTATTGGTTGCAACTTCCTCTTTTGTCCATTCTTTTTGAGTGTATATTGTGTCTATTGAAAACGCATCACAAAGGGTATGAATTTTATTTTCCGGACTTTCGAAATGGGTGAGTAGTGTTATGTTTAAATCTAAAAGATTTTTTTGTAGCGCTGTAACTGTTTCAATTAAAAATTTAGTTCTAAACTTGGCTGTTTTGGTAAATCCGAATTTATCTTTTACAAATAATTTCGGATCAAAAAAATAAACAGCAAGTACTTTTTTGTGGCGCTCTGCGGCTTTTTTTAAAGAGGTATGATCGTTTACTCGTAAGTTATTACGAAACCAAACTAAACCCGTGTTTTCTTGTTTCTTCTGCATTTTTCACTACAATATTTTACGTTTTCCCAATTCTTCCCCCACTTTTTTCGCCAAGCAAAAGGTCTATCACAGACCAAACATATTTTTTCTGGAAGGTTTTCTTTTTTGTGCATTATGTGAAAAGGAAGTATGCTCCGTTGCTATTTATTAATGTTATTGATCATTCCGTTAAAGACAAACCAATGAAAGGGCATTACCGCATACCAATACATTCTACCTGCAAGTCCATGAGGTCTAAAAGTGGCTGTTTGGTATAAGTAGCCATCTTCAATTTTAAATTCTAACCAAGCTTCTCCTGGTAAAATCATTTCTGCATACAATAAAAGTCTTCCTTTTTCTTTATCCGCATAAATAACACGCCAAAAGTCTAAGGCATCACCAGAAAATAATTCAGTTGGGTGTCTTCTTCCTCTTCGCAAACCCGCACCACCAAAAATCTGATCTACAAAACCTCTAATTTTCCATAGAAATGTTCCGTAATACCAACCCGTTTCACCACCAATAGCCCAAACTCTATCAAGTACTCTATCTCTATTTTTAACTTTTCTTTTTTTAAAGTCTTTAAAGCAGCCAAATTCTGGAACATTGATGAATTCATGTACGTAATTCTTCATTCTACCGCTGCTTACGTAAGAATCTTTCCAACTAGAAACAATACTGTTTTGTTCTATCTTTTTGAAAGCCAGTCTTACGGCTTCTTTGTAAGACATGGGTTCAACATCTAAAAGCGTATTGATATTACTTTTTTTTCCGATGACTTCAACACCCATAGAATTTACTAATGTTGAAGCCAATTTGTAAGAGGTAGAGGTCACAAAATACAACCAATAGGAGGATAGTTTTGGAGTCATCACAGGTACGGTAATAATGTATCTTTTCAACTTTCTTACTGCTGCAAATTGCAATAGCATCTCTTTATAAGTAAGTACTTCTGGGCCAAAAATGTCATGAGAAGTATTGTATAATTCTTCTTTTCCTAAAGATCTGTGTAAGAAAACCAACACATCTCTAATGGCTAGTGGTTGCGTTTTTGTATTTAGCCATTTAGGAGCAATCATTGCAGGAAGTTTTTCAACAATATCTCTTATAATTTCGAAAGAAGAACTTCCAGAACCAACAATAATGCCTGCTTTAAATGTGGTTAATGCATATTTTTCTGAAGCCAATGTGCTTTCTACATTTTTTCTTGAGAGTAAGTGTTTAGAAAGATTGGTGTCATTTGTAATACCGCTTAAATAAATAACTTGTTTTAGCTGAGAATCTTCTGCAAATTTTTTAAAATTAAATGCACACTTTTCTTCTAAAGCATGAAACTCTTTCGCAGAATTAGACATCGAATGAATTAAATAGTAAGCAGCATCAATATCTTCTGGAATGGCACTTAGTGTATGTCCATTTAAGAAGTCTACTTCTATCAACTCTATATTTTGCTGATTTTTAAAATAATTCTCAGCTCTTTTTTTATCTCTTATAGCACAAACAACGGTATGACCATCGTTTAATAATAAGGGTATTAATCTTTTACCAATATAACCCGTTGCGCCTGTTACAAGAATTTTCATACACTTTTTTCCAATTTTTTTGGTCTTTGGTAAGACAGTTGTTTCTTGAATTTTGGAATCGCATAGGTATCTAAACCATTAATAGTTGCCACATTTCCTTTAGAAAGGTTTATCAAACCATCTTCTTGCAACAACGTATCATTTACATATAGTTCTTGAATTTGCGCTACAACTAATAGTACATCGTTAGAAGGTACATAAATTTCTTCTATAAACTTCATACTCATTTGAACGGGTGCATTTTTAACAAAAGGAGCTTTAAAGTCTCCTTTAAATTCCTCTTCTAAGCTGGTAACATCAAATTCCGAAACTTCTTCAGGATATTTTGCAGACGTGTGATGCGCATCATCAATAATCTCTTCATAAATATGATTGATCGTAAAAAAACCTACATCTTTAATGTTCTTGTGTGTATTTCTTGGAACCGTTGTAGGTCTTAAAATAAAACCTAAGGTTGGCGGATTAGAACCTAAATGTGTAACAGAACTAAACACAGCAACGTTTGTAATGCCTTTGGTAGAAATAGAACCTATTAAATTTGCAGATTTAAATCCAGAACAACTGTTTATGAGGTTAATTCTAAAAATTTTATCTAATGCATCTAAGTTTTTTCTGTTGAAAAATGCCATTATAAAGAATTGTAATTATTAATTTTTACATTTTTCGCTTTCAGATCGTGCATTAAATTATACAAACCAAAAAATGTTCTATTGATATAAATAAAATGTTTAGAACCCCTATTCCCGTTCATGTTTTTTAATTCTGTACTTTTAGCATACTTCGATCCTAAATCAGCTATTTTACCAAAGAAAATACCATCAGAAAAATCAAAAAATTCTTGATGAAGTGGTTGTGTAAACAGGCTTAACATTTCATGAAACATCGCTCTAAAAAAGTCTAACTCTTCTTTAGAATCATCTTCTCTAAGAATTTCTAGTTCATATAATTTTTGTTCAAAAATTGCAGGATTGGAAATGCTTTCTGGTTTTGCCAATTCAAAATAAGGTATATAAAAATCCATAGGAATGGTTTTCATACAACCAAAATCAATCACAATTAATTCGTTTTTTGGAGATACCAAAAAGTTTCCCGGATGTGGATCTGCATGCACTTTTTTAAGTGTATGCATTTGAAACATATAAAAATCCCACAGAGCTTGTCCTAATTTGTTGGAGATTTCTTGATCGTTTGTAGCAAATTCAGATAAATGAATGCCATTCATCCAATCCATCGTAATAATTCTATCTGAAGATAACTCTGAATAATATTCTGGAAAATTAAGATTAGGAATGTGTTTGCAGGCAGCTACAATTTCTTTACTTTGTTCAACTTCTAAAATATAATTGGTTTCTTCGACCAATTTATTTTCTACTTCTTTAAAATATTTATCAGAGTCTTTTCCTTTGATATTAAACATTTTAACAGCAATAGGTTTTACCAAAGATAAATCAGATGAAATACTTTGAGCAACCCCAGGATATTGAATTTTTACGGCTAATTTTTTGCCATCTTTTTCTGCTTTATGCACTTGGCCAATGCTTGCTGCATTTACCGAAACAGCATCAAAATTGTCATAAATTTCACTTGGATTTTTACCAAAATACTTTTTAAACGTTTTTAGAACCAAGGCAGGAGAAAGTGGAGGTACAGAAAACTGTGAAAGCGAGAATTTTTCAACATACGCCCTTGGTAAAATACTTTTTTCCATACTCAACATTTGAGCAACTTTTAATGCACTTCCTTTCAATTGCTTTAAACCATCATAAATATCTTCTGCATTGTTTTCATTCAACCTTTCTTTTGCTTCAACTTCTGTTTTGGTAATTTTATCACCATAATACTTTAAATAATTTACACCAATTTTAGCACCTGTTGTTACTAATTTTGAGGCACGTTGAATTTTTGATGTTGGTATGGAATCTATTGTTTTCATATTTGCTGAATTTATTTCAGAATCTTTTTTTTAGTTAAAATTTACTTTTTCTTTTAAAATAAATTTCCCGAAATCAATAATACTTTTTAAAGGTTTAATATCCATCAAGTCAAAACGAGCATTGATAGATTTTTCTATAAAAATATCTGTTTTTTCAAATGAAGGAGAAGCATCATCTAACCAAAATTTTATCGTAATTAATAAATGCATCCAAGAAGATTCTTGAATGGTCTTGTCTTGAATTTTCTCTAGTTTTTCTTGCTGTAAGTCGATCTTTTCAATACCTATATTATTTACAAATATTTTGTAATCTTGTCTTAAATGTTTTAAAGATTTTAATTTCTTTAAATCACCATTCTCTCTTAATGCATATACAACGTAGCTTCTGTTAGCTGTTAATATTTCAAAGAAAGTAAAATAGAAAGTTAATAATTTATTTCTAGCATCATAGGTAGGATATTCTTCACTTTTTGCTAAAAGTTTCATTGTATTGTTAAAGAACTCACTAAAAATAGATTGTTCTATTGCCTCAAAAGAGCCGTAAAATTTATAAAAATCTCCTTCTTCGAAATTGTTTTCTTTTGCAAAACTGAAGACAGATTTTGGGTCGTGGTTGTTTTCTAGTACAAACTCCATGTACCAAGAAATTAGATTGTCTTTGCTGATGTTTTTCTTGCGAGCCATAATTATTAAAATTTAATGTAAAGATACAAATGTTTAAGGAAATTGATTATTAGTTAAACAATAATCTTTTGTTAAATATAAAAGTACGTTAAAATGGGTTTTTCTAAGCCTGTAATTAGAAATTTGTTTGTAAATAAATTTTGTATCTCAATGCAATATGTATTTTTGTGTAGGGTAGAAAGTTAGCCTCCATCAAATTATAATTTTAAATTCTCAAAAATGATATTCAAGTTGAAATTCTCTGTCGTTATCCTGTTACTTTTTTCGTTTTTTTTACTTTCTTGTCAAAAAGACAATCAGGCGAAAAAAAATAGCGAAGAAAATTTAGAAACAATTACCGATGTAGCTAAAAAAGCACCAGAAGGAATGGTTTGGGTTGCCCCAAAAACATTTTTAATGGGGGCAAAAGAAGGAGACGAATTTGCAATGATGAGAGAAAAACCAGCACACGAAGTGTATATAGATGGTTTTTTTATTGATGCTCATGAAGTTACAAACCATCAGTTTAGAAAGTTTGTTGAAGCTACTCAGTATATAACTACTGCAGAGAAGCCGATAGATTGGGATGAAATCAAAAAAGACTTGCCCGAAGGAACCCCAAAACCTGCAGACTCTATTTTACAGCCTGGTAGTTTAATTTTTAATAAAAATGCAGGAAAAGTTGTTTCGATGAATAATTATAGCCAATGGTGGTCTTGGAAAATAGGTGCAAACTGGAAACAACCAGAAGGGCCTGGAAGTTCTATAGAAGGAAAAGATAATTTTCCGGTGGTACATATAAGTTATCATGATGCTTTGTCATATTGCAAATGGGCAAATAGAAGATTGCCAACCGAGGCTGAGTGGGAAGCAGCTGCCCAAGGAAAAAATAGCAATACCATTTTTACATGGGGAAATGATAAAAAAGATTTAAATGCAAACGCAAATACTTGGCAAGGAAATTTTCCGGTAACTAATATTTCTGAAGATGGTTTCGAATATATTTCACCCGTAAAATCCTATCCATCAAATAGTATAGGCCTTTATGATATGGCTGGTAATGTCTGGGAAATAACTACAGACTTATTCAACGTGAACTATTATCAAAGTTTAAAACCTGACGAAGTTTTAACAAACCCAACGGGAGCAGAAAAGTCCTATTCACCTGCAAATCCTGCTCAATTAGAATATGTAATAAAAGGCGGTTCTTTTTTGTGTCATGAGTCTTACTGCGCAAGTTTTAGAATTTCTGCTAAAATGGGCATGGAGCCAAGCTCAAGCTCAGATCATATTGGTTTTAGAACCGTAGCAACTGAGAAAATGTTGTTAAAATAAGTAGTATTCAGCGCACTTTCTTTTTTTATTTCTTGTAATTATTGCATTTGAGTTAAAGTTTAATTCAAAAAAACACTTTGCAAAATATACATTTGTAGTCTTAAAACTAAAAAAACAAATTATTATGGCAGAAATTAAAATTGAAAAGAAAAAGGCTATCTGGCCGTGGATTCTTTTAGTACTATTGGCTTTAGCAGCAATCTTTTATTTTATGTTGGCTGATGACGATAACGACCTAGATGATGACGTTATGACTACAGAACAAGTATTAGACAACAGTAAAAATGATGAAGATAAAGTTTTAGATGCTGATGATTTAGCAGCTTATAGAACCGCATTCGCTAAATATTCAGATTATATTGGAGATACGAGTAAAATGGGTATTGATCATGAATATAGCAATGCTGCATTACTTTACTTAATCAATGCTGTAGAGGCAAAATCTGACGTTTTAGATGTAGATATTAAGGCAGATTTAGACCAAGCTAGAGAGAATGCAGAAGAAATTACAGAAGAACCATATGAAGTGAATCATGCAGACTTGATTAAAAATTCTGGAAAAATTATTACACGTGCGCTTTCTACTATACAAAAAAGCAAGTATCCTAATTTAAAAGCAGAACTTTCTAAAGTTGAAAATTCAGTGGCAGCGATTACAAAAGCAGAACACACATTAGATCAAAAAGGTGATGTAAACGGCTTTTTTAAAGCAGCAGAAATGTTATTGTTAAAAATGAACTAAAAAATTTAATTATGAGCAAAGAGAAAAATTTATACTATTTAGAAGAACTTAGTGACTATAAAGTTGCTAATAGCGATAAAGATGTTCGTGGTTGGGTTGTAAAAGACGCCAATGGCAAAGTAATTGGTAAAGTAGATAATTTACTAGTGAATAAAAAAACAGAACGTGTGGTGTATCTAGACGTTGAGGTAGATACATCTATTATAGATGCAAACCACAAACCTTTTAATTCTAAAGCAGAAGATGGTGTGCATGGTTTTATTAATGAAGACGGTGAAAATCATATCATCATTCCTATCGGAATGGCAGATTTGAATTTAGAAGACGAAATTGTATCTACAAATCAAATTGATCACACTACCTTTTTACAAACCAAAAGAGTTAAAAAAGGAACACCAATTAACAGAGATTATGAGGTGATTGTTTTTGATACATATATCCGTCAAGGAGAAAATTTTATTTATCCGTTAGATGATAAATTTTACGATCAAAATGAATTTAATTCTTAGTCTAAAGTATTAATTGAATATTTAAAAAGTCGAAAAACAAAATGTTTTTCGGCTTTTTTTTTAAAAAAACCTGAGTTCGATTAATATCTAAAACGCAATGTGTTGATTTTTAATGGAAAGCGTTTATTTTTTATATCCTGCAAGGTTTTGTTTTAACCTTGTAGGTATTGGGTTTAAACATAACAGACCTACAAGGTTTTCAAAACCTTGCAGGTCAACTACGAACAACTGATAATCAATAACTTATTACTCGAACTCAGGTTAAAAGTAATGTTGCTTTTAAATGAGTCATTTAAACTCTGATAACTAGATTTTATAAAGATTATTTAAGTATTATCTTACTCATTTTTCATACAATGTTGTAATGATTTTTTAATAAATATTTCGTGTTCCTTTAAAGTTTTGTCTAAATTCTGATGGCGTACAGTTTTGTTTTTTTTTAAAAATTCTATTAAAATTAGAGATGTTATTAAAACCGCAATTGTAACATATTTCAGAAATGCTTTCGTTTGTTTCTATCAATTTTCTTGTAGCATAGCCCAAACGCAATTCATTTAAAAATTCCACAAAAGTTTTACCCGTACGCTGTTTTATCAATCTACTGAAAGAAATTACAGTCATATTTATATAGGCAGCAGCATCTTGTACTTTTATCTTTTTCTCATAATTAGATTTAATATAATTGTAGGCTTTTTCGATGCGATCGCTATTGTAAAAATCATTCTGATTTTCAAAAGAGATATTGGTTAGAGTTTTCTTGCCTTTAGAAATGGCCAACTGATATAGTAAAGTTTGAAAATCAATAAAATTTTCAAAGCCACTTTTTTCAGAAATGAGCACTAATTTTTTTTCTAGATTCATCGCAGTTTCTTTAGAGAATAAAATCCCATGATTAGAGCTTTTAAATAGTTCTTTAATGGGTTTAATGATATTTTTATTCAAAAGTTTAGCATCAAATAAATCTCTAGGAAATTGTATCGTTATCTCGTGTAAAGTTTTAGTTGTATCATTTTTGTAATTTTCCCATCCATGATAAATATTCGGACCCACCATTACCAGCTCATATTCCTCAATTTCAGCAATGTGATCTCCAACAACCCTTTTTGCACCTTTTGCATTGTGAATAAAGTTAATCTCATATTCTGGATGAAAATGAATGGGAAAAGTAAACTCATTCCGTTTTCTGTCAAAAATCAAGAAACAATCACTTTCCTTTAATGGAGTTATTTCTCTGTGTACCATAATAAATATGCTTACAAAAATTAAATTTTTATAAAAATACACAATTTAATGATAAAATAGTATGTATTCTTTTTTAACATATTAATATTCAATATTAACATTAGTTAATGCTTGTCATAAAATTATTAAATAATTTTTATTTCAATTTGCTGATTTTCAAATTATTAATATAAAAATGATTCAATTTTAATAATTTAAAATATATAGAAATCGAATGTTAAAGTTGTAAAAGTATTATGTATTGATGTAAAAATACTTGTAATAAGGGGCACATCTGTATAATTTTGACATCAACATTAAAGATGTTGCAATTTAAGATGCTCTAAATTGATAATAATAGAATAATTACTATAGATTTTTAAAAAATAGACAAATAAATTAATAATCATTATGAAAAAAAACTTTCCGCAAATTTTAGTATTCCTATTTCTTATTTCTTGTTGGAATACATTTGGACAAGAAAAAATAATTTCTGGAATTGTTACAGATAAGAATTCCGAACCTTTATTTGGTGTTACAATTAGAATTAAAGGAACCAATAAAGGAACCACTACAGATTTTGATGGTAAATATTCAATCAAATCAAATAACAATCAAAATGTTTTAGTATTCTCTTACTTAGGGTTTAAAACGGAAGCGATTCGTATCGATGTTCAGACGTCTATCAATGTAGTTCTTGAGGAAGATTCTTTAGCACTTAATGAAATTGTAATCGTGGGTTATGGAGCGATGAAAAAAAGCGATTTAACCGGTGCAGTTTCCTCAATTAGTGGAGATGACTTATTAAAAGTCGCGTCTAACAGACCTGTAGAAGCTATTCAAGGTCGTGTATCTGGTGTTAGTATTACAAAAACTTCTGGTAGACCAGGCGCTGGAATGAAAGTAAGAATTCGTGGTGTTGGTAGTACCAACAATTCAGACCCATTATATGTGGTAGACGGAGTTCCTATCGGTAATGATATCGAATTTTTGGCACCCGAAGATATTCAAAGTATCGAGATTTTAAAAGATGCATCTTCTACCGCCATTTATGGAAATAAAGGTGCAAACGGAGTTATTATTGTGACCACAAAATCTGGTAAAGCTTCTAGCAAACCCACATTTTCTTTTAATACCTATTATGCCGTTGCAGAAATTCCAAATAAAATAAATTTATTAAATGCTTCTCAGCAGGCTGGTTTAATTTACGAAGCAGCAGAAAATGATGGTCAAACATTGCCTTCAAATTTACAAAACCGATTAAATTATGTTTTAGCCACCAATGCAAAAGGTACAGATTGGCAAAATGAAGTTTTTCGATTAGCAGCTCAAAAAAATTACAACTTAAGTGTAAGAGGCGGATTGTCGATGGATGATGGTTCTGGTCAAAAATTATTGTATTCTTTAAGTGGTACTTTATTTGACGAAGAAGGAACTATAGAAAACACTGCATTTAAAAAGTACATATTCAATTCTAAAACAGAATATTATTTTAACGATCGTGTGCATGTAGGTATTCAGTTAGATTTATTTAGAAGTGAATTGGGGAACTTTCCACAAGGTATTTACGGCGGTCCAATTCCGCTATCATTAACAAGTAGTCCAGTAGATAGTCCAACAGATGTCAATGGAAACTTTATACCCTTAGAAACTGCCTTTGGAAATAATCCTTCATTATTAGTAGATCAATTAAAGTACGGTGAAAATAATACAAATTCTTATGGGTTTAGATCTTGGCTCCAATTTGATTTAGCGGAAGGGTTAAATTTTAAAACGAATTATAAAATTTCAAGAGGAGCGAGTCACAACAAAAATTACCGTCCTGCTTATTACTTAAATGAAAATTTTAATAGAGCCTTAAGTGAATTATATGAGCAAAGAGGCGAGTTTTATAGCTGGACTTGGATCAACTTACTAAACTATAACAAAACCTTTAATGGTGTACATAAAATCATCGCAACTTTAGGCCAAGAATCTTCTTACAATAAAAGTTCTGGATTTAGTGGTGTAGGAATTGATGTTCCTATCGATGCAGATTTGCAGTATTTAAACTTAGCTAAGACGTTTAACGAAAGAATAAATTCTTTTCAAGGTCAAAATGGGACACAGTCTTATTTTACACGTGCTTTTTATTCTTTTGATAATAAGTATATGGTAACAGGAACTTTACGATATGATGGTTCTAGTAAGTTTACTGGAGATAATAAATGGGGATTATTTCCATCCATAGGAGCTTCATGGAAAGCCGATGAGGAAAAATTTATACGAGATTTAAATACATTTTCAATTCTAAAATTGAGAGCAGGCTGGGGACGTGTTGGAAACGAATCGAGTGCACAAGCAGGTTCTGATGTGGCAAACATTGGTAATTATTCGATGCAATATGTTTTTAATGATGAGCAATACCAAGGTGGAACCACCACAAACATACCAACACCAGGTTTAAGATGGGAAGTTATTGAGACCCAGAATTATGGAATCGATATGGGGTTTTTGGATGGAGATTTAACGGTTACAGCAGATTATTTCATCAAAGAAACAAAAGACATGATTACACGTGTGGCATTGCCTGGATATTATCCTAGAGATCGCCCAAATGCAAATATTGGAACCATGAGTAACAAAGGTTTTGAATTTCTAGCAAACTATAAAATTAATATTGGTGAGCTAAACTTTAGCGTAGGAGCAAACATCACATTTATTGATAACGAAATTAAGAAATTGAACTCAGATTCAGACGCTTTTATAGACGGAGGGTTTATAGACAAACTTGGGTTTACTACAAGAACTGAAGCAGGAAGAGAAATTGCTTATTTCTATGGCTACCAAACGGATGGAATCTTTAGAAATCAAGACGAGGTTGATGCCTATGCAACAATACAACCAAACGCTGCCGTTGGAGATGTTCGTTTTTTAGATAACAATAATAATGACATCATTGATGCAGATGATAGAGCGTACTTAGGTTCTGCACAAGCAGATTTTTCTTATGGTTTTAATTTTAATATAGACTATAAAAGTTTCGATCTATCCGCTAATTTTTATGGGGTTCAAGGTGCAGAGATTGTAAATGGAATGAGTTTAAGATTGTTAGATGTAAATGATTATTTCAATGCATACGAAGATCGAATCAACAGATTCCATCCAGTAAATAATCCTACGGGAACGCAACCTAGAGTTACTTTGTCTGATGCAAATAACAACGCACGTTTTTCAGACAGATATGTAGAAGACGGCTCTTTCTTAAGATTAAAAAATCTTCAAGTTGGTTATACGATTCCTAAAGAGTATACACAAAAATCGGGTATTGATAGACTGAGATTTTACCTTTCAGGTCAAAACCTGTTGACTTTTACAAACTATAAAGGCTATGACCCAGAAATTGGAGATTTAACTCAAGATGCAGCAAACGACGTTCGAAGCTTAGGTATTGGAGTAGATTTAGGAAATTACCCACAACCGAGACTTTATTATTTTGGAATAAATGTTACATTTTAAAAAAAAAGAGATGAAATTATTTAAAAAATTAACAGTATTAGTAGTGATTATCATGTTTTCAGCTTGTGAAAGCAATTTAACCGATCTTGAAAATATAGGAACACAGACGGCAGCAGTGTATTATAACGATCCTGTAAATGCACTGGCAGGTTTAAACTCTTGCTATGCATCCATACAAGATGATGAGTTCTTTGTTTTTGGAGATATCATGTCAGACGATGCCATTAAAGGAGGAAGTAACTTTTTTGACTGGGTAGATCGCGAGTTTTTAAGAACATTTACAGCAAATTCTGGTAACGGTGCTGTAAGTGGAACATGGTCATTAATGTATCGAACCATTGTGAGATGTAATGATGTGATAAACGCATTACCTACAGCCACTTTCGATGAAGATTTAAAACAACGAATTTTAGCAGAAGCGAAGTTTATAAGAGCTTATGCATATTTTAAATTGGTACCGTTATTCGGTGCAGTGCCTTTGGTAACTAGAGATTTTACTGTAGAAAAGTTAACGTTACCAAGAAGTCCAGTAACCGATATTTATGCTTTTATAAAACAAGATTTAAATGATGCAATAGATAATTTACCTATGAAGAGTGAATATGCTGCTTCAGATTTAGGTCGTGTAACTAAAGGTGCTGCCCAAATGCTAAAGGTGAGAGTCTTAATTCAAGAAACAGGATATAGCAATAATACGGTATTAGCGGCAACAGCAGGTCATACTGTAGATGTAAATGCAAATTGGAATGAAGTATATAACCTTACGAATGCCATCATAAATTCAGGAGAATATGCTTTGGCAAGTAATTACGCAACCATTTTCGAGGAAGAAGGTGAAAATAATATAGAATCTATTTTTGAAATTCAGCACAAACAAACCAATAATGAATGGGGCGAAAGTGTTGGAAATACAACCATAGTACAGATGGGAAATAGAGACGATTGGGGTTGGTGTTTTAATTTGCCAACAGATGCACTTTACAACACATTTTTAAGTACAGACCCTAGATTACTAAATACTATTTACGGACAAGAGTTCGAAGTATTATATGGCGTAGCTCAAGTTTGGGATAAACAACTTTGGACATTAACCGATGATAGCACAAAAGAGTATGTAACAAAAACAAGATTGAATAGAAAATACGCATTGGCCAAAGAAGATAGATCTGGAAACCACAACAACCAAGATGTAAATAAAAGAATAATGCGTTATGCTGAGGTTTTACTAGCGCATGCAGAAGCAGCTCATTTTAAGGGTTTTGAAGGTGAAGCTAGAAACTTTGTAAATAGCGTTAGAGCACGTGCTCAAAACTCCTCAATGCCTTTAGGTAGTGCTTTGGGGCAAACATCTGGGTATACGTATGATGCTTTTTCTGGAGCATCGGTGCCACCTGTTACAAGTACAGGAGATGCACTTTTACAAGATATTTGGAAAGAAAGACGATTAGAGCTGGCGATGGAAGGGATTCGATATTTTGATCTTATCAGAACAGGTAGAATAAGTTTATTACCCAATGAAAATAATTATAGTACGCACGATGGTCTTTTACCATTACCAATTGGAGATGTAAATACATTCGGGCTACAACAAAATACAGGCTATTAATATTAAAAAAAACTACTACAATGAAAAAACATTTAAACTATGTATTCATCATAATTCTAACGTTAGGAATTATATCGGGTTGTCAAGAAGATGATTCGTTTTACGATGTAAATTGGCCAGTGCCAACAATCACCAATGTAAGTACTTACAATGATTTATTTTCAAGTACAATTACCCTAACTGGTAATTTTGCAAGTATAAAAAGCGTGCATTTCGGAGACGTAGCAGGTGAAAATCTAGAGGTTTCAAGTGATGAAAGCACTCTAATGGTAGATGTTCCTCGAACGATGAATATCGACGGAGCACCTATAAAGGTTAGCAATGAATATTCACAGACTTATCAAACAGCTAAGAATTTTGTTCCCATCATTCCAGCAACATCGGTACTAGAAGTGAGTCCTATTCAAGTTGGACTGACATTTACGGTGAAAGGAGAAAATGTTGATTTGTTAACAGAGGTTAAAGTTGATGGTGCGGTAGTTCCTGTGGTAGCAAAAAAGCTAAATTCTATGATTTTATCGGTTTCTGGATTAAACCTGAGAGCGGGGATGTTAGTAGATGTATCTTTTAAAAGTTTAGCAAAAGATAATATTCCAACAGCAGAGAAAATTGAAGTTGTGTATCCTTTTATCGCTTATAATGAGGTCATTATTTGGGATTTTAAAGACGGCACACATCAATACACAGGTGAAGGATCTGCTACAGTAGAATACGGAGATGTTATGGGGACAGATGCAAATTATTTTTCATTGAGAGCACCAGGTTATCGATGGGCGAAAGCCTCAGGGAACATGGTTTCTGCTGATATTCCAGACGTAAGCGGATTAACAAATCCGTACATCACATTTGCCATAAGAACACCAGCAGGAAGTGCTGGGTATTTTCAAATGGAAGATCAAAACGGTCATTGGAGACATTTTGGTTTTGGCTTTGATACAGGTGGTTCATGGATTATTATTTCATTACCTCTTGACGAAAGTTGGCAAGGTGGTGGAGATGATTTTAATCCGGGTTCTTTTAAACCAAGATTAGGTTTTAAATCTGGAAATGCAGGCGAAAATCAAGACTTAGATATTGCTTATGTAAAGGTAACTGAAGGGAAATATGATGGAAGTCAGGAAATTGGTGATGCGCTTGTAGGTTCAACAAAGCCTGCGAAGTTGGTTGTGATGGATTTTGAAGAAACTTCGAATTGGCCAGATGTTGTTAAAGGAGGAAATACTGTCGCATCATTAGACCTTAGAAAAAGTGAAATAAATCCCTTTTTTGGTGATCAGTTCTTCACTTATGCAGATGATGGTTCTCTAGGGAATTGGGGAGGTTATTGGGGTCAAACCATAGCAACAGACATGTCAAACTCACAACTATCTATTTTTAACGATCCATATATCTCAATGGCTTTAAATAGTATTGCAGGCAATGCGCAATACCTCATTTTAAGAGTGTACCAATATGATGAACAATTAGCAATGGTGCAAAAGTTTTTTCCGAACACAAATGGAGAATGGGAAACTTTTCAATTTAGCTTGTTTAATACAGAGTTAGAAAATTGGAGTGATGCATCTACACCTTTAGGAGCACATTATAAAACATTAAAAACATTAAATATAGATGCTCCAATAGATAGAATAGAAGTTATTGTAGGTCGAAATAACGCAAATACCATCGGATTAAGTATCGACGATATGGTAATTACAGAAGGACCAAGATTTTAATCATATTTGAATTAGTTCTTTAACAAAAGGGTATTCTACTTTGAATATCCTTTGTTAAAATACTTCTCTTAAAAGCAACGCTCATTAACACTTATTTTTATGAAATTTTTTTTAAAAACACTCTGTCTATTTTTATTAGTGGTGTCTTGTTCGGAACAAGATGACTTTTTACTGAATGAAGAATCGAAGTTACTCTCTTTCTCAATTAAAGCAATGGAAAATAATTTTGACATATCATCAAATAACATGGTGTCAACAACCCTGAAAGATGAACAAGATCTATCAAAATTAACAGCTATTTTTGAGGTATCTGAAAACGCGAAGGTGTATGTTGGTAAAACATTACAAGCTTCGGGTTTTTCTGAAAACGACTTTAGTAACAATCCAATTTATATTGTTGAGGCAGAAGATGGTACAAGAACCCGTTATACCATTATGATAGGTGTTGCGGCAAAACTAACTGAATTTAAAATAGTAGAATTAAACAATACAACATTTACTATTGACAGTCTTAGCATAACAGCTAAAGTACCCGCAGGAACAGATTTAAAAAATGTAACAGCAAAGTTTGATGTAACAGAAAATTCAACATTAAATATTGGAGGTATTCCTCAGGAATCTGAAGTTACAAAAAATGATTTTAGCAATCCTATTATATACACATTGGTAGGACAAAATGGAGATTCAAAACAATATACAGTTACCATTACAGAAGCGCCAAACAATGAGCCAACGGCAGATGCAGGTTCCGATAAAATTGTAATTCTTTCAAATGGAAATTCAACAGTAAAAGTAAATTTAGACGCTTCAGCATCTTCAGATACCGAAGGACCATTAGCTTCTTTTGAATGGAGAATGGATGGCAATATTATTGGTAATAGTGAGCTATCTACAATAGATTTAGAGCTAGGTAATTACAGTATTGAGTTAATAGTTACCGATAGTTCTGGAGCAACAGCCACTACTACAATTAATATTGAAGTAAGAATGCAAGGAATTTATACACCCATTGATGTCAATGCAACTACTGAAACGATCAATCTATATAACAACATAGCCAATATTGCTAATAGCAGCCAATTTGCATTTGGTCAAGAATTTCCTATGTCTTTTCAGTTGGGTGGTTTAAGAACAGATTTAAGTACCTCAGATGCTAAAGATGTGGTAGGAGATCATCCTGCAGTTTACGGGATAGATCCAAACTATTTAATGTATAAATCGGCGCAACAGAGAGAAGTTCACATTAATGAGGCAAAATATGCATACAATAACGGATCGGTAGTGACGATGGATTTTCATCAACAAAGTAAAACTGATGGAAAAATTTACATGCGAGATATTACTACAGAAACAGATAAGAGTTTAATGTATGATGTTGTGAATAATTTAAATGGTTCTCGAGATTGGTTTTATGGCGAATTAGATGAGGTTTTAGGTATTGTAAATGACGATTTAGGCTTTCCTGTAGTATTTAGATTGTTTCATGAAATGGACGGAGATTGGTTCTGGTGGGGAAAGAATAGTAAAAATCATTCACCTCAATTGTACATAGACTTTTATAAGATGGCAGCCGATTATATGAAAGAAAGAACAAACTTGGTGTTGTTTGCTTGGACGCCAAATCAAAAAATAGAAATGAGTTATTATCCTGGCGATACTTATGTAGATGTTGTGGGAATTGATGTATATAATCCTGTAAAAGCAGTTCTTAAATCTAATTTAATAGAGTTAAGTACGTTCGCTTTAGACCATGGAAAAATAGCGATTCTTTCTGAAACAGGAAAAGTTGATTATGTAAATACGAATCCTACGTTTTGGACTTCAAATGTTTTAGCTGCCATTCAAGAAGGTGGTAGTGACATAAGAATCGCTTGGGCATTGGCATGGTTTAATGCCCCTTGGAATTCGTCTCAAAGCGATTTGTATATACCTAATAGTGATAGTCCTGCTGTGGTTAAGGAAGATTTTATATCGTTTTATAATAGCCCGTTAACCTTGTTTCAGCAAGAGCTAGATAACTTGAATATCTATAATTAGATTTTTGATGAAAAAAATTAAAGTCTTTATTTTATCGGTTTTTTGCTTGTTCTTATTGAATAGTTGTGGTGCTAGTAATGGCGTTTACAATAAAAAAAGTACAAGTACCAAGCTGTTAAAAAAAATGAAGAGGATCAATTCCAAAGGCATTATGTTGGGTCATGAAGATGCTTTAGCCTACGGCACTGGCTGGAAATATATGGGAAATGGCGAATTAGATGCTGACGTATTTAGAGCTACAAAGCAATTTCCAGCAGTTTTAGGCTGGGATTTAGGTAAAGTAGGAGATTCTCTAAATATTGACGGAGTGCCATTTCATCACATGAGAGAGTTAATGCTAAAAGGTCATGCAATGGGAGCGATAAATACCATGAGTTGGCATCCTTTTTTCTTTAAGGGTAGTATTAGTTCTTGGGACAAAAAAGAAGGCTTGGTAAAATCATTACTTCCTGGTGCAGAAAATCATAGTGAGTTGGTGACCAAATTAGACAAAGTAGCAGTTTTTCTAAGTTCTTTAAAAAATTCCAGAGGAAAAGTAATTCCAGTAATTTTTAGACCGTGGCATGAAATGGATGGTAGCTGGTTTTGGTGGGGACAAAAATATACAACCATCGAAGATTATAAAGCACTGTTTGCCTTTACTGTAGATTATCTAAGAAATACCAAAGGCCTAAAAAATATACTGATTGCATACTCGCCCGATAGGCATTTTTATACGGAAGCAGATTATTTAAAATATTATCCAGGAGATGAGTATGTAGATATTTTAGGAACAGATAATTACTATGACTTTAAGGAAAAAGGAGATGGTTTAGATGCACTTGTAGAAAAATTAAATATTGTAGTAAATACGGCAGAAAAGCGAGATAAACTCGCTGCTTTAACCGAAACAGGATCTGATGGCATTCCAGACCCAACATGGTTTACTCAAAAGTTAGGTAAAGTTTTAGGATCTAATGATTTAATGAGTAAATTATCTTATGTGTTGTTTTGGCGAAATGGAAAAGTAGACCATTTTTATATTCCTCACAAAGGACATGCATCGTTTCAAGATTTTATTGATTTTACCAAGAATGAAAAAGTATTATTACTGAAAAAATAAAAATTATTAAAAAGGCAATATGAAGTATATTGAACGACTAAGAAAAATAAAAAAAGATTTTAATACATTAATTACTAGACCCAATACAGCTTTATTTAGTACTAATGGTATTTACAATCGATACAAAAACCCGATTGTAACCAGAGATCATATTCCGTTGAATTGGCGTTTCGATTTTAACCAAGAAAAGAATCCGTATTTTATGGAACGCATTGGTTTTAATGCCACTTTAAATTCAGGAGCTATAAAATTAAATGGCAAATATCTTTTAGTTGTAAGAGTAGAGGGGAACGATAGAAAATCCATCTTTGCGATTGCAGAAAGCCCAAATGGTATCGATAATTTTAAATTTTGGGATCGTCCGATAACCATTCCTCAAACAGAAAACTTAGATACCAATGTGTATGATATGCGTTTAATTCAGCATGATGATGGTTGGATTTATGGAGTATTCTGTACCGAAAGAAAAGACCCAACAGCACCCGAAGGAGATACTTCAACTGCGATGGCAGCAGCAGGAATTGTAAGAACAAAAGACTTATTAACCTGGGAACGATTGCCAGATTTGATTTCTACCACTGGACAACAACGTAACGTGGTGTTGTTTCCTCATTTAATTGATGGTAAATATGCATTTTTTACCCGTCCGCAAGATGGATTCATCGACACTGGAAAAGGCGGAGGTATTGGTTTTGGACTTTCAAACACAATTGAAAATGCAGAGGTTAAGGAAGAAAAAATTGTATTTCCTAAAACCTACCATACTATTTACGAACTAAAAAACGGTTTAGGACCTGCGCCAGTTAAAACAAAAGAAGGGTGGTTAAATTTAGCACATGGCGTTAGAAATACCGCAGCAGGTTTACGTTATACAACCTATCTGTTTATGACACATTTAGATAGACCTTGGGATGTAACTCACAAACCACATGGTCATTTAATAGCACCTTTAAAAGAAGAACGTATTGGAGATGTTTCCAACGTTACTTTTTCCAACGGTTGGATAGTAGATGATGACGGTACAGTTTATATTTATTATGCTTCTTCAGACACGAGAATGCATGTAGCAACATCAACCATAGATCAGCTTGTAGATTATTGTCTTAATTCTCCTGAAGATAAGTTATATTCTCATCTTTCGGTTCAAACCATTAATCAATTAATTGATAACAATAAGGTATATGAAAATATAAATTCAAATAAAGTGGAAGCAAATTATGATTGTAAATCTTAAAAGTACACATACTATTTCTGAGGATTTGTTGCGTTTAAGTAGAGAAGCTTCAACCGAGTTAACATCTCTTTTACATTTCTGGAGCACCGAAGCGTTGGATCTTAAAAATGGTGGTTTTCTTGGAGAAATTGACGGACTTGGAAATAAAAACAATTTTGCAACCAAGGGCGCCGTTTTAAATTCTCGAATTTTATGGACATTTTCTGCTGCCTATAGAATCACAAAAAATGAGAAGTACAAAGAGATGGCAGATTTACAATATCAATACATCATCAATCATTTTTGGGATCAAAAACATGGTGGTTTAATTTGGGAAGTAGATCATCTTGGAAACGCCATTAATAAAAGAAAACAAGCATACGCACAAGGATTTGGAATTTATGCGTTTTCTGAATATTACAAAGCAACCGATACGGAAGAAAGTTTAGACTACGCAAAAACATTGTACCACATCTTAGAAAGTAAATTTTACGATACAAAATATTCAGGATATATTGAAGCTCTTCAGGAAGATTGGAGTCGTATTAACGACATGAGATTGAGCGATAAAGATTTAAATTATCCAAAATCAATGAACACCCATTTGCATATTTTAGAACCGTATGCCAATTTATATAGAGTTTGGAAAGATAAATCATTGAAAAATAATATAATTGAGTTACTTTCAATTTTTCAGAATAAAATTATTGATAAAAAAACAGGTCATTTTAATTTGTTCTTTGGAATGGATTGGACTAATAAATCTGCCGCTATTTCCTTCGGACACGATATAGAGGGCGCTTGGTTATTACACGAAGCAGCGCAGGTAATTGAAGATAAAACTATTATTGAAAAGGTTCAAGAAACAGCTGTAAAACTAGTAGATTTAACCGTAGAAAAAGGGCTAGATAAAGATGGTTCTTTGTTTAATGAGTTAGATGGAAATGTATACGATACAGATAAACATTGGTGGGTACAGGCTGAAGCTATTGTTGGCTTAATGGATGCTTATGTAATCAATCCGAAACAGGAGTATTTAGATGGCATGCTTAAAATTTGGGACTTTATAAAAAATCATTTGATTGATCGAAAAAATGGAGAATGGTTTTGGAGAGTCGATACAAATGGACAGCCAATAGCTAGAGACTATAAATTAGGATTTTGGAAATGTCCGTATCATAATTCTAGAGCATTAATGGAAATCATCGAAAGAATAGCACTAATTAAAAACGAAACGCTGTGAGCAATCAAATAAAAATAAAAGAGAAAATTGGGTATGGTTTTGGCGATTTTGCATCGTCTATGTTCTGGAAACTATTTTCGATGTTTTTAATGATTTATTATACAGACGTTGTAGAAATCTCTCCAGCATCTGTAGGAACCATGTTTTTATTAACGCGTTTGTGGGATGGTTTAAATGATCCTATTATGGGGATTATTGCAGATAGAACCAACACAGCGAAAGGAAAATTTAGACCTTATTTATTATGGGTTGCAATTCCATTTGCCATTATGGGTGTATTAACATTTTCATCGCCAGATTTTGGGCCTTCAGGAAAATTGATTTATGCATATGTTACTTATACTTTAATGATGATTGTCTATACGGCAATCAACGTACCTTATTCATCTTTGATGGGTGTAATGACGTCAGATACTAAAGAACGTACCTCATTAGCTTCATTTCGATTTATTGGCGCCTATTCTGGAGGTATTTTTATGACAGCAACCGTGCCTTATTTGTTAGATTATTTTAGAAATTCAGGCGCTAGTGAAGCACAAAGTTATCAATATACGATTGCTATTTATGCAGCATTGGCGGCATTTTTTTTTACCATGACCTATAAATGGACGAAAGAACGCGTAAAGCCATTAAAAGAAAAAGTATCTATTAAAAAAGATTTAAAAGATTTGGCAAAAAATGGGCAATGGTTTATCATGCTGGGCGCAGGAATTGCGGTTTTAATATTTAATTCCTTACGTGATGGAAGCATTATGTACTACTTTAAATATTTTGTTCATGACCAAACCTTACCCGTTTTTGGTGAAGTTAAATGGGACAAATTAGCGGGTGCATATATGACGGTTTGGTTGGTAACCAATTTGTTAGGCGTACTATTGGCAAAACCAGCGTCAGCAAAATTTGGAAAGAAAAACACCTTTATTGGCGCAATGCTTATTGCTTCTGTATTTAGTTTTGTTTTTTATTGGGTAGATCCAAATTCTGTGGGAATTATTTTCGGATTAAACGTTATCATTGGATTAGCAGCAGGAATTGTATTACCACTTATTTGGTCTATGTATGCAGATATTGCAGATTATTCTGAATGGAAAACAGGAAGAAGAGCCACAGGTTTGGTGTTTTCTTCATCATCAATGTCCCAAAAAATGGGTTGGACGCTTGGAGGCGCAATAACAGGTTGGTTATTATATGCCTATGGTTTTGAAGCCAATGCAGCACAAACGACAGAATCTTTAAAAGGAATTCGATTATTAATCAGTATTTATCCAGCAATTGGGGCTTTATTGTCTGCACTTGTTTTATTGATTTATAAATTAAGTGACTCTTTTATGGATACCATAATTTCAGAATTGGAAGCTAAAAGAGCTGATTAATTTTTTTTATAATAAGGTGTTTTTAAGATAGTCAAGACCTCACAGGTTTTCAAAACCTGTGAGGTTTACAAAATATACAAGTAGTAATGTATTGAAAATAAGTTATTTATATTTCTAGTTTAAATTTTATCACTTAAAAAAAACTTCAAAATATTTGAAATTTAATAAGAAAAAAATGTTTAAAAATAGGTATATAAAATTTGTTGCTATGATGGTATTGATGATTTTTTCTCGTTGTCAAAAACAAGAAGTTATCAAAAATTCACAACCTAATATTTTATTAATCATTACCGACGACCAAGCGTATGGAGATTTATCACTGACTGGAAATCGGTATGCAGAAACTCCAGTTATAGATAAATTAGCAGAAGAAGGCGTTTTTGCAAAACAATTTTATGTGAGTCCTGTTTGTGCGCCAACAAGAGCTAGTTTACTAACAGGAAGGTATCATCAAAGAACAGGAGTTTCTGGAGTTACTAGAGGTAGAGAAAACATGAATTTAGATGAAACCACATTAGCTAATATTTTGCAAACTGCTGGTTACAATACAGGAGCTTTTGGCAAATGGCATAATGGAGCACATTTTCCATATCATCCTTTAGGTAGAGGTTTTAACGAGTTTGTAGGTTTTACTTCTGGTCATTGGACCAATTATTTTAATACCACTATTGAGAAAAACGGAAAAGCACTTAAAACATCAGGTTATTTACCAGATATTTTAACAGATGAAGCTATTAGTTTTATTGAAAAATGTAATACTGACAAAAAACCTTTTTTCTGTTATGTGCCTTATCAAACACCACATACGCCTTTGCAAGTTCCTGATGTATATTTTGATAAATATAAAAATAAAGGGGTAGATGATTTTAATGCCACAATTTATGGAATGGCAGAAAATATTGATAATAATGTTGGCAGAATTTTAAAAAAATTAGAAACTTTAGACATAAAAAAGAATACCATAATTATTTATATGTCAGACAATGGGCCTCTTAATCTTCGCTATAATGCAGGGTTAAAAGGAAAAAAAGGGTCCGTAAATCAAGGTGGTATAAAAGTGCCTTTTATTATCAATTGGAAAGATAAAATAGCAACCAATAAAACAATTTTAACACCTTTAGCCCATATTGATATTTTACCGACTTTGTTAGACTTGATACATATAAATCACGATTATAAAAAGCCAATTGATGGAAAAAGTTTCAAATCACTATTAACAGAAAATAATGACAAAACAGTCGAGAATAGAAATTTATTTGCAGAATGGAACGGCAATAAAAGAGTACGTTCTGGTGATTATTTATTAATTAATGAAGAGCTTTTCAATATAGTAAAAGATGCTTCTCAAACTTATGATGTAAGAAGTGAAATTCCAAAAGTATATGATTCTTTGTTGAACACCTATCAAAAATGGTTTGCTTCCTTACCAGCTAAAGTAGCGTCAAAACCGATTCTTGTAGGCTATGAAGATTATCCAATAACACATTTACCTGCACATGAGGCAAATTTATTTCCACCTTTTGAATTCAGAAAAGACAGAAAACACACCGGAATAGCATATCATAGCTTATACGGTTGGGCACATGACTGGATAGATTTTTGGACAAAAACAGAAGCCTTCGCATCTTGGGATATTGAGGTGATAGAAGATGGTGAATTTGAAATAGAAATGAAGTATGCACTGGCAAAAGAAAATGTAGGTGCTGAGTTGATGCTTGAAGTAGACAATCAGCAAATTTTAATAGATAGTTTAGAATCTTTTGAACATTCCGAATTTCAAAATTTTGATCGTGTAGAAAGAGGTCAAGAAGCACCAGAAACAGATTGGAACACAGTAACAATTGGTCAATTAAGATTAACCAAAGGAGTAAAAACGATTAGCTTAAAAGCGATAAAAATAAATGGCGAAAAAACCATAGAATTAAAAGGAATCTTACTAAATAAAAAAAATGAATAGCGTATTATTACTTTTAATGATTATTCCGTACTTTGTTGGTTGTCAGACAAAAAGATCAAACCATATGATCAGAAAAGAAATCAATAGCAATTGGGTTTTTAAAGATCTTGATAAAAAATACTCAGGAGTTGCAAAAGTACCTGGAACGATCCATACCGATTTATTGGCGAATAATTTTATTAAAGATCCATTTTATCGCACCAATGAGAAACAGCAACAATGGATCGATAAAAAAGACTGGGAATACACTACTATATTAAATGTTTCTGCAGAAGAATTCAAGAAAAATAACATTCGCTTGAATTTTGAAGGTTTAGATACTTACGCAGATGTTTTTTTAAACGATAGCTTAATTCTAAACGCCAATAATATGTTTCGTTCTTGGGAAATAGATGTAAAATCAATTCTTAAAAAAGGAGAAAACCAATTAAAAATACTGCTTCATTCCCCTATAAAAAAAGGCTTAGAATTGTTGGAAGTTTCGCCATATCCATATCCCGCTATTAACGATCAATCAGAAAACGGAGAAATTGGTGATAAAAAAGTATCAATTTTTACCCGTAAAGCGGGTTATCATTATGGTTGGGATTGGGGACCAAGATTAGTAACCTCAGGTATTTGGCGACCAGTGGTTTTAAAGTCTTGGAATACCGTTCGTATAAATGATGTATTTATCAAACAACCAAGCATTACAAAAGAAGAAGCCCAATTAATTTTTGATGTAACGTTAGAAGTTGATGCTCCTTTTTCAGGAAAAATCAATATTATAAATAAAAATTCAAAAATAATTTACGCTTTTAAAAATTTAGATTTTAAATCAGGATTACAAAATTTAGCGATTTCTTTTTCAATTGAAAACCCAAAATTATGGTGGTCTCAAGGATTAGGAGAGCCTAATATGTACAATTTTACGGTTCAACTTTTAGATGACGAAGGAAACGAAACTTCAAAAAAAGAAATTTCTACAGGTTTACGAAGTATTAAACTAATCAGAGAGAAAGACGCTATGGGCGAATCTTTTCTTTTTGAATTAAATGGTGTGCCGGTATTTATAAAAGGAGCGAATTATATTCCGAATGATAGTTTTTTACCAAGAGTGACAAAAAGTGATTACGAAAAAGTAATTGCAGATGCTGGAGATGCCAATATGAACATGCTTCGTGTTTGGGGTGGCGGTATTTATGAAGATGATTATTTTTACAAACTCTGTGATGAAAACGGTTTGATGGTTTGGCAAGATTTTATGTTTGCCTGCTCCATGTATCCTGGAGATGCATCGTTTTTAGAAAATATCAAGCAAGAAGCCATAGAAAATGTCGTCAGATTAAGGAATCATCCTAGTATTGCACTTTGGTGTGGTAACAATGAAATAAATACCGCATGGAGCCACTATTCTAAAGGTGGCTGGGGATGGAAAGAAAAATACACAAAACCACAAAGAGAAGAAATTCAAAAAGCATATTTGGATATTTTTCATGAGATACTCCCTAAAGTTGTCAAAAATTATACTGACGGTGATTATTATTGGCCTTCCTCTCCACAAGCAGGTTTTGAGCCTCAAAAACATGCAGGTTATGAAAATACTTCTGGAGATATGCATTATTGGGGTGTTTGGCACGGACAACACACTTTTGAGAATTTCGAAAAATACAAAGCACGTTTTATGAGCGAATATGGTTTTCAATCTTTTCCAGATTTTGAGACCGTAAAAAAATATACGCTTCCAGAAGATCATAATATTGAAAGTGCTGTAATGGCATCGCATCAACGAAGTGGTATTGGCAATCTTCGTATCAAAGAATACATGAGTTGGGATTATAAAGTACCTGATAACTTTGAAAATTTTTTATATATGAGTCAGGTATTACAAGCGCGTGGCGTAAAAATGGCTATTGAAGCACATAGAAGAGCAATGCCCTATACGATGGGAACTATGTATTGGCAAATTAATGATTGTTGGCCTGTTGCTAGCTGGAGTAGCACAGATTATTACCATAAATGGAAAGCGCTACATTATGCCGTTAAAAAAGTGTATGAGCCTATTATTTTAACTGTTCATGAAGAAAAGAAAGAAATGGTAATCCATGCTGTTTCAGATAGGTTAAATGATGGCGCTGGGAAATTAAAATTAACCATTTTAGATTTTAATGGCAAAGAACTTTTTACTAAGGAGATGGATGTTGTTGCAAAAAAGAATACAAGTTCTGAGTTATTCAGAACGCAAACTTCAAAATTTATAAAAGGTTTTAATCAGAAAAAAATTGTATTAAAAACCGAGTTTATAAAATTAGGAGATTCATTAACTATTCAAAATCTATTTTATTTTAAAAAGCCAAAATTTTTAGCTTTACAAAAACCGAATATAAAAACGGAATTAATTGAAGAAAATGATACGTATTATTTGAAAATTTCAACAGATAAATTAGTAAAGGATCTGTACCTCAACTTTAAAAATAAAAAGGTTTTTCTTGAGGGTAATTATTTCGATTTGCTACCAAATGAAATTAAAAGTATAGAAATCACAACCGATGAAGTTTTGGATATTAAAAATTTAGAATTACAGCATATTCATAAAATTAATAACAAATAATTGTAAGTACGTGAAAGAAATTAATTTTACGAAATAAACTGACTTGTAATTTTCAGGGTAATCAAGACCTCACAGGTTTTTAAAACCTGTGAGGTCTATGTAAAAACAAGATGTAATGCAAATAGTTTGCTCTTTATATTTCTATTTTAAATGTTGCCATATATCATCTAAATAATAGAAAAACCTATCTGTAATCAAATAAAAAAGTCAATCATGAAACCAAAATCAATTTTACTCTTCTCAATTATCTGTCTAAGCTTATTGTCTTGTGCAAGTTACAAGCAAAAACTAGTGAAAGTTGAAAATGGCGATTTTTTAGTAAAGAAAAAAGAATATAGTTTTATAGGCGCCAATTATTGGCAAGGGATGAATTTGGGCGCCCCAAAATCAGGAAACCAACAACGATTAATTCGTGAATTGGATGAATTACAAGCATTGGGTGTTACCAATTTAAGAATATTGGCAGCTAGCGAAGCCGATAAAGAGATGAAGTATGCTATACATCCAGCATTGCAAACAGCACCAGGCGTTTACAACGAAGATTTATGGCAAGGCTTAGATTTTTTACTTTCAGAAATGAAAAAAAGAAATATGAAAGCAGTCATGGTTTTAGGAAATTTCTGGACCTGGAGTGGAGGGTTTACGCAATACTTAAAATGGAGTGGAGCAGGAGAAATTCCATTTCCGCAAGATCCTGAACATTCTTGGCAGAATTTTACAGACTATTCAAAGCAATTTTATTTTAACGAGAAAGCTCAGAATATGATGTACAATCATATAGAAAAAGTCATCAATAGAAAGAATAGCATTACTGGAAAAGTTTATAAAAAAGACCCGACAATTATGGCGTGGCAATTAGCAAACGAACCTAGAGGATACGATGTACCAGATGCTTTTGTAGCATGGACTAAAAAAACATCGGCATATATTAAAAGTTTAGATAAGTATCATTTAGTGTGTTTGGGCACTGAAGGAAATACTTCAGGAACCACTGCAGGTACCAATGTTTTAAGAGATAATAATGATGTGAATATAGATTATATTACCATGCATATTTGGGCACAAAATTGGGGATGGTTCAAACCTACGCAAGGTGAAGCAGTTTTTCAGGAAGCTTTAAAAAAAGTAGCTGATTACTGGGCGGATCATGTGCAGGTAGCAAAAACCTTAAACAAGCCCATTGTTTTAGAAGAGTTTGGTATTGCTAGAGATGGTTCTTCTTATCAATCCACAGCTACTACAGTTTGGAGAGATCGTTTTTATACTTATTTATTTGAAAAAGTCACTAATTCTGTAAGTACAAATGGACGTGTAAAAGGTTTAAATTTCTGGACTTATTCAGGGGAAGGCAGGCCAACAAGACCGGGATTGTTCTGGAGAAAAGAAGACACAGTTATTGGCGATCCACCTCATGAACTACAAGGTTGGTATGGAGTTTATAATACAGATTTAACGACGGTTGAGGTGATAAAAAAGAATGCTAAAAAATTAAATACACAAATAGATTAAAAATGATTTGTTCATTTAGGTTTCTTTTGATAATAATTATGATGAGCAACCTTTTTAATCTATCTGCTCAAAATCCTTTATTGCCACATGTGTATGCTGCAGATCCATCGGCGCATGTTTGGCCAAATGATAGCAAAACACTTTGGCTATATACTTCACATGATGAACCTGGAACCAATCATCATGCTACTATGAATAGCTATCATGCTTTTTCAACACAAGATTTGGTGAATTGGGTAGATCATGGTCGTGTGCTTGCAGTTGAAAATGTAGATTGGGCAATTTCAATGGCTTGGGCAACTGACGCTGCGTATTGGAAAAATACTTATTATTTAGTGTATTGCATGGTTGAGGAAAGAACAGGCATATTTAGAACTGGATTGGCAACCAGCGATGATCCACAAGGACCATTTAAAGATATCGGATTTATTAAAAACGTAGCATGGGGACAAGACCCAGCCATTTATATAGAAAATAACAAAGCGTATCTTTTTTGGGGTTCAGGTGGAAAGTGTTACGCAGGTGAACTTACGGATGATTTGTTAGCGTTGAAGAATGAAACCAAGGTTGAGCTGACAAAGCAACTCATAGAAGTTTTTGAAGGACCTTGGGTTCATAAATACAACGGAATGTATTATTTATCCTATCCAGCATTATCCCATAAAAAGTGGCCAGAAGAAATGTATTATGCAGTTTCTGAAAATATTTTAGGTCCTTACCAGTTCAAAGGAAACTATTTGCCATTTTTTGAAGGACAATCTGCCACAAACCACGGATCAATAGTTCAATTTAAAGAGCATTGGATTTCGTTTTATCATGCTGCATGGCTTTCTGAAGGAATTAATGAATCAAGAAACCTAATGGCAGATTTTTTATCTTATAATAAAGATGGAACTATAAAGGCAATTATTCCTTCTAAGGAAGGAGTTTCTTCTGGCAAAAAGGGAAAAACAATCATCCATTTAGAAGCCGAGAACGCCCTTTTACAAGGTGGTAAATTTGGAGCAATTGCCAAAGATTTCAAAGGAAAAGGATTTTCAGGAACAGGATATGTTACAGGATTTGATAAACGAAGAGATTATATAGAGGTTTTAGTACAAGTTGCAAAAGAAATAAAAGTTAATTTACAAGTAAGATTATCTGCAGATGCTGATTACACAGCAGATATTCTAGTAGGTTTTACCATGATGGCAGATTGGGGAGGATTGCCAATGAAAAAAACAAAGGGATGGGAAATCATTGATTTAGGGAAAATAGTTTTGAAAGCAGGTGATAATAAAATACGCTTTACGCCTCAACAAAATGTAAACTTAAAAATTGACTATTTCCAAATTGCCTTACCAGACTAAAAATATACTTTATAGTTCTCAACTATTTTAAGTATCATTAGCTTGATTGGAACTATTATTTTAATCATAATTGCTTGATTTATACAGGGTTTTGATAGAATACTATTATGTAGTGAGAGGTACTTTAAAGTAACTTTGAGTACTTAATTTTAAATTATATCATTATGAAAAAACAACTACTTTTATTTTTATCATTCTTCGTATTACTAGTACCAATCTGTATAAACGCACAAACAGGAACTATTACTATAGTATCAATTCAAAGTCCTATTGAAGCAGGAACCGCTGGAGCTATTGAAGTAACCTATACGTCAGATATTGCATGTAAATTAAATATTCAATTAAGAGAAACCAATGCAAATGAAACTACTGTAAATTATGGTCCATGGAATGGTCAAATGGACGTAACGGATTTAGCCGTTGCTGCTACACCAACAACCGTATCTTTCAATTATAATATTGCAGGTACTCAAAAACCTTCCTCTGATTTATCTTCAGGAGTTCAATACACGTTTGTTCTTAAATTAGTAGGAGACAATGCCGAAGGAGAATATGGGTATAATAATGGAAAAACTGAAAATATTACAGAGGTAACGGCATCGACTTCTGTAGTAAATAGTGCAAATTTCACCTCAGTACCAACAACCATTGCTGCAGGAGATAATTTAACTGCAAACTTCGAATATACGTTAACAAATGAGGGTAAAGTAAAGGTAGATGTTAGAAAATATGACGGAGATACGTGGCTTTCTGATGGTTTAGTTGCCGAAGCATTTGTGAATCCAGCAGCAGCTACTAGTGCTTCAGCTGTTACAGATTCAAAAATACTTACAATAGCTGGAGATACGCCAACGAGTTCTTCATTAACGGGGAATGAAAATTATAAAACGGTGGTGACACTTTATGATAGTACTTGGACTTTTATAATGCAAACAAAAAGTGATTTAACAATTACAACATCCTTAGGAGTAGAAGAAGTAAAGGAAGATGTTTTTACTTTTTACCCGAATCCTGTGGAAAACATTCTAATGATAAAATCGAATATTCTACAAGTGAAATCAATGAAAATTTTTGACATGACAGGTAGAACGATCAAAGTGATACCTAATGCTGAAAATTTAAAATCTATCGATGTATCAGATTTTACAAAAGGGCTTTATATTATTCATACAAACAACAATAAGCAATATACTTTTTTGAAAAAATAAGAACCGAATCAAAATATTTGCAAATTTTAAAAAAGGCTATCTTGATTTTCTCGGATGGTCTTTTATCTTTCAAAAAAACTTCGATAAAATAAGGGAAGAGGGAAACTCTACTTAGACTGTATGATGAAATAAAGTGCAAGTATTGTTTTTGATCATGGCGTTTTTGATACAACTATAACAGGATGGCCTAAATCGGATTATGCAATGGAAGATGAATTGATTTCATCTGTAATAATGAGTTAACATTGCCTTTTACTATGAAAATAATTATTTTTATAAATTTACATTTAATAGAAAAACACCCTTAAGGCATTGAATTTTATTATCTAGTTAAAAGCTAAAAACCATGCAATTTATTGCATTTACTTTAATTTCTATAAAGTTTGAAGAGTATATTGTCATTTCGACAGAGCGAGAAACGAGTGAAGAGAAATCTTAATACTAATAAGATTTCTCTTCATGCCTTATTCCTATTGATGTGTTTATTTAACTATTCGATTTTAAAACAATTAGTAGTTCTCGACTGCGCTACCATTGACGTGTTTATTTAATTTATTGATTATTAGACACTTATTAGTTCTCTTCCGAAGCTTCGGAACGCTACCATTGACGTAGCTTGTAAATTGCTGTTTTACAAATTATTAATATATGTCTGGTCGAGCGCAGTCGAGACCTCATTAAAACCTCTCGATAGCTTCGCTAGCTACTTTCAATGAAAATGTATTTTCATTTCAGTAATGCTCGAGGAGACATTACGTCATTCCAATCGTTTGATAAAATTTTTTCTCGGGTCTCGAACAGACATGATTACAAGAATTCTGTCTTATCGTTCTCTAAAAAGAATTTCATTCTTTTGTCAAAACTATGGATTTCAAATCTATGGTTTCTTTTATACAACTGTATAGGTTTCTAAATTTTCTGAAGTAATAATATCTATAGGTAATAAACTTTTTTCAGGTATTTCTTTTCCAAAAAGAAAATATTCAACAAGATAAGTTAATCCTAAATATACCTGTTTTTTAGGGTTTTGATGAATTAGAAAGTCAATAATATGATCATTTAAATGCTTAATATTCTCATTCAGTAAATCGTATCCAATTACTTTAATACCTTCTATTTTATTCTTTTTAAGATATGCTGCAATCTTATAGACTTTAGATGTAGTGACAAAAACACCCGAAACATTTTTAGAAGTTTTAAAAAGATTGTCTAATTTATTCGTTAGATTATTTTGATGAAAGTTAAAAGTTTCTATGGTGTGATTCGTTTTTTTATTTTGATCAAAATAGTTTCTAAAACCCTTTTCCTTTTCTTGCATAGGTATCGAATTGTTGAAATCTTCATCAATATGAACAATGGCAACGGTAGAGTTTTTATCAATTAACATATGTAATAAACTTGCAGCAATTCTGCCACTTTTAAATAAATCTTGACCCACAAAGTTTTTTGTAGCATCAATTTCTAACTGATTATTAAATTTGCTTACAATAATATTGTTGTCCACATATTTTTCTACTATTTGTAAGGTCTCTTTGTAAAATAAAGGTGCTAACAAAACAGCATCAGGAGCAATTTTTAAAACTTTCTTATTTACAGCTATAAAAGATTGTATGTCAGTTGGGTTAAAAAAGAAAGGCTCGATAAAAACACCAAAGGAGGTAAATTCATTAACAGCTTCAGTAATTCCTTCATTACAAGGAAACCAAAATAAATCTTCTTTAAAATCTGGTAAAACCACACAAATATGATATTTTTTTGTGTTTTTTAAGCTTCTTGCTAATAAATTAGGGGTATAATTTATTTCATTCAAAACAGTGTTCACTTTTTCAAATGCTTTTTTAGAAACTTTTCCTCTTTTATGAATAACTCGATCTACAGTTCCTTTAGAAACGCCAGCCAATTTGGCAATATCTTTAATGGTGGGTGTTTTCATTCATACAAATATAGAACATTCGTTTAAAAAAAATGTGCTCGAGCACATTTTTTAACAAATTTCTAGGTAATTTTAATAAAAAAAAATATATTTGTTTAAAATAAACAAGATAAATAGTTTAATGATACTATGAAAGATTCTGTAAATCAATCAACTAAAACAAATAAAAACAAACCCACATTAGTAATATTAGCTGCTGGTATGGGAAGCCGTTATGGTGGATTGAAGCAAATGGACACTTTTACTGCAGAAGGAGATACCATTATAGATTTTTCTTTATATGATGCTATACAAGCGGGTTTCGGAAAAGTAGTATTTATCATTAGAAAAAGTTTTCAGGCAGAATTCAAAGCTATTTTTAATGAAAAATTAGCTGGTAAAGTAGCAATTGAATATGTCTATCAAGAATTAGAAAATGTGCCAGAAAAGTATAGAAATCCATTGAGAATAAAGCCTTGGGGAACAGGTCATGCCTTATTAATGACCAAAGATGTTATCAAAGAAAACTTTGCCATTATAAATGCAGACGATTTTTATAGCAGACAAGCTTTTCATGTGATTGCAGAAGAGTTAAGAAATACGGATGAAAATAGTTACAATTTTAGCATGGTAGCCTATTCTCTAAAAAATACGGTTTCAGATAATGGATATGTTTCTAGAGGTGAATGTGCTGTTGATAAAAATGGGTATTTAACCGATGTTACAGAAAGAATAAGAATCGAAAAAATAGATGGCGTTTTAAAAAGTGAAAATGAAAAAGGAGAAATGCTTCCGATTGATGAAAACACAATTGTCTCTATGAATTTCTGGGGTTTTACATCAAAATGTTTTGAATTTGGCGGCGAACTATTTCTCGATTTTTTAGAAAAAAACAAAGAAAATTTAAAAGCAGAATTTTATTTACCGTTAATAGTAAATAAAATGTTAGAAGGAAAAAAAGCATCTGTAAAAGTTTTAGAATCAGACGCTAAATGGTTTGGTGTTACCTATAGTGACGATAAAGAAAAGGCGCAAAAAGAGATTAGTAGGTTGAAAGAGAACGGAGTATATCCAACTAAACTATGGGAATAAGATGGAAGCAGCAATGATAAAATCAATTTTTAACGAATTTGACCATCGATTTAATTATAAAAATCACTCAGAATTGAATTCAGGGCATATCAATGATACTTTTTTTGTAGAAACAGATGGTCATAAAAACTATATTCTTCAAAGAATAAACCATAGTGTTTTTAAAGATGTTCCTGGTTTGGTAAACAACAAAGCATTAACAAGTAATCATTTAAAAAGTAAATATCCTAACCTTTCTAAAGACGAATTAAGTAAAAAAGTATTGAGTTTTGTAAAAGCTAAAAACTCCGATTTTTACTACTTTAAAAATGGAAACGACTTTTGGAATGTAATGGTTTTTATTGAGAATAGCGTTACACACGAAATTGTAAAAGACAAAGAAATTGCCTATGAAGGTGGTAAATTGTTAGGCGAATTTTTAAATGGTACTTTAGATTTTGATAGCAGTCAATTAATAGATGTTATCCCGAATTTTCATGACATGTCTTTTCGATACAAACAATACGCATCTTCCATACAAAGTGCATCAAAAGAACGTTTAAAAAAAGCAGAAAAGTATACAAAAATTGTTGCAGCTTTAAAGGATGAAATGCACATTCTACAAAACTTAAAAGAAACAAGAAAAATACCTGTAAGAGTCACGCACAACGATACTAAAATATCGAATGCGCTTTTTACAGAAGATCATAAGGGAATTTGTATGATCGATACAGATACGGTAATGCCAGGAATTATTCATTATGATTTTGGGGATGCCATAAGAACCATTTGTAATTCGGCGGCAGAAGATGAAAAAGATTTGTCTAAAGTGGAGTTTAATTTAGAATATTACAAAGCGTATGAAAAAGGCTTTTTAGAGCAAACTGCGGCTTCTTTATCAGCAGTAGAGTTAAAATATTTGCCGTTGGCAGCAAAAACAATGATTTTTATCATGGCACTACGTTTTTTAACTGATTATTTAAATAATGACGTATATTATAAAACAAAGTATCCAGAACACAACTTAGAGAGAGCCAAAAATCAATTCAAGTTGATTGAAAGTTTTTCTAAAAAAATAGCTAATTAAATTAAAAAATATGCAACAAAAAAATAATACCACGGCAATTGTAATTATTGCAAGTTTATTTTTCATTTTCGGGTTTGTAACATGGATCAATGGAGCTTTAATTCCATTTATGAAAACCATTAACGAGTTAACAGATGCGCAATCTTATTTAGTTGCTTCCGCTTCCTATATTTCTTTTGTAGTGATGGCATTACCCGCTTCTTACATCTTGAATAAAATTGGCTACAAAAAAGGAATGTCTTTAGGATTAATTATCATGGCTATTGGTGCATTGGTTTTTATACCAGCAGCAGAAGCAAGAACATATTGGGTGTTTTTAGCAGGAATTTTTATTCAAGGAACTGGTATGACCATTTTGCAAACTGCCGCAAACCCATACATTACCATTTTAGGACCTATTGAAAGTGGTGCAAAACGTATTGCCATTATGGGAATTGCCAATAAAACTGCAGGTGCTCTTGGATCTTTAATTTTTGGAGCTTTGTTATTATCAGGAATAGATGAAACAAAAGAAAAACTTGCTGGTGCAACTTTAGACGAAAAAAACGTGCTGTTAGATACTATGGCAGACAGTGTTTTTATGCCTTATGTAATAATGGCAATTGTATTATTTTTATTAGGAATTCTAATAAGAAAAGCTCCGCTACCTCAAGTAGAAGCAGATGAAGCAGAAGAAATTGCGTCAGGTAAAACTGCAAAAACTAGTATTTTTCAATTCCCAAATTTATGGTTGGGTGTATTAGCTTTATTTGTTTATGTAGGTGCAGAAGTAATTGCTGGAGATACCATTATTGCCTATGGAATTTCATTAGGTTTTACAGGAGAAGAAGCAAAATATTTTACAACCTATACTTTATTGGCAATGGTAGCCACCTACGCTTTGGGCGTGTTTTTAATTCCGAAATATGTAAAACAAAAAACAGCTTTAATTGCAAGTGCTGTTTTAGGGATATTTTTTAGTTTTTGCATTTTAAATACTACAGGTTTTGCATCTGTTTTATTTGTTGCTGCTTTAGGGATCGCAAATGCCTTGGTCTGGCCAGCAATTTGGCCTTTGACTTTAGACGGTTTAGGAAAATTCACAAAAACAGGTTCTGCACTTTTAATCATGGCAATTTCTGGTGGTGCAATTATTCCGCCTTTGTATGGTAGAATTGTAGACGCAAATAAAGAAGAACTAATTACAAGTGGTTTACAAGAAGCAGATGCAATGGCAACAGCTTCTACAGAAAGTTATTGGATTTTAATACCATGTTATGTGATCATACTGCTTTTTGCAGTTTGGGGACACAAAATAAAAAATTGGAGTAAATAATAGAATAGTAATTTTAAAATAGATTAAGACATCATGCTTAAAAGTACCATAGACAAAGCAACAGGTTTCGAAAAAAGATTTGAAAATATCGGCACCGTAGTTTTTGAAAATTCAACCTTGGCATCCAAAGAAATAGCCCAAGAAATTGCGAGTCTTATTAAAGTGAAACAATCGCAAAGGCAACCTTGCATTTTAGGTTTGGCAACCGGTTCTTCACCAAAAGGATTATATGCAGAATTGGTGCGTTTACACAAAGAAGAGGGTTTGAGTTTTAAAAATGTAGTATCTTTTAATTTAGATGAATACTATCCTATGGAACCAGATTCTGTAAATAGTTATGTTCGTTTTATGCAAGAGCAATTGTTTCATCACATAGATATTTTACCAGAAAATTGTTATGTGCCAGATGGAACTCTAGAAAAAGCAGAAATCAGAAATTATTGTGATCAATATGAAGCAAAAATTGAAGCTTTAGGAGGTATTGATTTACAGATTTTAGGAATTGGAGGAAATGGTCATATTGGTTTTAACGAATCTGGGTCACTTCAAAATTCAAAAACAAGGTTAGTCGCTTTAGATCATATTACAAGAGTTGCTGCAATTGGAGACTTTTCTGGATTAGAAAATACACCGAGAACAGCAATTACTTTGGGTGTTAAAAAGATTATGGAAGCCAAAAGAGTCATATTAATGGCTTGGGGAGAGAGAAAAGCGAACATTATAAAAGCTTCTGTAGAAGACGAAGTTACCAGTTTAGTACCCGCTTCTTATTTACAAGAGCATAGAAATGCTATGTTTGTTTTAGATCAAGCTGCAGCATCAAAACTAACAAGAATCAACACACCTTGGTTGGTAGAGAAAATTGTTTGGACAGATCAGTTAATTAGAAAGGCGGTATTAAGTTTAGCATTGTATTTAAAGAAACCCATCTTAATGTTAACAGATGCAGACTATATCGAAAATGGTATGAGCGATTTGTTGGCAGATTCTGGTCCCGCTTATGATATTAATATCTTAATTTTTAATAAATTACAAAATACCATTACGGGTTGGCCAGGAGGAAAGCCAAATGCAGACGATAGTAAAAGACCAGAAAGAGCAGAACCTGCAAAAAAACGTGTGTTAATTTTTAGTCCACATCCAGATGATGATATCATTAGTATGGGTGGTACTTTTAAGAGGTTACATGAACAAGGGCATGAAGTTCATGTTGGCTATCAAACTTCAGGAAATATAGCCGTCGCAGATGATGAGGCGTTGCGTTTTGCAAGTTTTGTTTGCGATTATAATGACAAATTCGGAATCGATAACTCTGAAGCTACAAATATTTACAAAAAGGCAGCAAAATTCTTAAAGAATAAAAAATCGAGTGAAATAGATACACCAGAAGTTAGATACATTAAAGGTCTAATTAGAAAAGGAGAAGCAAGAGCTACTTGTCACTTTATTGGAATTCCAGATGCTCAAATTCATTTTATGAACCTTCCTTTTTACGAAACAGGCGCCATAAAAAAGAACCCAATAGGAATTGGAGACGTTAAAATTACATCAGATTTAATAGAAAAAATTAAACCCCATCAAATTTATGCAGCAGGAGATTTAGCAGATCCTCATGGAACTCATAAGGTTTGTTTAGATACTGTTTTTGCTGCTGTTAAAGAATTAAAGCCTAAAAAATTCATGAAAGATTGTTGGGTTTGGCTGTATAGAGGTGCATGGCAAGAATGGGGAATTGATGAAATAGAAATGGCAGTTCCAATGGGACCAGATCAAGTTTTAGAAAAACGAAAAGGAATTTTTAAACATCAATCGCAAAAAGATGGGGTAGTTTTTCAAGGTGCAGATAGTAGAGAATTTTGGCAACGTGCAGAAGATAGAAATAGAGAAACTGCAGCATTATACGATCAATTAGGGTTGTCTCACTATGCGGCAATGGAAGCTTTTGTAAGATGGAAATATTAAAAATCTGGAAAATTTTATCACAAATAATAATCAGATAATTGGTGAAACTTGTTTGAGGCAGGCAGATTTCTTGCTAAAATTGATGACCTTCTTTTTTAATAAAGTATAATTTTTACTGAAATATTGGCATTATAATTTATAAGAACAGCATCCTATGTTTTTTTAGGGATGAATTCATCAAACTTTAAATTTAACCGCAAATAAACATCAGTGAATTCGAGGCTAACATAGAGGATACTCTTATTTAATAGAGTATCATTTTGTCCATATAATTTATCAATAAAAATAGTTCTCAACGTTTTTTTTTACCTTTAATAAACAATATAGTACAATTAATAACTGTGGAAAACAAGGCAGCACATACACATCTTCATGTACATGAAAATAACTCATGCAAAAAAAAAGCGGTACTGTCTGTAAATAAAATTCATAGTAATGATTTGCAACTCTGGCAAGAGTTTCAAACAGGAAGTGAGTCTGCCTTTGCTACTATTTACGAACAAAATGTTGCCTTATTATATAGCTACGGATTGAAACTAGTTTTTGATAAAGAGTTGGTAAAAGACATGACGCAAGATCTATTTATAGAACTTTGGAATTCTAAAGAAAGGCTTGCTAGAGTACAATCTATTAAAGCATATTTATACAAATCATTAAGACGAAAGCTAATAAAATCTTCTTCAAAACAAAAAAAGCGATTTGATAAAAGTAAAGATGTTAGTAATTTAGACAAAAAAACACCCTCTGCCGAAATTAGCCTTATCGAAAAACAGCTTTTTGATGAAAAACGAGACGCTTTAAATAAAGCAATTACAACGTTATCAGAAAGACAGAGAGAAATTATTTACTTAAAATTTTACGGAAGATTAGGCTACAATGAAATTGGAGAAATCATGTCACTAGACAAAAAAAGTGCCTATAATTTAATGGCACGTACTGTTAAGATTCTTAAAAAAAATCTAATTTCCATCATTCTGTTTAGTTTGTTACTTTACATAACCTAGGCAATACGCACCTAGAAACCCTTTTTTTTTTACCCCCAATTTACCCTTATAACACTGGGTTTTTAACTATTATTAAAAAAAAGTTAAGATTTTGTGAAGTAAAAATTAAATTTTCTGCTCTTACTAATAAAGGGTCTAAATTTCTTTAGATGCCAAAGCAATAAAAAGAACTTTTAAATGAAATATATTCATTATACGGTAGAAGATTTTGTAAAAGACGAGTACTTTCAAAAATGGATTTTAGACAACGACAGCATGACTTCGAACTTTTGGGATAATTGGCTAGCGAAACATCCTGAAAAGAAAAGTACTATTGAAGAAGCCAAAGAACTTATTCTATTGTTAGATTTTGATAGCAATAAACTTTCTGAAACTGATTTTGATGCAATGTGGCAAAATATCGTTGAAAAAAGAAATAAAAAAATAGGTACTTTAAAAAGACCAAGAAACAAAAAGGGTAGAAGATTGTACTGGGCATTTACAGCTGCAGCTTCTATACTTTTACTCGTATCGCTTACCGTATTTTTTAATAAAGAAAATACATCACTTCAGTATACTACAGAACCAATAATAGTAAATAACCAAATTGATACAGGTTCCGATAAAGCTACTTTAACCTTAGATGATGGTACAAATGTTGTTTTAGAAAAGGGAAAAAAATATACAGCAAGTAATGTAACAAGTAATGGAGAAGAGATTGTATACAAATCAAACACTTCTGTTGCTAAAAAGACCGCAAGTACAAAAATTGCTTTTAATACATTAACGATTCCTAGAGGAGGTCAATTTTTTATGAAGCTTGCAGATGGTACGCAAGTATGGTTAAATTCAGAGAGTCAATTAAAATATCCAGTTGCTTTTAGAGAAGGTAAAACAAGACAAGTAGAATTGGTGTATGGCGAAGCTTACTTTGATGTCTCTCCAAGCACAGAAAATAAAGGCTCTAAATTCAAGGTTTTTAATGCTGCACAAGAAATTGAGGTGTTAGGCACTGAGTTCAATATGAAAGCATATAAAAATGAAAAACATATATACACCACACTTGTAGAGGGCAAAGTAGCGATAGCAACAGATACTGGAAGAAAATTTTTAAAACCTAAACAACAATCAAAAGTAAATTTATTTAATAAAAATATTACCATTTCAAAAGCCAATATTTTTAATGAAGTTTCATGGAAAGATGGCATCTTTAGTTTTAATGACAAATCATTAAAAGAAATTATGGTTATTCTATCTAGATGGTATGATATGGAAGTTGAATTTAAAAATACAGATATAGAAAACGAAGAGTTTATAGGTGTTCTTAAAAGGACTCAAGATATAGAAGGCGTATTATCAATTATTAAAAGTCTTGGTGTCATAAAAAACTATGAAATCAATAATAGAAAAGTAATTCTGCAATAACAAAAAGCAGCATATTAAATAATTAACAATATAAAATAAATGAAAATATAATCAAAGAAATTATCTCGAAATATTAAAATATCGCTTACGCGAATAAAAAAAAGGGAACGAAGTCTAAACATTTGGACGTGCATCAAACTTCGCCCCTTCTAAAACGTATTAATTAAAACAAAGTTTAACTAACACTCTACAAATTTATGGAAATTATATTAATTAATCACCGTTCTTTCTCTTGTAAACGGCTAACAATGATGATTATGAGAGCATTTATCTTTTTATTATGTACTACCGTTTTTAGTTTTACTCCTGCAACTGTTTTCACTCAAGAGAAAGTAACCATAGAGCAAAATCAATTAGTAACCGTAGATCGAATCTTCGAAATCATTAAAGAGCAAACGAACTACAAATTTATGTATCCTAAAAAAATGTTTAAGGATACTCCTAAAGTTAATTTAAAAAAAGGAACTATTAGGGTAGATACATTATTAAAACAAAGTATCTCAACAACAAAGTTTAGTATTGTTTTACTAGCAGATAACATAATTGTTATCAAAGAAAAAACCAATCAAGAAACAACAATATCGGGCAAAGTGGTGGATGAAGAAGGCAATCCTCTTTCAGGAGCCACGGTTCAAGTAAAAGGAACATTGATAGGAAGTGATGCTAATTTTGATGGGTTTTATAAAATAACAATTCCAGAGGGTAGTGAAACTCTTGTCTTTAAATATTTAGGATACAAATCTCAAGAAGTTTTAATTGCTGGAAAATCATCAATAGATGTTGCATTAGTTTTAGACGATACAGCTTTAGATGAAATTATTGTAGTTGGTTATGGTACACAAAGAAAAAGAGATGTAGTAGGTGCTATTTCACAAGTAAAAGGAGATGATCTAATATTATCTTCAGCACCATCAGTAGGGCATGTTTTACAAGGAAGAGCAGCTGGTTTGCAAGTAGTTCAGAATAGTGCACAACCAGGGGGTGGTTTAGATATTCAAATTCGTGGTTCAGCATCAATAAATGCCTCAAATGCTCCTTTATACGTAGTAGATGGTTTTCCTATTTCAGATTTTACACCTCCAGAAGATGGAAATCGATATAGTGGAGGCACTCAAGGAGTTTTAAATTCATTTAATCCAAACGATATTGAATCTATAGAAGTATTAAAAGATGCAAGTTCTACCGCAATATATGGCGCTAGAGCAGCAAATGGAGTTGTAATAATAACTACAAAAAAAGGAAAAGCAGGTAAAATGACAGTAGATTATTCTACTTCGTTTTCTTTTCAAAGCTATGAAGACAATTACGAAATACTAGATTTACCAGAATATATGCAATTAAGAAATGAGGCTGCATTTGAAAGATGGAAATTTTTAAATAGAGTTGGATATACTAGTAGCGATGGATCTACACAAAGTAGAACCTTACAAGAAGCAACTGCAAACCCAGCTGCTGGAGTTGCTTTTAGTAGATTTTATTCAGATGAACAAATAAACAATGCAGGTACAGGCACTAATTGGTTCGACTTAGTTACCCGAAATGGTTTAATTCAACAACACAATATATCTTTAAGAGGTGGTTCGGAATCCACCCAATATTATTTGTCTGGAAATTTATACGATCATAAAGGAATTATGAAAAATTCTACATTCGAAAGAACTTCCTTAAGAGCAAATATCAACCATAAATTTAATGAGCATGTGAATGTTGGTATGAATTTAACTATGAGTAGAATAAATAATGATTTTACCCAATTGGGGGGGCAAGCTTTTGAAAATTCAGGTTTAATTAGATCTGCGTTACAATTTAGTCCTCTTATTGAAGCTGTTGATGCATTCGGCAATTACCCAATCAATCCAGACAATGCCACAGTGCCCAATCCGTTTTCATTATTAACCATAACAGATCAAGGCAAAACAGACAGAACACTTGCTAATTTCTTTGTAGAAGTTAAACCTATAGTTGGTTTAACATTTAGAGCGCAAGGTGGAATAGATTTTGGCGTTGATACCAGAAACATCTATATTCCAAAAACAACATTAGCAGGTTTAAACGATAACGGAAGAGCAACAATAGGAAATAATTTTAAGAATGATAAGCTATTTGATTTGACTGCAAATTATTCAAAAACTTTTTTTAAAGATCATCAATTTAACTTCTTAGTTGGGTATGCTTACCAACAATTTGAAGAAACAGGCAATTTAACTGTAAATAGAGATTTTCTTACCGACGCTTTTTTATGGAATAATATGGGTGCCGCTTCTTTAAGAATTTTGTCAAATTCATCAAAATCTCAAAATGAATTTGTTTCTTTTTTTGGTAGATTAAACTATATATTTAAAGATAGATATATTGTAACATCTACTATTCGTAGAGATGGATCTGGTCGTTTTGCAAAAAACAATAGGTTTGGAATTTTTCCTTCTATTGCTTTGGGTTGGAATATTGCCGACGAGCCTTTTATGGAAAACATAAGTGATAAAGTATCACAACTTAAATTAAGAATCGGATATGGACAGACAGGAAATGCAGATTTTAACGCCAACGCCGATGCAGCATTCGAAGCATATGCAGCTTGGTTAGATCCAGATGAATCTATATTGACAGGAGTTTTTCCTTCAAGATTAGAAAACCCAGATTTAAAATGGGAAACAACTACAGAGACCAATATAGGATTAGATTTTGGTTTTTTAAAAAATAGAGTTTCTGGTTCTATAGAATTTTTTAGTAGAGAAATTTCAGATCTTATTGCCTTTAATCCAATCAATTCCTATCATGAAATAAATCAAGTTTGGGCTAATATTGGTAAAACACAAAGTAGAGGCGTAGAAGTTACTTTAAATACAACAAATGTTAGAACAGCAAATTTTACTTGGAAAAGTACTTTAACTTATTCTACATATAATGATAGATGGTTAGAACGAGCTCCAGACTGGAAGCCTTCTGTATATGAAAGTGTAAATGATCCTATTCGTGCTCAATTTACGTATTTGTCTGATGGGATTATGCAAATTGGTGAAGTAGTTCCTGCGCAAGGAGATTTATTTCCAGGACAAATAAAAATAAAAGATGTAAATGGTTTTGAAAGAGATAATATAGGAAACCCTGTAGTAGATGAAAATGGTGTTTTTCAAAGAACTGGTGCCCCAGATGGACAAGTTGATGCAGCAGATACCGTGTTACTTGGATCTTCAGATCCAGATTTTATTGCAGGATTTACAAACATGATTACGTATAAAGATTTCCAATTAAATTTCCATTTTAATAGTATGTTCGGGAGAAAAATAGTAGATCAAACAGACGTTGCTTATGGGGTTCAAATAGACCATGTAACGGGCAATAATTCTCTTATAAACGTCCGTAATAGATGGACTCCAGAAAACCCATCTACAACCAGACCAGGCTCTCATTTTGGCTACTCTCAATATGGAACTGGAGATTTCTTTTTGCAAGATGCTTGGTTTATTCGTTTAAGCAATCTCTCTTTGTCTTATAGACTTCCACAGCAATGGTTTGGAAAACATGTAAAGAGTACTGCTTTAAGACTAGATGGTCAAAATCTTTTTATAATAACACCTTATAAAGGTGCAGATCCAGAAACAAATGGGTATGATCCAGATGTATTATCTGTTGGTGGTGACGCTACAAATACCGTAGCGGCCTATCCAAATGTTAGAACTTTTACGGTGGGTCTTGATATAAAATTTTAATATAAAACTAATAATTATGAAAAAATTAAAGATAATCATCTTAGGTTTATTAATAAGCTTAAATTTTGGATGCAATCCGGAACTTGAGTCAGTTGAATTTTCTGAAATTAATCCAGCTATTTTTCCTCAATCAGAATCTGATATTGAAGCTTTAGTTCTTGCTGCTTATAGACCCTTACGTGGTGCTTGGTGGGATGGTTTTCATACCACTTCAGAACGTGGTGTAATGTTTATTAATGATGCAAGTACAGAGATTTTATATGGTGATTATGGGGTGCAGGAATATGCTACATTTCATAGTTATGAATCCAACCACCAAAGTGTTACGCGTTTTTATGATGAATTTTACAATAAAATTAGTAGCAATACATTAAGTATTGCTAGAATAGAAAGTTCTTCTGTATCAGACCTTCTGAAAAAAGGGGGTATTGCTGAAATCAAATGTGCAAGAGCCCTGTTAAGCTACGAACTTTTTGATATGTATGGACCAATAGTTGTAGCTCCTCTTGAAGTACTCGAAAATCCTTTAATAGAAGAACCTTTGTCAAGACTTACCAACAGCGAGATGGTTGCTTTTATTGAACAAGATTTATTGGATGCAGCCGAAGATTTACCACCACCTTCAGAAGCTAATTATGGTAGGTTTAGTCAAGGTTTGGCAAGAATGTTATTAATCAGATTATACTTGCACGAAAAAAGATGGGCCGAGGTAGAAGAGCAAGCAAATTTAATAATGGCAATGAATCATTATGATTTAGAAGATGATTATGCAGGCTTGTGGGACGTTCAAGCTCCTGTTGATAGTAAAGAAGTAATTTGGGCAATACCTGCAGATTATATTGGTACAAGTGAAAACCAATGGCAATTGATGGTGCTTCCATCTAATTATCCTGTACAAAGTGGCTGGAGTACGATACAAAGTACCTGGAAATTTTATGAGTCATTTGAACCAAATGACATTCGTAAACAAGCCTTAATTGCAGAGTATGTTGGTACTGATGGTGTTACTTATAATAAACAAAACCCTGGTACTAATATACAATATGGGCCCATACCTTTAAAAATAGATTTAGATGCAGAAAGAGCTGGTTTAACAACCGTAGATATTTTAGTATATAGGTATGCAGATGTACTTTTATCTAAAGCAGAGGCGCTAGCAAATAAAACGGGAACTCCAACACAAGAAGCAATTGATTTAGTAAATATTGTTAGAAATAGAGCAGAGTTAGATGATCTTTTATTAGCAGACTATGCCGATATAGATACCTTTAATACGATGATTTTATTAGAAAGATCTCATGAGTATTGGTGTGAGAATGGACAATACCGTGCAGATTTAATTAGACATGGAAAGTATAACCAATATAACAGAGAATTAGTAGGAGTAGCAAGTCAAACAGCACCACATAAAGTGGTTTATCCTTTTTCTTTAACTCAAATAAGTGAAGGTAAAGGTAAGTTTATACAAAATGCTGGTTATAATTAGGAATTAATTTGTTTTAGGGGTTGTATGTATTTTAAAATTTAGTACTAAACAACCCTTCAAATAAAATGTAAAAATACTTATATAATATAAAAGATGAACTCCAGAAGAAATTTTATCAAGAAAACAGCCCTACTTGGTGCTGGTCTTTCCATACTTCCAAATTATACGTTTGGTATGGGAACTGTTCATAATGCCGATAAATTAAAAATAGGAATGATTGGTGTTGGTTTGCGTGGAACAAATCATTTAAAAAATTTACTATTAAGAAATGATATCACCATTACAGCAATTTGTGATATTGATTCAAAAAGGACAAAAATTGCTGTAAATCATATAACAGAAAGCGGATCTAAAAAACCATTAGTTTTTGGGAAAGACGATTACGATTACAGGAATCTTTTAGCGCTAGATAATGTAGACGCTGTGGTAATCTCTACACCTTGGTTATGGCATACACTAATGGCTAAAGATACTATGAAAGCTGGTAAATATACAGGCTTAGAAGTTTCTGCTGCCAATACAATGGAAGAATGTTGGGATTTGGTAAACACTCATGAACAGACAGGATCTCATTTAATGATTCTAGAGAATGTGAATTATCGAAGAGATATTATGGCCGTATTAAATATGGTCAAACAAGATGTTTTTGGAGAATTATTGCATTTTAGATGTGGGTATCAACACGATTTAAGACACGTAAAATTTAATGATGGAAAAACAGCTTATGGTAAGGGTGTAGAATTCGGAGAAAAAGGTATTTCAGAAGCTGCTTGGAGAACACAGCACTCTGTTTTAAGAAATGCAGATGTATATCCTACTCATGGTACTGGTCCCATAGCAGCAATGTGCGATATCAATAGAGGTAACAGATTTATGACTTTAACATCTACCGCTACTAAAAGCGTTGGATTGCATAATTATATTGTAAAACATGGTGGGGAAAATCATCCAAATGCAAAGATAAAATTTAAATTAGGCGATATAATTACTTCTACCATAGAAACTACTAACGGAGAATCTATCATTGTAACACATGATACAAATTCGCCAAGACCCTATTCACTAGGCTTTAGAGTTCAAGGAGCAAATGGCTTATGGGAAGTAGATGGTAATAGAATTCATATTGATGGAAAAACAACACCACATGAATGGGAGAATGCAGATAATTGGTTAAAAAAATACGATCATCCATTATGGAAAAAATATGGCGAACTAGCAAACGGAGCTGGCCATGGAGGTATGGATTTTTTTGTAATGCACGCTTTTGTTGAAGCAGCAAAATTAAATGTAGCCCCACCAATGGATGCTTACGATGCCGCAGCTTGGAGTGCTATTACACCATTATCTGAAGCATCAATTGAAAACAACGGAGCACCACAAGATTTCCCGGATTTTACAAGAGGAAATTGGGTAAAGAGAAAGCCTTATCATTGGATAAAAGACACATTTTAACCACTAAAATCATAAAACTAACATTATGAAAAATAAAATTGTATTACTTTTTTTAATTATCATTAACCTAAGCTGCATGAGTTGTGGTGCTGGTTCTAATGAGAATGAAGAAGAAATTATCGATGAAACGCTAGCTGAAATTACCTATACAGCATCCTCTGATGTTATTTCAAATCCAGAAAGAGGATTTATGCATACCTGGAGTGTTCAATCAGAAGGTAATCCGCTTAGTTTAATCACACTTCATAGTTTAAAAAATGAAAATGTAACTATTATTTTGCGTTTGTATTATTTAGAAGCATTTAAAAATTCCGATTTAAGTATAGCGCAATTAGATTTAATAAAAACTGATTTTGAAAGATTAAGAGAAGCGGGTATTAAGTGTGTATTGCGTTTTGCATATAATAGTAGTCAAGCGGATACAGATGCACCTTTAAGTAGTATATCATCTCATTTAGATCAATTAAAACCAATTTTTACAGAGAATGCAGATGTTATTGCATTTGTGCAAGCAGGTTTTATTGGTTCTTGGGGTGAGTGGCATACTACAACAAATGGTTTAAATACAACGGAAAATAGAACAGCGGTTGTTGGTAAACTTTTAGAAGTGCTACCTAAAGAGATTAAAATTCAATTAAGAACACCAAAATATAAACAAGAAGTTTTTAACTACTCAACCGCAATAGATGTTAATACAGGTTATGGAGAAACAGACATTGCACGTGTCGGTTTTCATAACGATTGTTTTTTAGCAAGTGTAAATGACTATGGAACTTATGAAAATATTGCAGTAGAAAAAAGCTATATAAGCAGTGAAGCTTTGTATGTGCCTACTGGCGGTGAGACTTGTCCTCCAAGTGATATTCCAACAGCAAGTTGTACTACTGCGCATGCAGAAATGGCACTCTTAAAGTGGACCTATTTAAATCTTGACTATTACGGGCCTGTATTAAATGTTTGGAGAAATAATGGTTGTTTTACAGATTTTCAAAAACAATTAGGATATAGGATTCTGTTAAAATCTGCAAGCTTAAAAAAAGAAGCAACTGTTGGTGGTAATTTTGAATTAAACACAGTTATAGACAATGTAGGTTTTGCACCTGTATACAATGCTAAAAAAACATTTTTATTGTTTAGAGCAGTTAATGGTGGCATTATATATAAAAAAGAATTACAATTTGATATCCGAAAAGTAATACCAGCTGTAGATTACGATTTAAAGGAATCCGTAAGTCTTTCAGGAATTCCCTTAGGTAATTATGAATTGCTTTTAAAAATTGAAGATGGTCACGATACTTTATCGAACAGACCAGAATATGCAATACAATTAGCAAATACCAATACTTGGGAAGCTACCAATGGGCTGAACAATTTATCTCACACTTTAACTATTAATTAAAATTTTTAATCTTAAAATAAATATATCATGAAAAAAATTAATTTTTTCTGCTTTTTTATCGCATTTTCATTGCTTATGAGTTGTGGAGATGATACAGAAGTAGACACAACAGAAAATATTGTAGCTGATTTTTCATTTACTAGCGATAGAAGTACATTTACTTTTACAAACCTTTCTGAAGGAGCCACCAGTTATAAATGGGATTTTGGAGATCTTTATTTTTATTCTTATGAAGAAAATCCAGTGTATAGTTATGATATTAAAGGCGGAGAATTAACAGTTACTTTAACTGCTTATAATGACGCTGGAGGTGAAGTATATACTTCCAAATCTATCGTTGCTCCAATAGTTATAACTACTGACATAGAAATAGATGGTGATTTTGAAGAATGGGATGTAGTACCGTATTCAGAAGAATTTCCAGATGCTACCATTAAAAAAATGAAGTTTTATACTAAAGGAGCCAATATCAGTATCTATTTTGAAGGAAATAAAGACATGACTTTAGAAGTAGTTGATATGCAATTTAATACTGATGGAAACAGAGATACAGGATATACGGAGCGCTGGATGAGTCTTGGTGCAGATTATTTATTTGAAGGTTCTTTATCAGGACAAATCCCTTTATTCTCCCATTCAGGTGTAGGTGGCGGCTTTAGTTATAATTGGATTGGACCACAAGATAGTTTTGAAACATCGGGTGTTATTTCTCTTGATGATGAGACGAATGCCATTGAATTTAGTTTTCCAAAAAGTATATTTGGAACATTAGGAGGTGATACTCTTGAACTAGGAATATGGTTGAATTGGGGAGCAGAATTCATTCCTAAAGATGTTAGTGGACAGCCAATTATTATATATCTTAAATAGAAACCTTAAGTTTTTGTGAATAAATGATATAAAAATTAACGGTGACAACTTTTATTGTCACCGTTAATTTCCCTAATTATTTTAAAAATTATCAAACAAGTTGAATTCCAAAAAATTCAGACATGTTATAATGATGCTAAATCTAAATACATTATAAGACATCAAAAATTATAGAAATGAATATGAATTAAAATACATATAAAATGAAAACAAAATTACTTAATGCTGTTTTTATAGCAAGTTGCATATTCAGTTATGCGCAAACCACTGTAAATTCTAACGTTACAGGAAGAATATGGATGGATCGAAATTTAGGAGCAACAGGTATACCTACAAGTATTGACGACATTGAAAATGCTGGAGATATATATCAATGGGGAAGAGACACAGATGGTCATCAACTTAGAACAGCTAGTCTTACTTTGGGACCAGTAGCAGCAGGTACAGAAAGTTCTAATACAATTCATTTAAATTCTTGGGATTGGCCTGCAGATTGGCTAATTACACAAGATGCAACACGTTGGCTAGATACTGGAGGAACTGAAGATCCGTGTACAGCAGTATCAACTGATTTTAGATTACCTACTGCAACAGAATTTCAGGCAGAAATAACCGCACATTCAATTACAAATGCTGAAAGCGCATTTGCAAGTATTTTAAAATTGCCATATACAGGTTATCGAGGATATTATGATGGTGTTATCTATAATTACAATACAGAAGGTTGGTATTGGACTAGTACATCAGATGCTGGAGTCTCTAGCCGTTTTTATTTTAATGGAACTGATGCAAATATGGGCACTTACAATAGAGCAGCGGGCATGGCAGTACGTTGTATTAAAAAAGAAACTACAGCTAGTGTAAATGACGAACTTTTATTAGGTTTTGAAATGTACCCAAATCCAGCTATTTCTTCGAGCAAAATTAGTTTTAAAGTTTCCGATGTAGTTAAAAACGTAGAAATTTTTGTGTATGATCTTACTGGTAAACTAATTCATACACAAAAAGATGCGTCTAGAACCATACATTTAAAAGAGGCCTCAAAAGGAATGTATTTCGTTAAATTTATTTTAGACAACAAGAATACAGTTGTTAAAGAATTAATCATTAAATAAAATTTGGTTGAAAATGTAAAATACAACTAGATTTAAAATTTAGTGTGATATCTAATTTTCTGAAAAGTAAAAAATACAATTTATGATAAAAAATCACTAAATAAATTCGGAGTAAGAAATTAATTTAATAGAGGTCAGTAGCTAGTTACTTATTAAAAATAATAATTAACTAACAATGTCTGGTTGAGCATTGCCGAGAAGCAAAAGATATTTTGCGCCGAAGGTAGCTAGCGAAGCTATCGAGACCTCATTAAAACCTCTCGACTGCGCTCGAGGAGACATTACGTCATTCCAATCGTTTGATAATTATTTTTCTAGGATCCGAACGGACAATAACAAATGATTGAAACACCTGACAAACATTGCTTTAAAATTTGTACTTAGTATGTATTTAACTACTGATCTCTATAATTTAAAATTATGAATCCTATTTCTACAAAAAATAACAGACTTTTATCCATAGATGTTTTAAGAGGCTTTGATATGTTCATCATTATTTTTGCAGATCGTTTTTTTTATAATCTACATGAAGGCGCAAATACTAAAATAACAGCTGCTTTAGCCAAACAATTTGAGCATCCAGAATGGTTTGGTTTTCATTTTTATGACATTGTAATGCCACTTTTTCTTTTTGTTGTTGGAGTAGTAATTCCTTTTTCTATGGAAAGAAGAGTACAAGAAATTGGCAATAAAGCGAAACTTTATCCGCATATTATAAGACGTTTTGTGATTCTATTTATTTTGGGTTGGATCGTTCAAGGAAATTTACTGGCTTTAGACACAGAAAAATTTCAAATTTTTAGCAATACCCTTCAAGCAATTGCGGTAGGATATTTCTTTTCTTGTATAGCCTACATTCATTTGAGCAAAAATGGTAGGTATCTGCTTTTTGCAGCTTGTCTTGTTGTGTATGCTTTAATATTAGAGTTTGCTCATGTGCCTGAAATGGGTACTAGCAAATTACTCCCAAACAAAAATATTGCGCTATATATTGATAGATTTGTTTTTGGCGATTTTGATGATGGGTATCAATATACTTGGTTGTTAAGTGGTTTAGGTTTTATTGCGACTACATTATCTGGTTTGTTTGCAGGAGAAGTACTTCGCTCTAAAATACCTAGAGAAAAAATAGCACGTAATCTTATCTACATCGGAATTATTGCAATAATATTAGGATTGCTATTAAATATTTGGCATCCCATCATAAAAAAATTATGGAACAGCTCTTTTGTGCTATTTTCTTCAGGAATATGTTTTTTATTACTAGCACTATTTTATTGGATTATCGACGTAAAAGGCTATACGAAATGGACAAAACCTTTAAAAATTATCGGTATCAATGCTATTACCGCTTATGTTATTTCTCATGTCATCAATTTTCCAGAGCTAGCAAAACAAGTACTGTTTGGTTTTGAACACTATTTAGGGGGTTATTATAATGCTTTTGCAACTGTGGGAGGTTTCGGAATCATTTATCTCTTATTATGGTACATGCATAAAAACAATACCTACATTAAAATTTAACTTTAAAAGACAACCCATCATGAAAAAAATAGCACAAATAATTGTAAGTTTTAGTTTCTTTATGATTGCTTGTAGCGGTGGAGTGAGCTTTCATGAAGAGGACCCAATTGCTGATGATCCAATTTTAAATAAAGGAGGTGTTTCAGAATTCACAAAGGTACAACCCATGACTGGTATTGTTGTTTGAGATGGAAACGATCAATACAAATATCAAACTTTAGCACGTATAAAAGAAGCCAGCCTTAATACAGGCTATAAATTTGAAATAACAAAATTTGAAAAACCGAATACTACATCTCTTAAAACTTTACAGCCAAATCAAGAAAGCGTATTCACTATAAATAATATTGGTGATGAAACTCTAATAATCACCTGCGATAGATTGTTAAGCGGACAAGTTCTCGATTTTAAAAAATCATATTAAACCGAATTTCTATTGAAAGCCATAAGAACTCTAAAAGGATACACAAATAACATTTGAAACGAGTTTATTCTTAAATTTACCAGTACATGTTTTAAATCTCAATTTTTAGAATCTGTTTAGCCATGGACTAGCTAAAAGAATGCACAATCCTTTCTTAAGATTACCATTGATAAGGTACGGTTCCCGTTGAATCAACCGTATGTCCCCACTTCTCTATGTATGTTTGTCCTGGCAAAAATGCATCATCTAAACGATTGAGTTTTTCTTCAAGTAATTTTTCTAAGTTTTTAGAAATGCTATTATAAGTAGGGTTTTCTATCAAATTATTTAATTGATACGGGTCTGCAACATTATCAAACAGCAACCATTCGCCCTCTAAATCTTTGGCATAGGTATGTGTTTTTGTGATAATGCCTCTAAATTCTTTTCCTCCATTTTTTCTCTTCCATTGGCCAAATGGTTGAATGCATGCAACCAAAGATGCTTTTCTATGATCCTCTTTTTTTTCAAGAATGATATCTGTAATATTCTCACCGTCTAACCCTTTGGGAATACTTATACCAGACATTCCTAACATAGTGGGTAGTATATCTAGGGTATTTAATAAGAAATCACTTTTCTTTCCTTCTTTTCCAAATAAAGCTGGATATTTAAGAATAAAAGGCACCTTAGCTGATTCTTCATAGATTTGTTGTTTTTTCTTTTTACCATGACTATTGATCATATCGCCATGGTCTGATGTAAAAACGAAAATGGTATTATTTTCAATATTACTTCGCTTAATGGCGTCCTGTAACTGTTGTATGTAACTATCTAGCGCAGAACAATGCGCATAATATCCCTTTAATAGGGTTTTTGTATTTTCAGCTAATTCTTCTGGAACGTTTGGTCTTAATTGTATGTCCACATTTTTGTATACATCCTGAAATTCTTTAGGCGCAGTTTGATACGGTGCATGAGGTGGTCCCCATGCGAGGATCAATGAAAAAGGCTTTTTACTTTTTGACTGTTTTTCTATATAAGCAATGGCGTCTTTTGTTTGAGCTTCTGCATCGTAACCTTCCCATTGATGTAGTTTGTCATCATTTCCCCAGTAGCTTGAGTTATGATACTTATGAGAGCACTCCAACGCTTTCCAATAATCGAAACCTTGTCTTCTTTCTTTGGGTATATATGCTGAACGACCATGACCATCTAGATGCCATTTTCCAATATAGGCAGTATGGTATCCTTCTTCTTTAAAGAGTTTTGCGAAACTATTAGCCTTAGGGTTTAGAGAAAGATCATTCATAAACATACCATTTTTTAATACATACAGACCAGTAAGTAACATCGCCCTGTAGGGAGTACATACAGGGCTCGTGGAAACTGTATTTGTAAAACAAATTCCTTCGGAAGCAAGTTTGTCTAGATTGGGAGTTTTTACATTAGGATTACCAGCATAGCCAGTTGATTGCGCCCGCCATTGATCAGCTAAAATAAATACGATATTAGGTTTTTTGATTTCATCGTTGTGCGTTTTTTCTGTTTTCTTGTGACAAGAAATAATAAATAAAGACAAGAATAATAAATAAAAAATAGTTTTCATTTTATTTAAATTTAGTTGCGAATTTAAAAATGCCTTCTAAGACTTATATAGAAATTATTTTTGTATGTTTAGTTCTAAGTTTTTCAGTGAAAAAAATACCTAATGATCTAGAAATTGATTGTAGATTTCTTAAGTTGCAATTTACCAAATTTAAATATTTAGAAGTATTATAGTCAAATATTCCATTAACTTTTAAAAATATTTTCAGCAATCTTTAGCTAGTTTGTTACTAAAAAAAGGTTGCTTAAAAAAGATTTTAAGCAACCAATAAATTAAAACGAATTTATACAAGTCAACTAAATAATTTTCTTACCAACCTGGGTTTTGGGTTAAGTTGGGGTTCAAACTTAATTCATCTAAAGGAATAGGTAATAAATAAGCTCTTGTAGGGTCAAAATTATAATTGCCAATATCATTAAAAGGTAAAATATAACCTTCGGAGTCTAAATCTGCATTAGCTGGATCTAATTCAACATTTACAACACCATCATCATAATACGCTCCTCTAGGTTGATCTCCGTCGAATAAACTATGTGCTCTCCATCTATATAAATCACTAGCTCTAAAACCTTCTGCAAGAAATTCTACAGAACGCTCTCTTCTTATTTCGTACAATATATCTGAAAGTGCATAACCATAATTTGGCCAATTTGGATCTGTAACAATTGCTCCAAGTACAATATTTGGCATTCCTACTCTAACTCTTAATAAATTTATTGATTTGTCTAAATCTCCTTGGCTAATAGTCCCTAATTCTGCTTTTGCTTCTGCAAATATTAATAAAGCTTCTGCATAGCGCATAATAATTCTAGAAGTACTTCTTGTAAAATTATTAATATCTGCGTCTATATTTGGATTCCTATATTTTTGTGATTCATAGCCTGTATCTCCAGCATTGGCAGTGCTAAAATCTGGATTAGCCCATAAAACTTCTGAATTGTCTGTATTTTTAGTTAATAAGTCACCAGGAACCATTATAGAAGCCATTAATCTTGAATCTCTGTTATTTTCGATAGTATTTAAGTCTTGATCTCCAACATATAATGGGCTTACCGCAGTAGGTAATCCATCAGAACACAAGTAGCTACGAATGGCAAACCTAGTGTAAGCACATCTATTTGGCCAAGAAAGTTGTAACACGTTATTAATATCTAGACCTATATCGTTATAATCTCTCCAAAGTATCACCTCACTATTGCCACTTAAACCTATTTGTATAAACAAATCTCCATAATCAGGACTTAGAGAAAAAATACCACTATCTATAATATCTTCAGAAGTATCTGCAGCAATTTGTAGAAAAGAAGATCCATCAGAATCAGTAACACCAAAAACAGTTCCAGCATGATATTTTTCCCAAGTACCTTCAAATAGTGCTACTCTTGCTTTGAGTAGTTGAGCAGCTTCTTTGCTAATTCTTGGTCCAGCATCAGGGGTATTTGGAAAAGATTGGAGTAAAGATATTGCTTTGTCTAAATCTGAAAGAATAAAATTAGCGACATCACTTCTTGGGTCTCTAGCTTTAAATACCAGCTCTTCATCATTATTATCGAAATATCTATCTAAAATAGGCAGATCACCATGACTAATTAACATCTCAAAATAATAGTAGGCTCTAAAAAAATAGCCTTCACCAATGTAGTGATTAATTTCCTCTTGCTCTTGTTCACTTTCAGCTTCTGCTTGGTCAGAGCGATCTAAAAACCAGTTTGTTTCTCTAATTTCATCCCATCTACCCCAATTACCAGCAGAAGAAGTTGCAGGAACATTATAATTAGTGCCACTTAATCGTGCTGGTGCATTTTGACCAATAACCATATCTGTTCCAGTATCTGGTAAAGTGTTAAAGCCTACATTAAGTGATGCCCAACCAGGTAAAGTCTGATAAAAATCGTTAGCAGCTATTCGTAATTCTGCAGCGTTTTTGTAGAAATCTTCTGAATTAACTTCATCTAAAGGAGTTCTATTTAAAAAGTCTTCACATGACGATAAAACTATTATCGTACAAAGTATACTTATTTTTAATATATTTTTCATGATTTTTTGAATTTTTAAAATGAAACATTAAGTCCCCAAGAAATTATCTTAGATAAAGGATATGATTGTGCGCTACCTACTACCCCAGCAGTTACAACTTCTGGATCAAAAAACATTAGATCGCTAATAGTAAATAAATTTTCTCCTGTAAAAAAAAGTCTTAAGTTTGAAATATTGTATTTATTAGTGATATCCTTAGGAATAGTGTACCCAAATTGTAAGCTTTTCAATCTTGTATACGCACCATTTTGGATATAACGGTCTACAGCTCTTGCATAGTTTTTATTATTTCTTCCAGGATTTGCTGTATAAGGAGCAGGAAAATAAGCATCGGTATTAGGGCCTAACGGACTTGTTGTATCTTCAGGTCTAAAGTAATCTAAATGTTCTTCCCATACATTAATATGAAAGGGTCCTTGTGCAGGTCCTCTAAAACGTTGGTGGTTAGATAACAATACATCTCTTTTTCCAACACCTTGTACAAAAGCATTAAAATCTAAATTTTTGTAATTAAACCCAAATGTTATACCATATTGATAACGTGGAGTAGAGTTCCCTATAACACTAAAATCACCATTATCTCCTAGTTCTCCACTACCTTGATTAATGACACCATCACCATTTAAATCTTTATATTTAGTATCTCCTGCGGAAAATGCCCAACCTGTAACTGCAGATTGATCTATAGGATGATTTGCTGCTTCTTCATCAGTTAAAAACCATCCATCCCATTGGTATCCCCAAATTTCTCCTAAATCTCTACCAGCATATAAATTTGTACCAGCATTTCCTATAAAATTAGTATCATTTGGATATTCAAGAACGGTTCTTTGATAGTCTCCTAATATAGCTCTTATATTATAAGAAAAATTTTCATTTATCTGTTGTCTCCAGTTTATCTCTAAATCTATTCCTTGAACTCTTGTTATTCCTATGTTTGTCAAGGGAGCACTTGTACCCAATTGAGCAGGTAAATCGAAACCTGGAGCTATTGTGCCATCTGTATCAGAACGATACCAAGAAAAGCTAATACCAAGCTTGTTATTAAAAGCACTCATATCAAAACCAATATCTGTTTTCTTTGATACTTCCCATGATAAGTTTTCTGTAGTTAAAATTGGAGTTGGAGCTCTTAATTCTTGTGTCCCATCAAATAAAAATGTTGTAAGTTGGTTTACATCTAAACTTGAAATGTATCCATAAAGTCCACTTACATTTTGATTACCTGTCTCACCATAAGAACCTCTTAATTTAAACATATTAATATCTTCAAGAGGCCAAAATTCTTCTTTGGCAATATTCCATCCAGCTGAAAAGCTGGGAGTGAATTCGTTTCTTAAATCAGGTTCAAACCTAGAGGAATAATCCATTCTACCGCTAAATTCAAATAAATACTTTTCATTGTAGTTATATCTAAATCTACCAAAAACACCTTGTGTTGCCCAATGTGTTAAAGCATCATTTACTGTTTGGTTTTCTTGGTCTAAAGATGTACTTATAGATATAAAATTATCAGTAGCCAAATATGGAGCACTAGCACTTATTGAATGAAAATTACTTTCTTCACTTTGATAACCTGCCATTGCTTGAAAATTATGATCTCCAAAGGAAGCGTCATAAGTTGCAAAAATATTTGGTGAAAAATATTCATTGGTAATAAAAGACGGACTATAAGAGGTGTTTTCCTGAGTAATTCTATCAATAATACCTGCAGGTCTTACCAATTGGCTCGATAAAATAATAATTTCTTGTAGATTATCATCTCTTCTGTAGTTAAATTGAGCGTCTATTTTTAAACCTTTAACAGGCTTAATTATTAACCTTGGTGAAATAACCAACTGGTTATTTTTTGTTTTAGCACGTTGAGAATCCCAAAAAGGATAATAGGAATGTTGAAGGAGTTCTTCGCCATAGATTGGATCGAATTGAGGTAATGTTGGTTTTAATTTTGAAAGTAAATCTAATACCCTAGATTTATTACCAGCTACACCGAAATTTGAAGTCTCTGTTGGAAAATCGCTATAGCTTTTTCTATATTTTGTAATTAATTCTATTTCTAACCAGTCTGTAGCTTTTGCGCCTATTTTTGAATCTAAGTTATATCTTTGAAAAGATTCATTACCAACAGCTAATAAACCACCTTCATCAAACGCTCCAGCAGATATATAATAATTTAATTTTTGCGTTCCTCCAGTAATACTAAAATCATGCTTAGTTCTCTCTGCCCAATCCTTAAAAATGATTTCATCCCAGTTTGTAGCTCCAGTAGCATCAATCCCTATTGAAGAATAGCTCCAGTTTGTTCCTGCAGCATTTGCACTAATTGATGGAGCACTTCCAGGATTTTCCATATTTGCTAAAATATTTGCTAAGTCTGTTTCATCATGATAAGGATTTTGTCTGTTATTTATTCTAGCGTCATTTACAGTATAGGCAAAATCTATAGGACTCGCACTTTTAGGCCATTTTGTAGGTTGAGAAAGGGAAAAATTATTACTATAATTTACTCTCATCTTTCCATTCATACTTTTACCACTTTTTGTAGTAATCAAAATAGCGCCACCCGATGCTTGAGAACCATAAACTGCTGCAGCCGATGCATCTTTTAACACTGAAACAGATTCAATATCTTCTGGGTTTATATTATTTAAACTCATACGTATTCCGTCAACAAGTATTAATGGTCCATCGCTAGCAAGTCCTCCTGTTTCGGTACTCGCTAAATAACCACGTATATTAATGTTTGGAGCAGTCCCTGGCTCACCACCTGTAGAAGAATTGGTAATTACCAAACCTGGCACAGAACCTTGTAAAGACTGAATAGCATTTGCTGTAGGTCTGTTTTCAAAAATTTCTGAATTAATTACAGATACGGCAGCAGTTAAATTTACTTTTTTCTGAGTACCATAACCAACCACAATAATTTCATCTAATTGGGTTGCATCTTCTTCTAAAGTAACAGTTAAATTTGTTTGAGTACCAACAACAACTTCTTCTGTCTTATATCCTAAATAGGAAAAGGTTAAAGTTGCATTTGCACCCACAGAAATGGTAAACTTACCATCAAAATCTGTTTGTTTTCCGTTAGTAGTTCCTTTTTCTAAGACACTTACTCCTGGCATCGGGCTTCCAGTATTGTCTATTACAGTCCCACTAATTTGTTTTTGTAGCATAGAATTATTTAATTCGAAGTTTACTGGAGAAGTAGCAGCATACTGGATGGAGTTGAATCCAGAACATATAAGTATCAAAAGAAAGATAAGATTTTTTGAAGTAAGATCTGTTTGCTTTTGTTTATGGCAGCAACTAATTTTTTGTAGTTTAATTTTCATAATAGATAAATTATAATCATTTATATTAATTAATTTTATGATAGGAAAACCCTATTTTTGGCTGTTTAAAATCATTTATTGTAGTAGTTTTAGCATCATAAATTTATGGTTTTATCATCATTAATATGTTGCCCACTTTTATGTTACAATGAATTAACAATTATTTAAACTTAGAAATTTCTTTTTCTAAGGAATTAAAAATTTCGACGAACAACTGCCCAACTTCGATAGAAATGATAAAATTGCATTAATTTGATTAGTAGTGCTATAACTATAAATAAAATTTATTTGAAAAGTTAGTGTATATTCATAACTATGAATATGTACTATTAAAATCATACGATACAGCATCTTTTTTATCTACTGTTACTTTATGGATGAGCATTTTAACCACGTAGACATTTCTTTAGAAAATATAAATATTCCTGATGGAAGTGGAAGCGTAAATATTGAGGAGCTGCTTGATTACTGTTTTACATTACAAGCATACCATTAAAGAACTAGAAGGTTTAGATTTTCAACTGTTAGGTATTGGTTGAATAGGGATATATTGATTTTAATGAACCTACTTCTCATTTTAATTCAACTACAAATGAACAGAATTAGTGTAAACTAATTATGTTGGCATATAGTCCTTTAAACGTTATCCCTTTTAAAGTAAGTAATTAGATAGAAGAGTTTAAAATTTTATGTTTTACACTTTCTATATACGACCTGCCTATAACGTATCTAAGGCCTTCAATTTCTACACTATTTCCCTCAACAGCATCAATTTTATTAATAGCAATGGTATACGATCTGTGAATTCTGATAAAATTATGAGAAGGCAATAAATTGGTAAAGTCAGATAATGTGCTATGAATGATGTATTTACCTGTTGTTGTGTTTATTTTTAAATAATCTTTCAGAGATTCTACGGTTAGAATTTCATCCAAAAAAATTTTCTTCATTTTTTTCTTATCAATTTTTACAAAAAGATAAGGCCTGTCGTTTGTTTTGTCAAGAACGGTACTAGAACCGTCTAATCGTTTGCTAATTTTATTTACAGCCTTTACAAACCTTGGAAACTCTATTGGTTTCACCAAATAATCTAACACATCTAACTCATATGTTTCTAACGCAAAGTCACTATAGGCACTTGTAATAATAATTAAAGGAGGATTTTCTAAACTTTTTATAAAATTAATACCGTCTAAAACAGGCATGTTAATGTCTAAAAAAATAACATCTACACTCGTGTTTTTTAAAAAATTCAAGCCATCTATAGCATTGTCAAAAGTATTGACAACTTCAAAACTATCTAATTGTTGTAAGTAGTTTTTAATAATATTGATTGCTAAAGGCTCATCATCTATAATTAAACATTGTACGCTCATAACTAAATTCTATAAATTTTAAAACTATACTTTAATTCGTAATCTTACTATAAATTTATTATTGTCTGTATGTATTCTAAGTTTATACTCATGTTCTTTATACCCTAAAGCTAATCTTTTTTTTACATTTTCTAATCCGATACCACTAGATTTGTTTAAATAATTATCATGAATCGTTATTTTAGGCATAGGATTAGAGATGGTAAAAAATAAAAATCCTTTTCTGATAGATAAATCGATATCAATTTTTATATTTCCTATATTTTTTTTCACCCCATGTTTAAAAGCATTTTCTATAAAAGACAATAATAAAATAGGCGCAATTTCTTTATCTTGTATGTCTCCAGAAATAGACATATTTACTTCTAGGTCTTCATTATGTCTTACTTTTTCTAACTCTAAATAATTTTGAATACATAAGATTTCATTCTCTAAAGATTGTCTTCTGCCTTTTGTTTCATACAAAAGATAACGCATCAACTCAGAAAGTTTTAAAATTATTTTTGGTGTTTTTTTTGATTGTTCTACAGCTAAAGAGTAAATGTTATTTAAGGTGTTAAAGAAGAAATGCGGGGAAATTTGAGTTTTAAGAAATAATAATTCTGTTTCTAATTGAGCTTTTTCTAGATTGGCTACCCGTTGATGCTCTTTCAAAAAATCTAAGGTGATTTTTATGGCAGTAACAAAAGTAACCACATACAATTCGCCAAAAAACATCTCTACTACATAGTTAAGTGTTAAATTACTGGTGGGTTCTGGACCTTCTGGCCAAACATTTTGGCTTACCAAATAGTACGTAAGATTAAATTTGGCAACTACCATCAAAAGAATAGCAATCAAAATAAACAAAATATATTTAAGGTACTTTTTTCTAAAAACAAACCTTGGCATTAACACATAGATATTGAGATAGCACAATATCATGTGAATTGGAAAGCCAATTAAATTGGTAATTAAAGAATACAAATAATCATCAAAATAACTACCCCATCGCAACGTATTTAATGTAAAATAAGTAGCCCAAAACAACAGATGATGTTTTAAAGACATTTTATAAATTTGGTTAGAAATAACTTTCATTGTACTGTAAAATTGAATCTTTTTTGGTGTTTAACCTCGTTTAGGTGTTATCTGTCTAAATTTGTTTTCAATCTATTTAAAATTATGAACTTTTATACAGACGATATGTTTCACAATGTTTACATGAAAAGAAATTACCTCTTACTTTTATTGTCAATCACTATTATAAGTTGTAATAATAGTAAAAAAACTTTTAATACTTTAAATAGTAGTATTAGTTTCACAAAATACGTAGACCCTTTTATAGGCACAGGAGGTCACGGGCATACCTATCCAGGCGCTACAGTTCCTTTTGGTATGTTGCAAGTGAGCCCAGTAAATGGTATGAATGGTTGGGACTGGTGTTCTGGCTATCACTATTCAGATAGTATTATTACTGGTTTTAGTCACTTAAGCTTGAGCGGCACAGGTATTGGCGATTTGGCAGATATCTTATGTATGCCCATTAATAAAGAAGTAGACATCACGTTAACGCCAAAATCTAGAGATTCATTAGCATATACATCATCTTACAGTCATGACAATGAAAGCGCCTCTCCTGGTTATTATCAGGTGTATTTAGATGATCATAACGTAAATGTTGAATTAACGACCAAATTAAGAACAGTATATCATAAATATACCTTCAAAAAAAATGAGACCCAATCTGTAGTGATCGATTTAGGCTTTGGAATCAATTGGGATAAAGCAGTGGAAACATTTATTTCAGTTGATGATGATCATAGTATAAGTGGTTATAGATTTAGTAAAGGTTGGGCAAGAAATCAAAAAGTATTTTTTACAGCCAAATTTTCAAAACCTATTGTGAAGCATAATTTAGTTTCAGACGGTAAAATTATTGAAGGAAATATCTCAAAAGGGATAAAAACAGCTACGCAATTATTTTTTAAAAATAATGAAAATTCCATTTTAGAAGCAAAAGTGGCATTGTCATCTGTAAGTATAGAAAACGCAAAAGACAATTTAGAAAAAGGGAATTTTACTTTTGAAGAGGTAAAAAAGGAAGCCAATAGTATTTGGAATGAAGCGTTATCTAAGATCGAAGTGGATACGGCTACAGATTCTTTAAAAACAATTTTTTATACCGCTTTATACCATTCTCAATTAGCACCAGTTACATTTAGTGATAAAAATGGACAATTTAGAAAAGAAAATGATAGCATTATTACTGCTAAAAATTATACTGCCTATTCTACACTATCATTGTGGGATACATTTCGTGCAGAACATCCTTTGTTAACTTTAGTTGCTCCAGAAAAAGTGTCTGATATGGTACGTACGATGCTAGAATATTACCAACCTAAAAAGATTTTACCAGTTTGGTCCTTGTATGGCAATGAGACCAATACCATGACAGGATACCATTCTATTCCTGTAATTGTGGAAGCCTATTTAAAAGGAATCAAGGGTTTTGATGCTGAAGAAGCTTATAAAGCGATGAAAACAACCATGATGCAAGATGAGCGCGGTTTAGATCATTATAAAAAATACGGCTTTATTCCTTATCATTTATTAGACGAATCTGTGACCATTACTCTAGAATATGCGTATGATGATTGGTGTGTTGCGCAAATGGCAAAAGCTTTGGGCAAGGAAAATGACTATGAATTTTTCTTACATCGTTCTAAAGCATATCAATTTTTATTTGATAAAAAAACGGGTTTTATGCGTGGAAAATCTCAAGATGCAACATCTTGGAACGAACCTTTTGATCCGAAGTATTCAAACCATAGAGAACATACAGATTATACAGAAGGGAATGCCTGGCAACACAGTTGGTTTGTGCCACATGCCGTAAAAGATCTAGCAAAACTTCATGGCTCTAATGAGATTTTTACAAACAGATTAGAACAGTTATTTACAGAAAGTTCAGAAATTACGGGAACAAATGCATCTGCAGATATTTCTGGTTTAATTGGACAGTATGCACATGGCAATGAACCTAGCCATCACATAGCGTATTTATTTAATCATGCTAATAAACCTTGGAGAACACAATATTGGGCTCGGCATATTCTAGACACCCAATACAATACCACTCCCAATGGATTAAGCGGTAATGAAGATTGTGGGCAAATGAGTGCATGGTATGTTTTTAGTGCTATAGGCTTTTATCCTATGAATCCAGCATCTACAAACTATGAAATTGGAAGTCCGATTTTTGAAAAATCAACAATTAAAATTTCCAAAAATGTCTCATTTGTAATTGAAGCAGAAAACGTTTCATCAGACAATAAATACATTCAATCTGCAAGCTTAAACGGACTACCATTTCATCAAACAACTATTGCTCAAAAAACCATTGTAGAAGGCGGAAAATTGCATTTTGTGATGGGGAACCTACCGAATAAAAATTGGGCAACTAACAGCCACAAACCAATAACCACAAACTAAATGCATAGTATAGATGTCTTCATAATAATACTGTATGTTTTCTTAACATTAGGTGTTGGTATTTGGATATCTAAGCGTGCCTCCAAAGGTTTAAACTCTTACTTTCTTGGTGGGAAAAGTATCAAATGGTATTATTTAGGTTTGAGTAATGGCTCTGGAATGTTTGATGTTTCTGGAACTGCATGGATGGTGGGTTTGTTATTTTTGTATGGCGCAAAAAGCTTTATGTTTATGTGGATTTGGCCTATTTGGAATCAAATTTTTATAATGGTTTTTTTAGCGGTTTGGATTCGCAGATCTAATATCATGACGGGTTCTGAGTGGATTTTAACACGTTTTGGAGATGGCAAAGCTGGTAGAGCCTCTCATTTAATCGTAGCCATTTTTGCCATTGTAGCTTCTGTAGGTTTTATTGCATATTTCTTTGAAGGTGTTGGTAAATTTATGACCATTATTTTACCTTGGGATATGGCATTTGCTATATCCGATACTTCATTATTAACTTCCAGCCAAAGTTATGCGCTCATCATCATTTTTTTGACGACTATTTACACCATTAAAGGAGGGATGTTTTCTGTGGTTGCCACCGAAGTATTGCAATATGGTATTATGGTAATTGCGGGTGTTTTAATTGCTGGGTATACGTTTGTTTCAGTTTCAGACCTAGAAATTAGTACAATTATTTCAACAGAATGGAGTACCCTTTTTTTTGGGAATACTTTAGAAGGCTCTTGGTCTGGAAAACTCGCTGCTTTTAATAATTTAATAGATACTCAAGGATATAAAATGTTTGGTGCCTTTATAGGAATGTGCTTGTTTAAAGGTTTTTTTGCAAGTGTTGCAGGACCTACACCAAGTTACGATATGCAACGGATTTTATCTACTCGTTCTGTAAAAGAAGCAGCATATATGAGCGGATTCACCAATTTAATTCTTTTTATTCCGCGTTATCTATTAATCGCAGCAATTGTAGTTTTAGCATTGGTTTTTTTAGCACCAGAACTAGCCACATCAACAAATCTAAATTTAGGGGATTTAGAAATTATTTTACCAAACGTAATTAATAATCATGTACCAGTCGGAATAAAAGGGTTGCTGTTAGCGGGTTTGTTAGCTGCATTTATGTCTACATTTTCAGCCTTTGTAAATTCAGGTCCCGCTTATATTGTAAATGATATCTATAAAAAATACTACAAGCCAAAAGCAACGGACAAACATTATATCAAAGTGAGTCACATTGCTTCTTTTGCCGTGGTAATACTAGGTGTAATTATGGGCTTTTTTGCAGATTCAATTAATGCAATAACTTTATGGATAACAAGTGCATTGTATGGTGGTTATGTAGCATCTAATTTTTTAAAATGGATTTGGTGGCGTTTTAATGGTTGGGGCTATTTTTGGGGAATGACTTCTGGTTTAATAATTGCAACATTTCAATTTTTATTGGATCAAAATAAAAATAATTTTGAAGTAGATTCTTGGTTGTTCAGCATTTCTCATGTTTCTATCATTTATATTTTTCCTATCATTTTTTTGGTATCTTTAATCGGTTCTTTTTTAGGGACGCTATTAACACCAGCAACGCCTATGGAAACATTAAAATCATTTTATGCCACTGTTCGTCCTTGGGGCTGGTGGCAACCTGTTTATAAAATTTTAAAAAGTGAAGATAAAAGCATCGCTAAAAATAAAAATTTTAGAATAGACATGCTCAATTGTGGCATCGGTATTATCTGGCAATCTAGCATGATTTTGTTGCCAATTTATTTAGTGATTAGAGACTATCCTAAAATGTGGATGACCATAATGGTATTTATAATTACTACTATTCTTTTAAAATTTACGTGGTTAGATAAAGTGCGTAAACTTCCTGATTACAAAGAAATTTCAATATTAAAAATTAATTCAACTAGTAAAGATGAAGAAAGCTATTCCTTGGCAAGAGAAACCGAGCAATTGTAATGATGTTCTTTGGAGATATGCTAAAAACCCAATTATAAATAGATATGCTATTCCTTCTTCAAATAGTGTATTTAATAGTGCTGTAGTTCCTTTTCAAGAGGGTTTTGCAGGTGTGTTTCGATGTGATAATAAAGCAGTGCAAATGAATATTTTTGCAGGTTTTAGTGACAACGGAATTGATTGGGATATCAAGCACAATCCGATAACATTTAAAGCAGGAAATACCCAAATGATTGCTTCTGATTATAAATATGACCCACGCGTTGTTTTTATAGAAGATCGGTATTGGATTACTTGGTGTAATGGGTATCATGGCCCCACTATTGGTATTGGATATACCTTCGATTTTAAAGAATTTTTTCAATGTGAAAATGCTTTTTTACCTTTTAATAGAAACGGAGTGTTATTTCCAAAAAAAATAAACGGAAAATACGCCATGTTATGCAGACCAAGTGATAATGGGCATACACCTTTTGGTGATATTTATATCAGTTACAGTCCAGATATGAAATTTTGGGGAGAACATCGGTGTGTCATGAAAGTTGCAAAATTTGAAGATAGTGCATGGCAATCTGCTAAAATTGGTGCAGGACCCATTCCTATTTTAACAAACGAAGGATGGTTAATGATATATCATGGAGTTATTAATACTTGCAACGGATTTCGTTATGCAATGGGTGCAGCTTTATTAGATGAAAACGAACCAGATAAAGTAAAATTTAGAACGCAACCTTATGTATTAGGACCAGCAGTAGCTTATGAACAAATAGGGGATGTACCAAATGTGGTATTTCCTTGTGCTGCTTTGCATGATATTGAAGAAGATAAATTAGCCATTTATTACGGTGCAGCAGATACAGTTGTTGCGTTGGCTTTTGGGAAATTAAGTGAAGTTGTTTCTTTTACTAAAAATAATAGCTTTTGATGCTGAACTTGTTTTAGTTATCATGAATTTTGATTTAGTATCTTTAAAAACGAAAAGTGATGTATATCAAAAATTTAAATTGATTGAAAAAAGAATTATAATGATTATGAATAGAATTTTCCGCTATTCCAGTTGTCAGTTCGAGCGCAGTCGAGAACATTTCAATTCATACAGTCTGTTTTTTCTGTGCTTTTTTCTTATTTCTTTTTTTACAAGTTGCGCACAATCAAAAAAGGAAATAACACCCAAAACATACATCGCTTACAAAATAAATAAGACAATTATAATTGATGGAAAAGCTTCTGAAGAAGTTTGGAAAAAAACAAAATGGTCAACTCCTTTTATAGATATTGAAGGCGAAAAAAAACCTACCTATAAAACGCAAGTAAAAATGTTATGGGACGATACCTTTTTTTACATTTTAGCAACATTAGAAGAACCTCATGTTTGGGCAAATCTTACAAAAAAAGATACTATTATTTTTCACAATAATGATTTTGAGATTTTTATAGATCCAGATGGTGATGCTTCTAATTACTACGAACTAGAAATAAACGCACTAAACACAGTATGGGATTTATTTATGACCAAACCTTATAGAGAAAACAACACTGTTTTAAATGATTGGACACTTACTGGCTTAAAATCTGCCGTAAACATCAACGGAACATTAAACAACCCAAAAGATATAGATAAAGGTTGGACGATAGAATTGGCAATACCTTGGAAGGCTTATAAAAAAGGATATTTCGATAAAAACATACCAAAAGATACATTTTGGCGTGTTAATTTTTCTAGAGTAAATTGGGAGTATCAAATGAATAATGGAGATTACGAAAGAAAAAAAGACAACAAAGGGAAGTTGTTACACGAATACAATTGGGTTTGGTCTCCAATGGGCGTTGTAAATATGCACGAACCAGAAAAATGGGGTTATGTGTATTTTTCATCAAAAGAAGTGGGTAAAAAAGAGCAGTTTGTGATTCCGAATGATGAAAAAATAAAATGGAAATTATTTGAATTGTATCGTTCTCAGAAATTGTATTTTAAAAACCATCAAAAATGGGCAATACATTTAGATAGTTTAGGGGCTACAAATTTTAAAATTGATGATAAATTCATCATTCCAAAATTAGAAAATCATAGTTTTGGTTGGAATATTTCAGTTAAAAGTCCGTTTTCAAATAAAGAATTAATTATTAAAGAAGACGGTGAATTTAAAATAAAATAAGATGAAACTTATAAAAATACTTTTTTTATCTGTCATTGTAGGTTTTGTTTCTTGTAACCAAAAAGAAACAGCACAAAAAACAACTGTATCTGAAGAGCACAAAGAAATACCAATCAATTTTAAGTATTGGAATTGGATGACCATCGGGCATAAGAAAACAGATGCTGCTTATACAGCACATTTTAAAAAATTAAAAGAAAATAATATTGATGCCGTTTTGTTGAATACAGGAGCAGACCCCAAATTATTAGAAAGAGTAACCCCATTAGCAAAAAAAGAAGGTTTAGAAGTCCATGCGTGGATGTTTACCACAAACAGGCCTGGAGATTCTATTGCACTAAAACATCCAGATTGGTATATGGTTAGCAGAAGTGGAAAATCTTGTTTTGATGAAAGACCTTATGTGGGCTATTATCAATGGCTATCACCAAGTCATCCAGAAGCAAAAAAACATATTTTAAGTTTGGTAGAAGGTTTGGCGAAAGTTGAAGGAGTTTCTAGTGTTCATTTAGATTATATTCGGTATCCAGATGTGTATTTACCAATTGGTTTACTGCCAAAATACAACTTAAAACAAGAAGAAGAATTACCAGATTACGATTTTGATTATTCTGAGGCAAGCGTAGAAAAATTCATAAAAATTCATCACAAAGACCCAAGAAAAATGAAAAATCCTGCAATTGATGTTGAGTGGAAAAATTTTCGTCTAAATGAAATAAAATCTTTAGTAGATGCTGCCTATGATTTAGTACATACATACGATAAGAAATTAAGTGCAGCTGTTTTTCCATATCCAGAAATGGCAGATCACATGGTTCGCCAGCGTTGGGATAAATGGAAAATTGATATGGTATTACCAATGATTTATTATAACTTTTATAATGAAGAATTAGATTGGATTGGGTATGCTACAAAACAAGGTGTTTTAGATTTAGAAAAGAAACCCATAGAATTACACACAGGTTTATATACGCCAAAATTAACAGCACAAGATTTAAAAAAAGCCATACAATATGCCAAAGATAATGGCGCAAAAGGAGTTGCCTTTTTTGATGATTACACAATGACAGAAGAACAATTTAATGTTATTAAAAATTCAAAAGAATAGCAAACTTTCCTGCAAGGTTTTAAAAACCTTGTAGGTATCATTTTATATATCGTTATTTCGATTACGGTCAAGAAATCTCATTAAGCAGTCTAATTATATATTATATAATATGTTTAAAAGAAGAAAATTTATAAAAAAAGTAGCATTAGGTACTGTAGGAGTAAGTACAATTTTAGCTTGTTTAGACAATTCAAAAGAGGCAAAAAAAGTGGCTATGGTTTCTAAAAAAATAAAAAAACCTGTAATTATTTCTACATGGAGACATGGTTTGGCAGCGAATGAAGAAGCTTGGAAACAACTAGAAAATGGAGCTTCAACATTAGATGCTATTGTTGCAGGAGTTGGCATTCCAGAAGCAGACCCAAAAGTAAGTAGCGTGGGTTATGGTGGTCTGCCAGATAGAGAAGGCAAAGTAACTTTAGACGCTTGTATTATGGATCATCATAGCAATTGCGGTTCCGTTGCTTTTTTACAAGGAATTAAACACCCTATTGTAGTGGCCAAAAAAGTATTAGACAATACACCACATACTATGTTAGTAGGTGAAGGAGCAAAACAGTTTGCGTTATCTGAAGGTTTTGTTGAAGAGAATTTACTGACAGAAAAATCAAAGCAAGCTTGGAGAAAGTGGTTAAAAAAATCAAAATACACACCTGTCATCAATATCGAAAATCACGATACCATAAGTATGTTAGTTATTGACGAAGCAGGTAATTTATCTGGAGGATGCACAACAAGTGGAGCTGCTTGGAAAATGCACGGGCGTGTTGGAGATTCTCCCATTATTGGTGCAGGTTTATTCTTAGACAATGATGTTGGTGCAGCAGCTGCAACAGGTCTGGGCGAAGCTATTATTAGAACGGCGGGAAGTGCGATGGTTGTTGAATTGATGCGCCAAGAAAAATCTCCTAACGAAGCTTGTAAAGAAATAGTAGAACGTATATACAACAAGCATAAAAACCATAAAGACATGCCATATTTACAAGTAGGTTTTATTGCCTTAAACAAACAAGGTGAATATGGAAGTTACAGTTTGCGAGGTGGTTTTAATTGTGCTGTTTATGATAAAGAAAAAGGAAACAGAATGGAAAAAGTAACTGCTAGAATGACTCGGAAAGATTTTTAGTCAATACTTTTTCTAACTTAGGATTATAGACAAAATAAAATATAAAAAAATGAAGAATTTTAAAATTTATACTCAATATTTATTTCTTTTAACATTTCTTTTTTTGAATTCTTGCAAAAAACCAGTTGATAAGATTTATAGAGAATCAGACATTAACATTATTCCAAAGGTAGCATCATTAGAAATAAATGCGGGTGTTTTTCAGTTTGATAAAAACACACAATTTGTAGTTTCAAATGACACTCAAAAAAATGTTGCCAAAATTTTAATTGATAGATTTAAGATAGTTGCAGATTGGGACTTAAAAATTACAGAAACCGCTCCAAAAGAGAATTATATCATTTTTAAAAAGGATGGAAGTTTGGCCAACGAAGCCTATGAATTACTCGTTACTAAAAATGAAATAACAATAACTGCTTCCAACCTTTCAGGATATTTATATAGCATACAAAGTCTTCGCCAATTACTACCTGTAGAAATCGAGCGTCAAGAAAAAGTATCTAATGTAGATTGGGAAATTCCCAACCTTACCATAAAAGACAGTCCGCGTTTTCAATGGCGAGGATTGATGTTAGATATCTCACGGCATTTTTTTGGTAAAGAATACATTAAAGAAACCATTGATGCTTTGGCAATGCATAAAATGAACATTTTACATTTGCATTTGGTAGATGATCAAGGTTGGCGAATTGAAATAAAAAAATACCCAAAATTAACTGAAATTGGAGCCTTTAGAGTAGATCAAGAAGCGCTGCATTGGAATAAAAGAAAGGCAGTTACTTCTGAGCAAAAAGGAACTTATGGTGGATTTTTAACACAAGAAGAATTAAAAGAAATTGTAGCCTACGCAATCTCAAAAGGCGTAGAAGTTGTGCCAGAAATTGAAATGCCTGCGCATGTTTCTAGTGCTATTGCTGCGTATCCAGAATTGTCATGCTTTGATAAAGAAATTGGAGTTCCTTCTGGGGGTGTTTGGCCAATAACAGATATTTATTGTGCAGGAAAGGAAAATACATTTCACTTTTTAGAGGCCGTGTTAACAGAAGTAATGGCTATTTTTCCATCAAAATACATTCATATTGGTGGCGATGAAGCAACTAAAACCAATTGGAAAATCTGTCCACATTGTCAAAAGAGAATGAAAAAAGAAGGACTTCATGATGTAGAAGAATTGCAAAGTTATTTTATTCAACGGATAGAAAAGTTTATCAACGCAAACGGGAAAAAACTAATTGGTTGGGATGAAATTCTAGAAGGAGGGCTTGCACCAGATGCAACTGTTATGAGTTGGCGCGGTGTAAAAGGAGGTTTACAAGCAGCTGCAGAAGGGCACGATGTTGTTATGTCTCCAACCTCACACTCGTATTTTGATTATTATCAAGGACCTGCAGAAAAAGAACCTTTAGCAATTGGCGGGTATACCCCTTTAAGTAAAGTGTACCAATTTGATCCTATTGTTCCTTCCATGTCAGCAAAAGAGGCAGCCCACGTTTTAGGTGGTCAGGCCAATTTATGGTCAGAATACATTCCCACAGAAAGTCATTCGCAATATATGATTTTTCCAAGATTAACGGCATTGTCAGAAACACTTTGGAGTACAAAAAAATCTCGAAATTGGCCAGATTTTTCAAATCGATTGCAACCGATGCTACAACGATATGAATATTTAGGAATCAACTATGCAAAAAGTTCATTTTTACTAAAATCAGAAATAGCAATAAATGCTGATAAAAAATCGGCTTCCTTAATTTTAACGAACGAACATCCAACAGCTAATATCAAATACGCATTAGATAATGATGCATTAAATAGGTCATCGAAAACATATACAAAACCAATTTCCTTAACAGCAACTACAGTGGTAAAAGCGTCCATTTTTAGTGATGATAAACTTACGGGAGCACTATTTTTAGATACCATAAAATTCCATAAAGCTATTGCGAGTAACCTAATTTTTAAGACGAAGTATAGTAATAAATATAAAGGTTCAGGGGAATTTACACTAGTGAATACATTAAGAGGAACCAAGAATTTTAGAGATGGCAGATGGCAGGCATGGCTAAATAAAGAGGCACATATTATTTTAGATTTAGGCGATCAAAAATTGGTAAGCCAAGTAGTTGTTGGTGCTATGGAGAACCAAAGAAACGGCATCTATTATCCATCAGAAATAAAGATTTTTACTTCAAATGATGGTGAAAGCTTTAAGGAAATCACTGCTTTAAAAAGGCCTTTTAAAGTAAACAAAGCTCAAGAATTAAAAGATTTTAAAATCGATTTTAAATCACAAAATACAAGATTTATAAAGATAGAAGCCAATTTTTCTAAAAAGCGAAAAGACATCAAAGAGTTTTGGTTGTTTTTTGATGAAATTTTAATCTATTAAAACTACAATTGAATTCTAATTAAAAACTATGAGGAATTTTGTTTTTATTATCTTTTTATTACTGGCGAATTCTATAATTCTGGCACAAGAATTCACGCAATATGTAAATCCATTTATCGGTACTTCTAATTATGGGGCTACCAATCCAGGAGCTATTGCGCCAAGAGGCATGGTGAGCGTATCGCCTTTTAATGTATCTGGAAAACAGAATATTATGGAGAAAGATAGCAGATGGTTGTCGAATCCTTATGTAAACGAAAACACTTTTTTAACGGGTTTTTCTCATGTAAATTTAAGTGGTGTGGGCTGTCCAGATTTAGGGGTTCTTTTATTGATGCCAACAACGGGTAAGTTAGAAACCAATCATTTAAAATACGGAAGTACCTATAAAAATGAATTTGCAAAAGCGGGGTATTATAGTACAACGTTGCATAAGTACAATATAAAAGTAGAAACTACAGCAACTATAAGAACAGGAATTTCGAGATATTCTTTTCCAAAAGGCGAAGCTAATATCTTACTAAATTTGGGTGTAGGACTAACAAACGAAGAAGGTGCATTGATAAAAATAGTTTCATCAACAGAAATTGAAGGAATTAGGAATGTAGGATCTTTCTGTTATTACAAGCCTGAAGAAGCCTATCCTGTTTATTTTGTAGCAAAGTTTAGCAAGCCAGCAAAGGAATTCGGAATTTGGAAAAAGCCAAGTATTTATAAAGGAAAAGAAGCAGCATGGATGCCTTATAATGGCAAAACCAGATTGTTTAAAAGCTATAAAAAAGAAGTAATTGGCGATAGTATTGGCAGTTATTTTAGCTATTATTTTGAGACCCCAACCCAAGTAGAAGTTAAAATTGGGGTTTCTTATGTAAGTATTAAAAATGCCAGAGAAAATTTAGAAAAGGAAACGGAAAATTTATCTTTTGATGAAGTATATCAACAAACTTCTACTACTTGGAATGAGCAACTCTCTAAAATAAAAGTAGAAGGCGGTTCTAAAGACGATAAAACTATTTTTTACACTGCATTATATCATACATTAATTCACCCAAATATTTTAAATGATTTTAATGGCGAATATCCAAGTATGGGAACCCGTAAAACTTTAAAAACAGCAGGTACAAGATTTACGGTATTCTCTTTTTGGGATACTTATCGAAACTTGCATGCGTTTATGTCTTTGGTATATCCCAAACAACAGTCTAATATGGTAAAAAGCATGTTGACCATTTATGATGAAAGTGGCTGGTTGCCCAAATGGGAATTGAACGCAACAGAAACAACTACCATGGTAGGTGATCCTGCGGGAATCATTATAACAGACACCTACTTAAAAGGAATTAGAGATTTTGATATTGAAAAGGCATATAAAGCCATGCTGAAAAGTGCTACGCAACTAGAGAAAAACCCATTAAGACCAGGAATTAAAGAATATATAACTAAAGGCTATTTAACTACAAATCATAAAGGTTCTGTTTCGACCACTCAAGAATATAATATTAGTGATTATGCTATTGCTTTGTTGGCAAAAGAACTCGGTAAAAAAGATACTTACAAACAATTTTTAAAACGCTCAACATCTTATAGAAATTTATTTGATAATAATTTGAAATTATTGCGACCTCAAAATCCTGATAGAACTTGGTACAAACTATTTGATCCTTTGGCAGGGGCAAATTTTACGAAGAACGAAGGTTTTATAGAAGGCAATGCTTGGCAATATACTTTTATGGTGGCTCATGATACAAAAGGTTTGATAAAATTAATGGGAGGAAAAAAAGCATATAGCCATCAGCTACAAAAAGTATTTGATACCCATCAATTCGACATGGCAAATGAGCCAGATATGGGGTATCCGTATTTGTTTAATTATATAAATGGTGAAGAATGGCGTAGTCAGAAAAAAGTAAAAGAATTGGTGCGAACGTATTTTCAAAACAAACCTGCAGGACTTCCAGGAAACGATGATACAGGAACCATGTCTGCATGGCTACTTTATAGTATGATGGGCATATATCCAATTTCTCCAGCAGCACCTTTTTACACAATTACAACACCAATGTTCGATAAAATTACGGTTGAATTGGACCAAAATTATTATAAAGGAAAACAATTAATCATTACCAAAAAAGGTTCTAAAGATGGTTTGGTTAACAAAATTCAATTAAACGAAAAAAATCATAAAAGTTATTTTATAGACCATAAAGAGTTGACAAAAGGAGCAATTTTAAACATCATTCTAAAATAGCAAGCCTTAATTTGCACCAACACCTTTTCAAATTTGTTATTGGTCGAACAAATTTGAGTCTTATTTTCTTTGTTGGTTAATTTATAGAAGAAATTTAATTCTTAATAGTTGAGTAAATTGAGTTTTTGTTTGAGTTAATTTAAATTGAAAAGGGAGAATATGATACATTTTTCCTTTTTTTATTTGTTAAAATATTAAGCTGTTTTTTACAATTACAATTTTTATAGTAATTTATGGCTTTAAAATTTAACCAAATTTTTTTATTACTGTTTGAAAAAAGGTTTTCAACTATGAATGTTTTAAAATAAAATCAATTTTAATATAAGATGAAAAGCGTAAAATGCAATATTGTTAAAAAAAAATCAATTTTAGTACTTTTATTTGTGTTATGTTTTGCGTTTGCTACTTGTAAAACAAGACAAAAAGAAGAAAAAATAAAAAAACCCAACATCATTTTTATAATGAGTGATGATCATGCATATCAAGCAATTAGTGCGTATGGGCATGACTTAAATAATACACCAAATATTGATAGGATAGCGAACGAAGGCGCTATTCTTAAGAAAGCTTTTGTAACCAATTCTATTTGTGCGCCAAGTAGAGCGGTGATGTTAACAGGGAAACACAGTCATATAAATGGTAAAGTTGACAATATTAGACCTTTCGATTGGAATCAAAATAATTTTGCCAAAGATTTGCAAAAAGTAGGGTATGAAACTGCTTTGGTTGGTAAAATTCACCTAAAAGGAACTCCACAAGGGTTTGATTATTCGAACGTTTTAGTAGGTCAAGGACATTATTATGCCCCAGAATTTATAGAAAATGGTGTCAAGAAAAAAATTCCAGGATATGTCACTCAAATAACCACAGATATTGCTATTGATTGGTTAGATCATAAACGGGAAAAAGACAAGCCTTTTTTATTATTATACCATCAAAAAGCACCGCATAGAACGTGGATGCCAGAAGAAAAATATTTGGATTTATTCACGGATAAAACCTTTGACCCGCCAGCTAATTTGTTTGATGATTACGAAGGAAGACCTGCTGCAGCTACTCACGAAATGGGTATTTATAAAGATATGGATTTAGTTTATGATTTGAAGATGTTGGATAAAGAAGGCGACATAAAAACGACATATAGAAATGCTTTTAAAGGGCGATACAATAGAATGACCGATGAACAAAAAGCTGCTTGGGATGCTCATTACTACCCTATTATAGAAGATTTTAAAGCTAAAAATTTAGAAGGCAAAGATTTAGCGCTTTGGAAGTATAACAGGTACATGCAAGACTATTTAAGCACTATCCAGTCTGTTGATGATGGCGTTGGTGAAGTATTGGATTACCTCAAAGCAAACGGATTGGAAGAAAACACCATAGTTGTTTATACATCAGACCAAGGTTTTTATTTAGGTGAACACGGTTGGTTTGACAAACGTTTTATGTATGAGGAATCGTTTAGAACGCCTTTATTGATGAAATATCCTAAAGAAATTAAAGCGGGAACTGTAATAGATGGACTAGTACAAAATTTAGATTTTGCTCCTACATTTCTTGATTATGCTGGTGTTGAAATTGATGAAAGTATTCAAGGTGAATCTTTCAGGAAATTAGTAAACGGTGAAGCAAGCGAATGGCGAGATGCTATTTATTATACCTATTATGAATTTCCTGGTGAGCATCATGTAAAACGCCATTATGGAGTCAGAACTGATAAATATAAATTGATTCATTTTTATTATGATATTGATACCTGGGAGTTATATGATTTAGAAAAAGACCCATCAGAAATGAATAATGTATATGATGATAAATCGTATGCCGATGTTCAAGAAAAAATGCACAAAGAATTGCAAAATATGAGAACAAAATATGGAGATAGTGATAAGATGAACAAGGAGCATCTCAAAAGATTTCTAGACTTTAAAGAACAAAAAATAAAGGAAAGAGAAGACATAGAGAAACAAAAAAATAAAACATAAAAAATCAATGAAAAAAACGATAATTATATTTTTTGTCTTAGCAGGATTATTTTTCAATTCCTGCAAACAAGAAAAGGCTAAAATAGAACCCAAAGAGCCTGAAAATTATTTAGAGGAATCTGAGGAAGATTTTGCAAAACGTATGCAATGGTTTACTGATGCTAAGTATGGTATGTTCATCCATTTTGGATTATACAGTCAATTAGGAGGTATTTATAAAGGAAACGATAAAGGACGTTATGCAGAATGGATTCAAGGAAACCAAAATATACCTTCAGAAGAATATGTAAAACTTCTTGACACTTGGAATCCAAAAGATTTTGATGCAGACAAAATTGTAAAACTAGCCAAAGATTCAGAAATGAAGTATTTAGTAGTAACCACAAAGCATCATGAAGGATTTTGCTTATTCGATTCTAAATATACCGATTTCGATATTGCAAGTACACCAATGAAAGGTAGAGATTTTATTAAAGAATTGGCAGAGGCTTGTAAAAAACAAGGCATCGTTTTTGGAACGTATTATAGTATTACCGATTGGCATGAAGGTTCGCAATATGTAGAAGAAGGAAAAGGTTGGGGTATGATGAAAATGCATGAAGGACAAAAAGAAAAATATGTGACTTACATGAAAAATCAAATTAAAGAATTAATTGAAAATTACGATACTAATATCCTCTGGTTTGATGGTGATTGGGTAGATTGGTGGACGCTGGAAGATGGTAATGATTTATACCAATACAGTCGTGAATTAAAACCAAGCATTATCATAAATAATCGAGTTTCTAAAAGGAAGTTATTCAAAAAAGATTTTGGAACACCTGAGCAATTCCATTTAGATTCTATTGTAAATTACAACTGGGAAGCTTGCTATACCATTAATGATTCTTGGGGTTATAAAGAAAAGGACACTTTATGGAAATCGCCAGCAGAAATCTATGAAAAATTAAAAGATATCACAGCAAAAGGCGGGAACTTTTTATTAAATGTAGGACCAGATGGTAATGGTGTTATTCCAGAACGTTCAGCTGAAATATTATTAGAAGTTGGTGAAATGTTAAGAAGAGAAGGTAAATAATTATAACATAAAATGAAAAAGCTAAGATATTTAATGGTTCTAATTATCTCTGTGTTTGCAATAAGTTGTAAAGAAAAACAAGTTGCAAAACAGGAAAATACAAAACCAAATATTTTGTTCATTTTTACAGACGATCAACGACATGATGCTGTTGGAAGTCTTGGTATCGAAAATGTCAAAACACCCAATATAGACAAACTAGTCCAAAACGGCACGTCATTCACCAATTCATACATTTTAGGTGCTACAACAGCTGCTGTTTGTTCGCCAAGTAGAGCGATGTTGATGACTGGACGCCACTATTTTAATATCGAACCAAATGTATATGCGCAATTTGCATTTTCAAAAGAAGACAGAGGGAAAAGTGATAAACTAACGTTTCCAGAATACTTTAAAGCTAATGGTTATAAAACGTTTGCTACAGGAAAGCAGCATAATGGAGAACCATGGGTAGAAAGAGGTTTTACACATGTAAAATCTGTATTCTTAGGAGGCATGACTACCCATTTTGGCACTAAAGTAAAAGATTACACCCCTAAAACAGGTTGGTCTGAGGCTTATCAAAATAAAGAAAAATTTAGTAGTGAAGTATTTGCTGATGCTGCAGTAGGTTTTTTAGATAGTTATATAAAAGAGAATCCATTTTTAATGTACATTGCTTTTACAGCACCACATGACCCACGTACAGCACCACAAGAATTTCATAATATGTATCCTACTGAGGATATGGTGTTACCAGATAATTTTATGCCTCAGCACCCTTTTGAAATTGCTGATGACAATATTAGAGATGAACGATTGGCACCTTTTCCAAGAACAGAAGCCATTATTCAAAAAGAAATATCGGATTACTATGCGATGATTACAGCAACCGATGCACAAATTGGACGCATTTTAAAGGCTTTGGAAGCTTCAGGTCAAACCGAAAATACAATAATTGTTTTTGCAGGTGATAACGGATTAGCATTGGGTCAGCATGGTTTATTAGGTAAACAAAATGTATATGAACATAGTGTAGGTGTGCCTTTAATTTTTTGTGGCCCATATATTCCAAAGAATCAAAAAGTAGATGCTTTAGCATATTTGCATGATGTATTTCCAACGTTATGTGGTTTAACAGGTTTAGAAATTCCTGACTCAGTTGAAACAGAAGATTTATCACCAGTTATAAAAGGCGAAAAACAGCAAGTGAGAGAAAGTATGATGTATGCGTACAATACTTGGCCAGGGGATTTTTTGAATGAAAACAGAAAACACAATCCCGGGGGAGGAGAAAGGGCAGTAAGAAAAGACAATTATAAATTGATTGTTAGTAGTAAAGAAGATGCATTTACATATCAGCTATTTGATTTAGAAAAAGACCCTTGGGAACTATCTAACTTAGTTGAAGATGAATATTACACTTCGGTTAAGGAAGATTTACTAAAAGAATTAGAAGAATTAATGAAAAAAGCTGGAGATACCGCAAAATTGAATAAAAGAGAATTTGGGCTTTTTGATAATCCAGAAGCTTTCCGATTCAAATAAGAGATAATGAATAGAATGAAACATTTTAGAGTTTTAAGCTTTTTATTTTTTGCAAGTGTTGTTAGTATAACATTGGCTCAAGAAAAAGAATTGTCTTGGGATGAACTAGCAGACCAATACGAATGTCCCGAATGGTTTAGAGATGCCAAATTTGGAATTTGGTTTCACTGGGGCCCACAGGCAGTTCCAGAACAAGGTGGCGGTTGGTATGCCCGCCATATGTATATGCAAGACGTCGGCAAACAAAAATTCGGAAAAATGGCAAATCCGTATCATTTACAAACGTATGGACATCCATCAGAATTCGGATTTAAAGATGTTATCAACTCTTGGAAAGCTGAAAATTTTGATGCCGAATATTTAATAAATTTTTCAAAAGAAAATGGAGCAAAATATATTGTTGCCTTAGCCAATCATCATGACCATTTCGATTTGTTCGATTCGTCTTATCACCCATGGAATTCGGTAGATGTAGGCCCCAAAAAAGATATTATTGGAGCATTTGAAAAAGCAACCCGTAATGCTGGGTTAAAATTTGGAGTTACCAGTCACGACGACCGGTTTTTAAACTGGTGGTTACCTGCTTTTGGATCAGATAAAGATGGAATCCATAAAGGTGTTCCTTACGATGGACGTTTAACCAAAGAAGACGGAAAAGGAAAATGGTGGGAAGGTTTAGATCCTAAAGATTTGTACGGGCCAGCACCAGAAGACAGAACTCCCGAGGTTATTGAAGAGATTAAAAAGAACTGGCAAAAACGACATATTGAATTGGTTAACAAATACAAACCAGACTTATTGTACAACGATGGTTTTAACTTTTCTTATGATAAATATGGAAAAGAGGTTGCCCGTAAGTTGTACAACAATAGCTTTAATGAAAATGGTTTTGTAAATGCAGTAATGCTATTAAAAAGAAAAGAAAAAGGAACGGTTAACGAAGTGGAATCCGGTGGGAGTAACACATTACGTGAAGATCCTTGGCAATCAGAAATTACATTTACAGACTGGTTTTATAAAAAAGACAGACATTTAACCCACAACGCGCGAACTATTTTGGAGATGCTTATTGAAGCGGTAAGTAAAAACGGAAATTTACTACTGAATATAGAATTACATCCAGATGGAACAATTCCCGCTGAACAAAAAGTCAATATAAACATCGTGGGCGATTGGTTAAAAATAAATGGTGAAGCTATTTATGGAACACGACCATGGAAAGTGTATGGCGACGGAAAAAGTGTTCGTGAAGATACTGAAATAACCAGTAATGTCGAAGTTAGAAATGCAGGCGATGATTTCGCTAAAAAAGTAAACACAGCAGAACATTATAACCAAAGAACAACAGCTTCACCCGAATATGCTAGTGATGAAGTTAGATTTACTAAAAAGGGTGATAATTTATATATTATGGTTATGAATCCTGAAAAGGGTGACATTGAAATTCCGACATTTGGATTTAACAATAAAGCGAACCCCGGAAAAATTAAAAAGTTATCAAGGTTGGATACTCATGATAAAATAAAATTTAAACAAACAAAAACGAATGCTATCATATCAATTCCAGCAATTAATGGCAGAAGTTATCCTATGGTTCTAAAAGTAAATTTTAAATCTATTAACTTTTAAACAAAGCTAAAAATGAAACCAAAAAGTCATTTTGTTATCCTTACTTTCATCTTGTTTCTAATAATTTTTAGTTGTAAAAAAAATGCAGAAGAAAAAGTCAAAGAAGGTAAACAGCTAAGACCAAATATCCTATACATCATGTCCGACGACCATACGTCACAAGCCATGAGTATTTACAAAGGTATCTTAAACGACTATGTTCACACACCAAATATTCAACGTTTAGCATCTGAAGGTACCGTATTAGACAATTGTTTGGTGTCAAACTCTATATGCACACCCAGTCGTGCAACAGTGCTAACAGGACAGTATAGTCACATAAACGGCGTAACTACTTTAGGGGCTGGTTTATCACCAAATCACCCAACCATAGCAGGCGTCATGCAAAGAGGAGGTTATCAAACTTCTGTTATTGGAAAGTGGCACATGAAACAAGAACCCTCAAAAGATTTTGATTATTACTGTGTATTACCAGGTCAGGGAAGATATTGGGACCCAATAATGAAAACCAAAGAAAATTGGCAAGATTATGAAGATGGTGGTAAACCTTACGAAGGATTTAGCACCGATGTGATTGCAGATATGACTATAGATTGGATAGAAAACCGAGATAAATCTAAGCCATTCATAACTATGTGTCATTTTAAAGCAACACATGAGCCGTTCGATTATCCAGAACGATTTAGTCATTTATACCGCGATGAAGATATTCCAATTCCCGATTCATTTTATGATGATGGCGCAGAAACTACAGGAAGGTCATTTAAAGGGCAATCTGTTGATAATTTGAAAGAACGCTATTTGTTAGCTTCAAAAGACCCAGAGAATGTGCCAGGTTATATGAAGTATCCAGAATTACCGTTTTCAGTTGATGGTTTAACTCACAAAGAGGCGCGTTATAAAACCTATCAAAAATATGTAAAGGATTTTATGCGTTGCGGTGCAGCAATTGATGACAATGTTGGGAAACTATTAAATTATCTTGAAGAATCAGGATTAGCAGAAAATACCATTGTAATCTATACCGCAGACCAAGGGTACTTTTTAGGAGAACATGGTTGGTTTGATAAGCGTTTAATTTATGAAGAATCGATACACATGCCTTTTGTCATTCGATATCCAAAGGAAATTCCTGCTGGTAAACGTAATTCCGATTTGATAGAAAATGCTGATTTCTCAGCACTTTTTGCAGACTATGCAGGTCTTGATTATCCAGAAACTATGCAAGGGCGTAGCTTCCGCGAAAACTTAAAAGGAAATACTCCAGCAGATTGGCGAAAGTATGGCTATTATCGTTATTGGGACCACTCTAAAGACCGCCCAGGGCATTTTGGGATTAGAGGAAAACGATACAAACTGGCTTTTTTCTATGGAAACGGACTTAAAGTAAATGGTTACACTAAAGAAAATCAACCTACAAAATTCTGGGATTTTTTCGATTTAGAAAAAGACCCTAACGAAACCCATAATGCATATAGCGATGCCGAATATCAAGATATCATCAAGGAAATGAAAGTAGAAATTTTAAAACAACGCGATATGCTTGGTGACACCGATGCTGATAACGAAGAAATATTACAAATTATAGAAAACCACTGGGACATTTAAGATGACTTATTCAAAATATTTGCAACATATAACTAAAGGCATACAAATAGGATTATTATGTGTTCTGTTTTCGTTTTGTTCAAACCCAAAAGAAAAAGCGAAAAAAGACCATTTCAAATTATTTTATACCGTATCTGCTGAGAAATGGACAGAAGCTTTGCCCGTTGGAAACGGAAGTTTAGGAGCTATGATTTATGGAGGTGTAGAAAAAGAACACATTCAATTTAATGAAGAAACGTTGTGGGAAGGCAAGCCACACGATTATGCACATAAAGACGCTTATAAATATCTAGATACAATACGACAGCTATTGGCTGACGGTAAACAAAATGAGGCTACAAAACTGGCTAACAAAGAATTTATGAGTGTGCCACTTAGACAAATACATTACCAGCCATTTGGCGATTTATATATAGATTTTCAAGGACATGAAAACTATTCAGGGTATATAAGAGATTTAGATATTGAAAATGCAATTGCTACGGTTTCATATAAAGTAGATGATGTTAAATACAAACGTGAAGTTTTTTCAAGTTTTCCAGACCAAGCCATGGTAGTACATTTAACAGCTAATCAATCAAAAGCTTTACATTTTGAAATCTGGTTGGATGCTATTCATGAAGACAAACAACTTATAACAAATGGTAATTCCCAAACGCTTGGAGTAAAAATAAAAGATGGTGTTTTAAAGGGCATTTCTACAATAAAAGTAGATACCGATGGGGTTGTGAAAGTTGAAGATGGCAAGCTAAAAATAGCAGAGGCATCAAAGGCAACAGTATATTTATCCGCTGCAACTAATTATGTGAATTTCAATGATGTGTCTGCAAACCCTAATCAAATCGTAAAAGAAAGTTTAAGTAAGCTAGAAGGAACAGCGTATGAACAGATAAAGGAAAGCCATATAAAGGATTATCAAACGTTGTACAACCGTTTTCAAATTGATTTTGGAGATAATGGCAAATCAAAATTAACAACAGATAAAAGAATTTTTGATTTTTGGAAAAATGCAGATGACCCGCAACTTATCTCGCTTTACGTTCAATACGCACGTTATTTAACAATAGCTAGTAGTCGTCCAGGAACTAAACCACCAACGCTTCAAGGCCTTTGGAACGATAAAATAAAACCGCCATGGTTCAGTAGTTATACCACCAACATTAATCTAGAAATGAATTATTGGCCTGTAGAAGTTGCCAATTTAAGCGAGTGTCATGAACCCTTGTTCGATTTTATTGAAGATTTATCAAAAACAGGGGAAAACGTGTCGAAAGAACATTATGATGCTAAGGGGTGGATTGTGCATCATAACGTAGATATTTGGAGAGGCGCAGCACCGGTAAATAATGCAAATCATGGTATTTGGCTTGGCGGTGGTGCGTGGTTATGTTCGCATATTTGGGAGCATTATTTGTTTACAAAAGATGAAAAATTCTTAAAAGAACGCTACCCATTAATGAAGGAAGCTGCTGTTTTTTATGCAGATTTTCTTTATGAAGACCCAAAAACTGGCTATTTAATCAGTACACCGTCAAATTCTCCTGAAATTGGCGGTTTGGTTTCAGCACCAACTATGGATCATCAGTTGATAAGGGCTTTATTTAGAAGTGTTGTAGTGGCTTCTAATATTTTAGGTGAAGATGAAAGTTTTTCAAAAAAATTACAAGCGATGATTCCTAAAATCGCACCTAATAAAATAGGCAAACACGGTCAGTTACAAGAATGGCTAGAAGATAAGGACGACCCAAATAGTCATCATAGGCACGTATCTCATCTTTGGGCAGTATATCCTGGTAATGAAATCAATTATGAGGAAACACCGGATTTAATGAAAGCTGCAAAACAATCCTTGGAATACCGAGGCGATAATGGTACAGGTTGGAGTTTAGCTTGGAAAGTAGATTTCTGGGCACGTTTTAAAGATGGAAATAGAGCATATAAACTATTAAACATTTTATTAAGTCCCGCTGAAATTCCTGAACGAAAAATTAGAGGTGGTTCATATCCAAACTTATTTGATGCACATCCACCATTTCAAATAGATGGCAATTTTGGTGCAGCAGCAGGTATTATCGAAATGTTAATTCAAAGCCATTTAGGCAAAATTGAAATTTTACCAGCATTACCAGATGCATTACCAAACGGAAATATCTCGGGAGTTTGCGCAAGAGGCGGTTTTGAGTTAGCGTTCGAATGGAAAAATGGGGTTTTAAAGTCAGTAGAAGTTTTATCTAAAAATGGCGAAAAATGTACATTGGTTTACAAAGATAAAGTCATTGAATTTGATACTGAAAGTGGCCAAACGTATAAGTTTGATGAATTATTGAATAAGAAATAATTTTTTAAAAAATGTGGTATAATGAAGTTGATTATAGGTTTTTTAGCTTTCTTTTTAGGTAGTGCTTTTTTAGTAAGAGCTCAAAATGAAAAGCCGTCGAATCCAAACGTAATTATTTTTTTTACAGACGACCAAGGCTATCAAGATGTGGGTGTTTTTGGGTCACCATTAATTAAAACACCAAACTTGGATAAAATGGCAGCAGATGGTATAAAATTTACCTCTTTTTATTCAGCATCTTCCGTTTGTTCGCCTTCGCGGGCTGCATTGTTAACAGGGTCTTATCCGCTACGTGTTAGTGTTCCCGTTGTATTATGGCCTAATAGCGATAGTGGTTTGCCAACACAAGAGCTAACCATAGCTGATATGCTTAAAACAAAAGGCTATGCAACCGCATGTATAGGTAAATGGCATTTAGGTGATAAACCTGAGTTTTTACCAACAGCCCAAGGTTTTGATAGCTATTTAGGTATTCCATATAGTAATGACATGTCTGTAAATCCAAATTTTAAAGTAGCAGAAGATGCTGTTTTTAGAGAAGGGATGACCTTAGATAGTTTACGATATGCGAAACCTAAGAAATATTTTGTACCACTACTTCGTGATGATGCCGTTGTTGAATATCCAGTGGACCAGACAACACTAACAAAAAGATATACCAAGGAGGCAATAAGCTTCATTAAAAAAAATAAAGAAGAACCTTTCTTTTTATATGTAGCTCAAACCATGCCACATATTCCGTTATATGCTTCACCAGATTTTAAAGGTAAAAGTGCACGAGGTTTATATGGTGATGTTATTGAAGAGATTGATTGGAGTATGGGAACCATATTAAAAACCTTAGAATCTTTAGGAATAGATGATAATACACTCGTGATTTTCACATCGGATAATGGCCCTTGGAATCTTAAAGATGGACAAGGAGGAAGTGCATTACCGCTAAGAGGCTTTAAGTTTCAAACTTATGAAGGTGGTATGCGCGTACCTATGATAGCACAATGGAAAGGCAAAATTAAAGCAGGAAGTTTTACAGATAAAGTTGCTTCCACCATAGATTTGCTACCAACTATAGCATATCTAACAGAAGCTAAGGTTTCAGAAAAGCCTATGGATGGTAAAAATATTTGGCCTTTACTTTCTGGAAGCAAAAAAGCTAAATCTCCACACAGAAAAGATGGTTTTTATTATTATTCAGGCAAGACGCTTGAAGCAATACGAAGAGGTGATTGGAAATTGAGAATCAGAAATGGAGATGTAGAGCTATACAATCTTAAAAATGATATTTCAGAAAGTATAAATATAGCATCAACAAACCCGAAAATTGTAAAAAAATTACAAAAAATGATGGATGATTTTGATGCTGATTTAAAATTAAATACGCATTAGAATGCCTGAGAATTTTTTAAAAGTGAGAATAACAAAAACAATTAAATCGGTATGCATCATTGCTCTTGGCCTAAGTTCAATAGCAATGTCGTATGCTCAAGAGTTGCCATATAAAAACCCCAAACTTTCAACTGAAGATAGAGTTTTAGATTTATTAGGTAGAATGACTTTGGAAGAAAAGTTCTGGCAAATGTTTATGATACCTGGAGATTTAAGTATTGGTAAAGAAAAGCTTGAACATGGTATTTTTGGATTTCAAATATCTTCAAAAGGGAAAAATGATAATGCTGCAGAACAAATAATGGATTACGGTTCAACGGGTAGTGCAAAAAAAATGGTTGAAGATATAAATGAAATTCAACGCTATTTTTTAGAAGAATCCCGTTTAGGTATACCTATAATACCATTTAACGAAGCGTTGCACGGTTTAGCACGAGATGGAGCCACAGCCTACCCACAAGCTATCGCATTAGCGGCAACTTGGGATACTACTTTGGTTGCAAATGTGGCAAGAGCTATAACTAAAGAAACTAAAACTAGAGGTATCCGACAGATATTATCACCAGTATTAAATATTGCCCGTGATGTACGATGGGGGCGTACCGAAGAAACGTATGGAGAAGACCCCTATTTAACAACACAAATGGCGATTTCTTTTATAAGTCAGTTTGAAAAAGAAGGCGTAATCACCACACCAAAACATTTTGTCGCCAATGTAGGTGCGGGTGGTCGTGATAGTTATCCTATTAGTTTTAATGAGCGTTTATTGGAAGAAATTTATTTTCCAGCTTTTAAAGCCGTATTTCAAAAAGCTGGTGCAAGGTCAGTCATGACATCGTATAATTCATTAGACGGTACACCATGTACGTCTAATGAATGGTTATTACGTAAAAAACTGAAAGACGACTGGGGTTTTGATGGTTTTGTGATTTCTGATGCTGGAGCCACAGGAGGTGCCAATGTATTACATTTTACAGCAAAAAATTATGCCGAAGCCACAGAAGATGCTGTTGAAGCAGGTTTGGATGTGATGTTTCAAACCAATTACAATCATTATCCCTTATTTTGGGAAGCTTTTGAAAATGGTATGGTAGATATCAAAGCCATTGATGAAGCGGTCAGCAGAATTTTAAAAGTGAAATTCGATTTAGGTCTATTCGAGAATCCTTATGTAGATGTAAAGCAAGCAGCCTTTTGGAACGGACATAAAGACCATCGTGAACTAGCTAGAACTGCAGCTTCAAAATCTATGGTGTTATTAAAAAATGAGAATACTATTTTACCTATAAACAAATCGGCAAAAGTTGTTCTTATAGGCTACGATGCTAAAGCAGGACGTTTAGGTGGTTACAGTGGACCTGGAAATAACATTGTTTCCATGCATGATGGTGTTGTAAATAAAATAGGAAAGGATAATGTGTTGTATGCTTCGGGCGTTTCATTTAAAGAAGAAACCTATAAAGTAATTGCCTCAGAATATTTATCGACTACAAAAGATGGTGAAACAGTTAAAGGGTTAAAAGGTAATTATTTTGATAATATAGAATTAAGCGGACAACCAAAAGTGGAACGGATTGATAAGCAAGTAAAATTTGGATGGACACTTTTTTCACCACATGAAGATTTGGCTTACGATTGGTTTTCTGCACGATGGACAGGAAAACTAAAAGCGCCTAAAACTGGGATATTCAATATTGGTATTGAAGGTAATGATGGCTATCGCATGTATTTAGGTGGTAAATTATTTATAGACAATTGGCAAAAACAATCCTACAGTACCATTTTAAAAGAGTTTTCACTTGAAGAAGGAAAGGAATACGATATTAAAATTGAATTTTTTGAATCCGCAGGAAATGCAAAATTTAAACTTGTTTGGGATGTAAATGTTAAAAATGAATGGGAGCAACAAATTGCTGATGCTGTAGCGACAGCTCAAAAAAGTGATGTAGCAGTTGTAGTGGCTGGTATTCACGAAGGTGAGTTTCAAGACCGTGCATTGTTAGCACTTCCAGGACATCAAGAAGCCATGATAAAAGCTGTAGCGGCAACAGGCAAACCTACAGTTGTGGTTTTAGTTGGTGGTAGCGCTATTACGATGGCAAATTGGAAAAATGATGTAGATGGTATACTTATGGCTTGGTATTCAGGAGAAAATGGTGGAAATGGTTTTGCTGACTTTCTTTTTGGAGATGAAAATCCTGCGGCAAGATTACCAATAACGTTTCCAGTAGACGAAGCGCAATGTCCTTTGTATTACAATAACAAACCAACAGGGCGAGGTGATAATTATCACAACTTAACAGGGCAACCCTTATTTCCTTTTGGTTTTGGGTTGAGTTATACCTCTTTTGAATATTCAAACCTTGAATTCAGTAAAAACAATATTAATGCAGATGAAAATATAAAAGTTTCTTGTACTGTAAAAAACATAGGCTCGGTTGATGGAGATGAAGTAATCCAATTGTATATCCGAGATGAATTAGCGTCGGTTTCAAGACCCATAAAAGAGTTAAAAGGGTTTAAACGCATCACTTTAAAAGCTGGAGAATCAAAAAAAGTAATGTTTGATTTAGGACCTGAAGAATTGTCGATGTTAGATAAAGATATGAATAGATTAGTAGAAGCAGGTGATTTTAGAATAATGATTGGAGCTTCTTCTAAAGATATTCGTTTAAGAAAAATTTTAACTGTCAAATAACTAAAACAAGTTGATAAGTAACTTTTAACTATAGATCCTTTTTTGAAAATGAAATTGACGCAAAAATCAAATATAAAATTAACACATGTTTTAAGTAATATACTGTTGTGTTGTTTAGTATTTTTTGTGGTTTCATGTACTTCTAAAACACCAGAAAAACAGCCTGTTGATTATATAAATCCTATGATAGGTGCTGTTACCTACGGAAAAAAGACAAAAGATGCTCATGGTTTTGGAAAAACTTTTCCAGGCGCTGCAACACCTTTTGGGTTGGTACAACTAAGTCCAGATACGTTTACAGGCGGCGATAATGGTTCGGGGTATTCTTATGAACATTCAACTTTAGAGGGGTTCAGTTTTACGCACATGAGTGGTGTGGGTTGGTTTGGAGATTTAGGTAACTTTTTAGTAACACCAACTACAGGAAAATTAAATACAAACAGAGGTGTGCCAAAAAATCCTGAAGATGGTTATCGTTCTCGATTTTCACACGATACAGAAGTTACAAAAGCAGGCTATTATGCCGTAACACTTGATGATTATAATGTTAAAGCAGAACTTACTGCGGCACCTAGAGCAGGAATTATTAGGTTCACATTTCCAGAAAGTGATAGTGCCCGAGTTCAAATAGATTTATCTCGTAGAGTAGGTGGTACGTCAACAGAACAATATATAAAAGTTGAAAATGAAAATACGATTTCTGGCTGGATGAAATGTCCTCCCGAAGGCGGTGGTTGGGGAGCTGGGGCAGGAAATGCAGATTATACGGTTTATTTCTATTGTCAGTTTAGTAAACCTTTAAAAGATTATGGATTTTGGAGTGCTGGTATTCCAGATGTTCCCAGAAAAATGCGTTTTATTAGAAAAGATGACTACCAATCAGCAGTAAAAAATGCTCCAATTTTTAAAAATGAAAAAGATATCCAAGGGAAACATATCGGTTTTTATTCAAACTTTAATACCAAAGCAGGTGAACAAGTATTGGTAAAAAGTGGAATTTCTTTTGTGAATGTACAAGGGGCTAAAGAAAACCTAGAACACGATATAAATCATTGGGATTTTGATAAAGTAAAAGAGCTAGCTCGTAATATGTGGAGTGATGCTATAAAAAATGTCACCGTTTCAGGAGGTACAGAAGCGGAAAAAACTATTTTCTATACTGCTTTATATCATACCATGATTGACCCTAGAACATTTTCAGATGTTAATGGGAATTATATAGGAGCCGACAAAAAAGTACATCAAACAAAAGATTTTACGTACCGTACTATTTTTAGTGGTTGGGATGTATTTCGTTCACAATTTCCTTTACAAACGCTTATCAATCCAACATTAGTAAATGATGAGATTAATTCATTGCTACAAATGGCGGAATTAAGTGGTAGGGATTATTTACCCCGTTGGGAAATGTTAAACTCATATTCAGGTTGCATGTTGGGTAATCCAGCAGTTATTGTGATTAATGATGCGTACCAAAAAGGAATCCGTAACTACAATATTGAAAAAGCATTTCAGTATGCTTTAAATACAGTTAATAATACTGGAAATGGAGCTTTAGGATATTCAAATAATCATATTTCTAAAACCTTAGAATATGCTTATTCAGATTGGGCTTTGGGAACATTTGCGACGGCATTAAATAAACCAGAAATAGCAAAAGAATATCTTCAAAAAAGTAAAAACTATACCAATATTTGGAATGAAGAAGTCGATTGGTTTCGTGCAAAAGACAGCTTGGGAAATTGGTTGGAATGGAAAGGAAAAACGGTTCACGGACAAGGTTGTATTGAAAGTAATCCCTATCAACAAGGTTGGTTTGTTCCACATGATATTGAAGGTTTAAAAACGTTGATGGGAGGTGAAGAAGCTTTTAAAAAGGAACTTATTTCATTTTTTGAAAATACTCCAGAAGATTTCCTTTGGAATAACTACTACAACCACCCAAACGAACCCGTACACCACGTGCCGTTTATGCTAAATAAAGCAGGTGTACCACATTTAACCCAAAAATGGACACGTAAAATATGTGCTGATGCATACGGAATAGGACCTTACGGGTTATGTGGTAATGAAGATGTAGGGCAAATGTCTGCGTGGTATGTGTTGGCAGCTATGGGCATTCATCCTATAGCTCCCGGAGATAATAAATATCAAATAACAAGCCCAGTTTTTAATGAAATTGAAATCAATTTAGACAACGATTATTATTCAGGTAAAACCTTTAAAATTAGAGCAAATAACAATTCAAATGAAAATATATACATACAATCTATGACTTTGAATGGCGAACCATTAAACCGATTTTGGATAACTCATGAAGAAATTACAAAAGGTGGTATTTTAGAAATGGAAATGGGTTCAGAGCCAGTAATTAAATAAAAAAAACAGTAAAAAATCAATATGAAAAAGATAATTCTTATAGCTGCGTTTAATTTAGTGGTTTTAATAACTAAAGCTCAAGATTACCAATATCCAATGCCCGAATATACGCCAACAAAAGAGAACTTGGAAGCTCGTAAAGACTTTCAAGATATGAAATTTGGTATGTTCGTACATTGGGGGATTTATAGTGTATTAGGAGATGGCGAATGGGTGATGTTTCAACAGAAAATAAAATACCCAACTTATAAAAGATTAGCTGATTTCTTTAATCCTCAGGCATTTAATGCTAGAGAATGGGTAGCCGCAGCCAAATCTGCTGGCATGAAATATATCACCGTGACTACAAGACATCATGATAGTTTTAGCATGTTCGATACAGAGGCTTCCGATTATAATATTGTAGATGCGACACCTTATGGTAAAGACCCCATGAAAGAATTGGCAGAAGCCTGCAAAGCAGAAGGGCTGCAATTAAATTTTTACTATTCTTTATTAGATTGGGCAAGAGAAGATTATGGATTTGGACAAAAAATAGTAGATGGTAAACCTGTTGATGCCGATTGGGACAGTTATATTAAATTTATGAAAACCCAGCTAACGGAGTTGCTTACCAATTATGGTGAAATAGGTGTGATTTGGTTTGACGGCCACTGGGAACGTAAAAAGGCTAATTGGCATTATGACGAAATTTATACTTTAATTCATGAATTAAGTCCGAATACCTTGATAGCAAATAACCATCATTTAACGCCCATTCCGGGAGAAGACATACAAACTTTTGAAAGGGATTTACCAGGTGAAAATAAAGGCGGTTATAGCGAAGGTGTTCAAGTTAGTCAGTTACCATTGGAGTCTTGCGCAACTATGGCGAAATCTTGGGGATTTAATTTGAACGATAAACAATTCAAAAGCACCAAACAAATTATACATTTTTTAGTAAAAGCATCTGGTAAAAATGGTAATTTATTATTGAACGTTGGCCCGATGCCAAACGGTAAAATTCAGCCAGAATTTATTGAAACTTTAAAAGAAGTTGGTGAATGGACTTCAAAATATGGCGAAAGTATTTATGGCACTCGAGGTGATATTATAAAAACTCAAGATTGGGGAACGGTCACTAGAAAAGGAAATAAACTATATGTGCATATTTTAAATCCATTATCAGAGCCGTATCTGTTTATTCCTGAATTTGAGTATAAGATTAAATCAGCGACTTCTTTTGATAGTAATGAAAAGATAAAATTCAAACAGCAAAAAGAGGGGACTTTTTTATATGTTGATACTAAAAATTTAAATGAAATTGATAAAATTATCAAGCTGACAATTAAATAAAACTTGTCTTAATGAATGCTTAAACTTTAAATTTTAAAATGAAAAAACACCTATGTATAGCTTTGATTTTGCTTGTTAGCTTTATGTCTTGCAAGAAAAAGGATGCGCTTTCTGAAAAAGTAAAGTTAACCAGTTATGTAAATACCTTTACAGGAACTGATGGTCCAGGAAACACCTACCCAGGAGCCGTGGTGCCTTTTGGAATGGTACAATTAAGTCCCGATAATGGTTTACCAGGTTGGGATAGAATTGCGGGCTATTTTTACCCCGATTCTACTATAGCGGGCTTTAGTCATACCCACCTTTCGGGTACAGGAGCTGGCGATATGTACGATTTATTGGTGATGCCTTTAAATAGCAGATTTACTGAAAGTTTAACGCCAGAAGGAAGATACAGACCGTATTCTAAATTCTCACATGACCAAGAAAAAGCGAGTCCAGGATATTATTTGGTAGATTTATTAAGTTCAGGAATTAAGGCAGAATTAACCACAACCGCTCGTGTTGGGTTTCATCAATACACATTTCCAGAAGATGAGAAAAGTCAGATTATCCTAGATTTAGGATATAGCTTAAATTGGGATAAGCCTGTGGATACAAAAATTACTATTGAGGACAATCAAACCATTTCGGGCTACAGAAAATCAACAGGATGGGCAAAAGACCAACGGGTTTATTTTGTGATGACATTTTCTAAAGCTTTTGATACAGCGCAATTATTTAAAAATTCAGAAGAAAAAGATAGCATCAGTGTTACTGGAAAATTCACACGTATTGTAGCTAATTATAAAACGTCTGAAGATGAAAAAATTCAAGTAAAAGTAGCTTTATCATCAGCAAGTATAGCAGGAGCAAGAAAAAATTTAGAAGTAGAATTACCACATTGGGATTTTGAACAAACCGTTGAGAAGGCTAGTAATATTTGGGAGACCTATCTTTCAAAAATAAAAATAAAAGGAACGGAATCTCAAAAAGAATTGTTTTACACCAATTTATATCATGTTTTTTTAACACCATCCTTACATAGTGATATTGGCGGCGCATATAAAGGAGCAGATGGTAAAGTTCATATAGCAAATGGTTATAACAAATATGATACCTTTTCATTATGGGATACCTTCAGGGCAACACATCCATTATATACCATTTTAGCACCTAAGGAAACGCAAGACATGGTGAAATCTTTTTTATCGCATTATGATGAAACAGGATTGCTTCCAGTGTGGTCTTTAGCAGGAAATGAAACTAATATGATGATTGGTTATCATGCCGTTCCTGTTATTGTTGATGCTTATTTTAAAGGGATTCCTATGGATTCTAAAAAGGCTTTGGAAGCCTGTGTAGCATCAGCAACAGAAAAAGGCAGACAAATAGACACGTACATGGAATTAGGTTATGTTCCCACAAGTGAAGAAGGAGAGAGTTGGTCAGTGTCTAAAACCTTAGAATATGCTTACGACGATTGGTGTATTGCACAGTTAGCTGAAGCTTTGGGTAAAGAGGGTATTAAAAAAATATTTTTAGAAAGAGCCAATAATTGGAAAAACTTATACGATTCTAAATCTACATTTTTCCGACCTAAAAGTGAAACTGGTAAATTTAGTAGTCCTTTTTCCGCGAAAGCGTATACCAGAGAATTTTGTGAAAGTAATGCGTGGCAATATTTCTGGTTTGTACCGCATGACATAAATGGTTTAATAAATACTTTAGGTAAAGAACAATTTACTGCAAAGTTAGATTCTATGTTTACATATTATCCTTCATCAGAAGATAAACTTCCCATTTTCAGCACGGGCATGATTGGGCAATATGCTCATGGAAACGAACCAAGTCATCATGTTTCATATTTATACAATAACATAGGACAACATTGGAAAACACAGCAAATGGTTCGTAAAATTATAGAAACCCAATATAGTACGAAACCTAACGGCTATTGTGGAAATGAAGACTGCGGACAAATGTCTGCATGGTTAGTGTTTTCATCCATGGGCCTTTATCCTGTAAATCCAGCAGATGGTATTTATAGTATAACTTCTCCTTTTGTAAAAGAAGCGGCTATTCAATTAGAGAATAACAAACAGTTTGTAATAACTACTGAAAATCAATCCAAAGAGAATTTTTATATACAGTCGATTACCTTTAACGGAAACCCTTATAATGAACTTACTATTAGTCATAAACAAATTATGGCAGGCGGAAAATTACATTTTGTGTTGGGGAATGTTCCTAATAAAGAATTGATTAAAAAATAATATTATGAAAACGAAATTGTGGTTTATGTTTTTAAGTGTTTTAATGCTTACATCTTGTATTAAGAAAGAACTAAAACTAGGCAAAATATCTATTATACCTTTACCAACAGAATTAATCGCAGGTGAAGAACATTTTGTAATTAAAGAAAACACCACAGTTTCTGTAGAAAATGAACAACAAGAAGTAATTGCTAAGCGATTTTTTAATCAGTTTGAAAACGTTTCGGGATGGATACTAGAAGTTAAGTTGGGTAAAGAAGAAGGAGACATCATATTCAGTACAGATACTTCTATTGAAGAAGAAGGTTATCAACTTCATATCAATAAAACAAAAATTCAAATAAAAGCAGCATCAGGCGCTGGTTTTTTCTATGCTTTGCAGAGTTTAAAACAATTGTTACCAGCATCATTTTATTCACAAGAGGAGCAAAGCAATGTTGTTTGGGGCGTTCCTGCTGTCATTATTAAAGATAAACCCGCTTTTAAATGGAGAGGACATATGCTAGATGTGTCACGTCATTTTTTTAATAAAGAACAAGTTAAAGATGTCATTGATTATATGGCTGAAATTAAACTGAATCGTTTTCATTGGCACTTGTCAGATGATCAAGGATGGCGATTAGAGATCAAAAAATATCCAAAACTAACAGAAGTTGGTGCATGGCGAGTTGATTACAATATTACAGATGAAAGTCTTTCGAATTGGTGGGGAAGACCTGTACAAAAAGAAGGTGAAAAAGCCACTTATGGTGGGTTTTATACCCAAGATGACATTAAAGAAATTGTAGCGTATGCTAAAGAGCGTTTTATAGAAATAATACCAGAATTAGATATGCCAGGGCATTCATTGGCCACCATTGCTTCCTATCCAGAAATATCCTGTACGGGTGGTCCCTTTTATGTTGCTACTGGTGGCGTTATGAAAAACAATACGCTTTGCCCAGGTAAAGAGGCAACTTTTGAATTTGTAGAAAATGTTTTAGAAGAAGTAATAGATTTGTTTCCTTTTGAATACATACATATTGGAGGTGATGAATGCAATAAAGAGTCTTGGAAAATAGACCCCGATTGTCAACAACGTATAAAAGATGAAAACTTAGCTGATGAAAAAGAGCTTCAAAGTTATTTTGTTAAACGTGTGGAAAAAATGGTGAATGCTCGAGGTAAAAACATGATTGGTTGGGATGAGATTTTAGAAGGCGGTTTAGCGCCCAATGCAACTGTGATGTCATGGCGGGGTGAAAAAGGCGGTATTGCTGCTGCCAGAGCCGGGCATGATGTGATTATGACGCCAGCAAAGTATTGTTATTTAGATTTAAAACAGGGTGATGACGATTTAGAACCAAATTTGGGTTACAGTTACAGTTTTCTAAAAGAAGCCTATCACTATAAAATTATATCCGATAGCTTAACACAAGCTCAAGGAAAGCACGTTTTGGGAATACAAGGTAATTTATGGACAGAATCTATTAGTGATTGGGGGAAGCTAACCTACATGACTTTTCCAAGATTATATGCCATTGCAGAAAATGGTTGGACACAAGAAAAATCTAAAGATTGGGATAGTTTTACAACGCGACTGCTTGATCAATTTAAACGGTTTGATGCTCAAGGTGTGCGTTATGCAACGAGTGCTTTTAATGTAAAAATAAATCATAGTGGTAATGCAAAAGGTGCTATCGATATTTCTTTGCAGTCTGAAGTTGAAGGCTTAGATATTTATTACACTTTGGATGGTAGTGAACCTTCATTAAACTCTAATAAATATGAAGGTGCGTTTTCTATTGATACAACAACTACTATAAAGTCTACTAGTTTTTTTAAAGGCAAACAAGTAGGAAACATATCAGAAAAACATTTTCCCATACATAAAGCTTTTGGTACTAAAGTTATTTATCATTCAGATGTCGTTAATCCGAAGGAAACAGATGAAATTGATAAACTAGTTGATTTAAACTACGGCAAACTTCATCGATGGGATTCCAATTGGCAAACTATAAAAGGTAATTTAGAAGTAGATATTATTTTCCCAGAACCTATTGAAATTCAAAAACTAGAAGTAACCAGTTTACGATTCACTATTGGCGGTGTTTATGTACCAGAATATATTGAAATATATGGCTCGCAAGATGGAAAATCGTATGCCAAATTGGGCGAAATTCATCAAATAGATGAAAGTCATACACAAGGCAGAAATAAAATAAAGTCCATAATTAGTTTTGATAAAACTTTAGTAAAATCAATAAAAGTAAAAGCAAAAAGCGTACATCCAATACCAGAAGGTCATCATCAAGCTGGAGTTGCTTCAAAAATACAAGTGGATGAATTAGTGGTTTATTAATTGTTCAGTTTTCAATTTTTACCTAATAAAATATAAATAACTATGGTTATTAAGCATAAAAAAATAGACATATGCTTGGTGTATTTCCACTCTTTCAAGTCTACAATGTGTAAATCTTCTTGTTTGAAATCTTTATCTGATGGATAAAAATGTGACACGCCGAACATAACTGCTAAATTTAGCAAAAATTCTATCCCCCAGATATGTACAAAATGAACATTAACTCTAAAAATAAAGGTTGTTAGAATATAGAATGCTAAACCTACGAATAATGCAGCCTTGGCACCCATAGCAGATATTTTTTTAAGAAAAAACCCAGCTAGCATGATTGAGGCAATAGGAATAAAAAAAATTCCATTTAATTGTTGTAGTAATTGGTACAAACCATCTGGAGCATTAGCTACCATCGGTGCTACAAGAATTGCAAAAACAGCTAAAATGGCAGAAGTTAACTTCCCTACTTTAACTAATTTTTTATCGCTACTTGCTTTTCCAAAATGTCTCTTATAAACATCTATACTAAAAATAGTGGCAGCACTATTTAAAACACTATTAAAAGTACTCAATACAGCTCCCATAACTATAGCAGCAAAAATTCCCACTAACCCAACAGGCAATACTTTTTTAATAAGTTCTGGATATATCATGTCCTGGTTATCGTAAAGTGAATCGCCATAATAATAAAACCCAATAACCCCTGGTAAAATTATTATAATTGGCACCAATATTTTTAAAACCCCTGTAAATAATAACCCTTTTTGGGCTTCCACTAAATTCTTAGCACCTAAAGCACGTTGAATAATGGTTTGATTCATACTCCAAAAATAGAGTTGGTTGATAATTAACCCCGTAAAAAGAACTCCAAAAGGCAAAACCGAATCTTTTGCACCTATAACATTAAACTTTTCAGGACTGTGAGCATACACTTTACTTAATCCAGTAAGCGGATTGCCATCACCAATACTAACTAAAGCGATTAACGGAATTGCTAATCCACCAATTAAAAGTCCGTAACCATTAATCGTATCTGAAACAGCTACTGCTTTTAAGCCACCAAATATGGCATAAATAGAACCCAAAACCCCAATGGCGACAACAGTAATCCATAGGCCTTCTTGTTTTGATACTTCTAAAACTTCTGAGATGTTAAAAATACTTTCTATATTAATAGCCCCTGTGTAAAGTACAATTGGCAATAATGTTACTATAAATGAAATCATTAAAAACAATGCAACCAAAGTTCTTGTTGTACTATCAAATCGTTTTTCTAAATATTGAGGTATCGTTGTGAGTCCCATTTTTAAATATCTAGGAACAAAATAGATAGCTGCGGCTACTAATGCTAAGGCTGAAGTGACTTCCCAAGCTATAATAATAAATCCGTTTTTATAAGAAGACCCATTCATACCAATTAAGTGTTCGGTAGAAATATTAGTTAATAGCATGGAGCCCGCAATTACAACACCTGTTAAACTTCTTCCCCCAAGAAAATAACCATCTTGCGAATCTAATTTTTCTTTTCTTAATTTAAACCAAGAATAAAAAGCGACAAAACCTGTAAAGGCAATAAACGTAAGAACAGTATACATTATGGTTAGTTTAGTTGTGAAAAGAAAAATATCTTTTAAATGAATACAATTATATATTCAAAAAAAAGCGCATTGCAGTATGGTAACTTTAATTTAAAATTTCAATTTTTCTGGCAAATATTTAGACACTAATGCTTTGTAGTAAGGAAGTAATGCTTTGGCATCTGGTGGAACTGGTGCTTTTGAATATAAATCGTAGGGATTGAATTTTTTAACCCACTCAAACATTTCAACGTCTTTCTCATTCATTAAATGTACATAATCATTTTCGCGATGTTGTGAATAAAATGAATGATATCGTATCATATATAAAGCAGGGTCTGGCAAATAATCTTTAAATATCTGGTATAAATATTCATCATGTCCCCAACTCATTTTTACGTTATCCAATCCACAGTTTGGCTTATAAATACCATATTTGGTATTATATTTTTCATTCGTGTAATCTGGGTTTTCTTTAAAGAATTCTGAATACACAATTTTGTCTGAATAGGCACAACCAACAGGAAACGTATCGCCTACAACGGCCCATTGTGGCTCACCAAACAAGCATAAAATTTTTCCTAAATCATGCACAAATCCAGTTAGCACAAACCAATCTGGATGTCCGTCTGCCCTAATAGCCTCAGAGGTTTGCAATAAATGTTGCATTTGGTCCAAATCTATATCTGGGTCACTATCGTCTACCAAAGTATTTAAAAAATCTACGGCTTCCCAGATAGACATCTCCTTTTTGTTAAACTTCAAAAACTCTTCCTCTTTATAACAAACAAAATCATAAGTCTGATACGTATGATTTAATCTGTAAAACTCTCTAACAGTATCTAATCTCTCAGAATCTATATAATTGCGAAATTCTTCTTTTTCCTTTTTTGTTTCAGCTGGATCTGGGTATCTTACCAACAAATCATTCTCCCAATCATCAACATTATCCATAGGGTTTTCAGAATCAATATTTAAAGGCTTTTTCATTACTTAAATTAATTTATTGAATAAAAACTATAATAAACTAAAATAGAATATATGTGATGTAGCTAAATGGACAAATACATCAAAAAGATGGACAAATTTAATATTTAAAAATAGCTCATAACTCTATTTTATTAATTTACTAGGCGGAAACCCAAACTGCTTTTTAAAACATCTGCTGAAGTATAAAGGGTCATTAAAGCCTATTAAATCTGTAACTTCTGATACATTATACTTTTTAGTTTTTAAAAGTTGGGCTGATTTTTTTAATCTGATAGTTCTAATGAATTCATTAGGTGCTAAATCTGTAAGTTCTTTAACTTTTCGGTATAATTTAGAAGAACTCACACCCAATTCCTTACATAAAAAGGAAGTTGTTAAATCTACTTTATTTAGATTTACTTCAATTAAATCTATTGTTTTTTTCATTAATTCCTCATCAATTGGAGAATGCGTCAATAAACTTATTTCACTTTCAACTTCATTTGAAAACTTAGCCTTTAACTCTAATCGTGTTTTAATGATATTAACAATCATAGCTTTAAGTAATGATGGGTCGAAGGGTTTTACCAAATAGCCATCTGCACCAACATTAAAGCCTTTAACTTTATCTTCATTATCTGAAAGTGCCGTTAACAAAACTACTGGAATATGGCTTATAAATTCGTCATTTTTCAATTCTGAGCAAAATTCAAGCCCGTCCATAACTGGCATCATTATATCTGCCACACATAAAATAGGCTTCACCTGTTTGCAAACTTGAAGCCCTTTTTTACCATTTTCAGCTTCATAAACTTTGTAGTAATCAGATAAATAATCTATCAAATATTTTCTAAGTTCTATATTATCTTCAACAACTAATATTTTTTCTTTAATTAGCGTATTACTAATTATTTTTTTACTGGTAATACTTGGCACTATTTCAGTTTCTTTTTCATTTGAAACAAATTCAAAAACCTCTTCTTCGTCATAAAACTCACGTTTTATAGGGATTTCCACAATAAACACACTTCCCTTTTTAGGCGTGCTTTGTACTTTTATAGTCCCTTTATGAAGTTCTACTAAAGATTTTACTAAAGACAGCCCAATTCCTGAACCTGTATTGTTTTCTTTACTATTAGTGGCTTGATAAAATCTTGTAAAAATCTTTTTTTGACTTTTTGATGGAATACCAATACCATCATCACTTACTTCAATTACTAAATAGTCTCCTGTTTCATCTTTCAGTCTTACAAACAAATCTACGTGCCCATATTTATTGGTGAATTTAATAGCATTTGATAATAAGTTATATAATATTTTATCATATTTATCTCTGTCTATCCAACCAAAAAGAGTCTCATCTTCAGTATTAAAATTTAGTTGAATATGTTTATTAAACGCCAGTTCTTTAAAAGAATCAAGTGTGTTTTTAGCATATAAAAATATATCTGTTTTTGATACTTTAAGCTTTAATTCTCCTGTTTGTGCTTTTCTAAAATCTAGTACTTGATTTACTAACTTTAACAATCTACTAGCATTCTGATGAATGAGATTATATCTACTTTTTTGATACTCTGTACTATTATTTTTACCCTCTTCTATTAATTGTTTTGCTGGACCTAAAATTAATGTTAATGGTGTTCTTAATTCGTGTGAAATATTTGTAAAAAAACGAAGTTTTTCATTATTTAATTTAACATCTCGTTCTCTATTTACTTTTTCAGTAACCAATTCTTGTTTTAATATTATTCTATTTTTAATTTCTCTCCTAATGAAATAGATAATTAAAAACACAACAAATAGAAACAGCAAAAGGGCCTGATAGGTTAGCCAAAATGGAGGTTTAATTTTTATTTTATATGAAACAACATCGCTCCAATGCCCATCACTATTGCTAGATTTTATGTTGAAAACATAATCGCCCGGGAATAAGTTTGTGTATTGAACAGTTCTGGAATTACTATTTGCAAGTATCCAATTTTCATCAAAACCTTCAAGCATATATTCAAACTTATTTAGTTTTTCATTGGTATAAGAGGGCGTTGAAAATTGTAATGAAAAATTTCTGTTTTTGTAATTAAGCTGAATGTTTTTTGACTCATTCAAGTTTTTTTCTAATACTATTTGTCCATTAATTTTAACACCAGGGAATACGGCTTCATTTTGAACTTTAAATTCTGTAATAACTGGTGCTGGAGACCATTTGTTTTCGTTAATAATATATGGGGAAAAATAGATAATTCCGTTTTTACCGCCTAAATAGATATTGGAATTATCATAATTATAAAACCCGCTAGAACTAAACACATCCAATCTATTCCCACTATTAACATGATATATATTAAAATCCTTGAGATTTGTTTTTACTCGTGCTACACTATTATTATTCATATTAAGCCATAAATCCTTATTGGAATCTGTTACCATATCCGTCACCCATTTACCAGCTATTTCACTTGGCGCTTTTACAGGTTCAAATTCATCTATAGAATTATTATAAGTAGCTAAACCAGTACGTGTTGCCGCCCAAATTTTTCCGTTTCCATCTACTATAATATCGCTTACATTATCATGTGGAAGCCCTATATCATCATTAAAATTATTGTTATATGATTTAATATGACCTGTTTCCATAGTGTACTTTACAACGCCGCTTTCGGTTGCGAACCAAATATTTTTATAGGCATTTACTTCAATGGCATTTATTTCAAAACCTGGAAGCAAGGTGCCTACCGATTTGTCTAATTTTAAGGTTTCAGTATTCAAGACAACAACGCCTTCACCAAAAGAACCCAATATTAAAACTTCTTTTTCTATGTTCTTAAAAGCGAAAACAGGTGATTGTTCAAAACCTACATCTATTACTTTTGATGTGTTTTTTTTGTAATTATAAACCAATATTTTTCCATTCCATAAGCCACAATAAAAAACCTCGCCATCATTAGAGTAAATACTTGCAATATCTTTTTGATTATTATACAAGGGAATAAAAGCATCATCTTCTGAAATGAAAAGTCCGTTATGCCTTGTTGCAACAATAATTTTATCATCACTTGTTTTTGAAAACCCTCTAATACGTGGTGCTTGATTACCTATATATTTTGAAATATCTTTATTAAGATTAAATTGGTTTTCATAAGGATCATATTTATCTAAGCCATCTTCTGTCCCTATCCAAAGTACACCTGAAGCATCAAAATATAACGCAGAAACCAAATTATCTATTAAAGAAGTATCGTCTGAAAGTACTGCGTAATGCCATTGAAAATTACCATTAATTATATCTTCCAATTGATTACAAACTAGCAAACCGCCTAAAGTTCCAACCCAATATTTGCCATCTGGAGCTTGAACCACAGACAAAAAATAAGGTCCTAAACTATCTCTAATTTCGTCATCTTCAATATAAAGGTTTACAAAAGCATTTGTTGCTTTGTTAAATTTATAAAGCCCTTCTCGTGTTCCAATAAAAATATCTGATTTTGCATCTTCATATATAAAATTAATATACGGGTTCTTCTCATCAGAATTAGGTATTGATAGTGTATAACTAACAATCTGTGACACTTCACCGTTAGTATTTAAAACTATTTTTGCTACAGATGCTGTGTCATAACTACCAATCCAAATATTTCCTTTTTTATCTTCAAAAATTGCTTTTACGTAATCAAATCCGTTAATATCAATTTTTTCAAATCGGTTTTCATCCATGAAGAATATATAGCAACCTTTTGTTTTAGTTCCTACCCAAACTCGTTTAAATTTATCTACATAAATAGAACGAATCTCTTCATCTGGTAAACTATTAGGGTTATTACTATCTGGCAAAAAAGTAGTAAATTTATGAGTGTCTGTTTTAAAAAGAGTCAATCCTTTTCGTGTGCCAATCCAGAGATTATTTGAATCTTCATCAAGATGTAATGCTGTAATATCATCATTATTAATTTTGTTATCACCGGGTGATGAACTTAAATACGTTTTAAATTGATAACCATCAAAACGATTAAGACCAGAAAAAGTTCCTAACCATAAAAAACCGTGTTTATCTTGAACAATATGACGTACAGAGTTATGAGACAATCCGCCATTATCATTATAATGTTCAAATTTTATGTTCTGCGAATTTGAACTAAAAAACGAAAAAATGCTTAAAAAAAATATAATAAAATAATACCTCATAAAGTAAATTATGTATCCAATTTAATCATTATTTATGGATTTATTGGCTCTATTGAATTTGTTTTTAAATTGATTTTAAAATGATTAGAAGGCTTTCCATTTACTGTTTTTTCAAATATACTTTGCCATAACACAAATATTTCGTTACCTGATTTTGACAATTTATGGCAAACAAATTGATATTGCTCTAAGCGTTTTAATCCAATATCAACTATGGCTAACTCATCTGCATTTCTTAATCTGTAAAAATCGAAAATCATATCAAAACCCGTCCAACTTTCAAAATCGTTGAAATTCCATTTTTTTTGCTCTAATTGTTTATTGATTTTCTCTACATTTTCCTGCTCCATTAATAACAAATCTTTACCTGAAGATTTTAAAATAGTCTCAGTAAATGTTTTAGGCCAATCTTTTGGTATAAACCGAAGTCGCGTTAATTCTTTTAAATGCCACTCCGTAAACGCTCCATAGTTTTTGGCTTTAAGAATGTCTTTATTCCAAATTCCAAGCTTGTCTGTTTCTTCTAAATATTTATACTCTTGCTTATAAAGCGGAAACAATTTATTAAAACTATACACTGAATCTATAACTACCGTTTCTACTTCAAATTCAGAATCTGAACGTATAGTTAGTATTTTATAAGCTGGTGTATAAGCCGCTAATGACGGGGTTTGTATATTAAATAATGTGTTCCCTTTTTCGGTAGTTCTAACACCCGTATCGTTTATATGCATGTGGCCACCAAAATGAATTTGTATACCAGCATCTGCAAATGTTTTGGCAACATTTTCGTTAGGAACACGATGCAATTGCATCTTATCTGAACCAAAAAATAGTTTCATTTCTGAAGAGGCATCATCATTAAAATCGACCATAGGATAGTGGCTAAAAGCAATTAATATTTTACCATATTTTATAGCTTTATTTGATACTTTTTTGACCCAATCTACAAGATGATTTTTATGGGATAACACATTATTATAACCCATACTAGCTCCAGAAAAATCATCTGGATTATTCACTAAACCTGATGTTTTTTCATTTGGGACATATACATTAGCATCTATTGCTAAAAGCCAAACACCTTCAATGGGTTCTACCACATAACTTGCATCTGGCAGAAAAGAAGTATTGTCCTGAATGGGATATACTCTTTTTTCTAAAGCGGCATCTTTACTTGCTTTTTTAAAATCATAGGCTTTATAAGTATAGTTTGAAAATGGCGTTTCCCAATATAGATAGTCTTGTTTTGGGTAAAATCCGAAATTGGACATTTCATTTAAAACTCCTTTATATCCCCAATTTTTTATACCTGATGTAATAATAGGTTTTAACTGCTCTTCTTCTGATATTTTTAAGTTCCTTTCTGAACTTGCAATAATTTGCTCTTTTCCACCTTTACCTAAAAAATCTTTTTTTACTGCTTCTTTGGAAAACGGTTTAACAGGGTCGTGATTACCTGTTGTGGCGAAAAACGACATGCCATATTTTTTCGAATAGCGATCAAGAATACGTCTTAAACCTTTAACATGTATAGGTTGTCCATCGTCACTAAAATCTCCTGGGAGCACCACTATTTTAATACCTTTTTTAGAAATATCATCTAAAGCTGTTGTAAAAGCAAAATAGTTTTCATTGAAAATTCTCGTAGATTTTAACTGAGATTGCATGGTTCTTATATTTACAAACTCACCAGATATTGGATTCTTTATGCCTTGGTAATTAGCATCTTCAAATTCTGCATAAATATCTTGAAAATGAATATCGGCTAAAAAAGCCATTTGCACATTTTCTGATTGTAAATTTTGCTCAGTTTTACAACCTATTAGTGCAAAAAAGAAAGAAAACAATACTAGGTTTTTAAAAACTTGCATCTAAATAAAATAGTTAAAAATTATTTTTTAAATGTTTCCTTTGGGAATGTGCGACTGAATTTTCATCCTCCTAAATCTATTAGAATTTTATCTAACATCACTCTCGGGCAACCATCCAAACTTTTAAGGGATGTTTTGTTGCTTGGTTAACTATTTTTTAATCATGTTCCCTAATTTTTAGTCGTTCATATTTATTATTTTCAAAACTTACCATAAAAGTTGAAGGAAATAATGTTGATGGCACATAATAATCGGTTGAAATGACTTGTGCGCCCGATGCCTTCGCTTTTTCAAATCTTTCATAGTTATTTGTTCGAGCTTCTTTAGTACCAGCATCAGCTCTTGTACGCACCATATAACCTTTTAAAACCAATTCCTTTATATAATCGAAATCTGTAATAGGATTGTTTATAATTCTGAATGCTGCTTCTGGATATCCTTCTTTACTATTTACGAATAAAACTCGATTTTTTAAAGACGCATGATTTTCTAAATACCTGTTTATTTTTTCTTCTTTTTCATCTAAAACAAAAAGGAATCGTCCTTTTACACTTGCTAATTTTGGCCAGCCTTTTGTTAGAACAGCCTCTTCTAAAGTTTTAAAATCACCTCGAACCATATCTGGCGTTATTAATTTATCAGCAGAAAAAATACTTTTAATTTCAACATCAATACTATCTAAAGCATTTTCAGTAAACCCCAAAGGCTCTCTAGTACCAGCTACTTTTTGGTCTTTAGCATTTATTAAAATAAAAATAGGTGTGTGATTGGGGTTATTATCAGACCAGTTTTTTAATGCTCGCAGCCCCTCTTTAAACAATAAATAATGACTTCTAAAATCAATATCTTGAACGTGAAACATTTTTAAACCAGGTTGTAGTAATTTTTTATCAGTATCAAACTCTAAAGGTTCTTCACCCATAGATTTAACTATTTCTAAGCCTTTTGGATTTGAAAAATATCCACCTAACGGGTCATGAAATATATCCAATTCCAGATTCCGCAAGCCCAAATCTAATTGCTCTTCTAATGATATATGCCCATATTCTAATGATTTAGCTTTTGTAGAATCTAATGAAAACAAATAATTAAATAATGATTTTTCAATTGGAATTTTATATGAATTGTGACTACCAATAACCTGAATATCATTTAACTTATCTTTTGTTTTTACTATACTTTTTAACCAATTTTCAGCAAGGATAGGCCATGTTTCAGCAGCAATGTTTCCTTTTCTCAATCCATAACCATGACCACCTTCATGCAGCATGTGTAATTCTACGGGCACTTTTTTATCTCTTAATGCAGATGCAATTACTAAAGAACTGTTTCCATGAGGGTCATCCATCGTTCCAAAAATAAAGGCGGGAGCTGTCTGCTCATCTATTATTAATTCTGGACTTAAACTTCTGTTTTCACCTTTATCTAAATAAGCGGGATATATAAGCATAGAAAAATTTGGGCGACTAGATAATGCATCTATATCATCAATTTTTGGATAAGCATTCTTTTTATAGCTAGTTGAAGCCATAGCAGATAAATGCCCACCAGCTGAAAAACCGATAACACCAATTTTTTGAGGATTTAAATTATAAAGGGATGCTTTACTTCGTACCGTTTTTATGGCGCGTTGTATATCTTGTAAAGCACCTTTTCGATTTTTTGGCACACGATATTTCAATACAAAAGCGGTGTAACCTAAACCATTTAACCATTCGGCAATTTCATATCCACCTTTATCTATAGCTAATATGCTGTAACCACCCCCTGGTGAAACTATAATTGCTCCCTTAGAATCATTAGGCGTTTCTGGTATAAAAACAGTTAGGGATGGATTGGTAATATTAGTCAATCTTATAACATCTCCACTTGTATTATCTGTTTGAAAAGGTTCATGTTTAGATTCTGTTTCTCCTGGTATCTCATCTGGCCATAAATAAAGAACCTCTCTAGTTTGTGCTGAAATAAAACAAGAGAAAAAGAGAATTATAGCGCTTAATTGTAGTTTCATATTCTATTTAAAATGAAATTGTTTTTTGCAATTTAATATCTTTAGATGAAGCTCCAATCATAAATTCATACAAACCACTATTGAATGTCCAAGCTTTTGTGTTTTCGTTCCAATATTGTAAGTCTTTTTTAGAAACTTCAAATTGAATTGTTTTAGATTCGCCTATTTTAGTAGAGATTCTTTTAAATCCAACAAGCTTCTTTAATGGACGTTTATCTAACACTTCTTTAGTTTTGGAATACAATTGAACCACTTCATCGCCATCGTAATTACCAATATTTTTTATGGTAGTGGAAATTAATAATTTTTCATCTTTTTTCTTAATTTTCATGTGTTTATAGAAAAAAGAAGTATAACTTAAACCATACCCAAAAGGGTATAATACGTCGCCTTCAAAATACATATAAGTTCTCCCATTATATATTTCATAATCATCCATAGACGGCAAATCAGAAATAGATTTATAAAACGTAAAAGGAAGCCTCCCAGCAGGGTTATAATCTCCAAATAGTACATCGGCAACAGCTGAACCACCAGCTTCACCTGGATACCAAGCATCCACGATTGCTGGAATATTTTTATCAATCCAATTAATAGCTAAAGAACTTCCAGCTACTAATACTACAATCGTATTCTTATTTGCAGCGTAAATGGTTTTTAAATAATCTATTTGGTCTTTTGGAAGTTCTAAAGATTCTCTGTCTTTCCCCTCTTTTTCAATAGTTTTGTTAATACCCATTACAGCAATAACGTAATCGCTTGTTTTTGCTGCTTGAATATCTTCATCGTATAAATCACCTTTTGTATTATTTGGTACTTCCCAAAGTAACTGGCATATGGCATCACCTCCATTATCAAAATATTCAAGTTTAATAGCATATTCTTTATTGGCTTCCATAGTTAACTCTACTTGATCCGTTGTTGCTCCTCTGTTATGCCATTCGTCAACTACCAATTTATTATTAAGCCATAGGCGTACACCATCGTCTGAATTAACACCTATTTTATAAGTTCCAGAAACATTAGGATTAATGTAACCTGTCCATCGCATCGACTTATGTCTGTAGTTAGTATAAGGATCTGGTGGGTTATTTACCGGATCGAAATTAACCTCTTTATCTACACGGGTTTGCGGTATACCTTCTAAAAATTTATCATCAAAATATTCAGCATATAGACCTTTTTCGTTATTAAAGTCATTTCTTAAATGTTCAGATTCTATAAGGTTTAGATTTTTGGCTGCCGTTTTCCATTTAATGTAAGTTACTTCAATTTCATCTGCTACTTTATTCTTTATCCCTTCAAGAGGTGAAATAGGCTTTATTACAGGTAAACCACTATAATCACCAAAAACAACTTGGTTGGCATTGAAACCTAGAACTGCAATTTTTTTAATTTTATCAATATTTAGTGGTAAAGTATTATTGCTATTTTTAAGTAATACAATAGATTGTCTTGAAGTTTCCAATGCTAGTTTTTGATGCTTTTCGGAACCAATAACTTCTGGTGAGATTTTAGCATAAGGATTATTATCCGCAGAATCGAATATACCCAACTTAAAACGTGCTGTTAATATTCTTTCAGTCGCTTTATCAATACTTTCTTGAGACACCAAACCCTTCTGATAAGCCAATAAAAGATGATTTGCATAAATATCATTTCCACATTCCAAATCTAACCCAGCTTCTATAGCAGCTTTTGCTGCTTGCTCTTTCGTATCAACATAATTGTGCGATTTCACTAAATAAGAAGGTGCTCCGCAATCGCTTACCAAATAGCCTTTAAAACCCCATTCTTCTCTTAAAACCGTATTTAAAAGCCAATTATTTACGGTACTTGGCACACCATTAATGGCATTGTAGGCACTCATTATGGATTGTGCATTCCCTTCCTGTATAACAGCTTTATAAGCAGGAAAATAGTATTCACGTAGTGCTTTTTCAGAAACGCTTGCATTGTATGCAAATCTATTGTCCTCTTGGTTATTGGCTACAAAATGTTTGGGCGTTGAAACTACTTTTAAATATTTTTCGTCATTTCCCTGTAAACCTTTTACAAAAGAAACACCCATTCTACTCGTTAAATAGGGATCTTCGCCATAAGTCTCTGGTGTTCTACCCCATCTAGGGTCTCTTGCCATATTAATAGTTGGTGACCAGAACGTAAGCAAATCGCTATACACATTTTTTTGATCTTTTCCTTGGTTATAAAAATTCCATTTAGCTCTTGCTTCATCTGATATTGCAGTAGCGACTTTATGAATTAAATCTGGATTCCAAGTTGCTGAAAGCGCAATAGCCTGTGGAAAAACAGTAAAACGCCCACCTTTAACGACTCCATGTAAAGCTTCGTTACCATGATAATAATTTTCAATATTTAATCTGGGAATTGCTTCTGCGGTAGATATTAATAATGATACTTTTTCTTCAATAGTTAACCTATTTAGTAAATCATTTACTCTGGCTTTAATGGCTAAGTTTGAATTTTGAAATGGAAAATTATTTTGTGCAGAAACGAATGCAATAGTAAATAAACAGACAGTACACACAAGCAATCTTTTCATCATTATTTCTATTCTGTTGTCATTTTAAAACCAGCTATCGGTATTTGGCTTTTAGCATACTTCGGCATTTCTATTTTTAGACCTTGAGGAGTTTGCCTCCATTTTATTTTTTCTGTACTGCCTAATAATTCAACCTCTTTAATTTTAATGTTCTTATTTTTTGATAATGATTTGATAGTCACTTGTTTTTCCAAAAAACTACATACATACGCATAGACATTTCCTCCTTTTAAAGTAAAACGTATTTCTGGGATAATAACTTTTGAAGTTGCATCATTTGCATTGTCTTTCATGGTATTTTCATCTTCCTTTTTATCAATATCTTCTATTTTTTTAGCATTGGAAAGTAATTCCACTTGAGTAATCCACGGCTTTGAACCATAAATGCCTTCTGAATTTTTTTTCATCCATTTGCCCATTTTCGCCAAACGTTCCTGAGCTAAGCTTGTAATTTCCCCCGCTGCAGTGGGGCCATTATTCAACAATAAATTGCCACCTTTGCTTACGATTTCCAGCAATTGTCGCGTCATTAATTCAGATGATTTATAAATAGTATCATACTCTATATAACCCCAGTTTTTTCCCATCGTAATACAAGCTTCCCAAGGATTCATCTCTAATCCTTTCACAATTTTTTGTTCGGTTACTTTATAATCGCCTAAACCTTTTCCAATTCGGCTATTGATAATACAATTCGGTTGAATGCTCAATATGAGTTCTCGCAATTCTTTGCTTTCTGCGGGACTGATTAATTCTGGAGTATCAAACCACAGCACATCAATTTTTTCGTATTGTGTGAGCAATTCTTTTACTTGGGGTTTTACTTTTCTTTTAAAATACCTACTGAATACTTTGATGTCTTCATTGGGGTAATCAACCAAATTACTTCGACCTCCCTTTTGGGGCCAATTGGTTGCTACATCTGGGTCTTCCCAATCGCGTCCTAAAGAATAATAAAATCCAAACTTCATATTGTGTTTGTGGCAGGCATCCACCAGTGCTTTCATTGGGTCTTTGCCATAAGGTGTGCGTGTTTTTATATTATAATCGTTGGATGGCGAATCGAACATAGCAAATCCATCATGGTGTTTTGAGGTAATAATGATGTATTTCATTCCAGCATTTTTTGCCGTAAGTACCCATTCTTCAGCATCATAATTAACAGGATTAAAATCGTCTGCAATTGCTGCATACTCTTTTAAAGAGATTTTCTCATGAATCATAAAATGCTCATTCCCTTTGGCTTTATGCCCATTCCAGTATCCCGCAGTTTTAGAATACAATCCCCAATGCATAAACATGCCAAATTTGGCATCTTTCCACCAGTCCATTTTATCTGATGTTTGAGCTTTTGTGCTTCCTATTCGTATAAAAAGACATGCTAAAGTGCAAAAAAAAGTTCTAGTAAAAATAGTTTTCATAAATGTTTAATCATTATATTAAAATGTTCATAGTGAACAATTATTTATTTATAAATTCTACATTCGTTATTTTAACCACAATAGGATTAGGCCATATTTTATCATTATAAAGTCGTTGCGCTTTGCTAATAGATATTTCTAACAATTTTTCATGCTGAATAAATCTAGATTCAGGAATATTTTCAGGCCAGTATTCTACCTCCAAATCACTTTGCCCTAGTACTGAAATCGTTGTGTTTTTAGTGGCTTTTAAATTCTTCATTAAAAAATTTCTTCTACGCCCTTTAAACCAATCCTTTTGACCAGTTACAAATGCATATACTGTATTTTTATCTTTGTTTTTAGTAAACCAGAGATATCCATCTTTAATTGTGGTTGGCAGTGGTCTCACATTTTTTATAGCTTCATCATTAACAAACATCCATAGCGCAATTTCGCGTAAACGTTCTTCTTGTTCAATAGGAATTTCACCATTAGGTTTTGGTCCAACATTCATAAGGAAATTACCTCCTTTAGCTCTAATTTCTATTAATTTTTCAATTAATTCAGTGCCATCTTTATAAACTTCATTAGTCGGCTTATATTGCCATTGGGTTCCCATGGTCATGCAGGTTTCCCAAGGCCCAGGCATGGGCTTATCAGGAATATTTTGTTCTGGGGTTTTCATTTCTCCTCTTGTTACAATAATAGAAGGATCTTTGGCATGCACGTGCTGTACAATATCGCCTTTTTTAAACGAATCAAAAAACATAATATCTGGACTGTATTTGTCGATTAACTCATCTATTTGCTTTTTATCGTATGCCAATAGCTCTGGGTTTTCTGTTACGCTACTCATTTTGCTATTACGAGAAATTAAATGCCCCTGCTTTTTTAAAATACTGAAGTCTTCAGGAGAAAAATACAACCCCACTTTTAAATCTTGATGGCGCAATGCGGCAACGAGTTGACCTACAATATCTTTACCGTAAGGTGTATTCATAATATTAAAGTCAGTCGTTTTTGTATTCCACATACAAAAACCGTTATGATGTTTTGCAGTAAACACAACGTATTCAGCCCCTGCTATTTTAAATAGGCGCGCCCATTCATCAGCATCAAATTTATTTGGATAAAAAGTTTTGGGAAGTTTATTCATATATTTTTCAACATACTTATCTGAGGCTCCAACTAGCGAGTGACTTATTACGCTTCCCAATTGAGAATCCAGACTCCAATGTACAAATATACCGAACCCCATATCTATAAAATCCTCTTCTAAAGTTGGGTTGTTTTTAAGCTGTGCAAAAGCTGAAAAACACATCAGCATTAAAATGCCTAGGGTATAATTATGTTTAAAATTCATATTATAAAGATAAATTATTTTTTATTATCATGATGATGAGACATTGTTAAAACCAATTCGCCACCATTTGTAATATCACTGTGGAAAATACGGAAGTTCTCAACGGGTTGGTTGTTCAGTGTCGCCTTTTCGACATAGATGTTCGCTGGGCTGTTCTGGATCGTTTTGATGGTAAATGAAGTATCGGAATAATAATCGGGATGCAAGCTGATAGAAATTTTATCAAAGATAGGACTCCCTATTTGATATGCTGGGTTCTCTTCAGTACCACCATTCAATTGAAAAAGTCCAATTTTCATCAAAACAGACAGGCTCCCCATCAGTCCTTGATCCTCATCACCATTATAACCCGTTGCCGGTGACAGACCGCTAAAAGCGTTCTCTACCACTTTCCGAGACCAATACTGGGTAAGGTCATATCTATTAAGTTTATTGAACACAAATGCCGTTTGTATGGAAGGTTGGTTGCCATAATTTATGGGAATTCTCTTATACTCAGGATGTAGTTCTTGTGCATGCGAATTGCCTGCTGTAAAATTCAATGCCATTGCCTCTTCAAACTGAGTGTTCAATTTTTCTACTGCTTTTTCATTGCCTCCTATAAGTGCTGCCAGCCCCTTTATATCTTGAGGCACAAACCATGTAGATTGTGCTCCGTTAGATTCTATAAAACCGTGTTCTACTTGATAAGGGTCAAAATCAGAATACCATTGGCTGTTTACATTTTTTGGACGCATCCAACCCACACTCGCATCAAAAACATGTTGATAGTTTTTGGACCTGTTTAAAAAATAATTATAATCCTCTTTATATCCCAGTTTTTTGGCTAATTGTGCCAATGTCCAGTCCTGATAAGCATATTCCATAGTAAGGCTCACTCCATCTTGATGCAATCCAAATTTTCCTTCTGGAATAGGATAGGGTACAAAACCATTTGTAATGTAATATTTTAAGCCACCTCCAAAATTCGTTGTATGCTCGTACCCTGCTTTATCCATAATACCTCCAGGCATGTGATTTTTCTTTAAGGCTTGATAAATTCCTTCTAAATTATCTTTGATAATACCTTTTTGAATAGCACTTACCATAAAGGGCGTAGAGGATGCGCCAGTCATCACATAGGTGTAGTTCCCTCCTGATGGACCGCGGGGAATCAAGCCCCCGTCTTTATAATACTGCATCAAAGAATGTACAAATTCTTCCATGATTTCTGGGTAAACAAGCCCCCATAGTGTATTAAGTGTCCATTGTGCGCCCCAAAAAGAATCGGAATTATAATGATTGAATTTTGGTTTGCCATTTTCGTCAAGGGGCAATTTACCTATTCTGAATTGATCTCCTGTATGATCTGGATACGCACCATTCGCATCACTTATAATTCTTCGTCCTTGTAGTGCATGCCATAAATCTGTATAAAAACGTCTCTGGTCGGTTTCTGTGCCGCCTTCTACGTAAATTCTACTTAATAAACCATTCCATTCCGTTTTTGATTGTTTCACAATGTCATCAAAATCCCAATGTGGTAATTCTTCTTGAATATTGTTATGGGCATTTTCAACAGAAGTATATGAAATACCAACTTTCATAAGTACTTTCTCTTTTGGGGTTTCCAAATTGACTAAATAATTTCCAGTCAAATTATCTTTTTCAACAGATTTTATAGCATTATTTACTTTTACTTTAAAGTAAACCGTTAATGGTTTTGGACGACGACGTGTAGGTTTCATAACTACTTTACCGGAAAGCGCATTATTACTATTCTTTTCTAACATTCCATCACTATTTTCACAAGGTCCCAACATCGTATTAAGGTTAAATAATATAGATGCTTGTTTGTTTTTTGGAAATGTATATTGATGAAAACCGGTACGTTTTGTGCTTGTTAATTCTGATTTTATTTGATATCTATCCAATTCCACATAATGATATCCTGGAGCTACTTTTTCGGTATCATGACTAAATTTAGAATAAAAGTCTTTATAAACAGTCTTTTTATTAGATTCTGAAATTGTGACTGGCATAACTGATACACCAGACATTTGCCACGCATGAATATGGCTAAAGCCCTTTATTGTATCTGTTTTATAACGATAACCACTTCCCCAAGCACCTCCAATTTGCGTATCTGGACTTAGATTTACCATTCCAAAGGGACGACTGGCAGAAGAAAAGAAAAACCATCTAGAATTTTCGGTATCTAACAAAGGATATACCTTATCTACAACATTGATGGCTTGCTCTTTTTTTATAGACCATATTTGCTGTTTTTTACAGGATAGTAGAAAAACAAGTACCAAGCTTATTCCAATAGTTCCGTTTTTAAGAATTTGATTTAATTTCATGTATTCTCTATTTTAAAATAGGGTTTTCTAAATTAGCTTTAATGGCTTCTAGTATAGTTAAAGTTGGGGAACCATCTTTTTTTTGTAAAAATTGTCCTCATAATTCATCTAAAATTGATCAATTCAGTTTTAAATTTAAACAATAAATAGGCAGACAACTATTCGCCTGCCTATTTATCAAATAAAAACCAACTCAAATAATTATTTAATTATATTTTTAATATCCTGGATTTTGTGTCATGGTATTGGGTGAAATAACCAATTCATTAATTGGTATTGGTCGGAGATAATGAATGTTAGGGTCAAATGCCCCATGATCTCTATAATGAGGATTATACATTTCTATACGTTCTAGAAGTTTTCCAGTACGTTTTAACGTTGTCCATCTATTTACTTCTCCTGCTAATTCCATTGCACGTTCGTTTAATATATTATCAATAGTTACAGTTTTGTATTCATTCGAAACTCCGGTGGCACGTTCTCGCACCCTATTTATATGAAATAATGCTTGAGCAATATTTCCAGCACCCAAGTGTGCTTCAGCAGCAATTAAATGAGTACCTGCAACTCTAAAAACAAAAGTATCACGACTGCCTTCTCCTTCTGCATTGATATCTTCATCGTCAAATTTTTTAAAGTATGGAAAGTTTACCAACAATGGGTTTCTTGAGTACAAATAATTAACCCCAGATATGTCATCAGGTCGTCCAAATAAATATTGATCTGGTTGATATACCCAATAACGGTTTAAACGATCAATCAGTTCTTCGTTATCTAAAGTGTTTTTAGGATAATATACTAGTGTATCTCCTGGGATAATATTATCTGTGCCAATCATCGAAGTTTCATCGGCAATAATGGTACGATGTATGGTAGCGTTTTCTCTTGTATCATTTTCAGTAAATAGAGAATAGAAATAGGGGGTAGGCATACCGCTGGACCCTATACCACCATATTGGTTATTCCTGCTTACTCCTGGATATTCAAACACACTGGTCATAAACAATGAATGTTTTGTGTTATTTTTATCGCTTGCTACACCACTGGCGCCCCATTGAATTGCAAATAAAATTTCGGGATTTACTTGATTGTCAAAATCAAAAACCTCTTCAAAACTTTGACTTCTAATATCGTAATTGCCTATTGCAGTTTCTGCCAACGCTGCTGCCGTGGAAAAATCACTACTTTCTGCATACGATTTATACCCCCTTGTTAAATACACTTTTGCTAATAAATGCTGTGCTGCTCTTCTTGAGAATCTTCCTGTTTGAGGATCATCTACTAAATTTGGAATGGCCGCTTCCAAATCAATAATAATGAATTCGTATGATTCTTGCTCGGTAGAACGTGTATAATCTGTACGGATTGTGAGTGGCTCTTCTGTTGATAAAACGACGCCCCCGAATTGCTGTACTAAATTAAAAAAGGCTAATCCTCTCAAGGCTTTTGCTTGCGCAATACCATAAGCTCTTTCATTCAGTCTTCCGTCACTCCAATTTATTTGGTTTTCGTAACGGTTAATAGCCGTATTTGCCTTTGCTATAACATTGTAGTTGGCATTCCAATAACCATCTGATTCTGAAGCTGTGTATGCAAAATAGTCGTTTTGAGGATTTGTATTAAAGAGTTCACTTTTTACTGTAAAAAGGTCTGTTCCTAGAAATTGATAATTGTAATTTTTATAAACAGAACGTAATTGTGCATAAATACTAACCACCAACTGGTCTGCATTGTTTTCGTCTATAAAATTTTCAATGGCTACACTATTGTACAACTCTTCTTTCAAGTAGTTGTCACAACCAATATAGGTAATCGTTAAAAGTAACAGGATAAAAGCTCGAGTTTTATTTTTTAAGAATTTCATAACTATATATTTTTAGAGAGATATTTTAATACCAAACAGGACTGTTTTCAATAAATAGCCACTGTTATATGAGTTTTGAAGCCCTGTTTCTGGATCTGGGCCTGCGTAGTCTGTAAACGTAAACGGGTTTTGAATGTCTAATGTTAGTCGGAAACTAGACATTTTGAACTTTTCTAATAGGGTTTGTGGAAACTGATATCCCAAACCAATATTTCCCACTCTTACAAAATCAAATTCTGTATAATAATTGTTTCCAGTCGCGCCATATTCTAACGCAGGGTTTTGTGAATTTGGATTATTAGGTGTCCAATAATCTAGATCTAACTTATTAAATTTGGCATCATCATTTTGCCAAGGAACAAAATTATTGTAAAATTCAGAATGTCCAAAAGATCCTTGTCTTGTATATATTTGAAAAGAAAAATCGAAATTCTTATAGGAGAAAGTGTTTGTCATACCTCCAGTCCAATCTGGTGATACCTGACCGATTACAACCTGATCATCGGCATTAAGTATTCCATCACTGTTTTGATCTCTGTATTTCTCTTCGCCAGGAAAATACCCATAACTAAGTGCTTCTGCAGCTTCTTCTAATTGCCAGATGCCAATTTTCTCGTATCCATAAATAGCATCTACAGCTTCGCCTACTATCAAACGCCCGTGATTGCCAAAGGGTTCTTCATCTCTTTCACCGTCTAGTCTTAGAATTTCGTTCTTATTCCGAGAAAAATTCAAGCTGGTTACCCATTTAAAATCATCGGTTAGTATGTTAGTGGTATTTAGCGTAATCTCGAATCCGCTGTTTTTAACCGAACCGTAGTTGCCTACCGCACCATTTGCAAACCCAGTAATTCTAGAGAGCTCTCTATCAAATATGGAACCTTCTGTGTTTTTGTTATAAATTTCGAACGCCAAACGAACTCGATTGTCAAAAACTCCTGCATCAAGACCAAAATTGAATTCTTTAGACCTTTCCCATGCTAAGTCGGCATTATTTAACCCTGTTATTTGTATGCCGTTCGTTATCTCATCACCGAACAAATAATCTGCGCCTGTTATGAGTGCCAAAGACTGATAAGGGCTTGCCGAACTATCATTTCCTGCCTCTCCATAGGTGATACGAAATTTTAAATTGTTTAACCACGATACATTCTTCAAAAATTCTTCTTCACTAGCTTTCCATGCAATGGCAGCTGAAGGAAAAAAAGCCCATTTATTACCTAGTGCCAGTTTAGAAGATCCGTCATATCTTCCAGTTGCAGTAAATAAATATTTATTTTGAATGTTATAATTTAATCTGCCTGTAAAAGAGGCCAAGGTGACTTTTGAAAATCGTGAGTCGTTATTTCTTACATCCAAACCTGCACTGGTATTGTAAAAAAGGTAAGCATCTGTATCAAAATCTCTAGTTTCGATAGCACTTCCCTCTGCTTGATTATAATATAATGAAGATACTAATGTAGCATTTAATTGATGTCCTTCAAAAATGTTAAAATTAAAATCTGCAATATTATCCCATGTGTAAGAGGTTCTAAATGTGGTATTGTATATAGATCGAATTCTTTCAGGCTCATTTCTTGCATCTTTGGTTAACAGACCTCTATATTCTCCGAATCGGGAATTATTAATGGAAGGTGCAAATTGTGTTTTAAAGTTCACCCAATCCGCAAATTGATAACTTAAAAATACATTGGCAATCACATTAAATGATTTGGTATTTACTCTCCATGCACCGTTAGCGTCGTAGAAGGGATTTGTAAAGCGTCCATCTTGATCATCTGGAAATAATATAATATTTCCTTCAGGGTCTCTCGAATTTACGGTAGGTGCTAGTCGTAATGAACTACGAAACAATTCTCTACTGCCTTCTTCTCTTTCTGCCAAAGCCAAATAGGATTTTAAACCGACTGTAAATTTATCGGTAATTTTTTTTGTTAGTGATAAACTTATATTATAACGTTCAAATTGCTCGATACCCATAACACCTTCATCTTTTAAATATCCTAGCGTACCGTTATAAACCAAGCCATTGCTACCTCCAGACATTCCTAAATTGTGTGATGTCTGAATGGCCACTTGACGATAATCTTTTGCCCAATCAGTATAACGTCCATTCACCATATTATCAGCTTCTTCGTTTGTGGATCGAATTTCCTGTGAGATATCAATTTCAAGATTATTATAATCTTCCACAGTTGGATATATGCCAGCCGCTGGGTCAAAAAGCCCTTTCCATGCGGTGCTTCTCATTACGTCTTCCACAAATTGAACATACTCTGCACCATTGAACATATCGGGTTTATTGGTAGCTTCCCGAATTCCGAATGTAGCATCGTAGGTAAACCTTGTTCTTCCTTCAATACCATTTTTGGTAGTAATTATTACCACACCATTTGCACCTCTAGAACCATAGATGGCTGTCGCAGAAACATCTTTTAAAATGTCTATTTGTTGGATGTCAGACGGATTTAATACATTTATATCATCAAAGAACACTCCGTCAACTACAAAGAGTGGCTGAGATTCATCATCCGAAAGTGCATCACTAATTCCATCTCTACCTGCATAATTATCAGGTTTAATCGCTGTATTTCCTCTAATATCAAAAGATAACGGCGCACCAGGTTTGTTACTTAATGACCGTATATCTACACCAGCTACTCTACCTTGTAAAGCTTGCCCAATGTCTGTCTTTTTTTGCTCTGTAATTTCTTCGGCACTTAAAGACGCAACGGCTCCTGTCAGATCCGTTCTTTTTACAGCTCCATATCCAATGATGACCACTTCATCGAGTTGTGATATGTCTTCTTTTAACTGAATATTTATTGAAGATTGTCCCAGATAGGTTACCTCTTGTGTTTTATATCCTAGATAAGAAAACACAATGATATTTCCATTATTGACTTTTATTTGATAATTTCCATCAAAATCTGTAATAGTACCAATTGATGTACCTTTTATATTAACCGTTACGCCTGGAGTAGGATTGTTTTGGTCATCGGTAACAACACCAGACACACTATTTTGCGTCCATGAAGTCCCTATAAATCCTATCAACGAAAGAATTAATAAAAATTTAAGTTTTTCCATTTTAATTTGTTTAGTTATTTTTTAGCTAATGTAGTAGGAAGTATTTAACAAGGAATGGACATATTATGCTGAAATATGGATATTTTGATTAATTTTTAAAATAAGAGGTATATTTTTTGAAATTCATAAATTCATATGCAATTAAATATGATAAAAGTAAATTATAGTAAAATCAATTAGCATTAATTATAAGAGTTTTGTGTGTTAGGCGGTTTCATCCATGCTTTTGAACAGTTCATCCATCTGAGTATTAATTTTTTATTGTTAAATTAGTGCTCAACTACAAAATATATCTAGATTATGAAAAAAAAAATTTGTCTACATAAATTGGTACTGCTTTGTATGGTATTACATTTATGTAGTTGCTCAAAAACAACAAAAGAACAAACTCCATGGAAAGACTTATTTGATGGTGAAACTCTAGAAGGTTGGACACAAAAAGGAGGTGATGCTAAATACCAAGTTCGCGATGGTGCTGTTGTTGGAACCACAGTACACAATACACCAAATTCTTTTTTAACTACTGATAAGTTATATGGCGATTTTATTTTAGAACTAGAATATAAGGTAGATTCTACTATGAATTCTGGCATACAAATACGCAGTAATAGCTTCCCGCATTACAGAGATGGACGTGTACATGGGTATCAAGTTGAAATTGACCCTTCAGAACGTGCTTGGAGCGGTGGTATTTATGATGAAGCCAGACGTGGCTGGTTAAATACCCTAGAAAATAACCCAGAAGCTCAAAAAGCATTTAAACAAAACGATTGGAATCATTACCGTATCGAAGCTATTGGCGACACATTAAAAACATGGATAAACGGTGTTCCCGCAGCCCATTTAGTAGACGAAAAAACTGCAAGTGGATTTATTGGTTTACAAGTACACAATATTAAACCAGATAAAAAAGAAGGTACTGAAATTGTATGGAAAAACATAAAAATAATTACAGAGAATGTGGCTAAGTATTCTAAAAAGTCTCCTATAAAACCCATCATCATTAAAAATCAATTAACGTTAGATGAAAAGAAAAAAGGGTGGCAGTTATTATGGGATGGTAAGACCACCAACGGATGGCGAGGCGCTAAGCTAGATAAATTTCCAGAAAGCGGCTGGAAAATTAAAAATGGTGAATTAATTGTATTGGCTTCAGGTGGTGGAGAATCTACAGCTGGTGGTGATATTGTTACGGAAGCATTGTACGGAGATTTTGAACTGTCAGTAGATTTTAAAGTAACTCCAGGTGCCAATAGTGGCATAAAATACTATGTAGATAGTAACCTTAACAAAGGCAACGGTTCTTCTATTGGTTTAGAATATCAAATTTTGGATGATGATTTGCATCCTGATGCCAAACTAGGAAACCATGAAGGCAGTAGAACTGTTAGTTCATTGTACGATTTGATTCAGGCTGATATAAATAAGCCTATAAACCCTGTAGGAGAATGGAATACTGCTTACATCATTTCAAAAGATAATCATGTAGAGCATTGGTTAAACGGTACAAAGGTTTTAGAGTACGAAAGAAAAAGTGATGCCTATCGTAAACTAGTATCTGAAAGCAAATATGTAAAATGGCCTAATTTTGGCGAATTAGATAAAGGACAAATCCTATTACAAGACCATGGCGACTTAGTCTATTTTAAAAATGTAAAAATTCGTTCTATAAACAATACCAAAGAATAAGATTATGAGCACAAACAGAAGAGATTTTATAAAAAAAACAACCATTGGAGCTGTCGGTATCAGTTTAGGGTCTAGTGTACATGCCATGTCGGCAAAAAGCTATTCGAATATTATTGGAGCGAATGATAGATTGCATGTTGCAATACAAGGTTTAGGTAGAAGATATAGTGCTTACATACCTGCAATCGTAGCAAAAGAAAATAATATTAAATTACACTATTTGTGTGATGTTATGAAAAGCCAGCGTGATAAAGCGGCACTTGAAGTTTCGAAAGTTATAAGTAACACACCAAAACTGGAAAACGACATTCGTAAAATTATAGAGGATAAGAAAATTGACGCTATTTTTATGGCAACACCAGATCATTGGCATGCTCCAGGTGCTTGTATGGCAATGCAAGGAGGGAAGCATGTGTTTTTAGAAAAGCCATGTAGTCATAATCCGCAAGAGGGTGAATTGCTCGTAGCTTACCAAAAAAAATATAATAAGGTTGTGCAAATGGGAAATCAGCAACGTTCATCACCACAATCACAAGAAATTATTAAAAGCATCCATGAAGGTATTATTGGTGATGTATATAATGCCATTGCTTTTTATACAAGCAAAAGGGGTAGAGTACCAAATCAAGTAAAAGCAAATCCGCCAGAAGGATTAGATTGGGATTTGTTTCAAGGACCAGCTCCAAGAAGAGATTATACTGATAATACTTGGGACTATAATTGGCATTGGTATGGCTGGGATTATGGTACCGCAGAAATGGGCAATAATGCCACACACGAACTAGACATTGCACGCTGGGCTTTAGATGTAAAGTACCCAGAAAACGTACATGTAAATTCTGGAAAGTTTCATTATAAAGACGATGGTTGGGAAATGTATGATACGATGGAGGCAACATTCCGTTTTGCTGGGAATAGAACCATTCAGTGGGATGGACGTAGTAGAAATGGATATGACAAATACGGAGCGGGTAGAGGTACTATTATATATGGTTCTAATGGCTCTGTGTTTATCGATAGAGGTGGGTATAAGCTGTATAATTTAAAAGGTAATTTAATAAAAGAAAATCTTTCTGATGGTAAAGAAGCGGGCACAGCTCTTGGTGGAGGAGGAGACCTTTCAACATTGCATACTATAAATTTCTTTGATGCAATAAGAGGTAAAGCAGCGCTAACATCGCCAATTGATGAAGGTGCTATTAGTCAGCTTTTAACTCATTATGCCAATATAGCACATCGTATCGATAACTCATTTGAAGTTAATGAACAAACAGGTCGTATTTTTAATAGAGAAGCCATGAAATTATGGTCTAGAACCTATGAACCAGGTTGGGAGATTAAATCAGTGTAGTACATTACATATATAATTCATCTAATAAATACAGCTAGTATATGAAGAGAAGAGATTTTCTAGTGAAAGGGACTTTGGCATCAGCCGCAATTACAACTTCGAATTTTGCTATGGGTACTATTTTAAATTGTAAAAATCCTAATGAAACTTTAAATATAGGCATTATTGGTACAGGCGATAGAGGTAGTGGGCTTATTCCAAGCATCAATCAAATTCAAAATTTTAATGTGATTGCCTGTTGTGATACTTTGCCATTTCGTTTAGAAAATGGGCTAAAAAAAGTGGAAGGTATGGCTAAAGGATACAGTGATTATCGTAAATTATTAGATCATAAAGATATAGATGCTATTTTAGTAGCAACGCCCTTTTATACACATGCTAAAATTGCCATGGATGCTGTAGATGCTGGGAAACATGTGTATTGCGAAAAAACGATGGCGAAAGGTTATAAAGGCATTCAAAGTTTGATTAACAAAGTAGGGCAATCGAAAAGTATTTTTCAGACAGGACATCAATACCATAGTTCTAGATTGTATACCCATGTGGTAGACCTAATTAAAAATGGAAAAATAGGAAATATCACCGCATTCGAGTGTCAATGGAACCGTCATGGAAATTGGAGACGTCCAGTTCCAAGACCCGAACTAGAAAGAGCTATTAATTGGCGTATGTATCGTGAATACTCTGGCGGACTTTTAGCTGAATTATGTTCACATCAAATAGATTTTGCAAACTGGGTTTTAAATGAAATGCCTACTCAAGTAATGGGATCTGGAGGTGTAGATTACTGGAAAGATGGTCGTGAAACATATGATAATATTCATCTAATTTACAATTATCCTAGTGGTGTTAAAGCTACGTATACATGCTTAACGAGTAATGCAAAAGATGGTTATAAAATTAAAATAAAAGGAGATAAAGGTACACTTATTTTAGATTATGCAAAAGCTTGGTTTTATCCAGAAAGCAATCAAAAGAAAGAAATGGGTACAGTAGACGGTGTTTCTGGTGCCACAGTAAAATGGGATAAAGGCTTAGGTATTCCTATTGAGATGGAACATATTGAGCCTAGTAAACAAGCTCTGATTGATTTTAGGGAAAACATTATAGATAATAGAGAACCAATATCAAACATAACTACGGGTGCTAATACTGCTATTTGTATTCAAATGGGTCTTGATGCTATGTATGATAATAAAATAGTAACAAAGCCAATATTTTAATATTTATAGTTGATTTTATCATGTAAAATGTCTCTTTATCTTACCATATAAAGAGGTGTTTGATAAGTAAGAAGTAATGATTCATTTTTTCTTTAAGTTTTATATCGAAAAGATGTAGAAATAATTTCCGTTTTAGAAATAATAGGATTCTAACCTCTAATCTAATACAGGAAAAAAAATCAAATGTAAAAGTCTCTGTTTATACTTATCTTGTTGTTAGAAAAACTAATCTTTTAAAAACGATCTCATCATTAAAGCGGCTCCGTAAGCACTTTCATTCGCAGAATTTGTAAGTCTAATGCGAACATTTTTTTTCATTAAACTTAAAAATTTGGTAAAGACTTCGTTGGAATTAAATCCGCCAGAAATAAAAATATCTGTTAGTTTATTTTTATCGTCTAGAATTAAATCTATTCCAGTAATTACTTTTTTGCAAATCTCATATACTAATTGATAATATGCTTTTTCAAAAGAAGTGAATTTTTTAGGCAGTTCTAAATTTGCTTCAAAATTAGTATCTATTCCTTCTTCTAAGAAAATTTGCGAACCTCTGCTTATTAAAGTTTCGCATAATTTTATATCTAAATAAAGAGATTTATGTGCATTCTTTTTAGTCTTAAAATATGCTGTAAGCGCTTTGGTATATACTTCGTGTATTTTTCCCAAAAATTGCATAGAAGATTTTACTTGTTGCTTTTCTGGCGTCATAAAACACAAGCAATTATTTTTTAATTGTTTTTTTGTAAGATTTTTTTTACTAAAAGGGTTCATCGCAATAATCCAAGTTCCTGTTGAAAGCAAAACATAATTTTTACCTTTTTCTTTCTCTAAAATTGGAATTATAGAGGATGAACTATCATGCAAACCAGTACCAACAGCAATGTTTTCTCCGTTAATTTCAGTAAGAATTGCTTCTTTTCCTTTTGAAGGCTCAGGTAGGGTGATACTTTCATCCTTTAACCAACTGTGATATTGCATGTTATCAAAATCCCAAGTGGCTGTATGTGCACCTATTGAAGTAAACTCTGCTGTAATTTCTTTTGTAAATAGATAACTTAGATATTGTGGATAATGTAAGATAGATACAACATTCTTCCAGATTTCTGGTTTTTCATTTTTCAGTTTAAGTATTTGAATTCCTGTGTTTAACATTCCGTATGCCGGAGAAGCTGTTTTTCTTGAAAATTCATCAATACCACCATTTGCTTCGTATACGTAAGTATATTTCGATAAATCTAACGGTTTTAAATAATTGTATAAAGGTGTTAGTCTTTTGCCATTTTTATCTAAAAAAATAATTGAAGCACCATGTGTTGAAAAATTTATAGCTTTTATTTTGTAAATTCCTTTTGTTTGAATGTCTCGTATTTCTGCTAAAATCCAATTTTCTATGGAAGCAATATCATCACATGGAAAACCATCCTCATCTTTTATTTCTTTAAATTGAACGGATTTCATAGAAACAATATCAAATTTTTGATCAAAAAGAAATATTTTTTTGTTCGTTTTTCCGATGTCTACAATAGCAATAACATTCTTCATTATAAGCGGATAAGTTTATTAAAAGTGATTCTATTTTGGAATAATGAACCAACTGAATCTCGTTTAATTAAGAATAAGTTAGTCTTTGAAACCGTATAAAGGACCGTAGCTTTTACAAGCTCTGTAATCTGCTCCTTCAGAATTTTCTCCAAAAGCAGACCATGCGCTTGGTCTAAAAATATCTTCATCTGCTATATTGTGCATATTTACAGGAATGCGCAATAATGCAGCTAAAGAAATTAAATCTGCACCTATATGACCATGAGAAATAGCACCATGGTTAGCTCCCCATTTTGCCATTACAGAATACACATCTTTAAAGAAGCCGCTTCCTGTGGTTCTTGGCACAAACCACGTTGTTGGCCAAGTAGGGTTTGTTCTTTCATCTAAAACTGTATGAATGTCTTCTGGTAATTCTACACTCCAACCTTCAACAATTTGTAAAACAGGTCCAATACCTTTTACCAAGTTTATTCTACACATGGTCATTGGTAATTGCCCTCTAGTTTTAAATTGAGATGAAAAACCTCCACCTCTAAAATATTCTCCGATGGCCGCTGGCCATTTTGTATGGTCTAAACAACGTTGCACATCATCTTCTGTTATTTCCCAGAAAGGTTTTATGGTTGGGTTGCCATCTGCATCTTCTTGTTGAGCAGTAGCATCTAAGGTTGTAGAACCAGAATTAATTAAGTGAATAATTCCATTTTCTGCTAAACCTGTTAATTTTTTACCGGTTACACGTTCTACAGATTCAGAACTCCAATAGGTTCTTACATCCGAAAATAATTGTGCCTTTCCTGTCAATAAATGTCCGAATAACATAGAAATTGCGTTTAAACAATCGTTTTCTGTAGCAAACATATAGGGCTGTCTAATTCCGTTCCAATCAAAAGAAGAATTTAATATAGATTCTGTAAAATCTGCATTTGGTTGGTAATCTGTCCATTGACGCTGACCTTGAAAACCACCCATAATGGCGTTTCTTCCTTTAGCTTCTTCGCCAAAACCAAGCTCTTTTAATTTTGGATTTCCATTCATTAAATCTTTACAAATTAGGGTCATCATTACAACGCGTTCCCATTCATATTTTTTTACTTCTTCAGATTTTTGACTTTCTGGACTATTATAATCTTTTCCTTCTTTACAATTCTCCCGTGTCCATTTTATTGCTTTCTTATACTCTTCTGGATCATAAATTTCTTCATTTATTCTTCTTAAAACTTCTATAGATTCTACAAACTCTGCTCTTACACCTAAATAGTCTTGTAAAAAGTTTACGTCTACCATAGAACCTGCAATACCCATAGAACTATATCCAATAGACAAATAAGATTTTCCTTTCATTTGAGCAACGGCTAAGGCCGCCTTTGTAAAACGCAATAGCTTTTCTTCAACATCTGCAGGAATACTCATATCACCAGCATCTTGTACTTCTTTACCATAAATACCAAAAGCGGGCAATCCTTTTTGAGAATATCCAGCTAAAGCAGCTGCTAAATATACGGCGCCTGGTCTTTCTGTTCCATTGAACCCCCAAACCGCTTTAGGTAATAACGGGTCTGTATCCATCACTTCAGTTCCATAGCACCAACAAGGCGTTACTGTTAATGAAACTCCTACACCTTCTCTATCAAATTTATCTGCACAAGAGGCGGCATCGGCAACACCACCAATAGTGGTGTCAGCAATCACACACTCCACTTTTTCACCACTGGGGAAACGTAAATGGTCTTCAATTAATTTAGCGGCTGCTTTTGCCATGTCCATACATTGATCTTCTAATGATTCTCTTACTCCTGCTTCTCTTCCATCAATCACTGGACGGATCCCTACTTTTGGTAACCTTCCTATTAATCTGTTCATAATTTTATAAGTTAAAAAGTGTTTCTAAATCTTTAATTTCTGTATTCGTTAATCCTTTAGGTTCAAAACCTGCAGCCCAAGCTCCTAATAATAATTTTGCTCCTTTATTAGCTACATCTAAAAAATCCCACGCTTCCATAATGGTTGGTGCCGTTGTTGTTGCCCCGTGTTTTTCCCATAAACACAAGTCTCTGTATTTAAAACCTTCAATAGTGCTTTTTGCTAAATCATCAGATTGCGTGATATAGTATGGAGTACAATGAATTCCTTTGGGAACGTATACCCTAACCTCAGGACACATACTCCAAATAAGTTGGTTTAGTTTTTTTTCATCTTGAAAAACAGGATGATGACTTAGTATGATTAATTCAATAGGATGTGAATGCAATACTGCTAAGTTTTGGGGGTTGTTTTCCATATTAAACATATGAATTTCTAAATGTGAAGCCATTTCTGATGTGGGTCTAAATCCTTCACTATTTCCTCCCCAAATAATAGAATATCCCGAAGCGTCTTCATTGATATACACAATGCAAGAAGCCGCTTCAATTTCATCCACCAAACTACGGATGTAGCAACCCGCTCCTGTGACAAAAAGAAACAAACCTGCTGCCGCTGATGGAAATTCTTGAGCCATAAAACGCTTTGATTCTGGAATGTTATTTTTATCGAAAAATGAAGTTAAATTTATCGAAATATTCCCTCCGTTTCTTTCAATCCACTCACGTTGCCATAAATAGCCTGCAACATTTGAAATTTGATGTATTTCTTTTATTACAGATTCTGGTAATTCGTTTGTATTCATTACTAAAATTTATAATATTATTAAAACATCAAAGTAATAAAATAATTATTTATACTTTTGTATCTGATTCAAACAATAGCGTGTCGTTTAAATGCTTAATCGAGTTCAACATAAAATCGGAGACCCTTCTACAAACCAACAAACGTTTACTGATGTTGAGTTAAAAACGCTGTGTTGCCGATATTGGCTGCTAGATACTTGGGATTGTCACGATTTGGCATTTCCTTTTTGGAGAATTTATTGGAATAAAAATGATGGTGGCGTATTGCAATTAAACCAAACAATACACGAGATGACTCCAGATAAGGTCTATATTATTCCTCCTTTTACCTCCTTTTCTACCTATTTTAAAAAAAACAAGAAACATCATAAAGGATTTCAGGTAACTGGACGACATTTAACTACAGAAGATGACGATACAGAACTTGCCAAAACATCCTTATTACATGTATTTATTCATTTTAATCTAGGTGTTCCGTTTGATAATGTGTATCCTGGGATTTTTATGGTAGAAGTATCTGATTCTTTAAAAGAAAAATTTGATTATTTGACCGAACGACTGAAGCAAGAAAACACTTATTTCTATGTAACGTACACCCTTAGACTACAGGCGTTGATTAAAGAGATATTATCTAACATTGGTCCTGAATTATTTAAAACACTTAATGTAGATCAACGCATTTTAAAGGTAGTGCGTTATATTGAAAATAATATTGATCAGAATCTATCCAACTCTAGCTTAGCAGACATTGCAAACATGGCTACCAATTCTTTTAGCAGGTTATTCAAACAAAAAATGAATATTACATTACATAACTTTATTATGAAACGAAAAATTTCAAGATCTTGTAAGCTATTAATGCATACTAATAAAACTATTAAAGAAGTTTCTTATTCTTTAGGATTTTCAGACAGACATCATTTTTCAAGAGTCTTTAAATTGGTTACTGGGATTACACCTTCTGTATATAAATCAGGAAATTTCTCTTAGACTTTAATTTCGATAGTTTTAAAATCAAATAATGTTTGCTTCATACATATTTGTAAATTAAACAAAATACTGTTAAGCTTATTTTTTCTTGTAAACTTAAACATATTAACACATTAAATTACAGTAAATTTTTTGGTTTTTGGCTCATCATTCAATTGTTTGAATACGCTCGTATAAAATTAATAATTTACTGATATAATGAATCTTAAATACCACATCTATCTTTCAATTCTATTTTAAAAAATATCTTTTTTGGATTTATTTATTTTTTTAAAATACTATAAGAATAGTTTTTTATCACCTAAAAACCCTATTTAAAAATATTGTAAGATGTTTGTTTACGTTCCTACATTGTTTGTTCAAGACAATATTTTAATTCATTTACTACATTAAATTTGCTTACTAAATTAATTTAACTATCAATATATATTAAAATGAGCAAGAATTTTAAGTACGTAGATTATTTATGGGACGATGAAAAAGCAGCTTCATTTGGCGATAACCAAGTAGAACTTTTTTTGTACCGATCTAATATATTAGGAGCCGACTTAAGAATTACGAATTATGGTGGAGGAAACACCAGTTGTAAAACTATTGAAAAAGATCCGCTAACTAATGAAGAAGTTGAAGTAATGTGGGTAAAAGGCTCTGGTGGAGATATTGGAACATTAACCAGAAGTGGCATTGCTGGTTTATATACCAGTAGACTTCGTGACTTAAAAAAGGTGTATGGTGGTTTAGAAGATGAAGACAGAATGGTTGGTTTGTTCAATCACTGTATTTATGACTTAGATAGTAAAGCACCTTCAATAGATACACCCTTGCATGGTTTATTACCATTTAAGCATATTGATCACTTACACCCTGATGCTTTAATTGCCGTTGCTGCCGCTAAAGACAGCGAAAGAGTGACCAAAGAAATTTGGGGCGATACCATGGGATGGGTGCCTTGGCAACGTCCTGGGTTCGATTTAGGCTTACAATTAGAAAAATGTTTAGCAGACAATCCAGGAATTAGAGGAATTGTTTTAGGTAGCCACGGCTTATTTACTTGGGGCGATACCTCTTACGAATGTTATGTCAATTCCTTAGAAGTTATTGAAATGGCTTCTGAATATATCGAAAATAAAATCAAGGAAAACAGAAGCGTTTTTGGAGGCCAAAAAGTAGAAAGTTTACCTGCTGATGAGCGAAAAGAAAAAGCAGCTCAACTAATACCTTTATTAAGAGGTTTATGTTCTTCAGAAAACCAGATGATTGGCCACTTTACGGATACGGATGTGGTGTTAGAATACATCAACAGTAACGATTTGGAAAAATTAGCTCCAATGGGAACTTCTTGTCCAGATCACTTTTTAAGAACTAAAATTCAACCATTAGTTTTATCATTAGAAACTAGTGAAGATTTATCAGATGCTAGTGCAATACTTAAAAAATTAGAACCTGCATTCGAACAATATAGAGCAGAATATATAGAATATTATAACACCTGTAAAAAAGACAATAGCCCTGCAATTCGTGATGCAAATCCAGTAATTATTATTTATCCTGGAGTAGGAATGTTCAGTTTTGCAAAAAACAAACAAACCACACGTGTTGCTAGTGAATTTTACATCAATGCCATTAATGTAATGCGTGGTGCAGAAGCAATTACAGCATATACATCGTTACCAAGACAGGAAGCTTTTGATATTGAGTATTGGTTATTAGAAGAAGCAAAATTACAGCGGATGCCAAAAGAACAACCCTTATCTCGTAAAGTAGCATTTGTTACTGGAGCTGGTGGTGGAATTGGTAAAGCAATTGCTGACAAACTAGCTGCAGAAGGAGCTGTGGTGGTCTTAACCGATATTAATGAAGAAAGTTTAGTTGAAGCAAATGCAACCTATAAAAGAGATGTGGCTACCTATGCGGTTTGTGATGTAACGAGCACAGCATCTATTGCTGATGCCTTTAAAAAAGCTTGTTTAGAATTTGGTGGTGTTGATATTATTGTTCACAGTGCCGGATTAGCAATTTCTAAACCTTTAGAAGATACTACAGATAAAGACTGGAATATTTTACAAAAGATCTTAGTAAAAGGTCAGTTTGATTTGGCCAAACAAGGTGCAGCAATTATACGTCAGCAAGGTCTTGGAGGTAACTTTATTTCTATTGCCAGTAAAAACGGATTGGTTGCAGGGCCTAACAATGTAGCTTACGGAACAGCGAAAGCAGCACAACAACACATGGTACGTTTATTAGCTGCCGAATTGGCAAAAGATAAAATTAGAGTAAATACGGTAAATCCTGATGGTGTTATTGTTGGAAGTAAAATTTGGGAAGGTGCTTGGGCAGAAGGTAGAGCAAAAGCAAACGGAATTACCGTGGAAGAGTTACCCGCATTTTATGCAAAGCGTAACTTGTTACACGAAATCATCACTCCTGATGACATTGCTAACGCCGTGTTTTCTTTTGTAGGCATTTTAGACAAATCAACAGGAAATATTATCAATGTTGATGGTGGTATGGCCAATGCTTTTGTTAGATAGAGACATAGATTATCAATTATTGAGTTAATAGATAGAAATTAAAATTTTTATGGAAAACTGGTATTTATAGGCAAAATTATTTTGAATATATATGCCAGTTTTTTTAATTTTTAAAAGTAAAATGCATGAGTAGTACAGAAAAAGTTCCAGTAGTAGCAAAATCGGTTATAGTACCGTTTATTTTGATTACATCCCTTTTTGCGCTTTGGGGGTTTGCAAATGATATAACAAACCCAATGGTAAGGGCTTTTCAAAAAGTATTAGAATTATCTAATGTCGAAGCTTCATATGTTCAATTAGCTTTTTATGGAGGATATGGTTGTATGGCTATTCCTGCAGCATTATTTGTGAATAAATACTCTTATAAAACGGGTATTTTAGTTGGTTTAGCTCTTTATTCTTTAGGAGCGTTATTATTTTTTCCCGCAGCACAGTATGAGAGTTATGCTTTTTTCTTGGCGTCTTATTATATATTAACTTTTGGATTAGCATTTTTAGAAACAACTTCAAACCCTTATATATTATCAATGGGAGCTAAAGAAACAGCTACAAGACGTTTAAATTTTGCGCAAATGTTTAACCCAATGGGTTCAATAGGCGGATTATTAATTGCTCAAAACTTTGTTTTAAGTGCATTAAAATCTGATGACCAGGCAAGTGATGGGACACCAATATTTGACAGTTTATCTGATACCGCTAAAGTTGCTATTCGAACTTCTGATTTAGAAGTAATTCGAAATCCATATGTGATATTAGGCTTTGTTGTATTAGTGTTTTTTATAATGATTAGTTTATTTAAAATGCCTGAAAATAAGGAGCAAGAAGTAACGATAAAATTTACAGATTCGGTAAAAAGACTATGGAGTCAACCTAAATTTGCATTTGGTGTCATTACTCAAATTTTTTATGTTGGAGCGCAAATTATGTGTTGGACTTATGTATACCAATACGCTGAAACTATAGGTATAGACAGTAAATCTGCAGTTTGGTTTGGTTTAGCAGGGTATATTGTTTTTTTGGTGGGTAGAATTATAGGTACAGCATTAATGAAAAATATTGATTCAGGAAAATTATTAATGTACTTTTCAATTGGAGCTTTTATAACGACAATTGGAGCCATAATTTTACCAGGTGCTATTGGGATTTATTCTTTATTGGGCACATCAATATTCATGTCTATTATGTTTCCAACTATTTATGGAATCACATTAGAAGGACAAGGGCAAGACACCAAATTTGGAGCAGCCTTTCTTGTAATGGCTATTGTGGGAGGTGCTTTATTAACTCCGTTACAAGGGCGAATTCTTGACTTTGGTGGACCGGGTTATGAAGATGTAAGTTGGTTAGGATTATCAGAAATGCGTTTTTCATTTTTAATTGTATTAATTTGTTTTGTTGTTATTGGTGTCTATGGTAAACGGGTTTATTCTGTATATAATAGAAAAGTATAAGTACATGACAAAACTGAAATGTATTCGTGTTGTTTTGTTTATCTTTATGAGTATAGAACTTTAAAAGTGTACAAGAATTAAATTAGTTATAACAATTAAAAAAAATGAAAATAAATTAAAAACAGATAGAGTTGTTAAGATTTATCCTGTAAAAAAGTTGTTTTTCACGCGAATGGCAAGATCTAACAACAAAATTAAAAGGAAAAAAGGATTGTCATTAGATAATGATACTGAAATGGCTTTTTGTAAGTTGATTTAAGCTTTTTTTTTAAATATTTATATGTTACTAAAATTATGAAAGAGATTAAAATTAATACGAACTACCCATCCATAGAGGATTTAAGAACAAAAGCGTCTAAGATGATTCCTAAATTTGCTTTTGAATATTTAGATGGCGGCTGTAATGAAGATGTAAATCTTCACAGGAATACATCAGAATTAAGAGAGGTACAATTGACTCCACAATATTTAAGAAATTTTAATGGCACTAGTTTAAAAACAAAATTGTTTGGTATTGAATACGATGCCCCTTTTGGAATTGCACCTGTAGGTCTACAAGGATTAATGTGGCCAAATTCACCAGAAATTTTAGCCAAAGCAGCCTTTGAGCATAACATCCCTTTTGTATTAAGCACAGTGACTACAACTAGCATAGAACGTGCTGCAGAACTTACAGAAGGTAGAGCTTGGTTTCAGTTATACCATCCTACAGAAGATAGTTTAAGAGACGATATTATTAAAAGAGCTGAAGCTGCAGAATGCCCCGTTTTAGTTATTTTATGTGATGTACCCAGTTTTGGTTTTAGACCAAGAGACATCAGAAATGGTTTGGCAATGCCTCCAAAAATGAATTTGACTAATATTTTGCAAGCTTTTGGCAGACCAAGCTGGAGCTTACAAACATTAAAACATGGTATTCCAAATTTTGCAAATTTAGTTCCATACATGCCAAAAAATCTCGACTTAAAACAGTTGGGTAAATTTATGGATCAAACATTTTCTGGAAGATTAAATGAAGAAAAAATTAAACCAATTCGCGATATGTGGAAAGGTAAAATTGTTTTAAAAGGTGTTGCTTCTCACTTTGATGCAGAACAAGCCATCCGTTTAGGTTTAGACGGAATCATTGTATCTAATCACGGAGGAAGACAATTGGATGCTGGAGAATCCTCTATAAAACCATTAACTTCTATCGCAGAAAAATACGGAGACCAAATTGAAGTAATGATGGATAGTGGAATACGTTCTGGACCAGATGTGGCCAGAGCTTTAGCAAGTGGTGCTAAATTTACCTTTATGGGTCGCTCGTTTATGTATGGGGTAACCGCTTTAGGAAAAAAAGGAGGGAATCATACCATTTCATTATTAAAAGCCGAATTACAACAAGTAATGGAGCAACTATGCTGTGAGAATGTGGATGATCTACCTAAACATTTGGTTATGAAGTAGTTTTTTATTCATCGTTTTAATATATGGTTAAAAAAAGATTTCACATCAAAAAAATCTGTTCAAATCTCACTTAGTTGATTTTATAAATACCAAGCATGAATTAGTTCTTTTAGCTGGAAAGATAGATTGGGATCATTTTAAAGAAACCTTTACACAATATTATTCTCATACCTAGTGTTTGTAAGGTTTCACTAGTTAAAATATACAAAGTTTAATAGAGATTATTTTTGCTAAAAAAATAGTAGAATAGTCACAAATTTGAAATCGAATAAAACTACAGACCTCAAAAATTAAAGGTCTGTAGTTGATAATTATTTATGGAGTTTTAAAAACAAGTCGATGAACGTAATTATCATATTTTATTGGTCTCAAATTTAGTTAAAACTATGCACTTTGAGTGCATCTCGCTTTAGCTTCTAAAAATTTTTATCTTTGTTGTATGTCAAAACAACGAGTTAATGGTCATACATTTTCAAGATTAACAGTACATATTGTTTGGAGCACAAAGTATAGATATTCAGTTTTGAAAGGCGATATACAGAAAAGGTGTAGGCAGTTACTTATTCAGATATGTGATTCAGAAGATATTGTGATATTAAAAGGAGTTGTTTCAAATAATCATATTGATATGCACATCGAGTATCGTCCATCGCAAGATATAAGTTCGATAGTAAAAAAGCTAAAAGGCAGAAGTTCAAGAAAAATTCAAGAAGAGTTTCCTGTTTTGCGCAAAAAGTATTGTGGAAGACACTTTTGGGCAATAGGTTTTGGTTGTTGGAGTACGGGAATATTACAGATAAAATGGTAAATGAATATTTAGAACATCATCGTAAATCAACTAACGATAACGTTGATTTTATACTTGAGTAAGTAGTTCAGATTCCGTAATGCTGACTTTAGTCAGATTTAAAAACCTATGGACTTCCAGTCCATAGTGGTTTAGTTTCCAGATCTATCGATGCATTGTCAAATTCACGGGTGTACACATATCCATTTACGGATGCAGGACCTAATGGGGGGCCAAGGTACTTGCCAAAATCCTCATCCCAAAACATGAGATGGTCTGATGACCAATTATTAGCGGATGGCATCTCCTCATCCCAAAACATGAGATGGTCTGATGACCAATTATTAGCGGATGGCATCCAATGGTAATAGCTGTTGTCATTGGCAATTATTAAGAATGCCGCCAAACTAAATTTGTGGTCTGTTGTGTTCCAAAAGGCTTCTGGTCCGGCATTGGCGATAATGATCTTTTCGTTGGGTACGAGGAGCAAGTCATCAAGCATTTTTTTTCCTTTGGCGAGGTTATCACATTGAGTTTTAAAAAAATGCTCTAGAAAAACCCCTTCGGCCGTTTCCAAATAATCGAAACGTGCATAAGGCGTGTTTGGTCCAAATCCGTTAAAAATTGTAGGACCAGGCATTTCGGCCATCATGTCTTTTAAATATGCTCCTGCGGTAGGACTTATATGTCCTCCAACGCTCAAGGCCGCATCAAGAAAAGTTCCCTCATGGGCATAGTTGTTCACCATATCTTCAACCACGTCTACAAACCAGGTACGAAATTCTTCACTTGCATAAGCGGTATCGGTCCAGTTTCCACCACCATTTTTACCGCTTGCCCAATCTGGATTGGCCGCTATCGAATCTTGAACGGTTTCATAGATTTCGTCATAGACCACTTTAGTATTCCAATAAAACAAAGGGTGTGTATTGCTATTATTGGCAACAATTTTAGCTGCTGTTGCCGCAGAAGCCCGTTCTGAACTTGTGGCTCCATAGATTTCTCTTGCATGTCTTTTCTCTATGGTAAAATAGTAAAAGTGATTCGCGATAAAGTCATATTCTTCTTTTGAAAAATCTTCAATATCATAAGCATGACCATAGAGACGCACCGAGGACCAATCCCCTGGACCTATTATTTGCGCGTTGCCCCATTGAAAAATGAACAATAGAGAAAAAAATAAAAACATTCCTTTATATGTTGAAAAGTACCTGTTTTTTAAGAGCGAAAACCGTGGAAAATGGTAGGGTTTAAAGTCCTCTATTGATGATTGGTGCCCTAGTATTAACTTTTTTATTTGTAAAATAAGCCTACTTTCAGGAAAGGTATTTTGTAATAAAGTAATTTTTGTCATAGTAATATCATTTAGTTACAACTTTTAAGTAAGTTTTGTTAAGAGGTTTGGTATTTATCATATTTCTAACCTGTATTATATTTGTTACCGCGTCTGATACAAATAACTGATTTTTTATAAAAAAGCTGTTTCTCTAATCTGCCTTTATTTTGCTCAATTCTTCCATGTATGTGGCTAATTTTTAATATCTGATAGCTTTTACTGTTTTAGCCAAAATAACGTTTTTATACGAGTGTTTATGATACTCAAGAGTTGGATGTTGAAAATTTCTGTTTTTAGAGCAAGAGTTTACAAGTTAAATAAGACTTTCTGCTAGAAATAGGATGCTACTTGACACTCATAGAGCGCAAATGATAAAATCCAGATCAAAGCTGTTTGAAAATGAATAACGTTTTTGATTCAACTATTTAAATTAGGTATTTTGGTAGAGATATCATAAGGTATCTCAATACTTTTAGATATATTGTTTGTAAAAAAGAAAAGAACATAAGGCTGTTTGATAAGTGATACTGATTTTTGTTATTGAATAGCTAATTTTTTTACCCAAAAATCTCACTTGATTTTACTGAAATAAGTAAAAGACTGGAATCATTAAAAGGTGTCACATGTTGTTTTTGTGTACTAGATAAGTCTTTAGATAGCATTTTTATGTATCGCCAAAGAAGTATCAAACAACCTGCAATAAACCAAACTATTTATAAAAAATGAGACCTATTTATAGTATTCGCTTTGGCGAGTGTTTTAATTGATGATGGAAATGCTTTTGAGAAGAGCAATTGTTTAACTTCTCTCTTTAGAAAATAATTTTTTATCAGGTTTTTCTGGAAGTGTTTTTTGCCACTTTACTATTTTATTTTTTAGATTTTCAACGATACGAATGTTCTTGTCTTTTAAATCATTTTTTTCATAAACGTCATTGGCAATATCATAAAGTTCCACATAGCTTAAATCTTTATTTGCTACTAATTTCCATTGCTCGTCTACTATTGCATAAGATACCCAATGGTTAGGTGCATTTTTACTAGCTGGCCAACGAGCTCCCATTTTCCAAAAAAGTGGCTTAGTACGTAATGGATAAGTTTTTCCCATAAGTGTAGAAACCTGACTAATACCATCTGGTTTATAGTTTTCGGGCAGTTTAACGTCTGCTATTTCACAAAATGTAGGAAGTAAATCTACGGCAGACATCAAAGATACATCATCAATGGCTCCAGCCTTTATTTTTCCAGGCCAACGCGCAATAAATGGTACCCCTATACCACCTTCAAAAAGAGCTGCCTTGTAACCTTTTCTACCTCCTGTTATTCCTTTGGAAGCTCCAGTCCCATATCCTACACCCGTAGCTGTATCTAAAGATAATTTTAATTCTTTTACCGTATTGACAGATCTGGCAGGACCATTGTCTGAACTAAAAATAACAAGTGTATCGTCCGTAAGATCTAAGCGGTCAAGCGCATTCAAAAGGTCTCCAATCCTCTCGTCGGCATGCGATAATACAGAAGCATAAATATTATCTGCCTGCTTTAAGTTTGGAAAGCGCCATTGGTATTTTGGTATCACATGGTGTGGTGTATGGGGTTCATGAACCCACAGATTGATAAAAAATGGTTTATTTTCTTTCTTGCTTTTTTCTATAAAAGCGATGGCATTATCAGCATCCTTATAAAAAGGCATTTGTTCTCCAGAACAATTAAAGGCGCCATAAGTATCGTAACCGTATTTATCTGGAGTTGGCGAGTCTATAACCATATTGTTGGAAAGGTGCCATTTTCCAAAATGAGCGGTCGCATACCCATTTTGCTGTAGTAATTTAGGTAATAATGTGGTTTCGTAATCTAACCAATCGGGCATATTCCTTCTTGCGTTTTGTGGCACCCAAGCAAAATGACCATTAATATTATGTCTGGCAGGAAATTGTCCAGTTATCACCCCAGTTCTACTTGGTGAACAAACACCACTCGCCACAGTAAATCTTTGAAAATCGGTACCTTCAATTACAAGCCTATCAATATTTGGAGTTTTTACGTATGGATGCCCATGGGCACTCAAATCACCCCAACCCCAATCGTCAGCAAATATAAAAACGATATTTGGTTTTGTTTTTATATGATTAGGGGATTTGTTGATATGGATTTGTTTGCAACTCAGCATACCTCCTAAGGTAAAGAACAAAAAGTAGGTTATTTGTTTAATGATTCTCATAATAATATAATTTTCAACAAAAATATTTAAATGTTTAGTGAATAGTTTGCTCATTTAAATCTATTTAATTCTCTAATCAACTATAATGACCAATCATAGAAATGAGTAAGCTATTGGGAGCGTAGAGAAAGTTACTTTATAATTATTTCACAATTATTGCAATAACTCTTTTCGCTGCTTTGTTAAATATATAGTTTATTAAAATACTATAAAACTTTAATGTATCAGGTAGCAGTAATTTAATAATTATGAATGGTACTGGAGTTGTATTATTTATAAACTTAAGCATGTTCGTATTTTTTATACGCAAGTCTTTTTTGTGCAAAGAAGCGACTAAAATTCAGGAATGGTTGAAATGGGAAAGTAATTGACAGATTAGAGAACATAACCTCAAAAATGTTTTTCTAAATTTAAAAATTGAAAACAAAATTCTTGAAAAATAATTTTAAAATGCATACATTAAAAAGTGTTACAGTGTTATTTGTAATAATTATAATGCTTTTTAGTTGTTCAAATTTGAACAATAAAACTAAAAACCAAGCAACTAAATTCGAAAATCAGGATTATAATCGTGGTATGACGATGATTATGCCTGCCAGCCAATGGCGAGAAGGGCTTCCTTCTGGAAACGGAACCATTGGAGCATTGGTGTATGGTTCCATAAACGAAGAATGCATACTTTTTAATCATAACGAACTTTGGTACGGAGGTACAACGGATGATATACCAGATATGTCAGCAGAACTTCCAGTGGTTAGAAAATTACTGTTAGAAGGAAATTATGCTGATGCCAACAATCATTACAGAAAAAAGCTAAGAGAAAAAGGTTTTAGGGCCAATAATGCTATGTATCATCCCGCTTTTGATATGTTGATTACAACAGAAACCGAGCGCATGTTTGAAGATTATAGTAGAACTTTAAATTTTGAGACAGGAGAAGTTGAGGTCAAATGGCGAGACGGCGAAACCCATTTTTCAAGACGTCTTTTTGTTTCTATTCCTGATAATATTTCGGTAATGTCCATTAAAGCAGATGTAAAAAATGCAGTGAGCGGTGATGTGACCCTAGATATTCATGACCTTAATGATGCTATTTTGCAAAATGGTAAATCGTTTCAACTTCCATTTACCTATAAAACGATTGTTAATGATAATTTTATAGAGTTTCATGCAGATGGTTCAGATGGAGGTCAATTTGGTGGTGTTGTTCGTGTAATAACAAAAAATGGAAATATAAAAGAGAAGGGAAATCGTATCATTTTTGAAAATGCTGACGAAGTTGTTTTAATAGTCGGATTTTTTGCAAACGAAGCAAGCAGTGTTGCTGTACCTAGGCTTAAAGATGAATTGAACAAATTAAGTAGTGATTATAATACCCTTTTCAATAAACACAAAACCTTGCACAGTGAGAAGTTTAATGCGATGGGTGTTAGTTTAAATCCATCAGAGAAAAGAAATACACCTAATGAATATCTGCTTTTAGATGCTTATCAAAACCCAGCTTCAACCGAATTACTTGAAAAACTTTTTGATTATGGGCGTTATCTTTTAATATCGAGTAGTAGAGCTGGAGGTTATCCAGCAAATTTACAAGGTATTTGGAATGGCGATTACCGTCCACCATGGAATTCATTATATGGCATCAACGAAAATTTACAAATGACCTATTGGCAAGGGCTTCCAGGAAATTTAAAAGAATCAATGATGGCTTTTTATGATTATTTTGATAGTCACACAGATGAATTTAAATACAATTCGAAACAACTTTGGGGAAGTGATGGTATTTATATTCCTCCATTTATGTCGCCAGATTCTGGAAGATTGAGACATACCGCCCCCCATGTAGTCTACTGGACAGATGCTGCAGGATGGTTAGCTTCATTTTATTATGATTATTATTTATTTACAGGAGATGAAGATTTTCTAAAAAACAGAGCCATACCATTTTTGAAAGAAGTAGCTGCCTTTTATGAAAGCTATATTGTAAAGGATGAACAAGGAAAGAATATGTTTTTCCCGTCACAATCACCAGAAAACCAACCTGAAGATAAAATTATAATTGACCCTGTTACTGGAAAGGAAAAAATTATAAAAGTCCAAATTAACTCGACAATTACTGTAGCCATTTCAAAAGAAGTGTTCACTAATTTAATTGAATCCTATAAAGTATTGAACATTGAAAATGACGAAGTAAAACGATGGAAAAAAATAGTATCGGATATGCCAGCATATCAAATAAATAAAGACGGAGCTTTAAAAGAATGGTTACATCCAGATTTTAAAGATAACTATGAACATCGACATCAATCGCATATATACCCTTTATTTCCAGGACATGAAATTACAGAAGAATCTAATCCAGAATTGTATGATGCAAGTAAAGTGGCTATCGAGAAAAGGCTTCGTATTGGTTTAAAATCGCAAACAGGTTGGTCTTTGGCTCACATGGCAAATGTATATGCGCGTTTGGGAGATGGTGAAAAGGCAAATGAAGCTTTGAATATACTTGCACGAAACTGTTTGGGTCAAAATCTTTTACCTACCATAACGATTGGCGAAAAATGGGTGTTACCTTACCCATAGTTTGGGGAAGAACTGCACCTTTTCAAATGGATGCCAATTTTGGGGTTTCTGCTGCAATTACAGAAATGTTATGCGGTTCCACTAAAAACATGTTAAGAATATTACCTGCACTTCCAAAAGAATGGACTACTGGAGAATTTAATGATATGTTAACGCGTGTAGGTGTAAAAACTTCAGTAAAGTGGAATTTGGATAAAAAAACAATAGAAGTTTCACTCTTAGCGGAAAGAGATGCAGTTTTTGATTTAAAACTCCCTTTTGAAGTGATTGATATAGAATCCAATGAATCTGATACTATAATTGATTCAAAATACGGTGATACTTATCGTCTTTTAAATTTAAAAAAAGGCGATAAGATGAATATGAAGATGATACTCAAATAGTATTTTAGAGGTCAGTAGCTAGTTACTTATTAAAAATAATAATTAACTAACGATGTCTGGTTGAGCGCAGTCGAAACCTATATAAAACAGACCAATAGTTCTCGACTGCGCTCGAACAGACAATAAAGAATGATACAAACACCTGATAAACAGTGTTTTAGAATTTGTACTTAGTATGTGTTTAACTACTGACCTCTATAGTATTTTTTAATAATAAAGAAGTTTAATGAACATTATAAAAATCAATATGGAACAGCTTAAAAAATATTATTTTTTATATGTTTTCATGTTTACAATAAGTAGTCTTTTTGCTCAAGAAATAAATTTCACCGAAGCTCCAGAAGATTATCAGTTGTATGCTCGTGATACATCGGATAGTGCTCAGGTTTTTATATCAGGAAACGTAAAAGGTGAGCCTAATTTTGAGGAATTCACATTAAAAGTATTTAAAGACGGTAAGCTTTATGATACTAAAAAGGATAGTTTAAAAAACAAGAAATTTTCAATTTCTACAAAAATTCATGCAGGATTACATCAGTTTCGATTTGAGTTTTATATCAAAAAAAACAATAAAGATAGCCTGTATTTAATGGCAAATCATGTAGTATGTGGTGATGCTTATATTATTACAGGTCAATCCAATTCTCACGCAAGTAGTAGGTTGTCAACGTATAACAATCCATATTGCAGAAGCTTTGGTGTTAAAACGGGTTATGAAGCGTATAATGAAGATGACAAAAAAGTACGTTGGGGATTGGCAACGGGAAATTGCCCAAATTTAAAAAAAAGATATCGGAACCTTAAGCTTTTATCGAAGACCAATAGTTTATTAAATGATGCATTACAAAAAAAATAAAAAGATAAGGAATGGCTATAAAACACTGAATACTATTCTAAATGGTATTCATGCTAAAATAGTATTTCCTGTAAACACAAATGAAAAGTAAACCAAAGCAAATGAAGCAGTTTTTATGGATACTTACTTTAGGATTTTTATTAACCTCGTGTTCAACTCTTTCAAAAGACAAGGGTACTAAAGAAATTTACGTCTCTATAAAAGGCGACAATGCTGGTGACGGGAGTATTTCAAAGCCTTATGCCACAATTCAAAGAGCAGTTCAGGCATCACGGGATTTTCGAAAAAATGGTGTTGTACAACCTATTGTTATTTATTTAAGAGAAGGTCGTCATCAGTTAAACGAGACTTTAGTTTTGGGAATAGAAGATGGAAGACCACAAAATTCTGATGTAGTTCCCTTTGATGGCTATGGTGCAGGCGAAACTAAGTTATCTGCTTATTTAACAATTTCTGCATATTCGGAGGAAAACGCTATTATTAGTGGAGGAGTGCCCATTACTGGTTGGAAATTATTAAAAAAGGCACCATCAGGACTTCCATCAAATGCTTTGGGTAATGTATGGGAGGCAGATGTGCCTGAAGGACTTGAAAAGTTCTATACGCTTTACGATGCCAAGGGTCGTTTAAAGCGCGCCAGAAGTAAGGGTTTTGTTCCAGCAAAACTTGGGGATAAAAGGACGTTGTATTTTCCAGATGAGACTTTAAAGAATTGGGATAATCTTGAAGATGTTGAGGTTAATATTCGACCAAACCGAGCATGGGTTATAAACATGCTTCCTCTTGAATCAGTTGATGAAGAAAATGGTATTGCAAAAACAGGGGTGTCCGCAACTTACGATTTAGGTGAATTGCCAAAGTGGGTTCATACGAAGGATGGAACTTCAGCTTGGGTAGAAAATACTATTGAAGCCTTAGATGAACCAGGTGAGTGGGTGGTAAATACCAAGACCCGAAAAATGTATTTGTGGCCTGCAAATCCTGCTCAAGATGGAAAACCTCAAGGTATATTAGCCCCATCTACCAGTGAACTTATTCGGGTGGAAGGTCATATTGATTATAACGGCCCAACAGACATCCCTGTTAACGGTATTGCCTTTAAAGGTATAACGTTTACACATGCCGACCGATTGGCTTGGACTAATGATGAAAACCGTTTAGGTTGGGGCATGCAACATGATTGGGATATGTTTGATAAGCCTTCGGCCATGATTCGATTTCGTGGCGCTGAAAACTGCGTAGTAACAGATTGTAATTTTCTTAATTCTGGTGGGTCTGGTATCCGATTGGATTTATATGCACAACGCAATCGCATTGCCAATTGTGAATTTGCCCATTTAGGTGAAGCTGGAATTCTGCTGGCTGGTTATGGCCCAGGCATAAAGGATGTGAATCATCACAATGATATTATAAACAACCATATCCATCATTTTAGTGAAATCACATGGCATTCGCCAGGTATATGGGCTTGGCAAAGTGGTTCTAATCATATTAACCATAATTATGTGCACCATAGTGGTTATTCAGCAGTATTAATAACCAACCGGGTTGAACCAGATAGAAGGTTAGATGGTGAAGGTGGCAGAACCATTCGCCAGAAAGAAATCCCTGAAGATGTTAAGGCTAGTACCAAAGAAACTTATGAAAGTTGGAAAGTCCGTAAGAAATACAATCATTCCAGACATAACGTATTTGAATACAACGAAATTACACATGCCGTACAATTGTTGTCGGATGGAAATGCGATTTACGTTTCTGGTGCTGGAACGGGCAATATTCTTCGCTACAATTATATACATGATAATTTAGAGCATTCATTTCCTGCTGCCATCCGTTGCGATGATGACCAGCACGAAACACTTATTTTTGGAAATATTCTATATAACAATTATGGCTTTAGCGCTGGAATTGCTTCAAAAGGGGTCAATGACATTAGTAACAATTTTATCGTTGGGTCACTCGTTTCTCCAAAATGGGGGTACATTAGTTTTGAATGGGTTAGCGTAAAAGATTCGAAGGTGCATCACAATATTATTGTTTCACATCCCGATGGAGGCAATGCACATGGTGAAAGGCCTATTGGACGGTCTGAGGATGGAGATCCGTTATTGGTAGAGACCGATATGGAGTATAACCTCTACTACCATCCTGCCAATTCCAATTGGATGGATGAACATTTCGCTAAAATGCGTGCCGTGGGGAAAGAACAGTACAGTCTTTTTGCAGATCCTTTGTTTATAGATATTGAACATGGCAATTTTGGTTTTCAATTCAATAGTCCTGCACTAGAGTTAGGTATAGAACCCTTAGATGTAACTCAGATGGGTAGGTTAGATAAATAAGTCTGTCTTTCAAAAATGAATATATAAGAAGAATATATAGATAATATGAATAAAATTATTGAGTTAGTCATTTAATTTCCGTATATTTAAGTCAATAAAACTAGGATAATGGAACAATTTGAAGGACAAGATATA